>CAYFMX010000011.1:0-62566 GCA_964344325.1 uncultured Piscirickettsiaceae bacterium
AATCATAAAAAATCTTCAGCATAACCTTTCTTTGTCTGTCAATGCGTAAGTCCTAAATTCTCAAAAAAACACAATCCATTCCCCTTACAAAAGAGCAACGCAAAACCTTAGTCCAGTTATCCGATCCCCAAAAAACCCATTACCTGCACCTTGAAGAACAACGCTGCAATCCCTGCAAAAATGAACCAGAACAACCGATCATGGCGTTTCTCCATCCGTTCAAAACGCTTATCCGACTGCGCAAACCCCTGTTGCATCAACTCCCGCTGGTGTTTCAGCTCCTCCTCCAACCGGACCATCCGATCACGCAACTCCAACTCATATACCACCTGCGGCTTAGAAAGACTTTGCGCCGCTAGCCATTCCCCAATATGCTCTTGGATATATTGAATATCTTCTTCCGCCAACATAACACGCCCCTTTCCCGACAACCCGTAAAAAAACAAACAAACCTTTTACTTATGACAAGACAACCGATCCGGGATTTTAATCCAGAACACCAATCCGATCCCACTGGAAGCTATTACCGCAATCAAAATCAATGCTTAACCAAATTGCAACAGCCTTGCCGACAATATTTCTCTCCGGGACAAAATTCCAGTAGCGGCTATCCCGGCTGTTATCGCGGTTATCGCCGAGCATAAAGTAATGGCCTTCTGGCACATGCCAAATCCCTTCTGCCACCGACATGCGTTCAGGGATCGCTAATATCTCGCGCTCCTTCCCAGACACGGCCTCGTGATAACGAACGGAATCAATGGAACGGCATCTATTATCTGTCCAGAGATGCCGCGCCAATGGATTCTTCTGTGCTTTTTCCCCATTCACATAAAGATGCTTGTTACGGTACTCAACGACATCACCCGGCACACCAATCACGCGCTTGATGTAATCAATACTTTCATCTTCCGGATAGCGGAAAACCATAATGTCGCCGCGCTCCGGTTCACCAACCGGAATAATTTTTGTATCCAGCACCGGCAGGCGCAGCCCGTAAGCAAATTTGCTGACCCAGATAAAATCACCAACGATCAACGTCGGGCGCATGGAACTGGAAGGAATACGGAATGGCTCAAACAGGAATGAACGCAACAGCAACACCACTAAAATCACCGGGAAGAATGAACGACAATATTCAATCAGCGTCGGCATTTTTTGTGCTTCACCAGTGCTCGCCAGTTTTTGCCGGCGTTTTTTTGCCCACACCAGTTTATCCATCAGCGCGACCAGTCCAGTCACAATACTCAACATCACCAACAAGGCGGTGAAATCAAAATGCATCTCTCTTCTCCAATCAAAATATCAAACTCGCGCTTTCCGCCAATGGTTAAAACCATCGGCTTTATGCCATTTCCCCTACGGGGAAGCTTTTGATCCCAACGGGATCAGGGCGTATAGCCAGTGGTTTCAACCACTGGTGACAAACTCATCGTTAGGGGCGTAATGCATTACGCCCCTACATCAAAGAACTGTTGATCAAAAACCTACTTCTTCCCGGTCTGCAAAACCGCCATAAACGCTTCTTGCGGAATATCGACTTTACCAACGCGCTTCATCCGTTTTTTGCCCTCTTTCTGCTTTTCGAGCAATTTGCGTTTCCGGCTCACATCGCCACCATAACATTTCGCCGTAACATTTTTACGCAGCGCCTTTACCGTTGTCCGCGCAATTACTTTCGCGCCAATGGCAGCCTGAATTGCGACATCAAACATCTGCCGGGGAATGATCTCTTTCATCTTCTCTGCCAGCACACGCCCACGTGAAAGCGACTGATCCCGATGAACAATAATGGATAACGCATCCATCTTTTCGCCATTGATCAACATATCCACCTTGACCAAATCCGCCGCCTGAAATTTCTGGAAGGCATAATCCATCGACGCATATCCGCGGCTCACGGATTTCAGACGGTCGAAGAAATCGACCAGCACTTCCGATAGCGGCAACTGGTAAGTCAATGCCACCTGCCGTCCCATATATTGCATATTGTTCTGCACGCCACGCTTCTCGACACAAAGCGTAATCACCGCGCCGACATAATCCTGTGGCACCAAAATATTCGCCAGAATCATCGGCTCGCGAATTTCTGCCACTTTATTGACGGGCGGTAAATCAGCCGGATTATCAATATAAATCACCTCACCATCGGTTTTTTCGATCTCGTAGACGACCGTTGGCGCTGTGGTAACGAGATTCAAATCATATTCACGCTCCAGCCGCTCCTGAATGATCTCCATATGGAGCATGCCCAAAAAGCCAATGCGGAAGCCAAACCCCAACGCCGGAGAAACTTCTGGCTCATATTTGAGCGCAGCATCATTAAGGCGCAATTTGGCAAGCGCATCGCGGAAATCTTCATAATCATCCGTATCGACGGTGTACATTCCGGCGAAAACCTGTGGCTTGACCTCCTGAAAACCAGGCAATGCACCAGTGTCCGCATCGCCATCCATCACCAGCGTATCGCCGACCGGCGCGCCATCCACATCCTTGATCCCGGCGATCACGTAGCCGACTTCGCCAGCAACCAATTCATCGCGCTTGTTGCGTTTCGGCGTAAAAATACCGACCTGATCAATCAGATGGCTGTTGCCCGTGGAAACCACTTTCATCTTCTTCCCAGCGCGTAACCGACCGTTTACTACACGCACCAACGACACCACACCAAGATAGTTATCGAACCAGGAATCAATGATCAATGCCTGTAATTTACCGTCTGGATCGCCCTCCGGCGGCGGGATACGCTGCACCAGTTCTTCCAGTAAACCCTCAATACCAATGCCGGTTTTTGCGCTGACCCGCAACGCATTTTCGGCATCAATACCGACGATCTCTTCAATCTCTTCAATCACCCGCTCCGGCTCGGCAGAGGGGAGGTCAATTTTATTGAGTACCGGAACCACTTCCAAATCCAGCTCAATCGCGGTGTAGCAGTTAGCAACCGTTTGCGCCTCCACCCCCTGCGCAGCATCAACCACCAGTAATGCACCCTCACACGCCGCTAGCGAACGCGAAACCTCATAGGTGAAATCGACGTGTCCGGGCGTATCAATGAAATTGAGCAGATAGGTTTCGCCATCTTTCGCTTGATAGTTCAGCGAGACACTTTGCGCTTTAATGGTAATGCCACGCTCGCGCTCGATATCCATTGAATCAAGTACTTGCGCTTCCATTTCGCGTTCGCTGAGGCCGCCACAAATCTGGATAAAACGGTCAGCAATCGTCGATTTGCCATGGTCAATGTGGGCAATGATGGAGAAATTTCGGATGTGGGAAAGGGTTGTCACAGAGCTTGGTTCCGCCGCTATCAAAAAATGCGGGAAGATACCACAGAAGGCAGTCCAAGAGGGGACAAATCAGAGCAATCGCCTGAAGAATTGTTAGCCCATTTCCTTTTTCCAATGCATCAGGCTCCTGATATCAACTGCCTGTGCTGCCGAGACAATAGAGCAACCATGTTTCTGTGACAAATACCACAACTTCTTTCTTGAAATCAGGCGTAAACACATCTGGTCTTCTTTAATTTGTTGTCGTCTCAAATCACCTCCATGAGTAGCTTTAATACTTTCATTAAATCCTTAGAGATTAAATCATGTTTTTTATCACTGATTTTATATGGCTCAATATAGCCTAAGCAACCAAGAAAGCGGCTTATAAAGTGACTTATATTATATCTATATCATCTATACCAATTGATAAATTACAGAATTAATTACCTAACGATAGGTTGACAAACCTGCTATTAGGTAATTAAGATGTTTTTATATTGAATTTTAAAAACAGACGAATTGGTTTTTTAGTTAACATAAACTTGAGAGTCTTATTCT
The DNA here is from genome assembly GCA_964344325.1 of uncultured Piscirickettsiaceae bacterium. GTDB lineage: Bacteria > Pseudomonadota > Gammaproteobacteria > CAYFMX01. The sequence continues at coordinate 3,828 of CAYFMX010000011.1, forward strand.
ATGAGCATACACACCTTATACAAGTTAGAGTTTTTAGACCAGCTTATACAGACTGCCACTCAGGCCGGTGATAACTTGAATTTGTTTGCCATGTTTCAAAAAAATGCCTTACAGAAATATACAAAAAATTTTCGGTTTCACGATACAGCCGTTTGCATTCTGAATATTGACAGAAAAAACAGTGTAGTGACTCATCTAGAGCCAAAAATTTGCCCGAATAAAATGCGTCCTATCTTTGATAACTACGAAAAATATGCAGATAAAGATAGACTATCACCACTTTCGGCCCTATTCCCTGGTACTGCAGTTTTTTCAGATTCGGCTGTTTCTCACAAACAGTTCAAAGATCAATCTTTTCATCAACACCTCCTTCAATCATCCGGAGTTAAAAATATCTTATGGATCAGTTACAAGCTACCTTTCCATTACGGTAAATATTTGTTTTTGTATTATGTTGTTTTTGAAGGATCGGACAGCTTTGATCAAAGCCTTACCGAAGAGGAAGTAGAATATTACAATTTTCCGTTCGCATTAGGATGGCAATACATGCTGAATAAATTTGATGCAGAAACATTTATTGATGCGATTCACGCAATTGAAAGAATGACGTTACCTCGATTTCGGGTCATGCGTTCTTTATGGGAATCTGGAAATCTGAACGCTAAAAATATCGCTAAAAATCTCGGAATGAATGCAAAAAATTTTTACAATCATATTGATAACGCGTATGAGAAAATGCTTATGCTACGCATGCAAAATCCACACTACAAAATGATTTTCGGAGAATCGGAAAAAACTGGAAATTCTGGTCGTATTTGGGAATTAATGCAGGCGAATCCACACTTCACAATTGCCCCTGCCAAGAGTAATCGAATTTTACCGAGACGTAGAGCTATGTAAGAAAATTATTCTATAAAATATCTTGATATTACGTGAATTCACGATTGACACGATTGATATGGCTATGTGCTACAGCTACCAGAACGGTGAACACATCAACGCCGTAATGGATCAACTACAAGAGCGTTACCAATCTCAAGCCTAAAATCTACAACTACTCTTTTTCTGCACAATTACACCAAAATTACACAGACACAAAAAAGCCCTACCTGCAAACCACAGATAAGGCCTTGAAATGACTGGTGGGTCATGAAGGATTCGAACCTTCGACCAAGAGATTAAGAGTCTCCTGCTCTACCAACTGAGCTAATGACCCAAATATGGGGTGACTGATGGGGCTCGAACCCACGACAACCGGAATCACAATCCGGGGCTCTACCAACTGAGCTACAATCACCATTGTACTTTGCTCTATACATCCTGCCAATATGGCGCGCCCGGCAGGATTCGAACCTGCTACCCTCGGCTTAGAAGGCCGATGCTCTATCCAGATGAGCTACGGGCGCAGTGTCACATCATCGTTTGGTCGGGGTGGAGGGATTCGAACCCCCGACATTCTGCTCCCAAAGCAGACGCGCTACCAGGCTGCGCTACACCCCGAAACCAACCTCTACAACAATCTCCAAGCTGCAGAGTCGGCGAATCATACCACTTTTTGTTTCTCCGTCAATAAGCAGTGATACAATGCGCGGCTTTTTTTAGACTAAAGGGGATGACAATGGGCGCACAAATTCTGGACGGCAACCAAACCGCGGCGGAAATCCGCGCAGAGCTACAGCAATATGTGGAACAGCGAATTACAGCCGGAAAACGCAGACCTGGATTAGCAGTAATTCAAGTTGGAGAAGACCCGGCCTCCTGTGTCTATGTGCGCAATAAAACCCGCGCCTGTCGGGAGGTGGGTTTTGTCTCTTTGGAACACAAGCTGCCAGAAGCAACATCCCAGCAAGAGCTGCTCGATCTGGTGCAATCGCTCAATAAAAACATGGATGTCGATGGCATTCTCGTGCAGCTTCCATTGCCAAAACATATTGATTCTGATGCAGTGATTACACACATTTATCCAGAAAAAGATGTCGACGGTCTGCATCCGTTCAGTATCGGCCGACTTGCGCAAAACAAGCCTGTGTTGCGCTCCTGTACTCCCAAAGGAGTAATGACTTTATTGCAAAAAACTGGCGTGCCACTAGAGGGCAAGGAGGCAGTCATCGTCGGCGCATCGAACATGGTCGGTCGTCCAATGCTGCTGGAACTCCTCTCTGCACGCTGTACAGCCACGATCTGCCATAGTCGTACTAAAGATTTGGAAACGCATGTACGCCGTGCGGAAATTTTAGTCGTGGCGATTGGTCGACCAGACTTCATCCCCGGCGACTGGATTCAAGACGGTGCAGTAGTGATTGATGTCGGCATTAATCGCCTGGACAATGGCAAGCTAACTGGCGATATTGATTTTGAAACCGCCAAAGAACGTGCTTCGTGGATCACGCCGGTTCCGGGCGGTGTTGGGCCGATGACGATTGCTTCTTTGTTAGAAAATACCCTACAGGCTGCGATACAACACGATTAATAATTTCAAATTACCCCTTAAGGACTTACGCATTGACGACTTTCCCAAACTGTGGATCGAGATAGCCATTACTCGCAATAAGGCTGCCGATGAATTTGGCCACAACTTCCTTGAACAAACACCGTTGCCAACGGCAAATACTCTTCATCACTTTATACGCAGGTTCACTCATGAGAAACCCCATATACATCGGCAAGATGCAACACCCTGTTGGCAGATGGCTGATTGTTCTTATCATCCATTAAATTCAGATCAAAAAATTCCCCGCACAACCTTTTTTGCTCTGTCAATGCGTAAGTCCTAATCTGTTTTCCGAGCAATGCAGTATTTGAGCAATTAACGTAACTGGATGAATCACCTCAACCAACAAATCTCTCTCCAATGCACCCGCTTGCAGATGCAATGCACAACCATAATTAGTAGTAACCAATAGTTTCGCACTGCTTTTTTCCAGCGCATCAATTTTCGGAGCGCGAAGTTTTTCGGCAATTTCAGGCTCCCGCAACGAATAAGTGCCCGCACTACCACAACAAAATTTGCTGTCCAATGTTTCAATTTCAAGATTGGGAATTTGGGCGAGCAATTTTTCTACTGCATCAGTTCCTTTTAACGCATTTCGCAAGGAACATGGATGATGCAATGCTACTTTTGTAATTGATTGTGTTCTTTTTTGTGCACTAGAGAAAAATTCCGGCTGAAAATTAGGCTGAAATTCCGGCAATTTGGCGAGAAACTGGCAAATTTCCAAAACTGGTATTTCGTCGGAAAGCGTTTCTATTAATTGCGTTCCACAACCGGTTGAAGTGAATAAAATCGCATCCAGTTTTTTCTCTATATCTGCGTTTGTATTTGGAAATGGATTGAAATTTTCCTGAAACGCAATTTTGTTGTTTTGCGCCAATTTTTCCGCCTGTTCTTGATTTCCACGATGCACAGAAATTGCGCCGCAACAGGTTTGGTTTTGCGGAATGAAAACGTTATATCCGAGTCGATTCAGCAATTGAATTGCAGAAAAATGCGTTTGTTGGTCAAATGGTTTTGCGATGCAGCCGAGAAACAATCCGACCATGCCGCGTGGTTCGCCAAAATTGGCACCAGCAGGATTCCATTCTGGAAATTCAGTTTTATTTATTTTTCCCGTTTTTTCTATTTTTGTTTTTTGTAACGCCGCTTTTCCGACAATCGGTAACGGCAAATGCAGTTTTTTCCAGATTTCCGCGCTGTTGGCTACAAAATTCGTCAGTTTCGGGTGAATTGCGAGTTGTTCAACGATCCGCGAAGCCAAATGATTTTCAGGCAATTGTTGACGCACACCATCTAGCAATTTTCCGTACGGCACTTCGGAGGGGCAGGCTTTTTCACAAGCACGGCAAAGCAAACAATGGTCAAGATGTTTGCGCAACGTAGCGGAATCATCCAGTTCACCTTTCAGGAACGCGGCAGCGAGCATCACTCGTCCGCGCGGCGATTCGCCTTCCTCGCGGAAGAGCGCGTAGGTGGGACAGTGGGCGCTACAGAGGCCACAAAGGACGCATTTATCAGCGGCGTGAATCAAATCCTGTGGAGGCATGGAGGTTCCGGGGGAATTGTAAAGGGAATTTAGTATACTGCGTCTCTTTCGAGTTTCTGTCCGATTTCTATTCAATTTCTTTTCAAAACCGATACAAGGAGCAAAAAACATGGGATTTTATACGAGACACCTTCTGGTTTGCACCAACCAATCGAAAGATGGCCGCGGTTGCGGCGCGTCGGGCGAGGCGATGGAGTTGATGAAATATGCGAAAAGCCGTCTCGACGAGATGGGACTAATGGGGCCGGGGCAGTATCGCGCCAACAAATCTGGTTGTCTGGGGCGTTGTGGCGAAGGGCCAGTGGCGGTCGTTTATCCGGATGATGTCTGGTACACCTATGCGTCGAAGGAAGATATGGACGAAATTATTGATTCACACCTGCTGAAGGGTGAAGTGGTGGAGCGGCTAAAGTTAGCATGAGGAAGAAATTGTAATGGTCAATTCCCCCCAGCAACCACTTCCCGCCACTGCTTTTCCAACCGCTTCGTGGAAACTGGCTGCGCCGTACACAAATTCTGCGTAAACAACGAAACCCGAAATTTCTCCAGCATCTAGCGAAAATCGTCTAGCGTCGTAGAAATTGCTTGTTTGCCGGTTTGTGATTCCCCTGCACGTTCCTGTCAGCAATTCCAGAACAATGTCAGCGACTGTTCGTGTATCTGATCGTGTTTCGGATCTTCGACCAACTTTTTCAAACGTGTTTCAATTACGCGAAAATAATGCGGAAAATTCATCAACTGTGCTGGACTGTGGAACTTTCATTTATATCTAAACGCATGATTCAATTTGAAGAAACAAGTCTATTGATATGATTGATATTTTCGATCATTTTAATTCAAATAAAATTACACGCCAGATCAAATTTTACCTTATCTATGATAGTTCATGATCCAGCCTTTGAAGGGTGAGCCGAGTGAATTAAAAACAGTAGGCCTGCTTTCTTGAAACGAGAAGCCCAAAGTAACCATTTTTTTATTGAATTTTCCTTTATTGCCACGCGCAGGATCAACAATAATCACTTCACAGTGGGGCTTAGCGTGCCTATTAATAAAGTTGGACAATTGATCTGCATGTGTTTCTTCATAAAGCAGGTCGCTACCAATAATGACGTCGAACTGATCCGAGTTGTCATGTATTTCAGACCAGTCCGCACGGACAAACGGGATTTGTTTATCATTGTTTAGATTGGAGTTGAATCGCAGAAAATTTTCGACTTCAGGATGATGATCCGTAGCGGTAATATCAGCACCTTGATGATTCAATACTAAACTGGCAAGTCCGATTCCACAGCCCACTTCCAGAATTCGTTTGCCTTTTGATTCGTAATCAAACATAAGGCGGGCGAGAATTTCTCCGGATGGCCAAATTACTCCAAACAAAGGCCAATGTGCTGGAATAATACCCAATGCATCCGCAATTCCTTCAGCATCTGCATATTGTTGCCGATCACGCAATGTTCGTACATGGATATCGGTATCACCAAATTCAATGGTGTGGTAGCGATATCGAACTAGGGGATTCGCTTCGTTAGGGCGGTTATGCATGAATTGAGCAGCCTAAAATCATTTAATAGTTTCAAATCATCGTTGTGTGTAATGGTCAAGATTTTTTTAGAGAAAAATTAAGCCGCTGAGCAGATGCAAGCGGTTCAGGCTGCGCAACTTTAGTAAAGAAGTTCACTGCTGAAACGCTACCGCTCCTGAAACTGCGTATCATACAAGTGCGTATATTTTCCGCCTTGCGCATACAATGTTGCGTGGTCACCCTCCTCAATAATTTCGCCATTTTCCAACACTAAAATGCGATCGGCGTGAGCAATCGTAGAGAGACGATGTGCAATCATCAGCGTCGTACGATCTTTGACCAATTCATCCAATGCTTCCTGAATATACCGCTCAGCGTGGCTATCCAGCGCGGAAGTCGCCTCATCCAGAATCAAAATTGGCGCGTTTTTCAGCAATGCACGCGCAATTGCTAATCGCTGACGTTGCCCACCAGAAAGGCGTGTCCCCTTATCACCAATCATTGTATCGAAACCATTCGGCAGTTGTTCAATGAACTCTAGCGCATGAGCATGGCTGGCTGCATCGCGGATTTTCTCCGGTGTAGCATCAGCAAGTGCACCATAGGCGATGTTTGCAGCGACTGTATCATTAAAAAGCACAACATCCTGACTCACCAATGCAATATGTTGGCGCAATTCCTGAAGAGAAATATCTCGGATGTTCGTACCATCAATTTCGATAGAGCCAGAAGTCGGCGCGTAAAAAAGTGGTAACAAGTTCACCAATGTTGATTTTCCACTTCCTGACGTACCGACCAGCGCAATGGTTTCATTATGGTGGACAGTGAGATTGATCCCTTTTAACGCAGGATCATCTTGTTCGTGATAACGGAAAGTCAGGTTCTTGAAAGCGACTTCACCTACAGTTGGCAACGTAACTGGCTGTTTGGGGTTGGATTCCGGTTTTTCATCCATCAGTGCAAACACACTATCCGCAGCCGCAAGCCCGCGCTGGAGCTGTTCGTTGAGGCTGGTCAGGCGTTTGACCGGCGCAATCAGCATCGCCATCGCCCCAAAAAACGAGATGAATTGCCCAACCGTTAGTTCATTTTGCGATGATTTGACCGAAGCAATATAGACCAGTACAGCCAGCGCGGTAATAGTGACCATGTGCACCACAGAGGAGTTAATTGCACCGACTACTACCGTTTTCATAATGTATTGGCGTACCCGATTAATTGCATCATGAAACCGCCGGGTTTCGTACAACTCACCGCCAAAAATTTTGACGACGCGATGCCCGAAAATCGCCTCTTCCGCGATTTGGGTCGTACCACCCATGGCATCCTGCACCGTATGGTTCAAACCCCGCAGTTTTTTGCTGACAATGCGCACGACAGAAATAATCACCGGCACAATCAAAAAGACAATCAGTGACAGTTTCCAATCCACATAAAGCATCCACCCCAATAACCCAAGTACGGTCAAGGAATCGCGGACGAGAATAATCAACACATCGGTAGCAGCATTTGCCACCTGACTCACATCGTAAGTCAGTTTGGAAATCGTCGTGCCCGCAGGCTGCCGGTCATAGTAAGAGATCGGGAGAGTCAGGAGACGGTCAAACATCAACGCACGCAGATCCATCACCACTTTATTGGAAACCCAATGCAACGCCACGGTGCTGATAAAGCGGGCAATGCTACGCACCAGATAGAGCAGCACCAGTAAAATCGGAATCAGCACAATCATCGTCTCATCTTTTTCGATGAAACTACCATCCAGCATCGGCTGCATCAGCGCAGGAAGTGCAGGTTCTGTCGCAGCAAACAGCACCATCCCAAAGATGGCGAGCAGAAAACGTCCCCGATAGGGGTAAACGTGTTTCAGCAGGCGGAAATAGAGCGTACGTCCGGTCATGAAATTCTGAAAGTGATCTGCAAATTAGGTGAGCGGCAAACAAAGACTCCCGCCGGAGCGGGAGCCTGAAAACATCAGTTTGGATTAATTACGGATCGTTGGTTCCACATGTGCCATCCGGGCAAAAACCCGTCACGCCGGAATCTTCCTTGTCCACTTCGTACATATCCTGTTCGCGCTCACGACGCTCCGCCAATGCTTTTTCCATACGCTCTTTCCAAATACCGGAACGTTTCTCGGCGCGTTCTTCCCATGCTCCTTCCCGAACCGGAACCAACTGTTCGCCAAAGAAAATCTGCCGCATCAGTTTGTCACCCAATTCCAGCAATTTGAAATCGTCAAGGATGGTTTCCACCATCTCTTCTTCAGGAATATCGTAGGCGCGTTCAAAACCATCGGTAAGAACAAACTCACGAAAACGATCCACATCGTAAGTGCACATGAAGTAAAAACTGAGGCTGTTTTTAGAAAGTGTGCCAATCGCTGGACCACCCGATTTTTTCTTCAAAATCATGCGGCGAAACATGTACGAATTTTTGTCGTACTCTTCTACTTCCTGCTCGGCACGGTACTCATCAATCGTCAGTTCGCGATCTTCTTCGTGGCCTTTGCAGTAATCTTCCTTGACCAGAAAATAGTGCTCTTCTTCTGCATTGACATCCTGTTTGCGCATCGAAAGATGCCCAACTGGATAGTAGCGGCAAGCCATCGGGCGATCTTTGTAAACACCACAACCATCGTCGTTCATGAAACGGCAGATCGTGGTACCGTCCAGATGGCGAAGTTTTACGCCAGGCAGCTTGTCCTGATCCATTTCAAAGGGAATGGTGTGCTCTTTGAGAAATTCGGTGGAGCTGATCCCGAAATGGTCTTTGAGACGCAAAATATCGTAAGAGGTGAGCGGAATGTCCGCCTGTTTGCAGCACGCGTTGTAGCAGGAAACCCCTTTGTGGCAGCTGAATTTGATTTTGCTGGAGCCAGTGAGCTGCTGGGGGACGGCTGGACTGGAAGTGGGGAGTTCAAACGGTATCTGCATCTCTATCGTTACCTCGTAACTGTAAAACTGAAATTTGTAATGATTGGTCATGAAATCGACCAATTCAATGACTGGAACAAAACTTTTCTATTAGACCAGAGAATCCAGTTCTGTTCCTGAAAATTTTGTAAAAAATTGCATGAAAATTCGCATAAAAAAACCCGGAGACCGAAATCCCCGGGTTTTCTACGCTTATCGCGCCCTATCCCTGTTCAGGGAATAACCACCGAACTCTTTTTCAAGAGATTCTTCGATTATTTGAACAGTTTAGACTTGTCTACCAAGTCAACATGGGTACGCTTGAAGCAAGTCCATTTCTTGGTTTCTTTGTCATAGATAGAGTTTACGAAGCACTTCCAGTTTTCTTCGTCGACGATGTTGAAGTCTGCACGATAGTAGAAGCCTGGGTAACGAGACTCTTCACGGAACTCGATGTGCTTCATGTGTGCTTCCGCAGTCAGGATGCGGTGGTAGTTCTCCCAAGCACGCAGCAGCTCGTGGAGGTCTTTCGCACGCATCTTCTCAGCGTCTTCCTTCAGCATGTCCAGCTTCTCACCCGCAACCTTCATCATTTCGGCGTTGGTTGTGTAGTAAGTTGCAACACCCGCTACGTATTCGTCCATGATCTTCTGCAGACGGAACTGCAGCATCTTCGGAGTGATGTAGTTCGGGTTAACGTCGATTGCAGTTGTGTAGTCCTTAAACTCCATGTAGGTAGTTACTGGACGGTAAATTTCTGCAATCAGGTCATCCTTGGAAGTATCCAGCTCAGGCGTCATGTCCTTGTTGTCGATGCAGTACTGAACCATAGACTTCGCAGCCATACGGCCTTCTGCATGAGAACCTGAGGAGAATTTGTGGCCAGATGCGCCAACGCCGTCACCTGCAGTGAACAGGCCGTTGACAGTCGTCATACCACGGTAGCCCCAGTTCCAGCCGCTTGGCAGGTGGCTCGGTACGCCAGATTCTTTCTCATCAGTTGGTGCGCCAACGTCATCAGGACCGGAAGTCCAGATACCGCAGCAACCAGAGTGAGAACCCAGCAGGTATGGCTCAGTTGGCATCAACTCAGAGTTCTTCTTCTCTGGCTCAATGTTTTCACCAACCCAGATACCACACTGGCCGACACACATGTCGAGGAAGTCTTCCCAAGCTTCTGCTTCCAGATGCTTAACTTCACGTGCAGACAGCGTTTCTTTCAGGTTGCCCAATGCTGTAACTGTATCCATCCAGATCGGACCACGACCTTCCTTCATTTCCTTCAACATCAGGTGGTTACGCAAGCAAGATGCTGGAACCGCAGCCTGACCGTATGGAGGATAGTCGTCCAACATGTCAGCGTTCTTAGTCATGTAAGTTTCGCCGAATGCGTTGGTTGCCTTCGCTTTAAACAGCAGGAACCATGCGCCTACAGGACCGTAACCGTCCTTGAAGCGAGTTGGTACGAAGCGGTTTTCCATCAGCGTCAACTCTGCGCCTGCTTCTGCAGCCATAGAGTAAGTGGAACCTGCGTTCCAAACTGGGTACCAAGCACGACCTGTGCCTTCACCAACAGAACGTGGACGGAAGATGTTTACACAACCACCCGCAGCCAACAGACATGCTTTGAACTTGAAGATGAACAGTTTGTGCTCACGTACGGAGAAACCAACTGCACCCGCAACGCGGCTCTTGTCGTTCTTATCGTTTACCAGCTTAACGATGAAAACACGTTCCTGGATGTTTTCAGAACCCAACGCTTTCTGCGCAGCTTCCGCAACGATCCACTTGTAGGATTCACCATTAATCATGATCTGCCACTTACCAGAACGTACAGGCTTGCCGCCGTCCTTCAGAGGAGTCATGCCTTTAGAACCGTCGTAACGCTCACCGTTCTCGTCAGTTTTCCAGATCGGCAGACCCCATTCCTCGAACAGGTGTACAGATTCATCAACGTGACGACCCAAGTCGTACGCCAAGTCATCACGGGTAATACCCATCAGGTCGTTAGAGACCATACGTGCGTAATCCGCAGGATCCTGCTCGTCACCAATGTAGGTGTTAATCGCAGAAAGACCCTGTGCAACCGCGCCAGAGCGAGGAAGAGCCGCTTTATCAACCAGCTTGATCTTCAGCGGACGACCCAACTCAGCCTCAGCCTGTTTCGCCCAAGGACCAATTTCGTAAGCCGCGCCACAGCACGCCATACCACCACCGATCAGAAGGATATCGACTTCTTCTTCGATAACTTCTGGATTTCCAAATTCAGCCATTTTCTAAAATCCTTTATGAATGATTTGTTGATTTAAAATTCAAGTTTCCAAACAAAAAATGACTGCTTACTTGCAGATCAGTTCGCTTGGGTCGCCAGCACGGTAACCGTTCTGCTCGTTATGGTTAAAGAAGCCAGGCTTTTTGATGTTCGCCATATCCGCATCTGGCTTGCCTGCATAAGGGTCGATAGAACCTTCTGGCGTAGTACGGATCGGGAACTTGAAGCGCTTCAGCGTGCCGTTACGGAATTTGATGCTCCAGATGATGGAATCTGTACCGCGAATTGGCTGTACAGAACCACCCAGCGGTACGACGTCCGCGTAGTGACGTGCTTCAATTGCCTGCTGTGGGCAAATCTTCACGCAAGAGTAGCACTCCCAGCACTGCTCTGGTTCCTGGTTATAAGATTTCATGGCGTTCCCAGTGTCGGAACCGTCCATGTCCAGTTTCATGAGATCATGAGGGCAGATGTACATGCAGGCGGTTTTATCCGCGCCTTTGCAGCCATCACACTTATCAGTACGTACAAAAGTTGGCATGGTTCTACATTCTCCAGTTTTACTGCAGTTTAAAAATACCTGCGACCCGAACCAAACAAGCCGCAGACTCTTAGAGTCCAACAAAACTGAACCCGAAAGACCAGAGACCCCGGTTTTTCAGGTTCAAAATTGCTTTGGATTATTTCGCAGAGTGGCCGGACATTTTAATCTCGACCTTCTCGTCGTCTTTCAGGCTACCGTAGTATTCCTGAAGTACCTTCGCCACTTCCGGGCGGCTGAAGGTTGCTGGCAGATCCTCACCATCGGAGAGCATCTTGCGTACCTTTGTACCGGAAAGCAGCACACGATCTTCTGCTTCGTGCGGACACGTCTTCATGGAAGCCATGCCGCCACACTTGTTACACCAGAACGTCCAGTCGATCTTCAGCGGCTGGGTTTCCAGTGAACCTTTCGGAATTTCGTCAAAAATAGATTGTGCATCAAATGGCCCATAATAGTCGCCGACACCCGCATGGTCACGACCTACGATCAGGTGGGAGCAACCATAGTTCTGGCGGAATACAGCGTGCAACAATGCTTCGCGTGGACCTGCGAAACGCATATCCAGCGGATAGCCTGCCTGAATGACGGTATCGTTAACAAAATAGTTATCGATCAATGTCTGGATCGCCTTGCTACGCACTTCTGCCGGAATATCGCCTGGTTTCAACTTGCCCAATGTGGAGTGAACCAGTACGCCGTCCAGCGTCTCAATTGCGATCTTCGCGAGGTATTCGTGGGAACGGTGCATCGGGTTACGGGTCTGGAATGCCGCAACGGTTTTCCAGCCTTTCGCTTCAAACATCGCACGGGTCTGTGCCGGGGTCATGAACTGGTCACCGTAGGTTTCCGGGAAGCCGCCCAATGACAATACTTTAATTGGACCAGCCAAGTTGACGTCGCCCTGCTCCTGAACCATCTTCACGCCAGGATGTTCAATATCTGTTGTCTTGTAGACAGAGAGACTTTCGTGATCTTTGTCGATGCCATATTTTTCAGTGATTTTCATCGTTGCGATGATTTCGTCGCTCTCATCGCTGACCAATGCAACTTCGGTATTTTCCGCCAAACCATTTGCAGTGTCGGAATCAGTAGAGAGGGTCACCGGGATCGGCCAAAAAAGGCCATTTTCCAGCGTGTAGGAATCGCAAACCCCTTTCCAGTCTGCGTGGGTCATAAAACCTTCTAATGGGGTAAAGCCACCGATACCCATCATATAGATGTCGCCTGCCTCGCGGGAAGTGACCTTGATTTTTGGCAGGGACTCAGCACGTGCCTTCTCATCCTGAAGGGCTGCGCCTTCGAGCAGAAGGGGTTTTAACTCACCGCCACCGTGTGGTTTGACTAGATTAGACATAACGCTCCTTTACTTGTTTTTCTTGAACGACCGATTTCACAGCGGAGAAACGATCCACTATATGCAGCAATCCTCACGATCTGTCAACTTTATCCGCTCCTGCTTTCCATTCAAGCAGGGAAACTTTCTTTTATCATAAAAAAAATTTATGACCCTGCGCTACCCTTAATTTCAGGGAGCGACGATTCTTGATCATTTTTTTACCGGTCACAGACCCGTCACGACAATTGCGGAGAGTACCTCCCTTTCACCCCGGAATGCTACTATCCTTTCAGATTATTTGCGAAAAATAATATAACCTGATACTAAAGTCATACCAAAATCACGCTAAAAATTGACAAAAATCATTTTTACATAATTCGAAAATGATTTAATATAACGTAACCTCATGTTTTCAGGACAACACGAAGAATTTTCCGCCGTTTCCGGCTCATTTCTGCCTTGCCCGTTTGCGCGAGCCATTTTGAGCGGCCATGCGCAATGCGCCCATTCTGCCAGCTTCCACATCGGCGAACGCCACGGCATGCAGTGCACCGTTGAAAACGCGCAATCCCACTGTGCAGAATTCTCCGACCTGCTCCACCAAAATTCCCGGTTCGCGCTTGGTGTTATAGAAATTCCGGAGCACCGTACCGCCAATATGGAGTTGCGCATCCAGTGCGGCGGTTTGAGCGGTTTGCAACACACGTTTGCAGAATCACAAAATCAAACAGCTCAGATCACAAACCAGCTCGCCGATATTCAGGCATTAATCACGCAAGCACTAGAACAATTCAAAACGATTGCACGATTCCCCTACGGAAAAATCACCCGCAGTATTGCAAGCTGGAAACCACGCAGGCGCGGCAGGCGCAATACAAAAATTTAAGAAGCTGTTTGGAAACTCACAACCTAGACCAGCCTGTTCAACATGATGCGAGTCATGGCGATATACATCCGGATTTCGTCCGTACGGGTCTGTCGTTCGTAACATTTGCTGAGGCGGCGCGAATGGTTCAGCCAGCCGAAAGTACGTTCAACTACCCAACGGCGGGGCAGCAACACAAACTTCCTGGTTTCTTTCGGGCGTAAAACCATCTCCAGAACAAACCTGAAACGCGCCGCAACCCATTTAACCAACTGACCACGGTATCCGCCAGAATATGCCGTTTCCGCCCGTTCATGCCTCATCCTGTTCAGGTTAAAGCCCCCCAAAAACCGTGTCAGGCAACACACTAACCCGGCACGTGAGGTTTTAATCGTTGATAAATTCTCGGGTTACAACCAACAGATCATCCAGCGGCAGGAGCAGCATTTTTCGGATTTCCACCACCACTTCCTCCTGCGCTTCTGACAGCGTGGTATTCAGCTTGTATGGGCGGTGGCTACGGTCTTCAGTGTTGTCCCGTCCTTGCCATTTTCAGATGGTGGTGCGGGTCACGTTATACTTTCCCGCCAGTTTCCGCTGCGACAAGTTGGAAGATTGGATTTCAGAACGGATTGCCGGGATGGTTCTGGCTTTTGGATGGATGTTCATCGTTTCTGGCCTTGTGGTAGATCAGTGACAAACTGTTCCATGATCTCCCAAGCGCGAAAAGAAAAAGTGGGTAGCTTTTTTCTGGAACATTATCTTCCGAAACCCAATACTTATTCTATACGTTGACCACTACAGTGATAGATGGATTGGATTTCTCTTTATCTCCTTGCCCGAATTGCAACAGTCCGTAGAATGCGTCGCGGAGAGTTGGCTAGGCAACCGCGCTTTCCGCTCCTTTGGGAGGGGAAAGGGAGGAAAGTCCGGGCTCCACAGGGCAAGGTGCCGGATAACGTCCGGGGGGCGCGAGCCTACGGAAAGTGCTGCAGAGATTGAGACCGCCTAAGCGATCTGTAATTCATTTTGTAGATCGCCGGTAAGGGTGAGAAGGTGTGGTAAGAGCGCACCGCACGTCAGGTAACTGAAGTGGCAAGGTAAACCCCACCTGGAGCAAGACCATATAGGGAGGCAATGGGGCTGCCCGTCCCGCTTCCGGGTAGGTCGCTTGAGGCCTGTGGTAACACAGCGTCCAGACGAATGGTTGCTCAACGACAGAACCCGGCTTATCGGCTGGCTCTCTTTTTTCTATCCGTAAAACTATCTGCTTCAAAATGGGGAGAATTTTAAAAAATCCCCCATTCACGGTATAGTCCGTCGCTTTTTTGCGGATCAATTCTCCAGAATATTCTTATGTTCGAAATTTCCAAAAAACTCCCGTGTTGCTTTAAAAATGAAGTACTTTCTGGTCTGACCGTTGCATTGGCACTCGTCCCGGAAGCGGTCGCTTTTGCCTTCATTGCAGGCGTGCATCCACTGGTAGGTCTCTATGCTGCTTTTCTAGTTGGGTTAATCACATCAATCATCGGCGGGCGACCCGGGATGATTTCCGGCGCAACGGGCGCATTGGCCGTGGTGATGGTGGCTTTGGTCGCGCAACATGGTGTTGAATATCTCTTCGCCACGGTGGTGTTAATGGGGATTATCCAAATTCTCGCTGGTATGCTGAAACTGGGAAAATTTATCCGCATCGTCCCCTATCCGGTTTTTCTCGGTTTCGTCAACGGGTTGGCGATTGTGATTTTTCTCGCGCAGCTCAACCAGTTCAAAGTACCGGATGCCGATGGCGTGTTGCACTGGATGCAAGGCAATGAGTTGGCATTAATGGGGGGCCTGATCTTGCTAACGATGGCGATCATTAAATTTTTGCCGAAATTGACGCAGGCGGTTCCGGCGACGTTGGCGGCTATTGTAGTTACTTCCCTATTCGTAATTGGGTTAGGGCTGGATACGCGCACGGTGGGGGATATGGCCTCCATTGCGGGCGGATTGCCAGACTTTCACATTCCAGCCGTGCCACTGACGTTGGAGACACTGCAAATCATTCTGCCATATTCATTTATTCTCGCCGCGATTGGATTGATTGAATCGCTGCTAACGATGACGCTGGTCGATGAAATCACTGAAACCCGTGGACGTGGCAATCGCGTTTGTATCGGGCAGGGAACTGCAAACATTGTGACTGGCTTTTTTGGCGGTATGGGTGGCTGTGCAATGGTTGGGCAGAGCATCATTAATACTGAGTCGGGTGGGCGACAACGTACTTCCGGGATTGTTGCCGCGCTGTTTTTGCTCTCGTTTATTCTCTTTGCGTCACCGCTCATTGAAATGATTCCACTCGCCGCATTGGTCGGTGTGATGTTCATGGTGGTGATCGGCACATTTGAATGGGGCAGTTTGCAACTATTCGGCAAAATACCACGCGAGGATATTTTTACCGGCCTGCTGGTGGCAGGGGTGACGGTCTTTTTCGATTTAGCGATTGCAGTATTTGTTGGTGTGATTGTCTCTGCGTTGGTATTTGCATGGAAACATGCGCGGTCGATTCAGGTGAAAGTGCATTACGACCCGCCCAGCGCGACAGTTTATGAGTTGGAAGGCCCACTCTTTTTTGGTTCTGTTGCTAATTTTCAGAATCTGTTTGATCCGAAAAACGATACCAATGATGTGGTGATTGAATTCAAAAATTCAAAAGTGTGGGATCATTCCGGTATTGAGGCGATTGATACACTGGCAGAACGCTATATTAAAGCGGGGAAACGACTTCATTTGCGTCATTTGAGCGAAGATTGCCGCAATCTGCTGAAAAAAGCAGGCGATTTGGTGGAAGTGAACCTGCTGGAAGATCCGAAATACAAAGTGGCAGATGACCAATTAGCGTAAACTCGCTGTTTTGTTTATCGTAAATCTCCATGCAACAGCAACCCAAAAACCAAGTCCATTATCTGGAAATTGACGAAGATCGCGTCGGACAACGGATCGACAATTTTCTGCTCGCGCACCTGAAAGGCGTGCCTAAAACGCATATTTACCGCATTCTGCGCAAGGGTGAAGTGCGGGTAAACAAAAAACGCATCAAGCCGGTATATCGTTTACAAATGGGCGATGTAGTGCGCATTCCGCCTGTCCGCACGGGCACATCGCAAATAACGCAACCGAAAGCGGAAGCCGTGCAGTGGGTGGAATCGGCGATCCTCTACGAAGATGCGGCAGTGCTGGTGCTGGACAAACCCTCCGGCGTGGCGGTGCATGGCGGCAGCGGAATTTCGTTCGGGGTGATTGAGGCGTTGCGTGCCTGCCGTCCGGAAGCGAAAGGCCATTACGAACTGGTGCATCGGCTCGACCGCGCCACTTCCGGTTGTTTGTTGATTGCCAAAAAACGCAGCGCGTTGCGCGTATTACACGAATCACTGCGCGAACAGGAATTCGAAAAACGGTATCTCGCGCTGGTCGAAGGACGATTGCGGAAAACGAAGCAGGTGCTTGCGCCACTCAAGCGGATCGAATCAGCAAACGGCATGCGTACAGTGCGTGTTGATCCCGATGGAAAACCGGCAGAAAGTATTTTCATGCCGAAGCTCGCGTGCAAAACCTCAACCCTGTGCGAGGTGGAAATTAAAACCGGACGCACGCATCAAATCCGCGCACATGGGGCGCATATCGGGCACTCGGTCGCAGGTGATGACCGCTACGGTTCGCACGAATACAACCGGAAGCTGGAATCGTCGTTTGGGCTACGTCGCCTCTTTTTGCATGCATCAGAGCTGGCGTTTTTGCATCCAGTGGACGGGACGACGGTACGGGTGAATGCGCCATTGCCGCCTGCGTTGCAACAAGTGGTGGATCGGTTGCAGCAGCAGGAAAGTTGTCGGGAAATTTGATCCGAGAAACAGCACATGCCCTACGATCTTAGCAAACGGCTCGTCGTCGGCCTTGCCTCTAGCGCATTATTTGATCTGACTAAATCCGACCAGATTTTCCGCACAAAAGGCGAGGCAGCTTATCGCGAATATCAACGCGAACATCAAAACGATCCGCTGAAAATTGGTGCGGCGTTTCCGTTTGTGAAGCGGTTGCTGCATTTGAACAAACTGCGCCCGGATTCTGCGGATGATCCGCTGGTCGAAGTGATGCTGTTGTCACGCAACGATCCAGACACCGGGCTGCGGGTGATGAATTCGATTGAGCACCATAACCTTGGCATTACCCGCGCCGTCTTTTTGCAAGGGAAATCGCCGTACCGTTACATTCCTGCATTTAATATTGAATTGTTTCTCTCTGCCAATACGCAGGATGTGCATCAGGCGGTGACGGCGGGTTATCCTGCTGGGCATGTGCTTAACAGCGCGATCACCGATGAGCCGGATGATCCGGAGCTGCGTATTGCGTTCGATTTTGATGGTGTGTTGGTCGATGATGAGGCGGAGGCGATCTTCCAGAAAGAGAAAAGTGTGGCAGCGTTTCGCGAGCATGAGGAGAGCCACGCCGATATTCCGCACAACCCTGGATTACTAAAAAACTTCCTGCAACGCCTCTCCGAAATCCAGCAACTAGAGATGCAAAAAGTAGCGGAAGAACCCGCCTATGCACCAATGCTAAAAGTGTCGATTGTCACTGCACGCGGCGCGCCGGCGCATAAACGGGTGATTCGTACCATGCGGGCGTGGGACATTACCGTAAACGAGGCGTTTTTTCTCGGCGGTGTTGGCAAAGAAAAGGTGCTGGAGACGATGCGTCCACACATCTTTTTCGACGACCAGAAACTGCATCTGGAGCCAGCGTCCAAAGTACTGCCAGCTGCAGTGCATATTCCGTTTGGGATTACGAACGAGCATTAATCTATTGCAAAAACTGCTGCGCCAAATCCCGTAGCGGCGCAACGGTCAGTAATTCGAAAAATTGCAATCCAACCAGCAAAATCAATGGTGAAAAATCAACTGCGCCAGAGAGCATCGGCAGTTTGTTACGGATCGGGCGCAATAATGGATCAATCAATTGCGCAAGCATGGAGAGGCCAGGATGAAAATTCCCTTGCGGTTGAAACCAGCTAAAGAGCGCAACCAGCAGCGTTGACCAGAATAAAATTCCAATGGCGAGCGAGAGCAATTCTGCTGCTGACCAAAAAATAAACCCCAGCCAACTGATTTCTGTTTCTTTGAGCGTTGCTGCAAGGAAAAGCAGTGCCATTTGTGTGGCAAACATCATCGCCAGCGAAGCGAGATCAATCCGTTTTGAGGAAGGCAGAAAGATGCGTGCTGGGCGCAAAATCGGATTACTGAGTTTGATAATAATCCGCGAAAGCGGGTTCTGCGCGTCAGTGTGCATCAATTGCATCAGGAAGCGCAACATGAAAACTAAAATTGCGATGCCGAACAGAGCTTGCAACAAAAACAGTGTGGCATTTGAGGTGTGTTCCATAATGGTTTTATTTTCCTAATAATTCCGCCAATTCAGCAGAGCGGTTGCAGGCAGCTGTCAATGCTTCTGCAAACAGATTTTCCAGTTTCTGGTCTTGTTGGAAAACTTGTAATGCCTGTTCTGTTGTGCCGCCAGGTGAAGTCACTTTTTCGCGCAATTCTGCACTATTTTCCGGACGTTCCAACGCCATTTTGGCTGCGCCGAATGCGGTTTGGAGGGTTAATATGCGTGCCGTTTCTTGCGGCAATCCTAACTGTTGCCCGATTTTCTCCATTGTCTCCATCACGAGGAAGAAATAGGCAGGACCACTGCCAGAAATTGCAGTAACGGCATCCAATTGTTCTTCTTTTTCGAGCCAGACGGTGATCCCAACCGCACGCAAAATTGATTCTGCCAGTCCTTTTTGTTCTTTAGAAACGTGCAGATTGGCGTAGAGGCCTGTCGCGCCGCAGCCGAGTAAGGCAGGTGTATTGGGCATCGTACGCACAATCGCCAACTTGTTTTCGCTATTGCCGTCATTACTGCTAAGCCAATTCTGGATGTCCGTTTCGCGTACGCCCGCAGCGACAGAGAGCACCAGTGGTCGGCTATGCTGGATTGCCAACGCGATTTCTTGCGCGACTTCTTTCAGTTTTTGTGGTTTCGTTGCGAGCAGAACGACATCTGCGCTATCAACTGCTCTGGCGTTGTCATTGGTGAAAGGTCGGATACCAAAACGCGCTGCCAGCGCATCGAGTTTTTCCTGATCCGGGTCAGCGACGCGGATGTGGTTTGCGGGGACGTTGCTGGCGATTAGGCCGCCGATCAGGCTGAATGCCATATTGCCGCCGCCGATAAAAGCGATTGTCTTGTTTTCCATAAGCCAAGTTGAGTTTTCGTGGAAGATGCGGTTTGTCAAAATTTTCAAACGAATCCAGCAAAAGACCGTACAGGTTATGCTAGAATGCGCCGCTTTCAATTCTATAAGAAGGTGCTGAGATATGGCGAAAAAAATTACCGACGAATTCAAAATTTCTGATGCAGCGGTCTCCCAGTTGGCGCAATTAGTCTCTTCCGAGGACAACGAAAAGATCAAGGGTGTACGGGTTTATGTAGCGGGCAGTGGCTGTAGCGGGACACAATGGGGTATGACTTTCGCTGACCAGACCAATGATAATGACGCGATTTTGGAATCCGGTGACCTCAGCATTTATGTCGATCCGCAGTGTTTGGAGACGTTGGATGGCGTGGAAATTGATTTCGTTAACACGCCGCAAGGTCCGAGTTTCTCATTTAAGAATACCAAAGCACCGGCGGCTTGCGGGACATGCGGCTCTGCAGGCGGCGGCTGCGCGTAACCACAGAAATTTCCGTTGGTGTTTTGCATCTGAATCCCCGGTTTGACCCGGGGATTTTTTATCTATGTTTTTGTGTGTCGAGTTTCCTAGAATTTTGTGCGGATTTGCTAAATTTTCGGTTGAGAAATTGACAAACCAGTCATAGAATACGCCGCTTCCTCCGGAGAGATGGCCGAGTCGGCTGAAGGCGCTCCCCTGCTAAGGGAGTATGGGGTTAATAGCTCCATCGAGGGTTCGAATCCCTCTCTCTCCGCCACCTGTTTTTTCTTCATTGAAATCTCAATAACTTACGTAAAATCAATCGGTTATTCTTCTCATTGTTACATTGAACTGTTACAGTGGAGTTCATGGAGAAGATGTCCGGTCATACCCGTTTGTTTCGCCGTGGGGCGGTCTATTATCACTGTGCAGCAGTACCCGTAGATATTCGGGATACGTACGGCAAACGTGAAGAAACTTTCTCACTCAAAACTAAAGATTATCGGGAAGCCCTGAGGCTTGTCCGTATTGCTGCTATTGAGGTAGATGAGAAGTTTGAAGCCCACCGTAGGAAGTTAGAACAGTTAGCCCAGCCTCCCCTACAGGAACTTTCAGACGATCAAATCAAGCATATCGGGGATGTTTACTATTCTCATTTATTGGAAGAGAATGAAGAAACCCGCCTGAGTGGTTTTGATGGTGGTTCATTCGAGGAAAGTGAGGAAACACTAGAAGCACTAGACAGCGTGAATCGCTATGAATACGCCCGTGGTGATTTGGGTGTGTTCTTCATTGGTGAAGCTGAAGAGGTGCTAACGTGGGACAATGTACAACTGAATCTTGTCCCCAGTTCTCCTGATTGGGTAAAAGTAGCGCGTGAACTTCAAGCAGCTTCTATCCGTGCAGCCAAAGACAAGAAACTACGGAATCAGGGCGAAGTAGTAGAGACACCACCAGCACCAGCAATTACCACAGCACAACCAAAGCCAATCCCAACAGGCTCCATGCCCCTGCTATCAGCAGCAGTGGAAGAATGGGTAAGTGTTGTTATCCGTACAAGTTAAATGCTAAAAGGTATTACACCATCCAAGCCATGAATAATTAAGGTGGTGATATGCAGAAGGAAATACGAGCAGCAATCTACGCTAGGGTATCCACAGACGGACAGACCACAGAAAACCAGCTACAGGAGCTACGGAGCGTTGCAGAGAATAAAGGCTGGATTGTCCATCATGAATACGTGGATCATGGTATCAGCGGAGCAAAAGGGAGGGATGAACGCTCCCAATTTGATGAACTGTTGAAAGATGCAGTACGGGGTAAGTTTGATGTTGTAATGTCATGGTCAGTAGATCGTTTAGGGCGATCCCTTCAAGATTTGGTTGGTTTTCTATCTGAGATTCACTCGAATAATGTTGATCTATTTCTGCATAAACAGGGGCTAGATACACGGACGCCAGCGGGTAAGGCTATGTTCCAGATGTTGAGTGTATTTGCAGAATTTGAACGATCAATGATTAGCGAACGAGTGAAGGCAGGACAGGCACGAGCTAAAGCAGCGGGTAAGAAGATCGGAAGAAAGAGAATTGATCCAGAGAAGGAACAGGAGATACGCCAGTTACGTGCTGAGGGTGTAGGAATGAGGAAGATAGCGGATCAATTGGGGGTTGGTGTAAGTGTTGTACAGCGTGTAGTGCGTGAAGATGAGATCAGGCGGTTAGATAGCGAAGGAATTGGGGCTGAAGATATAGCGGACAAAGTGGGAATCGAAGTGGAGGCCGTCCGTTTGGCTTTGGCTGCGTAGGGTGGGGCTTATGAAGTAGCTACTTTGGCTGTTTTTTCTCTTTGTTCCTGTGCGGCTGTATTTATTTTTTTGCTATTGGTCTATAATGGTCTTTTATTACATGCAGTTTGCTACAAAAAACTGTTACAATTGAAATTGTGAGAGCAGTAGTAACTGATTGATTGCCATGGTGTTTTCTGGAAGAGAGCCAGAATCCCTCTCTCTCCGCCATATTCCACTATATTGTTCTTTTCTATCAACAAGATAGAAAATTTAATTTTCATCCAGTCCCCCAATTAGTCCCCCTTTCTGCTTGATGTTTAGCTTGGTGCTGATACTTGGTTTTGCATTTTTTTGAACAATTCCTCCGCAAGTGCAGCGGTATCAATTGAAAACTGTTTTCCTAACTCTCTCGGTTTTCCAAATTCCGGATAATCTCTGCTTGCCGTTTGTGCTTGTATGATTTGGGTATATTGACCAGCACCAGAAGGTTCTGATCCTGATCTGATTGTAATGGTCAAGTTTTTTTGGAGAGAAATTAAGCCGCTTTTTTCATCAAAAGTGTTCGCTGATGAGGTGTTTGGTGGTCAATTGCAGAATGTAGCCTCCTGTAGTTATAAAACCGGATGTAACTTTCCACCGCATGCACAACTGCGCTGTGGTTGATGAATACCAAATGGTCGAGGCGTTCCGCTTTCAGGCTCCTGAAAAAACGTTCCATAACGGCATTGTCCCAGCAATTCTCTCGTCGGCTCATGCTTTGCGTGATCCGCAGAGTGTCCAGATAATCGGTAAATTTGCGTGCGGAATACTGCACATCTTGATCAGAATGGAACATTAGTTTTGAAGTATCCGGATTGTGCTTGCACACCGCATGTCCAAGCGCAGCCTTTGCCAATTCGGCATCGGGTGTTCCTGAAAGTGCCCAGCCCATGATTTCACGGGAACCTAAATCCAGTACGCAGGCCAGATAGCTCCACCCCGCATAGGTTTTGATGTAAGTGATGTCGCCGACCCAGTGGGTATGGCAGGTTTCAGGATCGAATTTCCGCCGCAATAAATTCTGCGTCTTAGAATGCTCTTCGCCGTTATTGGGGTAAGAATGCCGCCTTTTTAGGAAAGATGGCGACAATTCCCGCTTCCTTCATCCATGAGGCTGTCCGACACATACCAATTTCAACCCCCTGAGCCTTCAGTTCCTTTTTCATTCTGCGCTTCCCGTAGGTGTTTCCACTTTCTTTCGATATCTGAAGCATTTTTTGGATAATCTGCTGTTTTTCAAGCGGTTCCAACTTGTTCAGGTGGTAGTAATAGGTATTCTCCTTGATATTGAACACGCGGCATAGCATGCGGATAGTATAGTCCGGATTGGCCTCCTTCAGCTCGGTGATCAGCGTAACATGCTGTTTTCCCTTGCGAAGAAGGCGGCTGCCTTTTTTAGGATTTCATTGTCCTGTTTGGCCTGCTGTAGTTGTTTTTCAAGCTCCTGGATACGTTGTTGTTCTGCTGTGAATGCCTTCCCCTTCCCCTGTGGGGTTTTATCTGCCATTTCTTCACGGTTATTGCTTTTTCCAGCGCGTCACCGCTGATGCGCCAGCACCGGAGATTTCCATTACCTTTTGGTTGCTGTAGTTTTCTTCAACCATTAGTTTGGCATAATCACGCCGCTGTTCTGAGGTAAAGGAAACCCGTTCTTTTCTTGTGGTCATTTGTTTTTTTCCAAAGTATTTGAAGAGGAATATAGGCTATAAAACTCTCTGAAATTATTAGACCACTTGTGCAGCAGTGGGATAACTAGATATATAAAAGTGGGATAAATTGCGAAGAGGTGCGAAGAAGTGCGAAGAGGTGAGATGAAAAAATGAAAGACTCTTTCAAAAATGGAGGGTCAAAACGCGAGAGATTTTTGGGTTCGATCTTTCGCTCTCATTTTCTTCTCAATTTTGCGGACGGCTCTTTCTGAGATTTCATACTTGCCAGCC
Organism: uncultured Piscirickettsiaceae bacterium; assembly: GCA_964344325.1. GTDB lineage: Bacteria > Pseudomonadota > Gammaproteobacteria > CAYFMX01. The sequence continues at coordinate 27,827 of CAYFMX010000011.1, forward strand.
AAATCTCCATAATTATCTCCTCGGAACTGTTCCCAAATATTTTCATCTCGGCTTTGCTTCCGAAAACTTCCAATGGTAGGGATATAGGGTTCGCGACCGCCAAACTGGAACACAATCTGCTCACAAAGTGCCTTTGCGATTGATGTAACCAGCTCCTGTGGGATGTCATGCTTTTCAAGCACAAAAACAGCACCATCGAAAATTTCACTGATGGCTTTCAATGATTTTGAATTAGATTTGCTCATGATCAGAAACGCTGGAAATACCAGACTGTCGTAGTAGACAATCTGATTGTACCGCGTCTGATCCTTTTTTCAATCAATGCCTTGCAATGCTTTGGCGCAACAAAAAAACCCGATGTGTCGGGCTATCTATCCCCGGCGGTAAATCTCGGACAGGCGTTCAGCGCGGGTAGAGAATGTCTGCGCCCATTGAGAATCCAGCATTTCACGGGATGCGGAATGGTGCCAGCCACGCTCAATATATTTGATGGTCTTTTCAAACTTCATCAAGCCGCGAACCCCCATCTGATACGCCATGTTGATCAGCACCGACTGGCGGTTTCGGCTCAACCGGGAATAGTTGTCAATCCGTTCCTGTAGCGCTTCATCAATCCTCTGTACCCGCAAATTCAGGATCGGCTCGCACTCCTCCTCGGTCAGTGGGTATTCAAGGTTGAATCCATAGCCAATCGTCAAATTGCCGTAGAAATCACTGTAAACAGTGCCACGAAACCCCTCGTCCTTCTTTAGCTGCTCGGCAGCAATTCTCAATGCGTTCATCACTGATTTCCCCTTCGCATCCATAAAACAAACAGACCTGCCGTACCCAGCACGCCCAAACCACCCCAAAGCCACGGCGCAGGGGCCGCAGTTGTGGGCAACCACTCCAGCAGTGCCGTCAGGCAGGCCAGCACCGCCACCACAGCCAGTGTGAATAAAAATGCTCTTTTCATCAGTTTTCACAATCCCCAAACATGCTATCCCACCAGTTCACACAAAGGCGTTTCACGTCGAATCCCTGCTGTTTAAGAATAGGGTCTGTGATTTGATTTACCCGATGATCTTTTTTCATATACCCATTAGCAAGCTGCACGTTTTGACGATCCAGCCGTTCAATCTCGCGCTTGTGTGCAGCAGCGAGCTGCTTTTCCAGTCGATCCGAGCGTTCACGGGCAAGCCGCACCTCGCGCCGCTGGTCTTTCGTTTCCAGCATGGCAAGTGCGCCGACTCCGATTGCACCGGGCGGCGTTGCGCCAACTGCCGATGTCAGGCCGCCAATCAATGCGCCGGTTTTGAGCGACTGCACCGTGTCCACCACCTCGCCACTGATGCGGTCGTTGCCCAGCGTTCCGCACGAAACAACCGCAACCGCCATCACCAAAACCACCAATAAACGCATCACATTCATTTTTCCAAACCCTCCATTCGCATCTGTTCGTCGGCAGTCCGGCGTCGCGCCAGATACCGTTCCCGTTCCTCATAGTTGAAATGCTTTTTCCCAAATATTGAAACCACACGCCATGCCAGCCATGCGCCACCAAACCGGGATGCCCGGCCGCCCAATCTGCGCAAGTCCGCCCAGAACATCTCGTCCGCTTCCTGTCGGCTGATCGTGCCGTTACGGTAGCGAAAGTCATGCTGCTGACATGCTTCTTTCCAAGTTTTCGGCAAATGCGGCTTAATCCTCTTCGGTGCCGAGCATCCGTCGGTTGAGTGATCCCAAAGCATAATCAAGCGCTCTTAATCAACTTGTTTATCAAAAAACCAATCGCCGCAAACAAACCAATCACGGCAGTCCCTAAAACAATATTCATAAATGCATCCATCAACGCCTCCTCTGAATTCCAAACGACTCCGCGAATCTGCCCCCAAATTTTGCCGCCATTCCGGTTCCGCCAAATCCCAGCGAAAGTTTCAGCGCGGTATCCATTCTCTCTATGGGGCCAAACAGTGCGAAAAGCCCAAATCCCACGCTAAAAACAAACGATAGCAACGCCAGCAAGCGCGTCAGCGAACGAACGCCCTTCTGCTCTTCCAGCCAGCCTTTGGTTAGTGGTTCATTCATATTCGCATTCATTCGTAATACCCCGGTGGATAAGCATCTTCGCTGTCATTGACTGCGGTAATGCGGAAGCGGTACTCCCCGCTGTTATTACGCCCCAGCGGTTCCACACCACCGGGCAACACTTTCATCTTCATGGCAAAATTGTTTGCCCCGCGTTCAGTGTTCACCATGCAGCGGGTGCGCTCTGCATTGCCGCCGGTATAAGGGATCATTTGTGGTACGCTGCCAATGATTTGCCATCTGTAATACGCTTCCCTAAGCACCAGCGTGCAGCCATCATCCTGCGCTGCAATCGCCTGCTCCAATGGGGATGGGGAATCTGCCCGTGGCCGCCAGCAATTGAAGGGGCCGTGCGGTTTTCCATCCTGCCCAACCAGCAATATCCACCACTCATCCTCTGCCTCATAGGTCAGCTCTGTTACTGGAACCGAGAGGCGCACCCACATTCCAAACTTCTCTGTATCATCAGACGGGATGGAAAAATCCACATCCAGATTGCCAGTCCATGCATCCGCAATATATTGAACCCCTGCGGATCGGCTTGCGTCATAATGCCAGCCACCAAAATCCACCACCTCCGCGCTCAACCCCCAGTCCGGCAGTGGGTGGCTGACATAAATCGGTTTTCCCGGAGAGATCAGTTGCGCTGCCAGATCGGTCTCGAAAGAGACCGTGGTATTGCGGTGGATGCCCCGCATCAGCCGGTAGGTTCCAACAGCCTCTGCATGCTCCCTGTCTGTGCATCCAAACAGGCCGCCCTCAGTGGGTTTTACTGGTTTGGCACCTCCGGATACCGGAATAGTCACCCGGCTTTCGCGCCAGTTGGCGGCATCAATGTAGCGCACCACCATCCCGTCCGGGCTGTCATCACCCCGCAAATGCTGGGTCATCGAAAATGTACCCTGAATGATGTTGTGCATCCCGAATGCAACTGTCGGCACATCATGCGGGCAATCCCGCGCAAACGAGGTCTTGCCCCCCAGATCAATGCGCTGGCTCATGGCCGCCTGCCCCACAAGGTTCAACGCCTCATGCAACGTGCTGGACTGGTCAAACACCGCATTGAAGGTTTCGACCTTTCCGTCAGGCGGGGTCAACGCTTCATGGATGCCGGGGAAATCAATGTTCCGATCCCTGATTTTGCGGCTGGATCGCAACATCTCGAAAGCAATGTCCGGCAGATTGTTCTGGCTGGAAACCAGCCCGTCATCAAAAGTGCCGGTGTCCGGATTCCAGTGCGGCACCATGCGCTCCGCGAGCACCCGGATCGGCTGGCGGGTCAATGCAGACATCGCCTCGCTGGAGGTGATCTTCATCGCCAGCAGGGTGCAGCCACTGTCGTTGTAAAGGTTCAGGCTGGTTTTTAACTCAAGCCACGGTTTGGGGGTGCGCCTGTAGTCGTCCGTGTCGCGCAGGTTGTAAAATCCGCTGTTGACGCGCTCCATAAACACTGTCTGAAACGCGGAATCCTCACTGTTGATCCAGTCAAAACCGTTGCTGAATGATGGGTTCAGGAACTCTGTCAGGCTGTATCCACCGCTTTCGATTTCCGGGTACAAATCAGGGCGGAACAGAGAGAAAGAGCGCAATTTTTCATATTCAACCGCAATGTCATCCAGCTCCATTGCCATTGTAAATTTTTCGGTATGGTTGCCGGTAATGGTTACTTTTCCAGTGCTGGCATCCCAGTTTGCAGTCATTCCGCCCGGGAGATTATGAAAGGTTGCGGTTCCGGAAGTCAGTATGCTGGGCGAATCCTCATCTTCTTCGCGCATGGAAATCTGGAGCGCAACACTGGTTGATGTTGTGCTCTCTTTGTCAATACGGCTGATCTGGTGGTAGTCAGGACGGCTTTTCCGGGTGAAAAAATAAAACCGCATCCCTTCTTTTGTAAAACTCCCCTGGCTCTCCCACGGAACCATAAGGCTTTCATAATCATCCTCTTCCAGCAGTACCGATTGTCCGGCAGCAGTCTCAATTTCCGTCCAGAGCGCAGCTATATCCAGATCGTTGTACTCATTGCCGGTTCTTGTCCAGAATGGCGTATCCAGCAGATGGGTGTAGAGCGAACCGTCTGCCAGCCGTGCGCGTACCGCATAGATGCAGAATCGGCGATACCTCGCAGTATCCGCATAATGCTGGTTTTGAAACTGGATTCTGCCTGCGGACGGTAATGGACGACTCTTGGTATAGGGGTTAGTGAGCGCAAAAAATCCGCCAGACCACTCTCCCTCATAAGTGTCTTGGTAGCGAATAACATATACTCTGGGCGGCAAATGACTGGTGTGCTGATCTTCAGGGATGTCCCAGACGCCATCCCATATCACGATCTTCACTGCGCCAGAACAGTAGGTGTCTATATCCCATGTAGAGCGGGAGGCAGTTCTGTACAACCCTTCATCAAATTCAATATGGAGCTGTATCCACCTGCTTCGGATCATCACCAGTTCACTCTCTATCAGGGCGGTGTTCTCAAGAATCTCTTTCCGGTCTGCATAGGCAAGTCCGGGTAGCTGGTTTTGCTTGTAGGTGTGCGCGTACACGCCGGAGATAAAAATCCGGTTGAGGTTTCCGGCTATGTTGGATGCATCGTCTTCCGAACGCCAGAACCGGATGGCATAGCGTCCCGGCTCAACATCAAAATAGACGGTTTTCCGCAACCTGTCCGGCGTGTTGTCTGTAATTTCAAAAGAGTATTCGTCTGCATCGTTTTCTTTCAGCATTGTCCACGAGTCGCTGCTATGAAAGTGCTGCCCCTCTTCATCCACGGCTGCGATTTCCACTTTGACAGAAATGGTCGCATTCGCTGTGTCTGCGCCGCTCAGACTCCTCAATCCCGGTATTTCAAAATTAACAGAAAACCCGTGGATTTCGGTGTGGCGCGGGTTGACCACAAATGGGCCAAACTCGGTACCTTGTTCATGCAATTCCAGCCCTTCCGCCTCTTTCACCGGAATCACCGAAGTATCAAACAGGGTCAACGTATCGCCGGGGTGGAGCACTTCTACCTTCACAGGTCTACTGTCAACTGACCCTCCTGAAAAATTCGGGTATGGCCCCCATCCATTATCAGACAGATAATCTTCCAGAATCTTGTTGGAATCTTCCCAATAGTCGAAGAGGTTAAATATCGGGCTGTTGCCAAAAAAAATGCTGTGGATACGCGCATGGCCCTTGCTGATGCAAAGCAACTGGTGCAGCACCTGCCTGTTGCTGTCATCCTCCGCAAAGTAGGAATAGGGGTAGGATTTATGGTCAGGCGTCGTCATGTACTTGCCATACAACTCCGGAATCGGCGCATCCGGGCGCAACCGATTGGCTGCTGTCAGGGTGTAGGTCGGCGAGGCGGCAGGTAGTGCCTTTCTGTTCTGCGATGCAGGCACCGCTGGCGGCATGATCTTGTTGATCGCCAGCATGCCCACCGCCATGACGCCCATTCTTGCCAGTCCCAGTGTCGCTTCGGTCGCTCCGGGAAACATGGCACCCGCTATTTGCGGTGCATACACCATCAGCGCAATCATGGCCACTGTCCGCAACGGGTTGGAGCCACCACCGCCGCCGGTGTCGGCAGGAACCGCATGCAGGTCAATCTGCATCCCCTCCGGCAATGGCTCGTCCCAGCTTGCCCGCAGCAAAAACTGCCCGTTTCCAAGGTGCGCCACCAGCGGGTGAAAACCACCGGCAGCGGCACTTTTGATCAAGGTATTAAGCGTAGTTCCCGCAGGCACCGAATACTGTTTCAGATGCGTTTTCCGGAACGGGTTGGGATAGTATCTGACCTCAATCATGGCAGGCTCTCCTAAAATGGCGAAAATGCGTCCAGCCATCCAGATGCAGCGCAGCCCGGTCAGAAACCACCACGCCCGCAGCCCGCAATGCATGCAGCACCGATCCGCCATTTACATCCATCCAGAGACCAATATGCCCCGGCGTGTCATTGCGCCATGTAGCCTCGGAGCGGTAGAGGAAAACCGGCTGGCCGTCGATCCGCTCTGCGGTTTCCACCCAGTTGTCCCGTTCTGGCGAATCCCGGAATGCACGCCGCACCTGCAACGCGCTTTCACGGTCTATCTCCTGCCCCAGTGCCGGAATGTCGATGCCAAATTGCGCCCGTTGCACCGCCCTCACCAGTCCCCAGCAATCGTAGCTGTCCGGCCCTTCTGCGCCGGGAACGTAAGGCTTGCCAAAATAGTCCAGATACCAGCCGTTCATTGGTACAGACCCGATGAATTTTCGATATTGTAAGTATCGGCAGGAAAGAGCATGTCCTGTAGCTTGTATGCCACTGCTTTTGCGCGAGTCTCGTTGATTGTGGACGAAACCTCGTTGATCCACAGCGGTGTGGGGTACACCACATCCGGCCCTGTTTCCAGACTGGCTGGCAGGTACTGGCTGGCAACCATTTCGATGGTTTGGCCTGCCTGCTGTGCGGCGGCGACTTGCGACTGTATCTTTGATGAAGTGCCTTGCAGGGCAATGTGAGCCTCTGCGCCTTCCTCGCCGATTTTGAAGTCGGTAAACTTGAAGTACATAGGCTCGAAATCAACCAGTGCATCCGGGTTGGCAATATCATCCGTTGGGGTACGGGCGGTAATGGCCTCTTCCCCCCACACCACACGGATTGCAGTCGGGCTGCCATCCTCCAGCACAAAGCTCGGATGGAACAGCGAGATGCAGTGGTAGATCAGTCCGCCATTGCTTGCAGCAAATGCCGCCTCCTGCATGGCTGTATTTCCATCACCGATGCGTAGCGTCATGTCACGACCCTCCTGCTCCGCGCAGGGAAGCTGCCAGCCGTGCGGAATCCCTGGCTGATTTCAGCATGCCCGTACTGCGCTCCATTTCGTCACGGATCGCCTCGACCAGCGGGTTGATCGGGTTTGCCGGTGTCTCCGGAAAATGGGTCACTGCGGAATGCACCGCATCCAGTGTAGCCTCCTGCGTGGCTGTCAATCCGGAAGAGACAGTCAGTTCGCGGTTTCCGACTGTCCAGACCTCGCCTGCCACTGCATCCACATTGGTTTCACTGGCAGGGTCAGCAGGCAAGCTGTCGGTTTTGGCTTTTACTGCATCCAGTGTCGCTTCCTGTGTGGCTGTCAATCCGGCAGCAACAGTCAGTTCGCGGGTTCCGACTGTCCAGACCTCACTAGCCACTGCATCCACATTGGTTTCACTGGCAGGGTCAGCAGGCAAGCTGTCGGTTTTGGCTTTTACTGCATCCAGTGTCGCTTCCTGTGTGGCTGTCAATCCGGCAGCAACAGTCAGTTCGCGGGTTCCGTAGCCCCAGACATCTCCGGCAGTTAATGGCGATGATGTCAGGGTGCGGGTTGCGCGAGTCCAGATTGCATCCAGCGCTGCTGTGCTCAACGGCAAGCCAGCGGTGCTGCCTTCAATTGCTGTGCGTACCGCTGTGGCAATTGCTCCAACCAGTACACCGCCGGATGCTTCGTTAATCGCGTCAATTTTTTGCTGGATTGCAGTCAGCAGGTCGGTCGCATCCCCGGCATCCAGCAATGCTGCATCAACTGCCGTTGCAATATCGGCAGCCAATGGAATATCACTTGTTTTTGCCACGCCGTATGTGTTCAGCACATTCTGTCGCAGGGTATCTATCCCTGCGTTGTTGTTCCATACCTCTGCCGCCATCGCTGGAATATCTCCGATCATCCCGATGTGGCAAGCAAGTGTCTTGAAGGCAGTGCCGGGGGATTTTGCATTTTGCCCGGCAGCAGGGGTGTGGAACCACAGGTTGTCGGTTTGGGCTTTCACCGCATCCAGTTTCGTTTCCTGTGCGGTTGTCAATCCGGCGGCAACGGTCAATTCGCGGGTTCCGACTGTCCAGACCTCACCTGCCACTGCATCCACATTGGTTTCACTGGCAGGGTCAGCAGGCAAGTTGTCGGTTTTTGCCTTCACCAAATTCAGACTGGTCTGCGAGGCAATATCCATCCCGCCCAGATCAGCAACAATCGGTGCGCCGAGGTTGAAGTAGAGATGCCCATTGGCGAAGTCGAAAACATCCGATGCCGGTGGGCGCTCCATTCCTTTGGTGAATGTCACCACAGAAATATCGGGCGCATGGGTCACGCCTGTGGCGGACATCATTTTGAGCGTGGAACTTGCGTCCAGATCAATTTGCCCGTTCCGGTAAATTTTTGCGGTGAGCGGGTTGACCAGCATGCCTGCGCTGGACTGGATCATCTCCAGCTTCCAGATAATCGCCTCCCGGCTGAATGGTGTGCCGCCATTGTCACCAAACTGCACGTTGCCGGTTCCGGCGTCATAGGTAATCAGGGCGGCTTCTGCCTGCTGTGCAGCGGTCAAATCGGTTTGTAGTGGAACCAGTTGCGCACCCAGTGGGTCAATAATCGGTTCCAGTTGCACCTGCGCCGTTGCGCCATACAGCCCGCTGTTGATCGGCGTCGCCTCCATGCGGTTGTGGCGGCGGGCATCAGCAACCAGCCAGTAGCTGGTATCCGGGTCGGCTTCAATGGTAATGCTGGTGGCAGCTCCATCAGTAACCTGACCTGTAATCATTGTAGTGGCGCGATCCTCGCCATCTTTCCAGATGCCTGCCACAGCGACCAGACCGGCAGGCAGGCCGGTAATCACCACATCCACCTTGCCGTTCGCCTTGACATACTCGCCGGTCAATACAGCGTCATTTGCCGTGGTAACGGTGTCGGCGGTCACGCCGGTCATATCAAAGCTGCTGGATTTGACCGTCAGGGTTGTGCCGGAAAGGTTGTAAACGTCCGTTGCAGTTGCATCTATCCGTAGCGTATAGCCGGGTTTCAGATGCACCCGGCCATTTTGTGCGCTAACCAGTGGTTCCCAGATATTGGGCCAGTTTACGCCGCCCGATGTGCTCTTGTGGTGGCTGGCAAAATCATACAGTTCTGCTGCGTTGTCGAGTGTGGTATAGGCCGCCACTGTTGCTTCACTGGATTCAGTGATATTGGGGTCATCAAAAAAGACGACCTCCGGCGCTACACCGCCGAGCGTGCGCAGGTTGACATTGGGGATTGAGGTCGGTTTTTTGCCATAGGCATAGCTGTACAGTGTAGTTGTATCATTTGCGCCAAAATAATCCCTGTTGTTGGCTATGGTTTGATTGTGGTAACTAACCAACACCCCGTTGCCAGCCTCGGCAGCAGGCATATCACCAGGGCCAGCAGAAAATGCGGACGATCTTGTCCATGCGCCATCCAGCAGGCCGGTTCCGCCGTTTGCTTGATACCGATATGCACCGCCAGCGCCTTCCTGTAATACAGCAATGCCGTTACTGATCGTTGATCCATCATCGTCTACTAAGGTTGGCTCCACAGTTGTGGATACAAACAGCGCAGCTTTTGCCCCGTAACCACCGCCATTAAAATGCGCCAGTACGGAGCTGCCGACCGCGCTATTTTGTAAAACCAGATTTAACTGTCCATTGGCGTCATGTGCTTTCAGGTCGTAAAAATCATTCCCTCCCCCAAGGTTTCCAGCGTAGTCTTTGAAGAGAATGTTTTTTGTACTTGCGATAGAGGATGATCCGGTAATAACCCCCTTTGTGCCGTACAGCTCGATCCCGTCCATCCTTGCGGGAGCTTCTAATGGCGCGATTAGAAAGCCGCTGGTGTAGTCTCCGTTGATTGCGTCTGTTCCGTCCGGTTTGCCGAAAATTTTAAGTCCGTTGATCTCAAAGTCTGCTGCTTTGTTATAGAGCACCTGTCCCACGCCACGGTTGGCGCCATCACGTTCCACAAGGCGGGTGTCCAGCCACGGCTTGTTTTTCAGGCCATAACCAATGCGAACCGTTGATCCACCCTCAAATCGCCAGCCGCCCCAGCAGCGAATGCCACCGCAAATCCAGTACAATGAGCCGCCGTTTCTTACTCCTAGAAAGGGTTTTTTTGCGTCCCATAGGTAGTTTCCGTCAGTGTCCTCTGCGTCCGAAGACCCATTGCTTTCGGAAAAGCCACCTTTTCCGGGATGAATAAGGGCAGCATGCAAGTGGTCGGCAAAAATATCACCTCCTTGTCCGCGCTGATAACCCAGTATGAGTGTGCCACCGCTCTCAATCTCAATGCGCCCGACAGAGAGGGTCTCCAGCGTATCCATGCCGCCAGAAATGGTAAGTGTTCCCTGAATTTTCAGAACGGTGCAATCGCTCTGGCTAGTCCACGGCAATATGTAGATTTTGTGGCCGTTCAGATCACGGACAGCCACTGCGTATTTTCCAGCCAATTCGGAAAGGTCGTCATCTGTTCCAGTTTGGGTAATAACACCAGCAACCGAGTCGTTAAAGCTCATCGTTCATTCCCTATGTGTAGCTCAATGCCTGCAACGCCGCCAGATCAGCCGGAACCGGCGTACCGGAATGGATCAGCGTGCGGGACATGCTCATATCCACCCGGCTCCAACGCTCCACCCACCAGTCGCCTGCCTGTGCAAAGATGTTGTATAAATAGTCCTCGTCCTCAAACATCGCATGGGCAATGTCCACCTGACTGGTGAGCGCCACATCCGGCATCGGGAATCCCGCCTGTGCTTCTGCCAGTTCATCCGCTGTCAACACCGGCAGGCTGCGGGTTTTCACCTCTGCCCGCACAGCCCGTTCTGACCCGACTGCACTTGTCAGCCTCCACTGCCGGACAAACTTCGCCTCCACTGATTCCGGCTCTCCGGTGAGGATCAAATCCATCAAAAACCAGTTGGTGCCAGAATTGAGTGTGTGCTCATACCACGCCGCAAAAATCTTCATCTCCCGGATGTTGAAGCGAAACTCCAGCGATACATCCGCAGGCACCACGGTAAACAGCACACGGCTGACCGTATTGCCCGCTTCCATCTGTGTGCGGGCAACATTGTCCACTGGCGACACGCTGTAAGGCTTTGCCATCGGGGATGGCAAGGTGGGGGGGTAGATGATGCTAGTTGCCACAATTCATGCCTCTAGCTTGCACCCGAAGCAAAATTGACCCCGCCACGATGCTGGATCGCTTGGGCAATTGCGCCTCTTCCATCCCAAATATCACTTGCAAATTTTTGTTCTGCCTCGCGGATAAATACGTCAATAATCTGCTCGCCGTCCGGCCCGGTACGTTGTTGTTGCTCCACTTCGCCGCCGGTTTCGTTGATCACGTTGACTGTTACATTCGATGCACCGCCGCCTTGCGCGTTGAGTGTGACCGGAATGGTTCTGCCATCTTGCAACGGCACATACGCTTCCGGCACCGAACCTTCGCCAAACATCGCCAACTGCGGGGAACGGGCAATGCCGCCCCGCGCATATTTTTTCAGCTCAATCGGGCCGTATTCGGTCATCACGCCACCGTCGGCGAACTTGTTGTGGTAGCGCCAACTGTCGATGTATTCGCCGCCAGTGCTGCCGGCGGTTTCGCCGCCAATCCCGGGCAGAAAATTAAGTAGCGACATCAATCCGCCTTCGTTGCCAAATGCCTGTGTCATCGCCTGCTGCATCTGGAAGCGGATCAGGTCGTCGATCATGGAATCAACCATTCTTCCGAAATTCCATTCACCAGTACGACGGAGTTCAACAACGGCGTCCCCCATGCCCTGGTACGCTTTTGTGACCATGTTCTCCATGAAAGTGGCGTGATCTGCTGCCTCTTCCCTTTGGTCAAGCATTGCCCGCTTCACGCCGTCGAGCCAGTAGGTGCTGGCGCGGAGCTTCTCTTCTGCCGCTTCCTCTTCGGCTTTTACCGACTCTTCCAGCATGTGTTGGTGGGCAACCAGCACATCCTGTTTAAATTCTTCATAACCGATGGCGGTTTTATCCAGACCATCCAGCATCGCATCGCGCCATGCATCGGCACGTTGGCGCATCGCCTCGTAGACGGGCAACGTATCCAGCAATGCATCGCGTACTTTCTTGAGGCGTTTTTCCCATTCCTTGTCGTCAAGGCCGTCGCCTACTTTGATAGCTTTGGTTGGATCAACAGCTTCCGTTTTTCCAAACAGTTCATCGGCAAAATTTTTGCTTTCCCGTCCGGCACGCAAATCTGCCAGACGTTGCTCCATCTTCTCTTCAAGCTGATTAATCTGCTTGAGGCGGTCGTGCAGGTCGCCATATGTATCATTGAGCCGTTTGACCTGCTCGGTTCGTTCTTTCTGGTTTCCTCCGGCTTGCGTGTTTAGATGTTCACGCTGGAAAATAATGTCCTGCATTTCTTGTCGGATTTGTTCCCTGCGCAACTCCAGATCAGTCAACCCTTGTGCAAGCGCAACGCGCCCCAAGTCTTCCCAGCTTCGGGTCAAATCATCAATGGAATCACGCAACAATTCGGCCTGTTCTTCCGCAGCGGAAGACTGGGTTGCGAAGTAGGCAATGGCAGTGCCAGCCAGCATTGCAACTCCGGCGGGGCCGCCAATTGCACCAAGAGCAGTGCGTAGAACGCCAGCAGCACCAGCAAACAGACGTGTTTTTGCAGTGGCGGCGGCAGCTCCGGCGGCAAACAGTTTTTCCTGCTTGTTCAGGAACACAAAATCGCTGCCCAGTTTGGATAATGCTGCACTTGCCTTGTAGCCATTGGCACTAATGGCATTCAGTATTGGGCCAAGTTTTTTGGCTACCAACAATCCAGTCAGTGCGACCAGGGCAATTTCCGCCTCATCCGCTAAATCGGCAAGCGCACGCGCTGCTTCGGGCGCAGCCCCAATCAGGTCGCCCGTCCATGCGCCAAACTCTTCGATTCCTCGCTGAAAACTGGCGCTGTCCAACAGTTCAGTGGTATCCCGCAGCGATTCATTAAATTCATCCATGAATCCATCCGCGAAACTTTCCCGCAATGAATCCACTTCATTCATGAACAGGTTAATGCCAGCGCGGGAAAGGTTTGCAGCTTTAAGCGCGGATTCGCCAAAATCACGATGCAGGGCTTCTGCCAGCTTGGGCAGTAAATCTTCCGCCAGAATCTTCCCTTCTTCCACCAGTTTGATGAATTCAGGGGTTGCCATTCCCATTGCAGCGGCGGCACGATTGAGTGCGCCGGGTAAATGGTCGCCCAATTGTTGCTTCAACTCCTCCATTGAAACCGTGCTCTTGGAGGCCATCTGCGCCAGTGCATTCAAAGAAAGGGCTGTTTGCTCATTGCTCATGTGGAGCGCAGCCGATGTCTCCATCATGGCAGCAAACACCTTTTGGGATTTCAATCCTTCAAGATTGGTGTCCTCAACTGCGCCCAGCCATTTTTTATAGTTGTCTCCCAATAGAAGCAGGCGTTGTCCGTAGGTGTCTGTCACCTTTTCCAGAAACTCAAGACGTTCTGCTGCCTCCTGTGAGTTGTCTGAAACTGCGCCGATAGAAGCGTGCAATGCTTCAAACGACATGAAGGTGTTGCCAGCAAGCTTGATTTCCTGAAACGCTTTTGCGGCAGTGAACGCAGCCAGAATCTGGTTGCGCAAGGTTTTGAAACCATCACTGGCATAGGTTGCGCCCTGGTTGATCTGCTTGCCGACGCGTTCGCCGGTTTTGCCTATATGATCAAGGCTGCGCTCGCCTTTGACGACTTCGCCGACCAGCCCGGAGCCGTCGGCTTTCATCCGTACCGAAAGGACGATCTGCTGGTCACTCACTGCGCCATTCCTCCAGCGCGGCGTTTTCCATCGCTTGCAGCAGGTCAAACGTCTCCATGGCGTCCAGATCAAGTTTCAGTGGTCTGGCAACGTTCCGGCATTCACTGTAGTTCAACCCCTTCGGGCGCATCATTGCCCCGGCTGGTGTGGGGATGGAGAGATAATCCCAGCAGGTATGGCAACGCAGGAACAAGTCCCACATCGGGGCACTCTCTTCCCAGATGTAGACCGTCTCCGGCTCTGTAGATTGCGTGTACTTCGCAATCACCGACTCCGGCGCATTGAAGGCTTTGAGCTGCTCCACCATGCTGTTCTTGTCGTCTTTCGGTTTTTCAGGTGTGCCACGCGCCCAATGGCGTGCGGCATCAGTTAGTTTTTTGTTTTCGCCCCCATAGTCATGTGGTTGAATGCATTCACCATTGCGACGCGCACGTAGGGAATATTGGTCATTGCGCTCAGGTTTTCTTCGCTGAACGGCAGCTCGTTGCCTGTTTCATCACCAACTTCTTTCCAGTCCAGCACGACATCCTTGAGCAGCTCCGAATCTTTCTTTTTCATCGCCTTGTCGAGCGCATCCTGCTCCAGATACTTAAACTGCATCTGGCACTTGATCTCTTTGGTGTCACCGCCATCGACAGGCATATTGATCTTTACAGTCCACCATACGGACTCAATTTTTTTCAGTTTGAACATCGTTCGGGTTCCTCAAAAAATGAAAGGGAGTTTCAAAAAAGTGGTATTCCCCTCCGTTGGAGGGGTGGCGCAACGCGCCGGGGTGGTCGCTTTACCGGGCGATAAACTTGATCTCGTTGTCGCCGCTGCCGCTGGGCAGGAAGAGCAACTGCATGGTGAGCATGGTGATCTTGTCTTCCTCCGCATAATTGGGTTGGAGGATTTGCACGTTATCCGCCGCAATATCAATAATGTTCCCCGTCTCTGTGCCGTGCTGCATACGGAACGCAACCGGCGTTTCTGATTCCGCCAGCGCAAAAAAGTTCTTGTCTCCAATGGCCGGTTTTTCAATGGTGAGGGAACCGGAAATGCTGCGGTCACTGATCCGCACCCCGGCTGCATTGACCAGATCGCGGAATTTCGGCGTGATGCCGCTGTTAATATCGAACGAGCTGGTTACAAGGTCATACCCGCCCAGTTGCATGATCGGCGTGTTTTCCTTGGTCATCTGCACAGGCTTAGTATCAAACGCGGAATAGTCGATGCTTGCTGGAATGGTTCCCGCAGTTGGCTGGGTATACAGCCCCACAAACGAGTAGTGCCGCAATGGTGAGCCGCTGAATTTCTGGCTCCAGCCGCCCCGCGCCCCTAAAATCTTGTGGATTGTGTCGTTCTGGTAGAAATAGAGCGAAAGGCTTTCAGTGATGTTGGAAGTCGGCAGCAGCGTAAACAGTGCAACAGTATCGCCTGTATCGGTGTCATCGTTAATGTCCCCGCTAATTTCGTCAGTATCTGCTGCTTCGGTGAAACTTTCCGATACATGCTGCATTCCACTGGCGCGATCCAGCGTGAACCATGCAGGTGCGGTTCCAATGTCGCCAGAACCAATCAGCTCCACATCAAACTCAATCAGTACGTGCTTGTTGATGTGCAGTTTTGGTTTTGCGCCCATGCTGGCTCCCATTGGCGGGCGTTCAGTCGTACCGCCTGCCAGCGGGGTAATCTTTACATTCAGGGCGCGGATTGCGTTGGCTGCGGCGGTTGGGGTTGCATCAGTCCCGTAGGTGGTTTCCAGCTTCCCAATCAGTAACGCCTGATCAATGTGTTGTGCGATATGTGACATTTCTCTATCTCAACAAATAAGATGTCTGGTATTCATCGGCATACCAGATGGTGGATTGGTCAAAACTCAGCATTTGCCCTTTCAAAAAAATCGCTTCTTGAAAGCAGTTGGGCGGCGTCCAGCCCAGCAATGCGTTCAGCAGTTTCTGGCGTATCCGCATCAGCTCCGCGTGGCCGTATTTGCCGGTTCTGTCCCGATGGTTCTGTACCGCAATTGCAATGGTGACGGTCAGCAGGTTTTGCCCCTGTCCAAGCGGTTTTCCATTGCCGGATTCATGGTTGGGGATCACCCATACTGCTGGCGTGATGCGGGTCTCTCCCTGGGCGGCGGCAAAATCAACCACGCCGTCCACTTTTTTCAGGATTTGTTCGTCCTTCATCAGCTTTTGCTGGATGCGGTCAATCCATTCCTGATGGTCGGGCAGTACAATCGACATCAGAATTGCGCCAGTGTGTCGTGGCTAAAAGTACGCCCCGGCGCAACGCCCACCGCTTCAAGGCTGTCACCCGCCACTTCCTGATCGGTGGCATCCAGCCCCAGCGAAACTTTTCCGGTGTTGATCTGCTCCAACAGGCGGATCGCCTCTTTGCGGCGTTCCTCCACCTGTTCCGGGACGTTGGAAACATACAAGCGGCTCAATGCCAGATCGCATGTCACCCCTTTCAGCAGCTCCGGCACGCTGGACAGCGGCAACTGGTAACGGTTGCCGAGGTAGGCGTTCACCTTCTCTTCGGCGCGTTCCAGCGCGGTGCTGATCCGTGCCACCATTGCATTGGCGGTCTCGGTCTCCATCTCTGTCCAGCTATCCGCTCCGTCAATGGTGTTGTTGACGGTATCGCGCAACAGCTTGACGTCGATCACCATCAGGTCATCCTGCCCGGCGATGGACTCCATCACATCGCGCAGGTTGGCCTGTTGCAGCAGATCGGCAGCGGTGGCGTAAGGCATGGCTATTCAGCCTTTTCCTTCAACTGGGCGATTTCCAGTTCCAGCGACTGCTTTTCATCCAGCAGTTTCTGGTTTTCTTCTTTCAGCGCATCCACCTCTTTCAGCGCATTGGTCGCACGCCGCTTGTGGTTGGCCTCTTCTTTCTTGTTTTGGGCAAGGTCAATTTCAAGCTGCTTGGCGCGTGCCAGTGCCTGCGCAAGCTCTTCCCGCAACGGGGCATTCTTCTCCTTCTCTGCGTCGAGCTGCTGTTGCAGGTTTTCCAGAAACGCAGCATCGGCAGAATTGGATTGCTCGCCAGTGCTGCTATCCAGAGTTTCACCCAGCACGCCCGCTGCAATCAGCGGCGCGGCTTCTTTGGGTTCCATCTCAACCGAATCCACATCGGGTCGATAGCTTTTTCCGTCATGGTCAAGTGGTTGCTTGACCGGATATGTTTTTTTCATGATGTCTGTTTTCCCTTATGCAGAAACGCCGTTGAACAGGAAGGCCGCTTCGTTGCCAGCAATAACTGGTGTGTCTTCAGTTACGACCGGATAAATCCACGAACGCTTGCTTTTGTTGTAGTAGGGCTGCTCTGCCAGTGGATAACCACGCAAACGGTAGGTGTAGCCAAAACTCGGTGTGCCCATGCTGGCGAGGCTGCCGGTTTCGGTATAGGCGAGAATCGCCACATTGCCCCACAGTGGCGCAAATTGGCCGGATGAATTTTTGCCACGGGAACGCGCCACCATGACTTTCTCCACATCAAAGTAGGCGGCCAGCAAATCCAGATTGACAATTCCCTTCTGGGTGTACTTGATGCGGTCGAGCACATCTGTATGTGTCAACAGTGCATTCAGTGATTGCGGGGTCAGGATCAGTTTGTTCGGTTCAATCCCGATCTTGTTGGCGACCACCTCTTTCTTCTGCATAACCGCCTCGGCTGGCTTGGAATCGGCATGGCTCCACTGGGAGCTACCAGAAAGCGTGGTGTGGTGGCCTGTTGCGTAGTTGGCAGTGCTGGTTGCCAGTGCTGCGGCTTTACGCTCAATTTTCAGGTCGATGATTTTCATCACCTTGTGTACCGCTACACGCGCCAGATCAATGCCCGGTACGGCATCAGCCTCTTCCAGATATTCAATCGGCACTTTTCCGGCGAGGGCGTTCTGGCTCAGGGCGTATTCATCACCTTCATGGCCAAAATTCACCTCTTCCATATCTGCGCCCGGCGCACGTCCGGTGGCGTACTCTTCAAACTCTTCCGCGCCAAATTCGATAATCTTGCCGCCGCGCTGTCCGACCGGAACAGTCGGGAGCAATTCCGGGTAGGCAAGGGTTGCTGCGTGGTTATAACCACGCGCAACTTCCGTGATAATCGGGTCAATGACGCGGGCTTGCCCTGCATTCATACTAGGCATTGTTTCTCTCCTGCAATCTCTAAAAATTCAGTTTTAAATTCAGTTTTAAATTCGGTTGGAACCGGATCAGTTCGGGATCAACATCACCTTGATTTCGTCGCCATCAGCGGCAGCAGCAGTCAGGGCGCGTGCAACAACGGCATTGGTGCTGTCATGTGTCAACGCCTTGCCAGTTGCGGCTGCTTTGACTGCGGCACCCGCAGCAATGGCTCCGCCTGCGATAACAATGGCAGTGCCCAACGCATCGACAGCAAAATCACTGCCATTTGCAGCATCAGTACACGCCACGCCCAACGTGTTTCCGCCTGCGGATGGTGTGCCGCCGGTTGGTGATACAAACCGTCCGCCGGTGATGGCTGCGGATGCGGTTACAGTGAGGGTGAGGGTTGGCTTTACCGGATGCTTCATGGCTTATGCTCCTGATGGGGAAACAGCCGTTACCGCTGTTTCGTAGCTGACTTTGTGGTCTTCTGCGTATTGCAGGGCTTTCTGGTGAATCGCTTCCCGTTCCGGGTCAACGGTGTATTCACGCGGAATATGGGTTCTGGAAACGGCTGCGCCACCAGTCTTGTCTGCGCCAGATACTTCGCTGAACTCCACACGCTTCGACAAGCCATCAACGAACTTTTCAAACCATGTCTGCGCATCGCCCTTGTAGGCGTCATCGCCTTCGCCAAATTCCAGCGCGTGCTCTTCACCTGTGCCGGTGAACTGCTCCATAAATTGCAGTACGCCTTCTTTTTCACCGGGTAGAATCTTGCCGTCGGCAATCCACTTTTCTACTTTTGGATCAAGTTCAGCACGGCGGGCATTGCGGGCTTCTTTTTCGGCAAACTTCGACTCTTTTTCTTCGAGTGATTTTTCTTTCTCTGCCAGCTTTTGCTTTTCAGCCTCCTGCGCCTGCTTTGCTTCTTCTAGCTCTTTTTGCTGTTGTTTCAGCTCTTCTTCGGTCATCGGATCAGTCTCCTTTGTAGATGAATTGGATTCCGGCTCCGGTGCCGGATCAGGTTCGGAAAATTCGTAAGTGGTGTAATCCGTTCCCTCCTGCTCTTCTTCGGAGAATTCCGGATTTCTCATTCCCTTGACCACGGGCGGTTGTGCGCCGAGAAAACCAATATGGCGCAGGTAGTGTTTGCCCGGTGTCGGGTTGTATTTGGAATCGGGGGCGTAGAACGCAGAAGAGATTTTCCCGAAGCGGCGTTGCTTCACGTCATCGGAAAACTGTGCATCTACATCTTTCGGGGTTGCCCACAATGCGCCTTCACGAAACGCAAGCGATTCCGCCCAGCCGTAGGCAGGCATGTCATGTTCTGGATGGCCTTTAACCAGCGGGGCTTCATGAAGGGTGGGGTCATAGCTTGCTGCTATCTCCCGCAATACATCAGCAGTCAAAGCGTCGCTGTGTTTGCCGGGGCGGAAAATCTCAATTGGTTTGGGGGGCATTGCGTCTTTCCCATCGGTTGTTTCGATGGGGCCAGACTAACGCCCACTGTGCAAAAACCTCCCGGAACCCGTTCCCGGAAAGTGTTCAAAACCGCTAACCGAGCAAAAGCCGCTTGAGGATGTCGAGCATCTCCTGCTGGTCGGTGGCATCGTAGCCCATGAACCGCCGCGCCGGGATGTCGCCCCACGGGATCAGCGAGCCGTTCGAGGCTGTGCCAAACTGCCCCTGCGTTATGTCAAAGAATTGCGTGCGGGCATAGATTTTGTTGGTTCCCACTTCGGCAAAATCGCGTCCATAATTGCTGGTGATGGAGGCTGCCAGTTGCCCGGTATCTTGCAGGATTTTGTACGGCGGTTGACCGGATCGGCGTTTGATCGTAACTGGCGACAGTGGCGCCCACGGTGTGCCGGTAAACGGATCAGTCTGGTTCTCAAATGCACGTTCGCTGGCATCCTCCAGCACACCTGCAATTTGCCGCATCGCCGGGGACATATCTTTCCCGGCGTTGATCATGTGGCGCAATTGCCTACGCAGTGCCTTGTCGTCAATTTCGATGCTGGTTTTCATCTTGGATTGCATCCATCGCTGTGAGGATAATCATTGCGAGAGACATGTTTTTCGCAGGCTGCGGTTGTATGCCAGCGAAGTGCTGGCCAACTGCATTTCGCGTTACATCTGGCTGCGCGACGGTTCGGTTGAAACGCTCTTGGGTTTGTATTCTTGCCCCAATATGCGCATGTTTCACAACACTGATCCGTCATTTTTGAAACGCCCTTGCAATATCAGGATCGTATTTCCGCAACTCCGGATACCACGCTTCGCCGGGGTTGTAGCTCCAACCGGCATCGGTGCGGAAGGTGGAACCGTCCGGCAACTGGTAGGTGGCCACGGGCTTGTGAATCTCTTCGCCGGTACGTTTGTCCACCCCGATTTTGCGCGTCTCTTCGCCGATTTTTCCGGCGGAAGATTCCGGTACCAGTCCATCCCGATCCAGCGATGCCTGCGAACGCGCCCGCACCCGACAGCGGCAATTCCAGCCATTCGGCGGGTAGAACTTTTCCCAGAACGGATCGTCATAGCGGAACACCTTGCCATGCAGGATGCGGTGCTCCGGGCGGGTGCGGCTATCCAGTACCGCCACGTACTGCCAGTAAGGTCGGCTGTCGGCATTTTCCATCTGCCGTTTCCAGCGTCCCGCCATGTATGCCGTCTGTAGGTTAATACGGTAAATCTTCCGCAATCGCCGATGGGAGCCGAGCTGCACCCGTTCCTCGTTGCCCCCTTCGTTGATCACGGTTTTCTTGCCCCACCATCCCAGCTTGCGCAAGCGCGGTTCCAGCGTCTGGATGAATGCCCGTTCGGTGGTGCCTGCATCCAGTGCAGATTGCGCCTCGTTGCGGATCGACTGCAACACATCCATGCGCGTTGCTTTCGCCACCGTGAACGCTTTGGCGTGGGCTTCCTGCCATGTATCCCACCAGTGCCATGAGATTTCATATCCCTTGGATTCAAAATATTCAATGGCCTCGGCAGGCGGTAACCGGAATGCAGCAAACAGCACCGCTGCTTCCGCACTCAATCCCGCTGCGAGTGCTTCCTGTTCCAACTCAGTCGGACTGGGCATGGATGCGCCCCCATGTTTCAGCAATGAAGATGATCCGCGCCAGTGATTCCGTCAGTTCCGTGTCGTCCATCTCCGGGTAGAGATCAGCCAGTTTTTCCAGTAACTGATCCGGTGTTTGCTGGGCGTGGTAGAGAATTGCATCCAGCAATTTGAATGCAATGTTTTTGAGGTGTCCGCCGTCTAGCAGATAGCGGATCGCATCGTCGAGCGCGGTCTGGTCATAGGCATTTTCGAGCAGCTCTGCAAACTCGGCATCCTTGTCTTCCTCTTCCTCCTGATCCTTGCCGGATTTGTCATCCGGCTTGGCTGGATCACCCGGTTTGCGTGGCTGTTCCAGCGCAGGCGGGGTCTCTTTCTCTTCAAATTCTCCCTGATAGGTCTCCTGTACATGCTTGAGTGTCGGCTTGAAGCCCATATCAAACAGTTTTTTCTCACGGTCAGAACGTTTGTCGAGGTCTTCCGGCTCTTCCACCTCACGGTAGACACGCGGTGGAGTTGCGCCGGGGAAGTTCCACTCGGTCAACCAGCGCACTGGGCCATAGTTGAACGATTCGCAAATCAGGTCAGCGTCTGCTTTCACCAAATCCTGCCGCACATCCATGTGGACGTTGGCCTGTGACTGACTACTGCCATCATCGGTGGTCATGGTTTGCCCCAGCACCACCTTGGAGATTGCTGCATCCATGCGGTCGTAGAATGCGCCATAATCTACGTTGCCGGAGCGTGCAGCTTCCAATAATTCAATCACCATCCCTTCGGGGACAATCACGCCGCCATCAGTCTGAATTGCACCCAGTGCGCCGAGCAGCTTGCTTTTCTCTTCGGGCGTGGCGTTGGTCGGGTATTTGCCCACACTGGTGGGCATCCCGAACTTGTCGAGAAAGATCAGCCAGAACTTCAAGCCGTTGCGTTTGAAGAACACCGGCCAGTAGAGCCAGTGCGCCAGCCCCAGTCCATACGGTTCGTCATCGTGGGTTGCACCCGCAGAAAACCACCAGAATTTCTTCTCCGGCAACTCTTCACCGTTCGGGGATTTGGTGGTGAGCAGCTTGAGCCTGAATTCAGGGTCAAAGCCAAAGCGTTTGCGGTCGCGCACCTTGATCGCATCCAGTGCAATATGCGCCCCGTCCCGTGTCCACATCATCTCTGCTGCGGCAAAACCGTAGAATGCGCCAAAGAGCATCTTTTTGGTGGCGTTGTCCCACTTCACCGACTCCAGTTGCTCGGTGATGAAATCAGCCGCTTTCTTGTCCGCCCGTTTGGTGCCACCCGGTTCCACGCTCCACTGTCGGGCAACCACCGCCATCTGCCGTTGCTGGATGGTGGCAATCACCTGATCATCGCGCAACACTTCGTCATAGGCAGCATAATCGCCGCCCCGGTTGCGCAGTACGCTGTCAGTGGGCGGAAGCAGTGGCAACGCATCAATATAGCCACGGGTAATATCCCGGCCATTGCGGGTGGTAGCAATCTCCTGTGTCTCCACGCCGCGTTGTGCTTTTTTGCGGGATGGTTCTGCAAATGTGCCAGTGGGGACAAATACCCCCGATTCTGTTTGTGTGTAGCTGTCCATTCTCTACACCCTTTTATAAAGTTTTATAAACCGGCTTGTTGCCGCGTTCGTGGTTAATCTGCATCATCAATCGTCCAGAAAGGAAAATCGCTCAGGCGGCGTTACAGGGCGTTTCAGAATCATCGTTTAAAATCCCCGAAAATCGTTGCGTCCGGAGACGGTGCCGAACCCGGCGCTGGTGGTTGTCGTTTCGTGTCCCTGTTGCTGCAATATGCCCGTACTGGCGCGTGCGCCGGTGGATTGGTATTCAATCTTCACAACCCGCTGCAAGCTGGCGTAATGCATCAGCATTCCGGCAATTGCGCCGTCGCCATGTCGCACCAGCTCCGGGTCTTTCAAATCCTTGCGTTCCAGCTTCGGCACCATTGGGATGCCATCGACATATTCCACCGCACGGTGGTCATCCTCCAGACTGGCATCACGCGGTAGCTGGATGAATCCATCTTCAAACAGGTCGATGTATTTGGGCATCCATTCGCCATACCACTTGCGTGAAAGTGTGATTTCATGCACCGGGCCACCACCGCCAGTCTCCGGATCAGGTCGCCCGTAACGGTCGGCGGTATATTCCATAAACTGCATACCTGGCCCGGATGCGTCCCCGGCAAATGTCCAGTTGTTAAACCAGTCCAGCAAAAACCACACGATCTGTTCCTGCTGCCGGATCGGAACATTCGCCATCTCAATCACAAACGGCACGGTACGCATCAGGTTGGCGTCAATGATGGCCGGTTTCACAACGGAAAAATGGCGATGCCGGGCAAAGTCCATCCCCACTGCCCAACGGTGCCGGGAGCCGGGTGGCGCAAATTGCACCAAAAATGGTTCCAGATGGACGGTAATCCAGTGTTTGCACCATGCAATGCGTTTGTCTTCGCGGTCATGGACAAAGGCGTCATCCAGTGTCAATCGAACAATGGGGCGTTTTTCCCGCATGGCATTCTCAATCCATACGCTGGGGATCGCTGTACCGTTGCCATCACGGGGGATAACATCCAGCTCTTCGCGCATCGCCGCCTTGCGTGGCCCGTAGGCTTTGCGGATGTTGGTGTACCACTCTTGCTTGCCTTCAATGGTTGGCTCTCTGCCAGTCATGAAGCAGACACGCTCGTACAGGCCGTTCTCTACAGCATCATCAAACTTGATGGTGATCGCTTTGGCTTGTTTGCCATACCGTCCAGCACGGACATCCTTGACCAGTTGATAGAAGGCGTTCTTTTTGCCGCGATGGGTTGACCAGACGCGAATGCGTCCGCCCCAGATCAACAATGCAGTGGCAGATTCCAGCACCGAGCTGACATCCTTGTGCAATGCTGCCTCGTCCAGATTGACGCGCCCTTGCAGGCCGTGGATGTTCTCCGGTCGGCTGGAAAGCGCGGTAATGCGGTAGCCGCTGGCAAATCGCACACGAAATGCAGTAATGTTTTTGGTGGTGCCATCCTCTTTCTGGTCTTCAAAGATGTGCTGCTCAATCATGGAGTGCTGCCCGCGTGCAATCACCAGTGAAAACTTGGCCACATAGCCGATATATTCCAGCCCCTTTTCGCGGGTATCTGCCATGTACCAGATGCTGTCGCCGCCGCCATCCTTGCTGGTTGCGGCGGTAATGCAATCATCCATTGCCTGTGCAAAGGTGATGCCGGTGCGTCGCCCCTTCTCACAGACCGCAATATCCAGACTTTGCTGCATCTGTATCCAGTCGATTTGGTGCTGCATGAGCACCCCTTTTTTACGGGGGTCAAATCCTTCCGGAATGGAACGGGCGCGTTCGGGAAGTTCCTCCCATTCAATGATGCGCTCGGTATCGGGTAGCGGTTGCAGGCTCATGGCTACATGCCCATCAGTACACGTTCACGCCAGAATTGTGCATCTTCTGCGCTTAGGCCGCGTTCCTGCGCGGCTTGCTCGACCCGTTCTGCGGCAGCTTCGCGCTCTTCCTTGCGTGCTTTCGCTACTTCTGCCGCATGTTTTTTGGTATTGACACTGGCCTTTGCCAGATTGGATGCTGCCTGCGATAGTTTGTGGACTGCACCGGGGGTTGGGTCATCCATTACTTTCTGTTGTGCATGTTGCAATGTCACCTGCATCAGCCGGATATTGGCTTCATCCAGTGCGCCCATATCATCCGGCGTGGCTTCCACAATCGCCTGCGCCTGCTCGGTTGCCATTGTGAGCAGCTCAAGTCTTTCCTCAAACTCCTGCCCGTACCGATGGACAGTAGAAAAATGCAAAGAGAGATCAATCCCGCGTGCAGACAATTCTGCATTAAGCCAGTCAGCATGACGTTTGTATTCTGAAAAGCCGGATTGCTCCAATCGCCGGTTCAGTTCTTGCCGCAAGTCATCGGGGAGACGTTTAACCTTACTTTTTTCCGGCATGGTGTTATGTCCACTGCTCAGGGCGTGCGATGCCTTTGGTGTTCAGGTCGTCCCGCTCGTTGTATTCAACAAAATCAACCCCGTCAGCAGTCAGTTTTGCCAGCCATGTCGGAGCTTTCTTGCGATCCACCTGAACCAGTTTTTTGCCTTCAAGGTAATCCAGCCCTTTGCGCACCTCAATCAGTGTGGTCTCTTCGTCAATTTTCAGGATCGCGCTATGGATTACTGCATCGCTGGTGCCGACCGGACGCGCAAAATCCAGCGCATACACAATCAGCCAGCGCAGGTTTTCTTTTCGTGCTTGAATGACATTCATGCTAGGTTTTCCCCTGTTCCAGTATTTTGTTCAGGCGCGTGCCGATCTTGTCCAGCTTGTCGCCGATTTGTAGTTGCTGACGGATGTTGTCTTCCTGCCGCAGATATTTTTCGGGTAGCTCTTGCCGTAGTGCATTGAAATCCCGCCACAACGCCTTGATTTCTTCGGCGTGCTCGTTATCAGAGCGGGTGAATTCCCGGAAGCGGTTGTCAAAATCCTGCTGTATTGCTTCCAGCTTGGTGTTTAGTGTGGTTTCAAATGAGGTTTTATGGTCGTCCAGTGAGCGGTTAAAACTGGTCAATTGGGCGGTTTGTGATTCTTTATGGGAATTCGTGACTGTCTTCACCATATTGTCGATATGGTTATTGGATGTCCGGTTCAAATGCCAGATAACGGCTGAAACACCGCCCCACAGTACAACCAGTGCGCCAAAGACAGTTCCGCCAAATTCCCAGAAGCTGATGCCTGTAACAACCAGATCGTTAGCCATGCCCACATCCATCAGCCTTTCTCCTTCCGACGCGCAAACTCCTGTTCCACGCAGTCACGCAGGGAGCGGGGGTTGATTTGCGCCAGTGAGTGGTGCCGGGCTTGCCGGGTCTTTTGCGATAAAAGGCCATTCACCAGTGTTTCAACCAGTGCCGGGTCGTGCTTCTCTTTAGGGAGCGGAGATGACAGGGATGGCGTGTAGCTGTCGTCGCGTTTTTGCGGCTGATGGCAAAACAGGCGTGCGTTGATATTGGTGGGTTTCTTTTCCATGCCGCGCAGTATGGCGGCATCATTACGGGAAGCTCCCGGAACGGGTTCCCGGAAAAGCTTCAATCGGGAACCATTTTCGCAGGGTCAGGAAAATGGTCAGTTTGGTCGGGAACAGATGTTCCCTACCAAATGGGGAAAGGTAGTGTGGGTGCGGGTTTTTACAATGGTACCGAAATGAATTTCGGGATCATCTTCCTGGAGGCAGGAAAATGATCAGGCTTGCTGTTTATGGCCATGGTATCTTGGCATATTCGCGCCGCACTGTGCGACAGCTATCAGGGCTACTGCCATTTGCTTGGTTTTTAGCATTCTGCTCCATACCAATGATAAAAATTGGCAGATAAATTTTTTGATCAGATGAGCCGGGCGGGAAGCGGCGATCCATCCATGTGCTTACTCGCTTCATTTCTCGGTCAGTCTTGACGCCACAAGCGATTGCACGTCCTAGAATGGTAGCGTAAGTAGTTAGTTTGTTGATGTCGCTACTGGTTGCTGCCAGCAAAGGCATACCTGCGATTGAGCCAAATATCATTACCGACACCATAGCAATTTTCTTGATCATAATTTCTCCTTTTCCTTTTTAAATTTTACTTATTTAATGCGGCCTGCGCTTTCCAAGCGCAGCCCAAAGAAGCAGCGAAACCCATATGATACCTGTCCAGCCAAACAGGATATTCAGCCAGATCAGCCAGTTCTCCCGGCGGTGACAGCGATGGGAGGCGAGCATGCTGGGGATCAAATACAGCGCAAGGCCAAACATGAGCAGCCCGCCCATGACCAGATAGTAGAGCGCGTGATCTATAAGACTCAAAATCATGGCCCTAGGTTTGGTTACGCGGCTTTTTTCTGATTCGTAGCCACTCCGAGCGGCGCGTTTTTCAATTTTTCCACCTCTGCTTTTAGTCGGCTAATCTCCTGATCCTGCATGGCAATTACACGATCTTTGGTTGCCAGCAAGTCTTCTTGCATAGAAATTTTTTGGCTTTTTGCGTTGCCCTCATTATGAGGTGGGGCTTTATCGGTTTTGTGTGTTTGCGCTGGAAGACGTTTTCCGGAAAGAACGTACTGAACATCGGCTCCCTGTATAGCAAATGAGGACAATACTTCTCCTCCGGGTACGCTAGTGCCTTTTTCGTATCTCCCAATCATCTCTCTGGATGTATCACATAGAGAGCCAAGCTCTTGCTGGGTTTTTCCTAGTCTCTTCCTCTCTTCAGCAAATCGCCCGGCTATGGACTTATTGTTCTCTTTTTTGGTTGACATGATAAATATAGTTCCTATAATTGTTCTCAACTTGTTAGGAATGAGAACTAAATTAGTTAGGAAAAAGTTAGGATCATATCACAATGACTTATGAAGAGATTCATAAAACACTTAATGGTGAGGGGTTTACATGGGCTTCAGCCGCAGAATCCATTGAATGCAAAGAATCGCAGTTAATAGCTGTGTCGGCACGAAAGTCTTCTAGCAAGCCTGTTGCCCAAAGACTGTCCGCTCTTTTGGAAAGATCAGTAGAAGAAGTTTTTCCTGATAAGCCGAAGTATCACGAGCCAATCAAAAATCACAAAAAGGCCGTTGAAAAAGGAAGAGAGCGTCTAAAAAAAGCCGGATTGGCCGCAACTGTATAAGGAAAGCGAAATGACCAACAAAGAATTCCAGTTTTCAGTTGAGCAATGCCAAGCCCATTTTGGCGTAAGCCAGCAAGTAGCGGAATTGATTGTCAACGAAGACCACAAAGAGGCGTTTCTGGCTTACATCGACGAGCAGGAAATCACCGGAGACGATTGGGTTTCTTTGATTCTGACAATGAAAAAACTAAATCCAAGCAATGCGCAGCGTATCCGGAAAGCGTTTGAGAAAGCCGGTGTACAGGTGAAAGTAATTAGCAACAACGGAGAAAAGAAATGACCGACGAAGAAAGAATCAACAAATACGCACAGGCGGCGGTTGCTGCAATCAAAAAAGTAGAGGAAGAGCTGGGCGAGCATGGTGGATACGAGGATGAGCCTGTAGAGGGCGCATTCCTCGCCATGCAGATGATTCGCGGCCCCAGAATAGCCGCAGGAGTGATCAGTCGGTGCTCTGCAAAGTGTTAAGAAAATGAGCATGAACCGCGTCAAATACATCCAGCGGATTTCCATTTACAAAGAGAACGCTTCCTTCGTGATGAATTGTCCTTGTGTCGTTTTCGGGGTTTTGGTTGCGCTGTATTGCGGTAGTGAATTGTGCGGATAGCTCAATGAGCTTGAGTTTTGTTTCTTCAGTCATCAGGAGGCCCCTTGTGCTTGTTGTTTTTGGGAATCAACAGGATAGCAAGGATCAGGTCTCCCACCAAACAAAGGGAGGGAGCCGTGTCTGAATTCCTCAACAAATCCCAGCAGCGCGGTTTTCGCGTACTGAAAGCCCTCAAGGGCAAGGAAATGAACGGCGTTTCCAATAAAGAACTGGTGGACGGTCTGGGGCTTTCCGAGGTGCAAGTAACCCGCGATCTACAGAATCTGGAATACGCAGGTCTGGTAGAGCGGATGGAAAACGGCAAGTGGCGTTTTGCGCCATTCATCCCCAGCGCAGGGGTAGAGATGTTACGGGCAGCAGATCAGGCAAAAGAACAGGCAGATCAGGTTGTACAACGCTACACACGGATAAGGTAGGAGAAACAGGGTGAGCGACGAAAATCAGACAGACGAAGTGAATACGGATTTGATCCGGCAAGACCTCGCAGACGCGGACAAGTTTGCGCAAATCAAAGAGGGATACACCGCCGACCGCGATGAACTCAATCAGATGATTGGCCGTTTCCAAATGAGCCAGATGATCTCCAAATTCGCCGACGTCGGCGGTTTGGTTCAGCTCAAGGAAATTAAGGAAAGAAAGCTATATCAATTGCTTAAAGGTCAAAAAGGGGTAGATCGGAAAGGTCAGGAAATCGCCGACGTCGGCACTTGGGAAGGATTCTGCCGGGCGATTGGATCATCCAAAAGTACAGAGGATGAAAGACTGAGCAATCTGGAGGTGTTTGGAGAAAACGCCTTGCAGTTGATGGATGAAAACAATGTTGGCTCACGTCAATTGCGTCAACTCCGGAAACTTCCGGAGGAAGACAGAACTGTTCTAATTGATGAAATTGAAGTCAATGCAGGTGACAAGGATGCAATTGCTGATTTGGTCACGGGCATTATTAAAAAAGGCGAAAAAGAGAAAGAAGCGCTGGAAGCTACAGTCAAAGAGCAGGAAGAGCGGATCAAGGCCAAAGACAAGGTAATCAGCAAGAAATCAAGCGAAAACACTGAACTGCTGGAGAAAAACGCCCAGCTACAGGAGATGCCCGCACCAGAACGCGCAACCCTGATGATTGATGCACTAGCCTCGGCGGAAGCACTGAGCTTGGGTGAGTTTACTGGTCTGGATGGGGCGTGCGAAAAGGTCTCTGAAAGCCATGCAGATGATGCGCATGTCACCTTCAAGGCAGCACAGGTTTTTCAACGGCTCTACAACGAGCTGGACGAAATACTCAAACGCCACCCCGCCATTGAAGCGCAAATGCAGGGCGTGGTTGATGATGACGACCTGATGGCAGGCGTTGATGATGCCATCGAAGCAGCGGGTCAGGCAGAGGGCTAATCCGTGGACGTGCGCTACTGGGTTGAGCTGGCTGACGATCTCCGCGCTGCAAAGCACGGGGAACTGGGCAAGATTCTCAAGCAGGCGATGGAGTTTACCGGCATGGGTCGGAACACCCTCTATCGTCATCTGGAGAAACATGCCGGATACACCAGCGGACGCAAGCAGCGGAGCGACAAGGGCAATTCCATGTTGACCGATCAGGAAGTCAAAATCATCGCCGCACAGTTGCATATTGCCCGCAGAAAGACGGGCAAGCGCATAATGACCATCGAAGACGCGATTGAGATTGCCTACGCAAAAGAGAACCGTCTGATCTCCTGCAAACCAAGTCTATCCACGGTAATTCGGCGGATGCGCGATTTGGGCGTACATCCGGAGCAGTTGGCGCGTCCGACCCCGCATACCATGTTGCGCAGCCTGCATCCAAACCACGTCTGGCAGGTTGACCCGTCAATCTGTTCCTTATGGTATCTGGATGACAAGCGCGGTCTGGAAGGGATGGACAAAGGCAAATTTTACAAAAACAAGCCGCAAAACTTCGAGAAGATCAGCAAAAAGCGCGTCTGGCGATATGTAGTGACAGACCACGCATCCGGCGCGTTTTTCTTCAAGTATTACCTCACTCCCGGCGAAAGTCAGGAGATTCTCTTCAAGTTCCTGATGGATGCAATGCACCAGCGTGACCACGCGCAAGACCCGTTTCATGGTGTGCCATTCATCATGCTGTGGGATCAGGGGTCAGCCATGACCTCCTACGCCATCCAGAACCTGATGTCCCAACTGGACGTGCGCACCATTGAGCACAAGGCGGGCAACCCCCGTGCCAAAGGGCAGGTAGAGCGTACCAACAACCTGATCGAAACCGGGTTTGAGGGGCGTTTGAAGCTTGAAGATTTGGAAAATATCAGAACGATTGAGCAGCTCAACGCGGCGGGGCATAAGTGGATGCGCAACTACAACGGCCTGAAAAAACACTCCCGGCATGGACGCACCCGCTACGGCGACTGGCAGATGATCCGGGAAAACGAACTGCGGATTTGCCCATCTGTAGAGCTGTGTCAGGACGGATTTGATTCCAAACCGAAGCTATGCACGGTGGATGGGTATTTGAGGGTCAATTTTACAGTCAAAGGCTATGGCTCAATGCGTTACTCCGTGGAGCATATTGAAGGGGTGCGGGTTGGTGAAAAGATCAACGTTTGCGCCAATCTCCACAAGGCTCCGTCTGTTTTTGTGCTGATGCCGGATCAGGAGACCGGCGAGGAAGTCCGCATCGAATGCGTGCCGGATCAACTCGACAACCGTGGTTTTGACCTGAATGCGCCAGTGATTGGCGAGAGCTACAGAGCGGTTGCGGATACCGATGTGGATACCAACCGCAAAGAGATCGTGCAGCAGGCGTTTGATGCGGAAACCCTCGAAGAAGCCGAAAAACTGAGCAAGAAAAACGTCCCTGCATTCAACGGCCAGATCGACACGATCAGCTATCTGGAACGCCAGACCAACAATATTGACTACATGAAGCGCAAAGGCACGCCGTCCGCAATGGAGCGTCCGCGTGAAGAGACCCCGCCGCTCAACCGGGTGCAGATCGCTACGGATATGGCGCGTCGTCTGGATCGTCCCCTCACTGTGGAAGAAAACCAGCGTCTGCCAGAGACCTGCAAGCGTGAAGAGCTGGATGCGGTGGAGGCGATGTTGCGCGGCGAGCCGCAATCAACATTCCAGACGTTGAAACTGGTTGTGAATGGATAGGGAGAACGGAATGCCCAAAGAAAAGAAACTGCTCAATGTCAAGCGTCTGCTCCAGCGGGAAGGGATCAACGTGCTCAATTTTGGTCAGCAGATAACCCAGACGAAGGGATGGTCGAAAGGGAGGCCGTTGAGCAGGAGTGCATTTTCCCAAATTGTAAACCACGACGTTTGGCCAGTCTTTTCCAGCAAGGAAGAGTTGATCAAGCAAGGTAACGCATTACTGCGGGAAGCAGGTTTCTCCGAGGAAGAGATCAGAACCGCATGGGATTTGGAGAGCCCCGAACAGCAGCCACTGGACGGGGAAGCAGTCGATCAACCAAAGATTAGAGAAGAACCAGAAGAAGACCAACTACCGGAGCCAGAGATGATAACAGATGCTGCGTTGAATTTGTTCAAACTGCGTAAAGACCCGTTCACCCATGATGTGCGAGGCAAGCAGGATGTTTTCCTCTCCGAAGAGCAGGCGTGGATCGTGGAAACCATGATGTCCACCAGCCGCAACGGGGAAATGATGGCGGTGATTGGCGAGTCCGGCAGTGGCAAAACCACGTTGCGCCGCTTGATGGAAGACCGTATCCGTGAAGAGGATGCGCCAATTCTCCCCATCTTTCCGCAGACCTTCGATAAGGAGAAGCTGACCGCAGAGGGGATCACTGCCGCCATTATTGACGTGGTGAGCAACGGCACCGAGAAGCCGAAGCGCAGCCGGGAAGCGCAGGCACGGCAGATCAAAACCTTGCTGACTACCAGTAGTCGGGGCGGTAACAGCCATGTATTAATCATCGAAGAGGCGCACGATCTCAACATTCACACCCTCAAATATCTGAAACGGTTCTGGGAGCTGGAGGACGGCTTCACCAAGCTGCTCGGAATTTTATTGATCGGGCAGCCGGAACTGGCAACCAAACTGGACGAACGCACCAACTATCAGGCGCGTGAGGTAATCCGCCGGATGCAGGTGGTCACGCTCAAGCCGCTGGATGGCGTGCTGGGGTTGCGCGGTTATCTGGCGAAGAAATTCAAAGATACCCCACA
This sequence comes from uncultured Piscirickettsiaceae bacterium, assembly GCA_964344325.1. GTDB lineage: Bacteria > Pseudomonadota > Gammaproteobacteria > CAYFMX01. The sequence continues at coordinate 60,125 of CAYFMX010000011.1, forward strand.
TGCAGACCTCTCCGGGCTGATTGATGACAGCGGGCTGGAGGCGGTAGTGGATCGCCTCATGCTGAGACGCGGTGGCAGCGGCATGGAGGAATCTCTGCTTTTCCCCTTGCTGGTCAACAACCTGATGTCCGCCGCGATGAACAAGGCGGCAAACATCGGTATGCCAATCATTACTGGCGACATCATCAAGGAATTGTGAAATGAGCCTGTATGACTGGATGTTGATAGGCCCGCTGTGGGCAATTGCCGCACTGGTATGGGGTGCGCTGGCTTGGTCGAATGATCAGGCGAAGAATCTAGGCAAATAGCACATCAAGGCAAAGCGGAAAAGTATTTAAACCACGACAGGAGAAATGAAATGTCACAAGAAAAAATGACGCAAGACGAACTGGTCGAGGCACTCCGCCAGAAAACCAATAACGGAATCTCAAAAACAGACATCAAGCGTGTTTTGGCGGGTTTGCCGGATGTGTTCATTGAGCAACTGAAAGCGGGGCGCAGTGTTCCGTTGCAAGGGGTTGGCACATTCAAGCCAGTGGATAAGCCAGAACGCATGGGGCGCAACCCGAAAACTGGCGAAACAATGCCGATTCCAGCGCATCGTGCGGTGCAATTTAAGGCCGGTTCCGGTTTCAAGAGCGCGGTGAAAGGCTAAAGGATGCAGTGATGGAACAGGAAAAGGAACAATTTGTTTACAAGCCCGATCCAGAGATGGAAGGACACATGCGAAATGGGCAGGGACATCTGGTGCCGATGGGCATGGTGAAACCTGTGGATCAGTTGCGCGATGAAACTGTCCAGAAGGCGATTTTCCGGGCGAAAAAGCTACAGGAACACATCCGTGCAGAGAAGGCGGCGATAGAGGCAGAAATTGAAACGTTTATCGACGTGAGCATGTCCGAGCATGACGTGAAGTATCGCGGTCTGGATGAAGAAAGCGGCAAAGGCAATGTCTCCCTGCTGAGTTTTGACGGCAAACAAAACGTACGGATCACAGTCAGTGAGCGGATTGAATTCAATGAAAACCTGCAAGCCGCCAAAGCCCTGATTGACGAATGCATTCATGAGTGGGCGGAAGATGCAAACCAGAATATCCGCGCTTTGGTGGAGCACGCCTTCCAAGTGGACAAGGCAGGCAAGATCAACACCGCCCGTGTATTGGGTCTGCGTCAGCTCGACATCACCGAAGCGAAGTGGGAAGAGGCAATGCAAGCCATTACCGACTCTATTCAGGTGACATCCACCAAGTCCTACATCAATTTCTTGGTGCCGGGCGATAACGGCAAATTGCGTGGGATCACGCTCAACTTCTCTGATCTGTAGGGGGGGGCAACATGGCCGAAGAAAAAACACTACACGATCTGCCGGGTATTGAAACCGCCCACGTTACCGCGCTGAACATGGTCGGTGTCCGTACGCCAGAGCAGCTCTATTCACGGATTAGCAGCAAATACCGCCGCAAGAGGTTTGCGCTAACCACGGGAATTCCCGCGCCGCTACTGGCTGCGTGGTACGAGGAATTGTCCAAACCAACAACCGACGTGGATGCGTCAGAAGAGCATCGCGTCACTTAAAGATTTTTTTGCGCAAAAAAGCCGCTCCGGGCGGTTAATCCCGGAATTTCATTCACCCATAAGCAAAAGGAAAAAAGCATGGGCAAGCGAGACCAATTAAACGAAATCATCGAAGAGCACGGCATGGCCGTTGCTCCGGGCAATGAACGGTACGGCATTCCTGATCTGGTGATCACCAAGTCTGACCCGAACGACACGGACGGCTTTGATGCATGGAAGTCGTATTACAGCAAAGGGCGTCCGATCACTGTGGGCAATACCAGTACAGGCCATGTCTGGTTGCAAGGTCGTGATCTCTATTCGCCAGATGCGTCAGCAGTGCGGGCAGATGCAGGTGCAGCCGCATTGGTAGTGAAGGTGCGCGGCATTACCGGCACCGGCGCGGAAGCGTAGAGCGGACGCGGTTCTTTTAACAAAAATCATTTTTTACACAATTAACACAAGAGAAAAAATCATGAAGAAAATCACTCAATTTGCAGCAGCAACAATGGCCTATATGCAGGGTCTGGTAGAAGGTGTGGTGACGGATGTGTTTGACGTGATCCTCTCCGATGGTCGCATGTTGAACAAGACCGGTGTGGAAAAACTCAAAGAGGTGATGGACAAGGTTGTGCTCATGCGTGACCACAGCCCGTATCTCCGCCAGACCACGTTGGTGTTGATGAATCGCCATACCCGCAATTTCTATACGGTCAAGTACGCTGATATTGCGGCTGCGTTTGCGGTCAAAGGTATGCTGGTTGTGAGCGGTCTGGATGGTCGCGCACGGGTGTTGGACAACATCGGTGATTTTGAAGAGACCTTTGAGATTACCTGTCAGGTCTCGTGTGTTCATAAACCTTTTTCGTAAACAATTTCTGCTTCTTTT
>CAYFMX010000012.1:0-59948 GCA_964344325.1 uncultured Piscirickettsiaceae bacterium
CACGGAAACAAAAAAGAAGGCGTTCAAAGATTATGAACCGGGTTTTATCCATATTGACGTCAAATACCTGCCAAAGATGCAGGATGAAAGCAGCCGGGGTTACCTGTTTGTTGCCATCGACCGGGCGACGCGCTGGGTTTATCTGGAAATATTCAAGAGCAGGACAGCGAAAAATGCACAGAAATTTCTCAAAAACCTGTTGGCAAAAACCCCGTTCAAGATCAGAAAAATATTGACAGACAACGGGAAAGAGTTCACCGACCGGTTCACACCTAATGGTGAGCGCGAGCCGACAGGCAACCACAAATTTGACAAGACCTGCGCAAAAAACCATATTGAACACCGCCTGATCAAACCGAAACACCCGCAGACCAACGGCATGGTGGAGCGGTTCAACGGACGGGTCAGCGATATTTTGAAAACCACGCATTTTGATTCATCGCAAGATTTGGCGGCCACTTTGAAACGGTATTTGCGGCTGTACAACCATCACATCCCGCAGAAGGCACTGGGCCATACCACACCTGTACAGGCTCTCAAGGAATGGGAAAAAAAGAAGCAGAAATTGTTTACGAAAAAGGTTTATGAACACGCGAGACCTGACACCGCAAGCTGGTATCTTTGTTTGTCGGTAAGTTGTGTGTAGTTTCCCATTTGTGATTCCCATTCTGGCCGGAATAGAAGGCTCGGATGTTGCTGCAGCTTACCTTCCTGTTCCAGCTGTACTATGAGTTGCACTTTCGAGTTGAATTCACGTCAGAAAATCTCCAGTTTTTCCTGCACAATTTCCCGATGAAAATCACCGAAGAAGAACGCGAAGCAGTTTACAAGACCATTTTTTCCCGCCGAGATGTGCGCGGGGAATTTTTGCCCGACCCCATTCCCGGTGAGATGCTGATGCGCATTTTGACCGCCGCACACCATGCGCCGAGCGTCGGTTTTATGCAGCCGTGGGATTTCATTCTGGTCAAAAAACGTGCAACGCGGCAGAAAATCAAGGATGAATTTGAACAGGCGCATGCAGAAGCAACCGCGCAATTTCCTGAGGAAAAACAGACGCAATATCGTGCGTTGAAACTGGAAGGAATTCTCGATGCGCCAATGGGTATTTGCGTTACATGCGACCGCTCGCGCAACGGACCGGTGGTGATCGGGCGCAATACCCAACCAGAGATGGATTTGTACAGCACGGTTTGCGCGGTGCAGAATTTGTGGCTTGCTGCGCGTGCAGAAAATCTCGGCGTGGGGTGGGTTAGCATTTTGCGCCACGAAAAACTGCAGGAGATTTTGGGCATTCCGGCGCACATCACGCCGATTGCCTATTTGTGCATCGGGTATGTTTCCCGTTTTCGCGAAAACCCGGAACTGGAAGAGCGTGGTTGGCTGGAGCGGGAGAATCTGGAATTATTGATCCATCAGGAACAATGGTCGGGTAAATCAACAGGGAGCTGAGTATTCAACTTGGTGTCATTTTGACAAGAGACGAGGAGAAATCTTTGCTCCAGACAAGCAAACTGAAAGATTTCTCGCAATGCTTGAAATGACAGAGTGCTCGTGGTAGCTGAATAATAGGAGGAGAAAATGGCGAATATCTTTTTCATGGAAGAGGTGGTCGGCAATACGCCGCTGGTGCAGTTGCGGTTTTTGCCAGGCGAAACCAGCAATCGTATTTTGGTGAAACTGGAGGGTAATAATCCAGCGGGTTCAGTGAAAGATCGCCCAGCATTGAAGATGATTCAGTTGGCGGAAGAGCGTGGTGAGATCAAGCCGGGCGACACGCTAATTGAGGCGACGAGCGGCAATACTGGTATTGCATTGGCAATGGCAGCAGCGATCAAAGGCTACAAAATGGTGTTGGTGATGCCGGAAAATATGAGTCTGGAGCGGCGCGCATCCATGCATGCGTATGGCGCGGAGCTGGTGCTTACATCGGAAGAGGGAAGTATGGAAGAAGCCATCGACAAATCCCGCGAACTGGAGGCAGCAGGCAAAGGAAAAATCCTCGACCAGTTTTCCAATCCAGACAATCCAATTTCCCATTATAAAGGGACGGGGCCAGAAATCTGGCGTGATACAGATGGCGAAATTACCCATTTTGTCAGTGCGATGGGGACGACAGGCTCCATTATGGGCAATTCCATGTTTTTCAAGGAAAAAAATCCGAAAATCCAGATTGTCGGTGTGCAGCCAGAAGAGGGAGCAAGTATTCCCGGCATTCGTCTCTGGCCAGAAGAATATCTGCCAAAAATTTGTGATATGTCCCGTATCGACCGCATGATTTATATGGGACAGTCGGAGGCGGAGGACGTTACCCGTCGTTTGGCGGCAGAAGAGGGGATTTTCTGCGGGATTTCTGCTGGAGGTGCAGTGGCAGCGGCATTACGGCTGTCGCAAGAAGTGGAAAATGCGACGATTGTGACGATTATTCCAGATCGCGGCGACCGGTATCTGTCTACGGGGGTTTTTCCGGGGTAATTGAATATGTCGGCCTATCAGCGGGTTGAAAATCTTCCGGAAAATACAAACGATCTAAAGCGTTTGCCACAAGATGTCGCAACTAGTACAAAGTATTTGTCATGGTCATGAGGCTCCTTCCTGTTTCTTTTGGACGGATATTTTAAAGTGGACAAGATACGTTTTATCATCAATTCCCTAAAAATCGATTCGGTAAATGCTGCCCCTTCCCAGGCTGAAAACCGGCCTCCAACATTTTCCAAGTGTACTGCAACGCACGTTCAACAGTTTCCACCATCGGTCTGTTTTGCGCCAGTTGCATCGCAATCGCAGAGGCAAGTGTACAGCCGGAGCCGTGATAACTATGCGGCAAACGCGGAAACGAAAAGGAATGGAATTCTCCGCTTTCCGTTTGCAAAACATGGCGGACTTGCTGCGGATTTTCACCCTCTAGCGGCGAATCGGTGCCAGTAATCAGCACATTTTTACAGCCAGTTGCACAGATCGCTTGGCTGTGACGTTGGAAATCCGATGAATTAGCTCCAATTTCTGGGAACAGTTTTCGTGTTTCGGCGCGATTGGGGGTGGCGATGGTCGTGTGCGGCAACAGAAATTCGCGGATCGCCTGTTGCACGCTGTTTTTGGAGAGTGAACCGCTACCACCGCCTGCGAGTACCGGATCAAGTACAACGGGAATTTCTGGCTGCGTGGTGCTGATTCTCGCCAGCAAAGAGCCAACTGTTTTCGCCATTTTCGCTGTGCCGACCATGCCGATTTTGACTGCGTCAACGGGCAAATCTGTTAACAGCAAATCGGCTTGTTGCCGCAATAAATCAGGATCAACCGGCGTGAACGATTGTACGCCCTGCGTATCCTGTGCAGTCAATGCTGTTACTAGCGTGATTGGGTGTCCGCCCAGCGCGGCGATGGTTTCAATGTCGGCCTGAATGCCTGCGCCGCCGGTCGGGTCGTGGCCGCCAATGGCGAGAATGGTCGGTTTCATAGTTTGCGTAATTCCTATTGGTACTTATTTTTCGCCGATGGTTGAAACCACTGGCTTTACGCTGCTTGCCCGCAGGGGAAGTATTGATTCCAGCGGAATCATGGTATACAGCCCGTGGTTTTAACCACGGGTTATTGTGAAACAAAGGTTCTGAATTGAAATGACTGTATCGGATGGCTGCGGTTTGCGCAAAATTACGAGGCACAAGATGTGACCATCAAAACGGTTCCAGATGGAATCATTGAAATTAAAATACTCGTAGAAACTGAATCGACCAATTTGTGGCTGTTGCAGCAGGCGCGTTCTGGAGCGGCAAAATCGGGCACAGTTTGCATCGCAGATCGGCAAACGGGTGGACGTGGGCGGCGCGGTAAACTGTGGGTTTCGCCACCGGGCAATTTGTATTTGTCGTTGTTGTGGAGGCTTGAAGAAAATGTGCCGGTTTCTGGATTGCTGGCGATTTGCGCCGGCGTTGTAGTAGCGCGCGTATTGGAATCGCTCGGTATCCAAAATGTTCAGCTCAAATGGCCAAATGATGTGTGGGTCAAACAGAAAAAAATCGGAGGTTTGCTGATTGAAACCGAATCGAATGCTGCCGGGCAGTTGATGGTGATTGGTATTGGGTTAAATTTGGTACGTACTAAAACGATGCAACAACAAATTGGCCAATCGTGGATTGCGTTAGAGGAAATTTCGGAAATTGCTCATTTAGATGCAGAAAAAATCTCCCGGGATGTAATCGCTGAATTGATTTTGAAAGAACTGGTTCCAATTGTGGCGCAATTTGCAAAAAAATCGACAATACAGAATTCAATGCAAAACCAACAAACTCAGATTATGAAAAATTGCCGACAAGATTGGCAAAAATTCGATGCGGTAAACGGAAAATCGGTGCAAATTTATTTGGAAAATCGAACGGTTGAAGGAATTGCACAGGGTATTGATGAAAATGGTGCGATTCGCGTGCAAACCGATTCCAGCATTGAAACGTTTTTCAGCGGCGATCTCTCTTTACGCCTGCAAAAATCATGAATCAAAAGATTTCGAGTAGAAAAATATTATTGGTTGATGCTGGAAATAGCCGTCTGAAATGGATGTTAGTTTCCGATGAAAAATGGCCAGAAAAAGCAGTTGTTCATGCAATTCCGAATGAAAATTTAGTGTCAGATTTGCAGGCAGATTGGTCTGGTTTAACGAACACAGGGCAAAAACCAGAGCAAATTTGGCTTGCCAATACTGCCGGAAAAAAGGGCGCAGAAATTGTGCAAAATACAGCGCAAAATTTATGGCAATTGCCGGTGCAGATCGCAAAGACGCAAGCGCAGGGTTTTGGGGTGAAAAATGCGTATGAACAATTTTCGCAGTTTGGTGTTGATCGTTGGCTGGTGTTGATTGCAGCACGAGAGTTGGTCCAGCAAGAAACGCGACAACTGGTTTGTGTGATTAGTTGCGGGACTGCTATTACCGTTGATGTGCTGGATTTATCAGGCATTCATTTAGGAGGGGCGATTTTTCCTGGTTTTCGGCTCTCCAATGCAGAATTCCAAAAGCGGTTTGCGCATCTGTTTGCCGCACAAAAATTGGAAGAGAAAAAAGAAAAACAAGAAGAAAAAAGTGAGAAACTCTCATTTCTAGGAACCAGCACGCAAGCTTGTATTCAAATCGGGCAGCAAAATTCGCTTATGCAATTTCTGCAAAAAACTAACCGACAATTTTGTGTGGATACCGAGAATGGCAGCGAAAAAATGCAGTGGTTGGTGGCTGGTGGGGATGCGCAAAAATTGGTTTCGTTGATGCAAAAAGAGGCGAATTTTCCTGCTGTTATGCGCATTGAAACAAATTTGGTGTTTCAGGGACTTTTTCGGGTTGCCAAAGCCGATACTTCTGAATAGAATGCGCAGTTCATTGCCGCTATAGCTCAGATGGTAGAGCAACTGACTTGTAATCAGTAGGTCCTCAGTTCGATTCCGAGTGGCGGCACCATATTCAAAAACGGCTTGTTTCCAAACGGAAGCAGGCCGTTTTTTATGTGTGTCTGAAATTTGTTTTTTTGAAGTTTGCTGAATTGCGGATTTTCAAATTCCGATGAAAACCGCATCTTTTTTGGAATAATTTTTCAGATAGCGAAAAAAGTCTTTGTAAAAAGCTTTTTTATACGGTCATTTTTTGATGTAATCCAAAATATTTTCAGGATAAGGCATTAATTCAGGGAGCGTAGGGAGCCGGATCATGTGGGGTAAAGAGAAAGAGCGCGAAAATGGGCGTTTCGAGGAAGGGCAACAGGCCGACAAGTCATCTTCCTATACGGCGGCGCAGCCGGAAATGCGGACGGAGCCATTGATGGGTAGCAGTGCAGAACATCGTTCTGGCACAGTGATCGGTTCTAGTGTAGTGCTGAACGGCGAGATGAGCGCGGCGGAAGATATTCTGGTGCAAGGCCAGGTCGAAGGGAAAGTCAATCTCAAAAACAACACGTTTACCGTCGGCAAAGAAGGGAAGGTGAAAGCGACGATTGATGCGAAGAAGATTGATGTGCAAGGGCGCGTCGATGGCGATATGAACAGCAGCGATCTGGTGATGATTCACGAAACAGGTCGAGCAACGGGAAATATTGTTGCTAATCGTGTGGTGCTGAAAGATGGTTGCCGCTTCCGGGGCAGCATTGAGATGGATATGGAGGATGCAAAAGCGTAAGGCAGATATAGACGGATTTTTCCCGTTTGTTCCCATGATTCATCCCATAATGATTGTTCCAATTTATCTATGAGCTACGCTGCACAGCCACGCGCCGATGATCGTGCGCTTTCCAAAACGCCGCTGTTCCAGGAGGTGATGGGACGGTTGTCGCTGGATCGTCGCAACGAAATTCTTGATCTGGGCGAGGTGTTGGAACGTAATATTGAATTTTTCTTCTCCTATCCGGTTGCGTTGCGGCTCCATTATCCGGATTTTTCCTACTCCCTGATGGAAATGCGGCAGGCTGTGGAGCAAGAAGCAAAACCGGAAGAAAATTTATCTGCAAATTTGCAAAATGACTTGCAGCAGGAAAAATGCGAAAAATCCAAAGATCAACTTACTCAAGCTGAAAATAAACTCGAAAGCCAATCTAAAAAACACATTAGCGAAACAGAAATCACGCAATTACTAAGTTTGCCGACCTCGATCCAAAACGCCGATGCGGTTTTGACGTGGGATATCCTTCAATATCTGGAACGGAGTGAAATGGTTCCGTTCGTTACGCAGATTGCTGAAATGATGCGCAGTGGCGCATTGCTCCATTTGATTTGCAGCACACATCCAGCGATTCCAGTACGCCCGATGCGGTGCGTCATTCAGGGAGAATCCCATCTGCATTTTTCCGCGAAGGAGCTGCAAGTTCGTCCTGCACCGCGTTACTCTCAGCGTGAATGGATGGATTGGTTCGCGCGTGGGGGTTTCCGTTTCCACCGCTCAACGTTGTTGAATAACGGCTTGCAGGAAATGGTTTTTGAGTTGAAATAGTACAGCATATGGGAATGCGCAAGAAATGATTTGATTGTGCAAATAGCAGTTAGATTGACGATAGTTCCAAATTACCAAGATTTTTTCATCCTGTTGATTTCTTGCTAGTGAAACCTCTCTTCTTCCTTGCTGGACCAACCGCCGCCGGAAAAACCGATCTGGCGATTGATCTGGTCGAACGTTATCCGTTTGAAATCATCAGTGTCGATTCTGCGCTGGTCTATCGGGGCATGGACATCGGTACCGCGAAACCGGATGCGGAAACCTTGCGCTGTGCGCCCCATGCACTGATTGATGTGATCGACCCTGCTGAATCCTACTCGGCAGCGCGGTTCCGCAAGGAGGCATTGCGCGAGATTGGGCGAATTGAAGCTGCCGAAAAAATCCCACTGCTGGTTGGCGGGACGATGCTCTATTACCGCGCATTGCAGTTTGGACTGTCGGTATTGCCAGAATCGGATCCGACTGTGCGCCAACAATTGCAACAACAGTTAGAAGCGGAAGGTTTGGCTGCATTGCGAGCAAAACTGGAACAAATTGACCCCAAAGCCGCCGAACGCATCAATCAAAATGATCCACAACGGATTTTGCGTGCGCTGGAGGTGTTCGAAATGACGGGAACGCCGCTTTCTGAACTGCAAAAACAACAAGCAGCGCAAGAGATTCAACGTCCGATTCACTTTATTGCTGTTTCCCCGGAAGATCGTACAGCGCTACATCAACGTATTGCGCAACGCTTTGATTGGATGTTACAAAACGGTTTCATTGAGGAGGTGGAAAGCTTACGAAACTGTGGAGATTTGTTCGCCGATTTGCCATCGATGCGCTCGGTAGGTTACCGGCAGGTATGGTCATATCTGGAAGATGAACTGAATCTCGACGAGATGCGCGACAAAGCGATTGTCGCCACCCGACAACTGGCAAAACGGCAACTCACCTGGCTGCGCAATTGGCCGTCCGAAATTCAATGGATTGACCCGCTGAATAGTGCTGCGAAGAAATTATTGCGCAATCAGATCGGACAACGCTTGGAGGCTGGCTGATATCTGGTATCCTTGTCCGTTGATTTTGAGAATCTGCTTAGCCGTAGGAGCCGTGGGAAGAGTGATGAGCAAAAAAGGACAATTATTACAAGAGCCATTTCTCAATGCATTGCGCAAGGAAAAGACCCCAGTTTCGATTTTTCTGGTGAACGGGATCAAGCTGCAAGGGCAGATTGAGTCGTTTGATCAGTTTGTGGTGGTATTGAAGGGGGCAGGTTCGGTCAGCCAGATGGTCTACAAACATGCGATTTCTACCGTTGTGCCGTCGCGCCCGATTGACATCAACTTTGATGAGATGGGCGAATTCGATGAATCGGACAACATCGGCAATCTATAGCAAGCACAATCTATCGCTAACTATAGGTAAGTAAGCTCAAGATTAAGCTCAAGATATAGAAAGAGATTTTAGAGAGGCAGAATACAAGCTCCGCTTGGTTTTGTTTGTTTTTCGATGATATTTCCGATCAGATTGCCTATCTTGATGAACATTCATTTTGATTTGCGTTCAATCCGCACAAACGGGTTGATCTTCCGTTGAGCCAGTTTTTTGAACGCCATCAAGGCGGTGATCGCGCATTGCTAGTTCACGTCCAGTTGGATGAACCACAGCAGGTCGATATAGTCGAAGAATTCCGGATGCTGGCTGATTCTGCCGGAGCGGAAATTCTGGGCGTTTCGGTCTTTCGGCGGCATTCGTTTGAGTCCAAATATTTTATCGGCGCAGGGCAGGCAGAAGAGATTCGTGATTTGGTTGCTGCGAAAGAGGCGGAAGTGGTCATATTTAACCACGCATTGTCGCCAGCGCAGGAGCGTAATCTGGAAAAACTGTTTCAGTGTCGGGTACTCGACCGTACTACGCTGATTCTGGATATTTTTGCGCAACGGGCGCGCTCCCATGAAGGGAAATTGCAAGTCGAATTGGCGCAATTACGCCACTTATCGACACGACTAATTCGCGGTTGGACGCATTTGGAGCGGCAAAAAGGCGGGATTGGTTTGCGCGGCCCTGGCGAGACACAGCTGGAAAGTGACCGGCGGATGATCGCAACACGTATCAAGCAAATCACCAAAAAGCTCGAAAAAGTCGATGCAACGCGGGCGTTGGGACGGCGGGCGCGGAAACGGTCAGAGATACCGACGGTTTCGTTAGTTGGCTATACCAATGCAGGGAAATCGACGCTTTTCAACAAACTGACCGATGCACAGATTTATGCCGCGAACCAATTGTTTGCAACGCTCGACCCGACGTTGCGCAAGGTCCAATTTCCCGGCGGCGGGGAGATGATTCTGGCGGATACAGTCGGATTTATTCGCAATTTGCCGCATGATCTGGTCAAGGCGTTTCGCTCTACGTTGCAGGAAACGCAAGAGGCAGATTTACTGTTGCATGTGGTCGATGTCTCCCACGAAGATCGGCTGGATCAGATTGAGCAGGTCAATCAGGTGTTGGCAGAAATCGGTGCAGATGAAGTACCGCAAATTCTGGTCTACAACAAGATTGACCACACAGAGACATTGCCTCCCAAATTGTCCGAGGATGCAGAAACCGGGCGGACAGAGGTGTGGCTCTCGGCGCAAGTTGGTACAGGGATTGATTTGTTGTTGGATCACCTGCGAGCACGATTTTATGGAAGGCAAATTCGTGGTCAATTGATGTTGAAAGCAGATGAAGGAAAGCTGCGGGCATTGCTCCATCAGGAAGGCGGAATTGTCTCCGAAGCATTTACAGAAGACGGTGAATGGCAGTTGCAAGTTGAACTTCCGCGTAAAACACTGGATCATCTACGTTTGCTGGAACGGGTAGAAGCATAAGACAGAGCCACTTACCGAATATCAGACCAAAGCCACTGACAAAGTTATTACGAAATTACTACAGTGAACTCAAAACAGTAAAACCACATAAAAATTACAATTAATTGCAGGAATTTTGTATAAATCCTGTGCATTCAATTTTTTGTCAAGAAACGGGGGATCCATGCGGGATCAAAAAGACGACGACAATGTGGTCGATATCAATCGGTCACAGAAATCGGAAATGGGTTGGGATGATCAGTCTAATTCTAATCAAGGGAAAAAACCGGAGCGTGATCCATGGGGCGGTGGTAACCGTCGAGGCAGCAATGACGAGCCGCCTGATCTGGATGAAGTGATCAAAAAGCTTCAAGACTCACTGTCAGGATTGTTTGGTGACCGTAAAAAGCCAAATCCGCGTCGCGGCGGACAATCCGGCGGAAGTGACGGTGGAGCCAACGATGGAGGCTCGTCTGGTGGAGACGGCAGTAGCAAAGGATTAAAACTTGGGTTTGGCACACTCGTGTTTGGCGCAATTGCACTATGGGTCGTTTCCGGGATTTACATCATCGGACCCGCAGAGCGTGGTGTAGAACTTTACTTTGGTAAATATTCCAGCACAACAATGCCGGGGCCGCATTGGTATCCGCGCTTCATTGCAGAAGTGATTCCAGTCAACGTTGATAAATTGCGGACGGTGGAAGTAGGTTACCGCTCACGCGGTGGAACGCAATCGGGCGGTTCTGTGCCACGTGAATCGCTGATGTTGACAAAAGATGAAAACATCATCGACATCAAATTTGCGGTGCAATACCGCATCAAGGATGCGCAAGATTATCTCTTTAATGTGATGAATCCCGATTTGACGTTGCGACAGGCGACGGAAAGCGCAGTACGTGATGTCATCGGTAAATCCAAAATGGATTATGTGCTGACCGAAGGGCGTGCTGACATTGCAGCGCAGGCACGGGTGTTGATTCAGGACATTGTGGATCGCTACGGAACCGGGCTACAAGTAAGTAGTGTGAATATGCAGGATGCACAGCCGCCCGATCAGGTTCAGGATGCGTTCGCGGATGTTGTGAAAGCGCGTGAGGACAAACAGCGTCTGATCAACGAAGCAGAGGCGTATCATAATGATTTGATCCCAAAAGCACGTGGTGCTGCGGCACGTATTACGACAGAGGCTGAGGCATATCGCCAGCAGGTGATTGCAAAAGCAGATGGTGAGGCGGCGCGTTTCGACCAGATTTACGCGGAGTACCGCAAAGCGCCGGAAGTAACGCGCAAGCGTCTCTATCTGGATACGATGGAGCAGGTGATGAGCCGTTCCAGCAAAGTGCTGGTTGATGTTCAGAAAGGCAATAGCATGATGTACTTGCCGTTGGATCGGATGATCAACCAACCTGCAAACCAGCAACCATTTTCTGCCACCGCTTCGAACCCGGCAGCCGATACGCTAAATCGGCTGGGTAGTGAAGTAATTTCACGCATGCCAAATCGTCAAGCTGGCAGTAGTATGAATATTCGTTCTGAACGCAGTCGGTAGTAGGGAGATTGATGATGAATAAAGCAATACTGGGTATTGTAGTCATTGTATTGGTGGGGATTTATCTCTCTGTTTTTACGGTGAATGAACGCGAGCTGGCGATCAAGTTCCAGTTGGGGCAAATCCAGAAAACCGATTATGAACCAGGGCTGCACTTTCAGGTTCCATTGCTCAATAACGTGCGCAAGTTTGATGCGCGAGTCCAAACATTAGATGCCGATCCAGAACAATATCTGACTGTCGAAAAGAAAAACGTTCTGGTTGATTCTTTCGTTAAATGGCGAATCGACGATTTACGCACTTTCTTCAAGGCTGCGAATGGCGATGTGCGCATTGCAAACCAGCGTCTGTCGCAAATTGTGAAGGACGGACTGCGCGGCGAGTTTGGTAAACGTACCGTGCAAGAGGTAATTTCCGGTGAGCGTAGCGAGATTATGCAAGCGATTAGTGCGATTGCTGATGAGCAGGCCAATGCGCTGGGACTGAAAGTAGTCGATGTACGTATCAAGCGCGTCGATTTGCCACAAGGTGTGAGCAACTCGGTTTTTCGCCGTATGGAAGCAGAACGTGAGCGAATCGCTAAAGAATTCCGTTCCGAAGGCGCAGAGGCGGCAGAGAGAATTCGTGCCGATGCAGATCGCCAGCGTACAATTTTGTTGGCAGAAGCCAATCAACAAGCAGAAAAAATGCGTGGTGAAGGCGATGCGAAAGCAACGGAAATTTATGCTAACTCCTACGGGAAAGATGGCAATTTCTATGCGTTCTACCGCAGTCTGAATGCGTATGAGCGTACGTTCCAAAATCAGAATGACTTGCTGGTGCTGGAACCGAACAACGAGTTCTTTACGCACTTTAAAGGGCAATCTGGGCAGTTGCCAGTTACGCGGTAAAACACAGTGGATTTGAACTGGAGCGACTTGCTCGCGGCGGCAGCCTTGGTGTTGATTATTGAGGGGCTGTTGCCTGCAATTAATCCAGAAGCGTGGCGCGAGTCGATGTCGCGGGTCGTGCAGATGGAGCCAGAATCATTGCGCAAAGTGGGGATGGTAAGTATGGTGATCGGCGCAGCATTGCTCTACTGGATTCGCGGCTGATCGTGCGAATGATTTTCTCCTTATTTCTACCTTCTCCCATAAGGAGAGGGAAAATAAGAAATTGATTCTAAAAGACTGACAGATAAAGTAATGAGCATGGGACTGGAAGAACATTGGATGCTCCCCGACGGGGTCGAGGATTTGCTGCCGAATCAGGTGCGACAAATCGAAAAGCTGCGGGCGGCCATTCTCCAACTGTTCGATTGCTGGGGCTATGACCGGGTTGTTCCGCCATTGATGGAATACACTGATGCACTATTGACGGGTGTGGGTAGTAATCTGGATGTGCAAACCTTTAAATTTACTGACCGTTCCAGCGGGCGTATGCTCGGTATTCGCGCTGATATGACCCCGCAGGCAGCACGGATCGACGCACATCGGCTCAAACATACCGGTTCTGTAACGACGCGGCTCTGCTATCTGGGGCCCGTATTGCGCACTTTGCCAAAAAATGAAGGTGGAAGCCGCAACCCAATCCAGTTGGGTGCAGAGTTGTTCGGTCATGCAGGTGTAGAAAGCGATATTGAGGTGATTCGGCTGATGCTGGCGGTGATCCATGCCACGGGACTGGAACAATCAGTTCATTTGGATTTGGGGCATGTTGGCATTTATCGTGCTTTGGTGGAACAGGCCGGGTTGAACGAGGCAGAACAGTGCCAACTGTTTGATGCGTTCCAGCGCAAGGCCACGACAGAAATTGATGATTTGATCAGCCAGTTAGTAAAAGAGGAAAAGACACGTACTTATTTCTACGCGCTCAAAGAACTGAATGGCGGCATTGAGATGCTGGAAGCAGCGAAAAAACAACTGTCTGGCGCAGGGGAAAAAGTGGAACGTGCACTTAATCGTCTAGAGCGTGTAGCAAACGCCGCAACCCAACAAAATTGGGGCGTACACCTCCATATTGATTTGGCAGAATTGCGCGGCTATGACTACCACACTGGTTTGTTGTTCGCCGTTTATATTCCCGGAAAAGGGGAAGCGGTTGCACAAGGGGGACGGTACGATCATATCGGCGAGCAATTTGGGCGGGCGCGTCCAGCGACTGGTTTCAGTGCGGACTTGCGTGATTTGGTGGCATTGCAGCAGGAAGAACCTGTCGGTGCACGATCTGCGATTTTCGCGCCGGTTCCCGATTCCGAAGCGGCAGAAATTGCACAGCAACAAAAAATTGATGCGCTTCGTAATGCTGGGGAACGGGTAATTTGCGGATTGCCGAGAGAAGAGACAGACACATCCATTCCAGTTGACTGCGATTTGGTCTGGCAAGATGAACAGTGGTCGGTAGTTTCTCGCTAGTGAGCTTTTAATCTACAACTTTCCAGAAACTACATTCTATTTGCATTCATCGGACACAAATCAACTTTCGGTGATTTTCTAATATTTTTGGGATTAATCCACGAATTCACACAATTTGTTTCAAATTCATTTCAGATTGGTTTACGCTCCGTTTTTCCGGCTTTTATGCATTTTTCGCGGAATTTTTGCAGGATTTGCGATGCGATTTTTTGGAAATTCTCAGGAACTCTCAGGAATTCTCAAAAATTTTCATCAACCGTCCGGAATTTTGAATTTTTCATCGGTTTTTTTACTGTTTTTTTCAGAAATTTTTTTAGACTTATTTCAACCGCTTTTCAACTGTTTAGAGAAACAAGAACATGGCAAAAAATGTGGTGATCATCGGCGCACAGTGGGGCGACGAAGGGAAAGGGAAGGTCGTTGACCTGCTAACAGATCGTGCAGCAGCAGTCGCCCGCTTTCAGGGGGGGCACAACGCCGGACATACGTTGGTAATCAATGGCGAAAAGACGATCCTTCATCTGATCCCCTCCGGGATTTTGCGGGATGATGTCACCTGTATGATCGGCAACGGCGTAGTAGTTGCACCGGATGCATTGTTGAAAGAGATCAAAATGCTTGAAGGGCGCGGCATTCCAGCGAAGGAACGGTTGCGGATTAGTGCGGCGTGTCCATTGATTCTGCCATATCACATTGCATTAGATCAGGCACGTGAAGTGGCACGTGGCAAGAAGGCAATTGGCACCACGGGGCGCGGTATTGGTCCAGCTTATGAAGATAAAGTTTCCCGTCGCGGCATCCGTATGGGCGAGATTTTTGATCGTCCGCATTTTGAGAAGCGTCTGAAAGAAGTAATGGACTACCACAATTTTGCGTTGGGGCATTACTTCAAGGCAGAGCCAGTCGATTACAAAATTGTGCTCGAAGAGACACTGAAAATGGCGGAAGAGTTGAAGCCGATGGTGACAGATGTCACTGAAGAACTGCACCGCTATCGTCGTAATGATAAACCGATCCTGTTTGAAGGGGCGCAAGGAACGTTACTTGATATTGACCATGGGACTTATCCATATGTCACCTCCTCTACTGTAACCGCAGGGGGCGCATCGGCAGGAACCGGTTTTGGTCCAGGCTATATGGATTACGTGTTGGGTATCGTGAAAGCCTACACCACCCGCGTTGGCGCAGGGCCATTCCCGACGGAACTCTACGATGGCGAAAAACTGCTTGATCCAAACGGCAAACACATGGCGGACAAAGGACATGAGTTTGGCTCCACCACTGGTCGTCCGCGCCGTTGCGGCTGGTTTGATGCGGTGGCGTTACGCCGTTCAGTAGAAATCAATAGTTTCACTGGCCTTTGCATCACCAAACTGGATGTACTTGATGGACTGGAGCGGTTACGCATCTGTACCGGCTACAAAATCGACGGTAAAGAGGTGGAATTATTGCCGATTGGCGCAGAAGAGTTTGAAGCGTGCGAACCGGTTTACGAAGAGATGAATGGCTGGTGGGAATCAACGATTGGAATCAAGAATTATGATGATTTGCCGGATAACGCAAAATATTATCTGAAACGTATTCAGGAATTGTGTGGCGCACCGATTGATATTGTTTCAACTGGTCCGGATCGCGAAGAGACCATTGTGTTGAACCATCCATTTGCAGATTAATTAAACGCGATTAGTTTGCTTAATTTTCTATAAAGTTGATGTGAAAAAGCCCGGTTTTCCGGGCTTTTTTATTGGTCTCAGATCGTCCGTCGAAACTATGCGTCCATTAGTGCATAGTAGGTTGAGTAAAGATGAGAAAAGTTAACGGCTCAGGTGACATGCTACACGTTGATTACTGCGGACTGAAACCATTTTCTGCTGTTCTAGTACGCAACGCTCTTCCGCCAATGGGCAACGCGGATGAAACGGGCAACCGTCTGGCGGATCAAGCGCTGAAGGTAGATCGCCTTTCAGAATAATACGTTTTCCATCAGTTTCTGTTTGTATCGATTTTTGTTGCGCGATTTTCTGTGAGATTTGCGGCGCAGCAGAAAGCAACGCCTGCGTGTAAGGATGGCGCGGCGATTCCAGCACATCCGCCGTCGCACCTTGTTCGACAATTTTCCCCAGATACATCACCGCCACCTCATCGGCAACCCACGATACCACCGATAAATCGTGGGTGATGAAGAGATAGGAGAGTCCGCGCTCCTGTTGCAATTTGCGCAACAGGTTGAGGATTTGTGCCTGCACGGAAACATCCAGTGCGCTGGTCGGCTCATCGCAGATAAGTAGTTTTGGCTCTACTGCTAACGCCCGCGCAATCGCAATGCGTTGCCGTTGCCCCCCGGAAAACTGGTGTGGATAACGATCCAGCGCATCTTCTGGTAATTCGACTTGTGCCAGCAATTCTTTCAATCGCAAATCCAGCGCGTCGTCCGGACGTGGCGCGAGCAACGCGTCGATCCCTTCACGTAGAATTTCTCGCACCTGCATGCGTGGATTCATCGATGCGAACGGATCCTGGAAGATCATCTGAAAATCAGCACGGCGTTTTCGTAGTTGCCAGTTCCACAACGCATTGAGATTAGTTCCGGCGAAGCTCACTGTGCCGTCAGCTGGTTGCAGCAGTTGCAAAATAGCGCGTCCGACAGTGGTTTTTCCGCAGCCTGATTCGCCGACCAGCGCAACGGTTTTCCCTTCTGGAACAGTCAAGTTGATCCCATCAACAGCGCGGACTTTGTGACGTTTTCGGAACAAATGGCTGCGCTTGGTTGGGAAATGGATTTTCAGTTGATTGATTTCCAAAATCGGAAAATCGTCACCGAAATCAATCTGCTGATTTGCCGGTTTTTTGCTATTTGCATTAAAGAAACTCTGACTATTTTCAGAATTTTCGTCGTTATTCTCGAAATTCCCTTCGTCATCCCTGCGAAAATGGGAATCTGAATCGGCATCCAGCGCAATTGGCTCACGTTCAAATTCATACTGCCCCAAATGACAGCGGATTTGGTGTTTTCCGGTATTTTCAATTTGAGTATTGCCGATTTCAAACCACACCGGTTCTTCGCTTTTGCACAATTTCCACGTCTGATTGCAGCGATTCTGAAAACGACAACCGGAAAATTGCTGATTAAGTGCGGGAACTGTTCCCGATAACACTGAAAGTGGACGCGCCCGATTCCAAATGCCAGGTAACGCCTCAAATAATTTGCGCGTGTAAGGGTGCGCTGGGGTGGTGAACAAATCGTGCCGCGAAGCCGTTTCGACTAGTTGCCCTGCGTACATGATTCCGACATGGTCGGCCATCTCTGCCACCACACCGAGGTCGTGGGTGATCAGCAAAATTGCCATGCCGCGTTCCTGTTGCAACTGCTTCAACAGGTCAAGGATTTGCGCCTGTGTAGTGACATCCAGCGCAGTGGTTGGTTCGTCGGCAATGAGCAGATCGGGCTCACCTGCTAACGCCATCGCAATCATCAACCGCTGTTTCATGCCGCCGGAGAGCTGGTACGGATATTCGTTGAGCCGCTGTTGCGGATCAGGCAGGCCGACTTGCTCTAACAATTGAATCGTGTGTTCACGCTGCGCCACGCCTTTGATGCCGAGGTGAAATTGCAGCACTTCGCCAATTTGCTTGCCGA
Organism: uncultured Piscirickettsiaceae bacterium; assembly: GCA_964344325.1. Taxonomy (GTDB): domain Bacteria; phylum Pseudomonadota; class Gammaproteobacteria; genus CAYFMX01. The sequence goes on from CAYFMX010000012.1 coordinate 17,372, forward strand.
CGGTCATCACTGGATTGAGCGAGGTCATTGGCTCCTGAAAAATCATCGCAATGCGCTTGCCACGTATCGTACGCATTTTTCGCTCTGGAAAATTCAGTAGATTTTCGTTCCCCAGAAAAACATCGCCCTCCAGTTTGGTGAGCGGCATTTCTGGCAATAACTGCATAATCGACAGCGCAGTCATCGATTTACCGCAGCCTGATTCACCAAGCAGCGCAAACGTTTCGCCGCGCTGGATTTCCAGACTGATACCATCGACAGCGCGGACGGCATTTTGTGGGTCGTCGCCGAGCCAGACATGGAGATTGGAGAGAGTGAGCAACGCAGCCATGTTCAAATTTCGTCAGTTCGTAAATTCATTGCGGATACGCTGCAAATCAGCTTCAGTATCGACGCCATGACCGGGAAAGATTTTTGCTTCGGAGAGGTGGATTTTTTCCCCTTGCCACAACACGCGCAGTTGCTCTAATGCTTCGAGTTGTTCCATCGGGCAGGCCGACCAATTGGTGTAACGGCGTAAAAATCCGGCGCGATAGCTGTAGAGACCAATGTGGCGAAAATGGAGTTCCGGCGCGTTGCACGCATCGTAGTTGCCGGAGGTCAGCCCTTTTTCAGAAAATCTATCGCGATCCCACGGAATTGGCGCACGGCTGAAATAGAGTGCGTACCCATTGTGATCCATCACCACTTTAACCGCGTGCGGGTCGAGCAATTCCCACTGCATCTCAATTTTGCGGTAGAGCGTCGCCATTGACGCATCGGCGTGCCGATCCAAATCTTCGGCAACTTGATGGATTAATTCTGGCGGAATTTGCGGCTCATCGCCTTGCACATTGACAACAATTTCATCTGTGTCCAACTGCAACTGGTCAACCACTTCTGCCAACCGGTCGGTGCCGGAGGTGTGATCGGCACGCGTCATCGCCACTTCTGCGCCAAAATCATTTGCTGCTTGCTGAATGTGCACATCATCCGTGGCGATCAAAATTCGATTTGCGCCGCTTTGCTGCACCCGCTCCCAGACATGCTGGATCATCGGTTTTCCGGCAATTTCTAGCAGTGGTTTCCCCGGTAGGCGGCTCGACGCATACCGCGCTGGAATCACAACGGTAAAGTGCATGATTTTTTACTTTTTATAATTTTTTACTTTTGGTCATTTTTTGAGTTTCTCAATCTCTTCGGCAGAGAGCGTACGTGCTTCCTCTTCCAGCATCACCGGGATATCATCGCGGATCGGGAATGCGAGCTTGTCCGCTTTGCAAATGAGCTCTTGGTTTTTTTTGTCATATTCCAGTGGGCCTTTGCAAATCGGGCAGACCAGAATATCGAGTAGTTTTTTATCGACCATGTTTTTTATTTTTCCTGAGTTGTATTTTTTGTGCTTTATTTGTATTTTTAGTATTTATTTTGATCTTGAGTCCTGAATAGCATCAAAAATATCTTCCATTGTTGCTTTGGTTTTGATTCCCGGAACATCAAACGGAGAATATTCTTTTTGTCTTTTTTCGGATAATAAAAAAGTAGAACCGTCCTCTTTATGGATTTCAATTTCCTCTGATTTGGCAAGAAATAGCAGTTCAGGGAAGTTTTTTCCTGCTTCTACGTCAGAAAATATTTTCATCTTCAATTACCCTAATAACTCAATTTCGAGTTCTGTAGCGACTTGTCTCATGCGTTTATCAAAAGTCAGCAATGGATAAGATAGGGATTTTGCACATTGTAAAAAATATGCATCGTACGCATAAATATTAAATTCCATTGCTAATTCTAACGCGTGCGGTATATTGACAGAAACCAGTTGAACTGGAATCAAATTTGCAATTTCCAGCGCAGAGAATGCTTCTTTCTGTGAAATCTTATTTCGCTTAACCATTGCAGACAGCGCATTGCCGATTTCATACGGCAATATTTCCGGAGAAATTGCATCAATTCCTGCAGTTAACTGGATAACTTGCTCTTTTTCAGGTTCGTCCAGCGCAACTGCGAGAAATATATTGCTATCTGTTACAACATTCATGATGCCATCCTAAATCCGAACAACAACATCATCCATACTAAGCCTAGATTTCGGCAGATTTAAATTTTTGTCTTCTGTCGGATGGCTATATCCAATCGCCAACGAGACATTGCATTGGTGACCATCCAACTCTTTTTTAAATTCTTCATTGACCAGTTTTGTGTCAATACCTTCTAAAGCAGTGGAATCAATCTTTAGTCGCGCTAACGTATGCATTGCGTTTCCAAGCGCAATATAGGTTTGCGCTTTTGTCCATGCACTGGTATTTCCATTTTCATCGGTATTCATTTCGGCAAAAACAAAACTGCCAAATCCTTTTTCCCGATTTTCTGGCTCGATTCGCTTGTCTTCGATGTTTTTATCGACCACTTTTGCAAAGTCATCGCGTGTGTAATGTGGATTGTGCGCGAAGAGAATCACATGAGAACCTTCAAAAACGTGCGGCTGGTTGAATTTGAATTGCTCGGAAAATGTTTTGTGCATCCGCTCTTTAGCTGCATCGCTTTCAATGACCACAAATTTCCACGGTTGTGAGTTGATGGAGGATGCAGAAAGGCGAATTGCTTCCAGAAGGATATTTAAATCTTCTTGGGAAACCTTTCTGCTGGAATCGTATTTTTTTGTGGTGCGTCGCCACATAAGGTCTTCGATGATGGGAGTTTTCATGGTTGTTCCTTAGGGTTAGTTTGGTTTTTAAAAAACTATCCGGAATTGCTAGGTGATTTTTCATCAGGAGGTGGCTTTGATTTTGTTTTAAACACGTCTCCAAACATACTATCTAAAATATTTCCAGAGTTAAAATTTTCATAACGAGATTGAGGTGTTCCATCTGGAAGTTCTAACATTCTTTTCCAGTTTCCATTAAACCAAGTGGATAATAAAATTCCAGAAACAAGAATGCTGATGAATAGTAAAAATACTTGAACGTAACTAAATGATGTTTTTAGAAGTAATGATGTGAAAAAATATGTGATGCCGGCTACAAATGTGATTGATACTGTTGAAATTGTTGTCCATTTGAGTAATTTTAATCTATTGAGGATGGGTTTCTGATGAATTGAAGTAAAATTATATGCTGTGGATGGCTTTAAAGTATCTCCTGATATATGCTTTAGTTCTTCAGAATCAAATATTTGTAGGGAAATAACGACTCTACACATAAGTGATTCCATTTGTATAGAAATAGTTACTGTAAGTAGAAGAAAAATAGGGAATCCGATTAAAAATAAACCAGTCGATAATGCCTCTCTATTTTCACCAAATACTTCTGATATCACAGATAAATTTAGGCTGGAAATAAATTCTGGCAAGCTTGTATAACCAAAGACAAATACAAGTATTGTTATTATTGATGCAAGAAGAGAAATAATGCTTAAAAAATATTTATTCATAATTTATTTCTTATTAATGGGTTTTTAATTAAATTTAATATTGTTTGTTTTTGTTTTTGTTTTTGTTTTTGTTTTTGTTTTTGTTTTAGGCTAACAGATCCAGTATAGGATAGAGTCATGATTTTATGGGAATAACTTGTAAATATCTTTTCTGTGGATAAAGCGAATCATTGTGACCTCATCGTCTTGGTAATGAAAACCAAGCCGATAGTCTGAGACTCTTACGCGATAACATCCATCAAAACTCTTTAATTTCTTTTAAGATATTCTGTATGAGGTGTATATCTTCCGATTCCTCAAACTGTTCTAATAGTATTTTCAGTTTTTTCTTTAATTTCTTATCATTAATGTTTCTTACATCTTTTAGAAAACTTTTCTCATAGTTAACTTTCACTGCTCAACGCCTCGAACACCTCTGATTTTGATACGTAATCATTTTTATGGCTTTTCTGTAGAAGAGAACCGAATTTTTTATCTTCATCAGTAATATGAATTTTATCTACGGGCAACGTATCCAATAAGGACATAAAATTTCCAATGTAATCATCGTGAATCGATAAAGTGATTTGCTGCATCCTGTTTTCCCATTTTCAATGTTTAAAAATTGAAATTCTTTCAAACAATCCAGTTTCCAACACAGTCTCCACCGGAACCACCCAAACATTCCGCAACCGTTCTGGCGAAAAATCTGCACACTTTACCGCATCTTTCGCGGTGAGGAGAACCGCTTCTGCGTCTGAATCGACAAAATCAAAATCTTCTAGCACATAATGATGATGATCTGGAAACGGATGCTCCACTACCACTATCCCTCGTACCCGTAGCATCGCAAAAAATCGCTCCGGATTACCAATTCCCGCCACTGCATGAACGCGCTGCCTAGCAAAATCTGCCAACAGTTTCTTCTGGTTTGGATTGTTCAGAAGATACACTGCACCCGGTTGCAAGCGCATTGAAAAATGATTCGACACAGTAGACTGTTTTTCACCATTCCACACCACCGCATCGATCGACTGCAACCGCGAAATCGGCTCGCGCAACGGGCCAGCGGGCAGGCAAAACCGGTTTCCAAACTGACGCACTGCATCGATGACCACAATTTCCGCATCGCGTCGCAGTCGATAATGCTGCAAACCGTCATCTGACAAAATCAGATCGCACTTATTTTCTGCCAGCAACGTATTCGCCGCCGCAACTCGATCTGCGCCAATCACAACCGGTACACCAGTTTGTTGGGCAATCAGCAGCGGCTCGTCGCCCGTTTCTGTGGGAGACATTTCCGGCAAAACGGTACGTGTCCCGGATTTCAGATTGCTGCCGTAGCCACGGCTAATCACGCCTGGTCTGAATCCGTGTTCTTGTAATTGTTTGACCAACGTAATCACCAACGGCGTTTTTCCTGTGCCGCCGACCGAAATATTACCCACCACTATCACTGGCACAGCAACCGTATGCGATTTGAAAATCCCCCACCGATAAAACTGTTTGCGGATTTTTGCAATGCTGCAAAATAGCCCGGAAAGTGGCAACAGCAACCAGGCCAGTGGATGAAATGTTCGATACCAGATTTTTTCGATCATTCTAAATTTTCTACAAAACCTGCTGTGATACTGCGTGTAGGAAAAATCCCCGATTTTATCGGTACAATGGACAATTATGGAATTTATTCTCGAACAAACTATTGTGTTGATCACCTCACTGGTTGCCAACCTGCTCTCCGCATTGGCAGGCGGTGGCGCGGGACTGATCCAGTTTCCGATCCTCATTTTCCTCGGTTTGCCGTTTGGCGTTGCGTTGGCAACCCACAAAGTGGCGTCAGTTGCGCTTGGTATTGGCGCGACAGTGCGCTATCTGAAAGAGAATTTAGTAGAACAAAAATTCGCAGTGTTCATGTTGTTGGTTGGTTTGCCTGCGGTAGTGCTCGGCGCATTCACGATTTTGAAAATTCCTGAACAAATCGCCACGTTTAGCTTAGGTATTCTCACGCTCGGTTTAGGTATTTACTCCATTGTGCAGCCGAATTTAGGGCAGGATCACGCACCCAAACATCGTGATTGGCAGGGGTTTCTACTAGGCGGCATATTGCTTTTTTTGATCGGCTTCCTCAACGGCTCACTTACTTCTGGGACTGGATTATTCGTGACGATGCTGCTAGTGCAGTGGTTTGGACTGGATTACAAACGCGCCGTTGCCCATACGTTGATTCTCGTCGGATTGTTTTGGAATGGCTCGGGTGGCTTGACGCTCGCGCTCATCGGTGAGGTGAAATGGGATTGGATGCCGGTGTTGCTAGTGGGTTCGCTGGTCGGCGGCTATGTGGGAGCGCATCTTGGTATTTTGAAAGGGAACAAGCTAATCAAGCGCAGTTTTGAAGTGGTGACGATTTTGATGGGCGCAAAACTCATTTTTGATAGTTTTTAATCTCTATGGGTCTAATTCCCCGCCCCTTGGGGCGATAAAATAAGCATTTTTTCTGGCGAAGCCAGATGCCGCATTGCGGCATATAATACCCCGCTGCTTGCGGCGGGGTTATTTATTTTGAAGAAACAAATCAAATAATAAATTTGAATTAATGAGCCTGTGAAAAACAAAGAATTTACCCATCGCCGCGCACAAGTTGCAGCAACCATCGGCGCAAATGCGGTTTTGATTTTGCCAACGGCAACGCATGCAATCCGCAACCGCGACGTCGAATATCCATTCCATCCGGATAGCGACTTTTTCTACCTGACCGGTTTTGATGAACCAGAAGCGATTTTGGTGCTTAAAACTGATGACAAACAAGAGGACGAACAAACAGCGACCTGGACGCTTTTTTGCCGTCCGCTTGATCCCAAATTGGAGCAATGGACAGGCCGTCGGCTCGGTAATGACGCTGCGCCAGAAACGTTGGAAATCCACGAAGCATTTCCAATTGATGAGTTCAACAACAAACTGAAAGATTTGTTAACTGGCGCAACACAGCTTTACTTCAATTTGGGTGAAGAAAATGCGCTGCAAAACCAGATTTTGGAGCAGCTGGGGCAATTTCGTTTACGCAACCGTGCGGGAATGATTTATCCAAAAACGATTCGGTTGATTGATCCAATTTTGCACGAAATGCGATTGATCAAATCTGACGCAGAAATTGAAAAAATGCGCCGTGCCGCAGAGATCAGTGCAAAAGCGCATTGTCGGGCAATGCAAACGTGTCGCCCCGGAAAAATTGAGCATGAACTGGAAGGCGAAATGCTCCACGAATTCCATTGCCACGACACCCGCACAGTGGCGTATGGCTCTATTGTCGCGAGTGGCAGCAATGCCTGCATTTTGCACTATGTCGAAAACAACGTGCCTTTACAGGATGGCGATCTGGTGCTGATTGATGCTGGCGCGAGTGTAGATGGCTATGCGGCAGATATTACGCGCACGTTTCCGGTGAATGGGAAATTTTCCGACGCGCAAAAAGAGCTGTACGAAATTGTGCTCAACGCACAAAAAGCAGCAATTGTGGAAATTCGTCCCGGACAGACGTGGGAAAAAATCCATCAGGCAGCTGTGCGCGTGATTACCGAAGGGTTAGTCATACTCGGTATTTTGAAAACCGACGATGAAAATGATCTTGAAAAGTTGATTGAAAAGGAAAAATACAAACCGTTTTACATGCATCAGACTGGTCATTGGCTGGGGCTGGATGTGCATGATGTTGGCGACTATAAAGTCGATAGCGCATGGCGCACGTTAGAGCCAGGAATGACCTTGACTGTTGAGCCTGGTATTTATATTTCCGATGGTATGGTCGTTGAGGAAAAAGCAGGGGAAGAAAAAGAGGGTGAGGAAACCAAAATACATCGTTGGTCAGTAGATAAACGCTGGCACGGCATTGGTATCCGCATTGAAGATGATGTACTGGTGACTGAATCAGGCTGTGAGATTTTAACTGCGAGTGTCCCCAAAGAAACCAATGAAATTGAGGCGTTGATACAATCAAGATAAAGTTGCGAATGTAACGTGTACTTCAAAAAGCAACGAGAGACTGAATTTTTTGAGGAATAGAATGAATTATGGAAGCTAGTATTAACACAGACTCACCAAATCTTCACAAGATTTTACAAATCATTTCGATGCTTCCTAACGAAGAGCAATACTTCATTTCTGATCTACTAACACGAAGAATGCAAGAGTTGCGCCGCGCTGAACTGGCAGCACAAGGCCAAGCGGCACAGAAAAAACATGCACATGGGGAGACTTCGTCCGGTAGTGCACAAGATTTCCTGAACGTTATGTATGAAGATTGAGCTTGTTTGGGATGAAACGGCGTTACGTGCACTAAAAAAGTGGCGGAAAAAGCATCCCGATTTGATGCCACTGTTTGAAAAACGGTTGTTGCAGTTTTGCGAAGAACCATTCCATCCTTCGTTGAGAACGCATTCCCTGACTGGAAATTTACAGGGATATTGGGCATTCAGCATTAACTACCAATATCGGTTGGTGTTCACTTTCCTGTCTGAAAGCGAAGCGTTGATCATCAATGTGGGCACACACGACGAAGTGTATTGAACTGAAAAGCAAATGAAATGCAAATCAGAATGATTGCCCTTTTTGCTGGTCAGGTACAATGCGTCAGTCCAAGTGAATCAATTGAGCGAATAGAGCCATATCTTAGAGTCATAATTAAGAAGCGACTCACAAAAAATTATAGAGGAAATATTTGAAATGGGCGGAAAACAGCCACTACTATCCATTGATGCCGCACGGGCGCAGATTCTTGAAATGCTGTTGCCGATTTCAGCGCAGGAAACGGTTGACTTGAAATCTGCCTCAGGACGTATCCTTGCCGCAGAGATCACTTCGCCTTTTGATTTCCCACCCTATGACAACTCTGCAATGGATGGCTACGCGGTGCGTGGTGCAGATTTGCCAAACTCCGGTGAAACGCGGCTAAAAGTGATCGGTGAATCATTCGCCGGGCACCCATTTGATGGAAAAACTGTCGAAATGGGCGAAACAGTGCGCATCATGACCGGTGCCAAAATGCCCGCCGGTGCAGATACCGTTATCATGCAGGAAAAAGTAATACGCGAAGGCGACGAAGCGATTCTCTCTGCTGACGGCAAACATAAATCCGGAGAAAATGTACGGCTCACCGGCGAAGGGATGAAAAAAGGCGACACTGCGTTGGTTTCTGGCCAATTACTTAATGCAGCGGAGTTGGGAGAGCTGGCTTCATTAGGGTATGGAGCCGCACAGGTCGTACGCAAAGTAAAAGTGGCGATGTTCTCTACAGGTGATGAATTGCGTCCACTCGGTGAACCACTGAAAGAAGGCCAGATTTACGACAGCAACCGCTACGCGATTTGGGGCATGTTGCAATCTCCTGAAATTGAAATCATCGACTTGGGGTTGATTCCGGATGATCGCGCAAAAATTGAGGCCGCTTTTCAGGAGGCGGCGCGACAAGCCGATGTTGTGATTACTTCGGGTGGTGTTTCAGTTGGCGAAGCGGATTTCGTCAAAGAGACACTGGTCAAGCTGGGAAAAATCAATTTCTGGAAAATTAATATGAAACCGGGCAAACCATTGGCATTTGGTCAGGTGGAAAATGCATGGTTTTTTGGATTACCGGGAAATCCGGTTTCCGCAATGGTGACGTTTATGCAGTTTGTACGCCCGGCGTTGCGGCGGTTATCCGGGTTGGAAGCAGTGACTCCACTGCGTTTGCGGCTGCGTTGTTTGGATACGCTAAAGAAACGTTCTGGACGGGCGGAATTCCAGCGCGGCAAAATGGAACAAGTCGAATCGGGCGAATGGGTAGTACGTTCTACTGGGGCGCAAGGTTCGCATCTACTCCACTCCATGAGCGAAGCAGATTGCTTTATCTTTCTGGATACTGAAAGCGCAGGCATTGCTGCAGATGATACTGTGGAAGTCGAGCCATTTATCGACTGATCCAATATGCGCGAAATTGCTTAGAATCTGAATTTAGAAAAATAATTAGGAAAACGGATGGACAAAGGAAGACAGGATTGGGGATTCGGTACACGCGCAATTCGCACCGGATACCAGCGCACGCCAGAGGGGGAACATGGAGAGGCGATTTTTACTACCTCCAGCTATGTATTTAACTCAGCAGAACAGGGAGCGGCGCGGTTTGGTGGCGAGGAGGAAGGCAATATCTATTCCCGTTTTACCAACCCGACAGTACGCACCTTTGAAGAACGTCTTGCTTCACTGGAAGGCGGCGAACGTGGTGTAGCGTTTGGCTCTGGCATGTCAGCGATTATGGCGACCTGCATGGGATTGCTAAAAGCAGGCGACCACATCGTTGTTTCGCGTAGCATTTTTGGCACGACGGTGGTGATGCTCAACAGTTTTTTCGCCAAATTTGGGGTCGACATCACCTACGTCTCACTGACCGAGATGGATCAGTGGGAAGCGGCGATGAAACCGAATACCCGGCTGCTTTTTCTGGAAACACCTGCCAACCCATTAACCCAAATCGGCGATTTGTCTGCATTGGCAGAACTGGCGCATCAAAACAATGCATTGTTGGTGGTCGATAACACCGTTTGCACGCCTGCATTGCAGCAGCCGCTGAAATTTGGCGCGGATGTGAGTATCCATTCAGCGACCAAATATATTGACGGGCAAGGGCGTGGCGTGGGCGGCGCAGTGATTGGTAGCGGACAGGAAATTCTCGACATTTACGCAGTGTTACGTAGCGGTGGACCAACAATGAGCCCATTCAATGCATGGATGTTCCTCAAAGGGTTGGAGACACTTAAGTTGCGTATGGGCGCACATACACAAGGCGCAACCGAGCTGGCGCGTTGGCTCACCGAGCAAAAAGGAGTGACGCAGGTTTTCCATCCCTCACTCGACAGTCACCCGCAAAAAGCGTTGGCAGAGAAACAACAAAGTGGCGCAGGTGGTTTCCTCTCGTTTGAGGTGGAAGGTGGGCGCGAAGGGGCGTGGAAGCTGATCAATGCGACGCAAATGTTGTCGATCACTGCAAATCTCGGTGATACACGTACTACAATTACCCATCCAGCGACAACAACCCATGGGCGATTGACACCAGAAGAGAAACAGGAAGCAGGCATCACCGAAGGGCTGATCCGTGTAGCAGTTGGTCTGGAAGATTTGGACGACATTAAAGCCGATTTGGCACGAGGGTTGTAGCGTTTGGATTCATCAAGCGATTCAACAGAAAATCCTGATCTGTTTTGTGCACTGGAAGCTGCGCTGGAGTGTTGCGATCTGGAAGAAAAGCTGCGTTTGACTGCGCAGCTTTTTCAGTTTTGGCAAGCAGGAAAATACAGTTCTGGTTTTGAATCGGCATGTGCGCCAAAACCGATTGGCGAGGCTGGTCGTCCATCAAAACCGGAACTGGTTGCACCGAAAGATTTGAAACGCCGCCGTTTGGGTTCGATTGAAGGGCAAGCAGCACTGCTCCACGCGATTGCGCATATTGAATTCAATGCGATCAATTTGGCATTGGATGCCGCCTATCGGTTCCGCGATTTACCACAAGCGTATTACGCAGACTGGATTCGAATTGCCGATGAAGAACGCTACCATTTTGGGTTGGTTCGCGACCATTTGCAGCAATTGGGGTTCGATTATGGTGATTTCCCGGCGCACAATGGGCTATGGGAAACGGCGCAAAAAACAGCCGAGGATGTGTTACTGCGCATGGCGTTAGTGCCACGCATTCTGGAAGCGCGGGGGCTGGATGTGAATCCTGGCATCATGGAAAAATTGCGCAGTATTGGCGACTCGGAAAGCGTCCAGATTCTGGAAATCATTTTGCGCGATGAGGTCGGTCATGTGGAAGCAGGAACGCGCTGGTTCCGCTATGTTTGTGAACAACGCAACTTGAATCCGGATGAAACCTTTATTGCGCTGGTGCGGGAGCATCTACCACGCTCGATCCGTGGCCCATTTTATGAGCCAGGACGCAAAGAGGCTGGTTTCACGGAATGGGAAATGGACGCGTTGAAGGCGATTGATCAGGAAAACCGTCAAAAACCGTAACTAAACAAGCATCGTAAAGATTGAGAGCAATATGGAGAAATTCAATTACGGAGACATCACTGAAATTCTGCAACGTTTAGGCATGCCAATGGAAGCGGCGGAACTGCAGGGAACATTGTGTGGATTGATGATGTCCCAAATGGATCAAAGTACTGAGTGGCTGGCAGAACAGATCGGCACACGCGATGCGGACGATCTGCAAACACGTGAAGATGTGACGCAACTGACCCAATTACTTGGCGAAATGGGGCGTCAACTCAACGGCTCTGACTTGCAGTTTGAACTGCTGCTGCCGAAAAACCAGGAAACGCTGGAATTGCGGGCACATGCGTTGGCAACATGGTGTAGCGGATTTCTCTATGGATACGGCATTGCGCAGGCTAATCGGCAACAGCAAGCCGACCCACAGGGTACAGAAGCGGAAATTCTGCGCGACTTGACCGATATTTGCCATCTGCAGTTTGATGCCGAAACCTCGACCGAAGAAGATGAGATGAATTTTATCCATGTCGCAGAGCATGTACGCATCAGTATTTTGTTGCTGTTTGAGGAGAATCGCCCGACGGCGTTCACCTCGCAAACCATTCATTGACCCATCCTTTTCCCGTTTGCGGTATTCTCCGTGCTTTTTTACGCATTGTTTCAAACCCATCGTTGTTGACAGGAGCCTCCCGTGTTCGGATTCGGCAAAAAGAAAAAGCAGAAACAGGAACAAATTGAGCCAACACAACCCGAGCAGCATGCAGAAACGCTGGTTGAAGAAGAAAAAACAGCTGCACAATCTCCAGCGGCGTTGCAAGAATCCGCACCGGTAGAAATACCCGAAAAAGCAGAGAAACAGCCGAAGAAGAAAGGGCTTTTTTCCCGGCTCACAGAAGGACTCTCTCGCACCCGATCCAAATTAGGTGACGGTCTTTCCAGTCTGTTGCGCGGCAAAAAGACGATTGATGATGAGCTGCTGGAAGAATTGGAGACCCGCTTGCTCACTGCCGATGTTGGTATTGAAGCGACACAGGAGATCCTTGGTTCGCTGACGGAAAATCTCTCCCGCAAAAAGGTGGATGATCCAGATATGCTGATTGAAACGCTAAAAACCAGCATGACGGATATTCTCCAGCCATGCGAAGCGCCGCTCCAACCTGATTCCGCGCCGCCATTTGTGATTTTAATGGTTGGGATCAACGGCTCTGGCAAAACTACAACAATTGGAAAGCTGGCGAAGCAATTTCAACAGCAGGGAAAATCAGTGATGTTGGCGGCAGGCGATACCTTCCGTGCCGCTGCAGTCGAACAGTTACAAACCTGGGGCGAGCGCAACCAGATTCCGGTCATCGCACAGCAGACGGGCGCAGATAGCGCATCGGTCATTTACGATGCAGTCGAATCGGCGCGTGCGAAAAAAATTGATGTGCTGATCGCCGATACTGCCGGGCGGCTCCACACGCAAGATAACCTGATGGAAGAATTGAAGAAAATCAAACGGGTCATGCAGAAAATTGATGTCGCAGTTCCACAGGAGGTGATGCTCGTACTGGATGCTGGAACCGGGCAAAACGCGCTCAATCAGGCGCAACAGTTCCACGAATCAGTTGCATTAACAGGTATTACACTAACCAAAATGGACGGTACGGCGAAAGGTGGCGTAATTTTTGCCGTAGCAAAAAAACTCGGTTTGCCGATCCGTTTCATCGGTGTTGGTGAAGGAATTGATGATTTACGCCCATTCCATGCGGCAGAGTTTGTCGATGCGTTATTGGCACAGGAAGAGCAACAATAGAAAAACACTACCCCGTCAGGCTATGCCTGCCACCCCTTCAAAGAAGGGGAATTCCCCTCCGCTGGAGGGGTGCCGCGAGGCGGCGGGGTGGTCTTTCTTTTGAAATTTCAGAGAAAGACGGTTTGGATGAGAGAAAATAATCACATTCAGGAAACAAAATTCATTATGAAAGTCAGAAAGTATTTCAGACAAAAATCTGTCCAATTTAACGCAACGTTATGGTTGTTTTTCGCGATTTCAGCAGCACAAGCCACCGTCACCGAAACCACACTCGACAACGGCTTGAAAGTCATCATTAAAGAGGACCATCGTGCTCCGATTGTGGTGTCGCAAATCTGGTACAAGGTCGGCTCCAGCTACGAGCACAACGGCATCACCGGTATTTCTCACATGCTGGAGCACATGATGTTCAAAGGGACAGAAAAACTGGCACCAGGTGAGTTTTCCAAAATCATTGCCGAACATGGCGGGCGCGAAAATGCCTTCACCGGGCGTGACTATACCGCCTATTTCCAGACACTGGAGAAGAGCCGCTTGCCGATCAGTTTTGAACTCGAAGCAGAGCGGATGCGCAATCTGAAATTGGACAACGCAGAATTCTTGAAAGAACGCGAAGTAGTTGCCGAAGAACGGCGAATGCGCACCGAGGATAATCCCACCAGCAAAACCTACGAGCAATTTACCGCTACCGCTTACCAGACCAGCCCCTACCACCATCCAGTGATTGGCTGGATGGACGACATCCATCACTACACCCTCGACGATCTGCAACAATGGTACCAAAAGTGGTACGCGCCCAATAACGCGATTTTAGTTGTTGCGGGCGATGTAGAACCAGGGGAGGTGATTGCGCTGGCGAAAGAACATTTCGGCAAACTGGAGCCATCTGAAAACCTCAATCCACCGAAGCCACAAAAAGAGGTAGAACAGCTTGGGCAACGGACGCTCACCGTCAAGCTGCCAGCAGAAATCCCCTATTTGTTGATGGGCTACCCGGTACCGACTGTCGCCACCACTGATATTGCGTGGGAACCGTATGCGCTGGAAGTGCTTGCGTCAGTGCTGGATGGCGGCGCAAGTTCCCGTTTGCCTCGCGAAATTGTGCGTGGTTCGAAAATCGCCTCCAGCACCGGCGCAGGATATGATTTGTACGATCGTCTTGACACACTCTTCCTGTTTGATGGGCTACCTGCTGCCGGACACACCATTGAAGAGGTGCAAGCCGCGCTACAAGAACAGATCAAGCGGTCGCAAGAAACGTTAGTAACAAAAGAAGAACTCCAGCGCGTCAAAGCACAAGTGGTAGCGGGCAAGATTTTTGGACGCGATTCAGTCTTTTATCAGGCAATGCAAATTGGTAATCTGGAAACGATTGGTCTCGAATGGGAAGAGATGGATCGTTATACCGATAAAATCCGCGCAGTTACGCCAGAACAGGTGCAACAGGTGGCAAAAAAATATCTCGTATCGGACAAGCTCACCGTCGCCTATCTTGATCCGTTACCACTGGATATGAAACAGCCTCATTCAGCTAGCAGCAATGCAGGAGGTCGTCATGCACACTAAGTCGAGCTTCCCCATGATTTCTCTCATCCATCTGCTTGGATTACTGGGTTTTCTGGCCTTCTCTTCCGGCACATTCGCGACGCCCAATATTGAGCAGTGGCAGACGAAAAACGGTGCAAAAGTGCTCTTTTTTTCCACACCCAATTTGCCAATTGTGGATGTGCGCGTCATTTTTGACGCCGGGAGCGCACGGGATCATGGCAAGGACGGACTGGCAGTAATGACCAGTCGCATGTTGAGCGCAGGCGCAGGCAATCGCAGCGAGGAGCAGATCGCGGAAACCATTGACGATCTGGCAATTAGTTTGGGTGCAAGTGCGTTGCGCGATATGGCGTTAGTGTCATTACGCTCATTGTCAGACCGGGAAATTCTAGACCCGGCGCTGACGTTGATGACCGATCTAATCAATTCTCCCTCTTTTGATACAATGGTCTTTGAGCGAGAACGTAAACGGACGTTGATTGGCCTGCAAGGGGAGAAACAGCAGATCGGCACAGTCGCGAGTAAAGCGTTTTACCGTGCGTTGTACGGCGACCATCCTTACGCTTCACATTCGCGTGGCACGAAGGAAACCGTCAGTGCATTAACCCGCGATGAGTTAGTGAAATTTCATCAAACCTATTTTGTTGGAAACAACGCAATTGTCGCGATTGTCGGTGATCTGGATCGGAAAAACGCAGAGAAAATTGCAGAACAAGTAGTTGGTCAGCTTCCAGTTGGAAGACATGCGGCAGATATTCCAGTTCCAGCATTGCCCACAGATGCGAAGAAAGGGGAACAGGTTCATTTATCCCATCCATCTCAGCAGACGCATATTTTGATCGGTCATCCGGCGGTGAAGCGCGGCGATGACGATTATTTTGAGCTCTATGTCGGCAACCATATTTTAGGCGGCAGCGGATTTAATTCGCGCATCATGCAAGAAATTCGTGAAGATCGCGGCCTTGCCTATAGTGCCTACAGCTATTTTTCGCCAATGCGTGGGCTGGGGCCGTTCCAGGCTGGATTGCAGACCCGTAATGATCAGCGTGACGAAGCATTAAACGTGCTACAAAAAGTGATTGCTGATTTCATCGCCGATGGCCCAACCGAGGAAGAGTTGGAAAGATCGAAGAAAAATATTATTGGCGGGTTTCCGTTGCGCATCGACAGCAATAAAAAGATTGTTGAATATCTGGGAATGATTGCGTTTTATGGTTTGCCGATTGATCATCTTGATACTTTTAACAGCAAAATCGAGGAAGTAACGGTTGATGCGATTCGTGATGCGTTCCAGCGGCGGCTCCATCTAGAGAAAATGGCAGTGGTGGTTGTGGGTGGTGGTTTGTAGTTTCTGTCGTTCCTGCGATGAAAAAAATCCACATTATTCGACACGCCAAATCCAGTTGGGAAGATCAATCACTGGCTGATATTGAGCGGCCTCTGAATCCGCGCGGCCTGAAAATAGCGCCTTTTATGGCGCAGCATATTTATGATGCGGGCTGTCGTTTTGAACATCTCTTTTGCAGCCCGGCGGTTCGGACACAATCAACGATTGGTTTGATTGCTGAAAACCTCAAAGAAATCAGAACGATCAATATCCAGTGGAAAACTGAGAAAGCGTTATATACGTTTGATAGTCGGGATTTGCACGAGTGGTTCAAATCGCTGGATGATTCAATGAATGAAGTGGTGATTGTAGGCCACAATCCAGCGTTGACCGATTTTTGCAATGAAATCAGCAATAGCAATCTCGAAAATATTCCGACGTGTGGCTATGTTCAACTGGTCGCGCAAAAAAAGTGCTGTTGGCGGAAAATTTCCAAAACGCCGTTTCAGTTAAAGGCGTTTTTGAGACCCAAAAGGTTGATGAAAACGTAAGATCAAATAGCCCAACACACCAGACATCAACGAACCCAGCAAAATACCCAGCCGGTCATCTACCGCATAATCGGGACCGCCTTGTTCAAATGCCAGAGAGCCGACAAACAAGCTCATCGTAAAGCCGATCCCGCAAAGTAGCGCAACGCCATACAACTGTATCCAGTTCACATCTTGGGGAAGTTTTGAAATTCCCAGTTTGATTGCGAGCCAGCTAAAACCAAACACGCCGATTTGGTTCCCGAAAAATAGACCAGTCGCAATACCGAGCGGTACTGGATGTAGAAAGGAATCTACCGAAATTCCATCAAACGGGATTCCTGCATTGGCAAATGCAAACAACGGCAAAATCCCGTAGGCAACCGACGGATGAAGATCATGCTCCAACTTCTCCAGTTGGGTTTTCGATTCACCCGGTTCTTTTTTGAACGGGATAAAAAAGGCTGTCAACACACCTGCCAACGTTGCATGTACGCCTGACTTCAATACAGCTGCCCAGAGCACCATGCCAACGAGCAGATAAGGCACCAAAGACAATACTCCGCTTCGGTTCAAAGTGAACAGAATCACAATTGCAACAGTTGCCACAATGAGTGATGAGAGTGACAGATCGGTCGTGTAAAAAATGGCAATAATGAGAATCGCGCCCAGATCATCAATAATGGCTAACGTCATCAAGAACAATTTAAGTGCTTGCGGAACCTTGCTCCCCAACAACGCCAGAACACCTAAGGCAAATGCAATATCCGTTGCGGATGGAATCGCCCACCCTTTCATCGCAACCGGATCGCCCCAGTTGATCGACGCGTAAATCGCTGCAGGCACTGCCATGCCGCCAATTGCGGCAATGATCGGCAAAACAACGCGGGAGAAATCGGCAAGCTCCCCGTCCAGCACTTCCCGTTTCACTTCAAGCCCGATGAGGAAAAAGAAGATCGCCATCAAACCGTCGTTGATCCACAATAACAGTGGTTTTGCAATTTCAAACCCGCTGATCTGGATCGCAACCGGAGTATCCAGCAAGGCATCATAAAGAAAATCCACTGGTGAATTTTCCGCCACCATTGCAAGCACAGCCGCTAACAAAAGTAGCATGCCGCTGGCAGATTCCAGGCTCAGAAATTTTTTTAATTTATTGATCATGGATAGTACGGCTCGTACAGTTTTTTATATTGATATTCTTGCGGTCAGACACACTTCTGAAGCAAAAAAATAAGTAGCTATTTAAGCTAGACAGCAACAGTAAGTTGATTGTTTTTGATTTCAACTGTTGTTTTGTAATTGTCAGCTAATTTTTTCCGCCACAAAGTAATCGTCTGTTTTGCTCTTGGGGAAACACGTGAAGTGACGATATAGCTTTTTTTGCTAACGCAATTTTGGTGGCGTTGTTTACAAAACTGGATCGTTGCTGCCAACTGTTCAAAAGCATGTTTTATGTTTTTTCCTTTTAATTCAATATAAAACACTTGTTTTGGGCTTTCTGATTTCTTGCTTGGTAATATCTCAAAAAGCCAATCACATTTCTCTTTATGTTTTTCGATCAGGCAACCATCTACTTGAACTTGGTGAATTGGTTGTTTTGCCGGATTTTCAAGTTTAAATTCTCGGCTGTTTTCTGAAACAGAGATGATTTTATCCGTTCGAACAGTCCCACATTTTTTGAAAGGCATTTATGCATTCTCCATTTGTAGCTCAAGAAGGCGGTTAAATTCACTTTCAAATGTATCGGATACTTGGTCAATAATATCGTTTCCATCCTCATCCAATCCAATTAGGCGTTCTTCATCATTCATAATGCTGACTAAAACACCGTCTTTGATTGTATAAGCACGAACATCTTCGTATTTGATTCCTAAATCCGGATCAAATTCATCTCCCATTTTCTCTTGGCCAATTTTTGGATTGTTACGAACATCTTCCATCAAAATTAGATTATTGATAGCGGTAAGAATATAAGGACTATGAGTTGTGATAACAAAATCACGTTCCTGGTTTTTGTAAATTAAGCTAAAAATATCAATAACTTGTTTTTGTGCGATTGGAAAAAGATGTGCTTCAGGCTCTTCAATAAAAAAAGCCCCCCCTCCTAGGACAGACTCTTGAAATGGATGAACAGCAAGTGGCAACAACATAGGAAGTGATTCTTGTTGTCCAGAAGAGGAATGAGAAACCTTTACTCGCTGATTTTCTGTAACAATCCATTCCTCATCTTCTTCATGCACATATTCTCCTTTCAAAATATTTTTTATTAGCTGAATAGTTTTATATCTAATAGGATTGTCTGTGCTATCAAAATACATATCGCGCGCGCGTTCATATTTTGATCCAAATACTTTGGAAAACGGATCAATATTTATATTATGCTCTATCAGAAAGAATATATTTTTTTTGATATTAAAAAACAAAGATCGAACCGCAGGAACAAATATAGAAGGCTTTAGAATCTCAGTTCTGCCTCCTTTATATATATATTGTTGTTTTATTTTTATAAATCTTTCTCGTTTTCCTATAGTCTGAAATAAATCTTCCGTTTCAGATTTTTGATCTATTTCCTTGGTTATTTTCTTCTTGAGTGAGTCTAGTTTTTTTGAATAGGATAGATGTATTTTTTTTGTTTTGGACAGGAAAACCTCTTCCTCATTAATATGATATATTATTTCAAACTCACTATTGTTCCAGCAGTATTCTGGAAAATATTTCTTAAATGTCTCTAATCCTTTTTCTGTTGTGTCTTTTCTAGAAAGATCAGTAGGTATGGAATTGAAATAATGTTCAGCTATAAACTCCCGAAAAAAATAGAGCAGTTTCGCTAAAATACTTTTTCCACTCGCCTGCTCACCAACAACCACATTAAACCGTCCGACATCAAATTCGGCTTCTTTAATGACCAGAAAATTTTTGACGATCAGTTTTTCCATGATTTTGTTCTTCGCGTGGGAAATTGCTGAAAAAATTACGGATTTTGGCTTCTCTTTGCACTATTTGCAAAATAAATGACTCCTTATCTCCCTTGTTTTCCCCTGAACCGTTCCCTATCCTGCGTTCCTTTTCCAAATTTCAAGCACCATACGTTTCAATATAAATGACAACGTCCTACCCTACTCCCGAATTCGACCTCGCACTCCCAATCAACCAGCGGCGCGAGGAGATCACCGAAGCAATTCGCGACAACCAGGTCATCATTCTCTGTGGCGAGACCGGCTCTGGAAAAACCACACAAATCCCCAAAATTTGCCTGACGCTGGGATTGGGGCAAAAAAAGAAAATCGGCCATACACAACCGCGCCGTATCGCTGCTCGCACGGTTGCTGCACGTATCGCGGAAGAGTTGCACTCTGAACTGGGTGAACGGGTCGGCTACAAAATCCGTTTCAACGACAAAAGCCGCGCTCACACACAAATCAAGCTGATGACGGACGGCATTTTGCTTAACGAAATCCAGTCCGATCCGCTGCTCAAAAAATATGACACCATTATCATCGACGAGGCGCACGAACGCAGCCTCAACATTGATTTTCTACTCGGCTATCTGAAACGCATCCTGCCAAAGCGCCGCGACCTGAAACTGATCGTCACCTCGGCAACGATTGATCCACAACGCTTTTCCCGTCACTTTGGTGATGCGCCGGTACTGGAAGTTTCCGGGCGTACCTTTCCGGTTACAGTGCGCTACCGTCCGCTCGAACACGAAGAGCAGGAAGAGGAAAAAGAGCAAATTGAGGGCATTTACGATGCAACCCTAGAGTTAGCACGGGAAGGACCAGGCGATATTCTTGTTTTTCTCAGTACCGAGCGTGAAATCCGCGAAACAGCGGAATTCCTCAACAAGCAGATTTTGCACTCGCGTAGTTTGACGCAGACTGAAATCACGCCGCTCTTTTCGCGTTTGTCGATCAAGGAGCAAAATGAGGCATTCAAACCACATTCCGGAAGGCGAATTGTGTTGGCAACCAACGTCGCGGAAACCTCGCTAACGATCCCTGGCATCCGTTATGTGGTCGATACTGGAAAAGCGCGAATCAGTCGCTATAGCCACCAAAGTTCGATCCAGCGACTGCCGATTGAAAAGGTTTCACAGGCAGCAGCAAATCAGCGCAAAGGGCGATGTGGCCGTGTACAGGAAGGGATTTGTATTCGTCTTTATAGCGAAGAGGATTTCAATGACCGCCCACTTTTTACCGATGCGGAAATTGTGCGCACCCATCTCGCACCCGTCATTTTACAGATGGCGGCGTTACGGCTTGGCGCACCGGATGAATTTCCGTTCATCGACCCACCTGACCTGAAATTGATCCGCAATGGTTATCGCACACTGTTTGAACTCGGTGCAGTGCGGCAAGATAGCTCCATTACCAAACTGGGGAATAAACTGTCTCGTTTTCCGGTTGACCCCAAAATTGCACGGATGTTGATCGCTGCGGATCGTGAACGCAGTTTGACGGAAGTACTGGTCATTGCTTCTGCACTCACTATTCAAAATCCACGCGAACGCCCGTTCGAAAAACAGCAAGCGGCAGATGAAAAACATGAGCAATTTGTCGATGAAAAATCGGATTTTCTCTTCTATCTGAATCTATGGCGTTTTTTCCAGGCGCAGAAGAAAAAGCTCTCCAATAGCCAATTACGCAAACTGTGTAAAACCAATTTTCTCTCATGGATGCGGATGCGTGAATGGCAGGAGGTACATCGCCAGCTCAAGCAAATTTCCGAGCAGATGGGGCTGAAACAGAACGATCAGGAAGCGGATTACGGCATGATTCATCGTGCATTGCTGGCAGGGTTGCTCGGCAACATCGCGACGCAAAGCAGCGAAAAACATGTTTATCAAGGTGCACGAAATAGCCAACTGAAATTGTGGCCCGGTTCCGGGCAATTCAAGAAAAATCCAAAATGGATTGTCGCAGCAACGCGTTTGGAAACGTCGCAGGTGTTTGCCCATACCGTTGCGCAAATTGATCCGATGTGGATCGAACGGCTGGCAAACCATCTTGTCAAACATAGCTACGCCGAACCACACTGGGAGAAAAAACGCGGACAAGTGGCAGCATTCGAGACCGTTACGCTTTACGGCATTCCAATTGTGATGCAGCGCAAAATCAACTACGGGCCGATTGACCCCAAAGAGTCGCGCAAGCTGTTTATTCGCCATGGATTGGTCGAAGGGGAGATTTATACACGCGGTCAGTTTTTCGAGCTGAATCGAAAAGAGATTGCAGCCATCGAAAATATGGAGGCAAAAGCACGCCGCCGTGATTTGCTGGTCGATGATGAGGTACTCTATCATTTTTACGATGCGCGGATTCCGGAGCACATCTACAGCACGCCGCACTTTGAAAAATGGCGTAAGGAGGTCGAGCAGGAAGCACCACATCTGCTGTTGCTGACCCGCGAAAAACTGTTGCGGCAAGAAGATCATCCGACGATTGCCAGTGAGCAATTTCCAGAGCATCTTGACGTGGAAGGGCTGCAACTGCCACTGCATTATCACTTTGATCCAAGCAGTGAAGATGATGGCGTTACCCTCACCGTGCCGATGGAGCTGCTACAACGGCTCAAACCGGAACCATTTGCATGGCTGATTCCTGGCCTACTGGAAGAGAAAGTGATTGCGTTGATCCGCACACTGCCAAAAGCATTGCGCAAGAATTTCGTACCGGTTCCCGATTTTGCCGCTGCCTGTCTAGCGATACTGAAACCAGGTAGCACACCGCTGATTCAACAAATCGGTAAAAAACTGACACACATGGTTGGCGTACCAATTCCCGATGAGGCATGGGACGAGTCGCAATTGCCGCAACATTTGCGCATGAATTTCCGCATTGTCGATACGCATGGCAACACCGTGCAGCAGGGATGCGACTTGCTGGCGTTGCAGCGCAATCCGAATCCGCAATTTGAACATTCAGGCGAGAAAAATTCCGAACAGTCCGGAAAATCTGGAAAAAAAGGCAAGAAACGCGGGAAAAATCCGAAAAATCAACAGAACCAACAAAATCAGCAATCCAAAAAGAACAAACTGGAAGAAAAATTTACGCGTGAAACCGTCGAGACATGGGATTTCGATGAATTACCAGAAACAATTGAGGTGGAACGCTACGGTTTTCCAATTACGCTCTATCCGGCATTGGTGAAAAACCCGGATCACCCGGAAAAAATTGCGCTGCAATTATTGGAAACGCACGAACAGGCGGTGCATGCGCATCGCGATGGATTCACTGCGCTGTTCCTAAAAACGCACTGGAATGCGTTGCAAAAAACAGTCAAACAGGCGGTCGATTTAAAGACGCTCTGTTTGCACTACACCGCGCTGGGTACGTGCGAGGCGTTAACGCGTGAATTGCTCAATTTGGCAGCACAAGAGTCGTTCCGCACCGATACCGCGCCGCGCAATGAGGTGGATTTTCAAACGCTTTGCAAACAGGGGCTAGCGGAAATTGGCAATGCAGCAGCGGCACACGCGAAAGAGATTGCAGAAATTCTCAAGCGGTTTCATCAATTGAATCGACAGTTGAAATCGCCCTCACCTGCCAATTTGTTGACTTACAAAAAAATCAAGGAGCATCTGGATCGACTCGTCTTTCCCGGCTTTTTGACGCAAACACCGCCAGAACGGTTAGCACATTTTCCGCGTTATTTGCGAGCGATTGAAACGCGTTTGAAGAAATTGGGTGAAGATCCGAAACGCGACCAGATGCATGAACAATCGCTGACGCTGTTCTGGAATCGCTGGCAGGAACGTGCGGGGGAATCACAAACTGGAAAACAGACAATTTCTACAACGTTGGACGATTTTCGTTGGATGTTGGAGGAGTTTCGGGTTTCACTGTTTGCGCAGAATTTGGGTACGGCGCAGCCGGTTTCGGCGAAGCGGCTGGAAAAACAGTGGCGGGAGGTGGTTATGAAATCAAATTAAAAACATAATACGCATTTCAATTCGAACTAAGAGACTTTAATTATGGAATATGATGTTTTTCAATTAGCTGAATCAAGAATTAGAGATGCATTATACACTAAAAATACAGAACTTGATTTACATGGAATAGGAATTTCTAAATTACCAGATTCATTAAAACAGCTCACACAATTACAAACATTGTATCTTTCCGATAATCAATTAACAGAACTACCAGAATGGCTAAAACAGTTCACACAATTGCGAACTCTTTACTTACAAGGCAATCAATTAAGCATACCTAATGAGATACTTTATAAATACGATGCTAATAGTATCCTCGAATATTATTTTTCTACCCGTGGTAATCGGGGGGCTGCACTACGTGAACTAAAATTACTCGTTGTTGGGCGCGGTGGAGCAGGAAAAACTAGCCTAATCCGTCGATTGAATGGCGAACCGCTTAATCCAATAGAAAGTGAAACACATGGTATTAATATTAGTCCATTAAAGCTAGATTGCGAAGATGGATTAGTAACAGCAAGAGTATGGGATTTTGGTGGACAACACGTACTACATGCAATGCATGAATTCTTCTTAACTGCACGTAGCCTCTACCTATTAGTGCTCGGTGAGCGCGAAGATATGGCTGAACGCGATGCTGCCTACTGGCTACAACTCATTCGTAGCTATGCAGGATCAGCCCCAGTAGTTGTGGCAATCAATAAAAACAAAGGCAGAATGCGAGAAATGGATCGCGAGTTGCTTGAACGCAACTACGGTCCAATTCTAGCTTGGATTCCTACCGAATGTGAGAATGGATTTGATATTACTATAAAAAACTTACGTAATGCATTAACTGAAGCGGCCACTCAAATGCCGGAGGTACGTGATCGCTTTCCAACCAAATGGTGGAAAGTCAAAGAATGGTTAGAAAATATGGACGAACCATATTTAGATTTTTCTACCTACCAGAAAAAATGTGGAAAATTAGGTGAAAAAGATAGCAAACAGCAAGAAACCCTTGCTGCTCGATTAAATGATTTAGGCATTGCCATCAATTACGCTGAGGATAAGCGTTTACGTGATACTACTGTACTACGTCCTGATTGGCTTGCTAATGGTATTTATGCCATTTTACGTGCCAACGATCCTCATCATGATCAACCACTTGCTATAAATGCTACGTTGAATAAAGAAAAGCTTGGAGCAATCTACGCAGGCGCAGAAAAGTTAAAAATGCTCAAAGCAACAGATTATCCTAAAGAAAAATGGCCATTTCTATTACAACTAATGAATTTATTCCAGCTTGCTTTCCCGATTGATGATACTGGTGAAACACTGTTGGTTCCTACTTTATTACCGCTTGAGCGACCTCCAAATTGCGAAGAACCAGATGATGAGTATCGTACGCGGTTACGTTATGAATTTGCAGTTGTACCTAGCCCATTACTTCCGAAACTGTTAGTGCGCACGTTTTCATTAATTGAGGATAAACATTGCTGGCGTCGTGGAGCTATCTTACGCTTCGGAAAAACTGCACGTGCTCGCGTATGGACAACACAGGATGAACGATGGATTCGAATCACAGCTGTTGGAGGTGAACATGATCGACATGAATTGATCATGATGATTCGTATCACACTAAAAAATTTATTTTCTGAATACAAAAACTTACATGCTATTGAACAATGGGAACTCGAAGGGGAGTGGGTCTCACGTGGAATGCTAGAAAAACTAGGAAAATTGCCAACTGAAAATACTAACGAAGGGATAAATTAATGAATAAAATTATCCCTCTCTCAAAAAAAGAACCCATAAAATTATTTGTCAGCTATTCCCATAGTGATTCGGTTTGGTTAGGTCGATTACAACCATTTTTACAGTTTGATCATTGTCACAATAAAGCTTACACATGGGATGATCAGAAAATGACGGCTGGTGACCGTTGGGATAAAGAAATCCGAGATGCACTAGAAAAAATGGATGTATTTGTTTGCTTATTGAGTATCGAGTTTTTAACTTCCCATTATATCAGAACTGTAGAACTCCCTCGGGCATTTGAACGGGAGAAGGCAAATGAGATACGAATTGTGCCGATTATTATTTATCCAAATATTGATCTTAAAACAGAATGCCCTGAACTTAGCGTTTTTAATCCACTACCTAAATGGGGAGAGTGTTGGCGACAGTATGAAGGCGAAAGAGGGGATTATGGAGATGCGCATGGCCTAATTCGTAAAGGGCTACGCGATGCTATTAATAAAGCCAAGAAAAATATTAGATAATGGTTCTAAATATTAAAAATATGATCAAAAACATCGACCAAATCAACATTATTGTTTCTGATCTGCAAAAAACCACCGATTTTTTCCTAAATCTCGGTTTTGAAAAGTACCCAGACAAGCGATAATTTCTATCTATTTAACTGCGCTTGACTCTCTTATTGTACAACTTAATAGTACAATTCTTTATGTAGGAGACAAACCTATAAACGCAGTCACATTCAGCGCAGCCAGAGCCAATCTGGCAAAAACGATGGATCAAGTAGTTGATGATCACACACCAATTATCTTCTTCGCTCCCCTGCCAATGCCAAAAACCTGCTAGAAAGTATCGAACAGGCTGAAACCGGACTTGCCAAGATTCGAGACCTAGAGCATGAATAAGTCGTTTACCGATAAAGCGTGGACGGACTTCAAAACATGGCAAACTAAAGACCGTAAAATCTACAATCATATTTTCCGCATCATTGATGATATAGAACGCGATCCATTTACTGGAATCGGAAAACCCGAACCACTCAAAGAAAACCCCTCCGATTATTGGAGCCGAAGGATCACCGAAGAGCACAGATTAGTCTATAAAATCGAAGAAAATACTATTGTGATTGTTCAGTGCATGTACCACTACTGCCACTACTGAAAGCAGCATGAGACATCATAAATATTTGCACTACAAACCTTCATCACGTACTCTCCCAACCAGTCCACGACATCTGCTTCCACATTACAGCTTCTTTACATTCGCTGTTTCCTCATTAAAGAGAACCACACGAATCAAGTTTCTTAATGCTTTTGAGATTCGTGGTAGTTATATGCCCGCGCCACGTGGGTAATCGTTAATATTTTCGAGGTAATTGTAAATGTCAGAAAAACAGTCCGGAACTGTAAAATGGTTCAATAATGATAAAGGATACGGTTTTATTGAGCGCGAATCCGGTAAAGATTTGTTCGTACATTTCCGTTCAATTGTTGGTGAAGGCCACCGCTCTTTAGTCGATGGACAAAAAGTGGAATTCACGGAGACGATGGGCGAAAAAGGCCCACAAGCTGAAAATGTCGTTCCTCTATAAATCTCCCCAGTTTTAAAGAACCTGTCCCCTGCTCACATTATGGGCTTGGGGTATAGATACTCTTCATAAATTACAGGTACAAGACAAAGCCTGAACTGGTTTTTCTTCACACCTGAGGTAATGCTTTTGATCAATATTTCAGTACGTGGACTCCCTCGGTCAACCACCGAAGAGTCTTTGGAAGTTCTTTTTTCAGATTACGGAAAAGTACACTCATTAAAACTAGTAAAAGACCTGTTTTCTGGCGAATGTAAAGGATTTGCTACCGTCTCGATGGAAGGCCACGAAGCCAGAGCCGCAATCACTGCGCTTAACAAGCGTGATGTCGATGGTAGTCAACTTCGGGTGCAAATTGATCGCCCGAATAAAAAGAAAGGAAGACGCCGTTAAGCGTCCCACATAAGATTTTATAAAGTCGTCAAGCAATCGTAACCATGGACAACTGCTCTAAAGCGGCGGAGCCCTTAGTTTGATTAAAGGCTGGGTAATGAGCTATCAGAGATAAGATAAAATTTGATCCGGCGTGTAATTTCACATGATTCAAAATGATCAAAAACATCGACCACATCAACATCGTTGTTTCCGACTTACAAAAAACTACCGAATTTTTCCTGAACCTCGGTTTTGAAAAAGGCGACTCTTCCGATCTGTCCGGAGAATGGATTTCCGCCATTGTTGGACTGGAAAATGTTGATGCATCGTATGTTTCGCTGCGGTTTCCCGGCTCCACCACCACCGTTGAATTGATCCAGTATCGAAATCCGCTATCGGAAAATGATCCAAATATGCATTTGGCGAACCAGTTGGGATTTCGCCATCTTGCGTTTGCGGTGGAAGATATTGCGGCAGAAGTGGCGCGTTTGCGCAAACAGGGTGTTGAGTTTGTCGGCGAAATTCAGACGTACGAAAAAACCGGCAAGCGGTTGGTCTATTTTTACGGGTCGGATAATATTTTGCTGGAGTTGGCGCAGTATCCGTAAATGACGTGATTGTCTTTTTGCGTTTGTCTTCCGCTAATGATCATGGATATATTCTGCTTATGACAGCAATCACATTGGCAACGAAAGAAGATGTACGGGAATTACGCCATGAAATGAAAGAGATGGAAGGCCGCATCACCAACAACATCATCAAATGGATTGTTGGCCTGTTTCTTGCCCAAACTGTGCTGATCATTACTGTCGTTTTGCAGTTGGTTCAATAATCAATCTGAAATCTGATTTTTTCGGTTTCTTTCTGTCTCTTCTGGTTTTTAGCTCTAATTTTCAACAATATACGGTCTTTTCTGGCCGAAAGTTGCCGTTTTTCTTCCTCGCCAAACAGCGCATAATCAGATTGATTGAAAAAATCTTCCTGAAAAATTTATCCTTTTTGGTAAAACCAAAGATCAAATCAATGTCAAATCCCGGTTCCGACCGCAACGGGAGTAGGGTATCCTTCGCCGTTTTTTCAACCGAAACAGACAGGCAGAAAGGGACAGGCGAGCCATGATGGAAGAGCAGTACCACCCGGAACAGATTGAAGAGGCGGCGCAACGCTTCTGGGAAGAGAACGACACATTCCGCGCAACGGAAGACCCCAATAAAGAGAAATTCTACTGCCTGTCGATGTTTCCGTACCCCAGTGGAAAATTGCACATGGGGCATGTCCGCAACTATACCATCGGTGATGTGGTCAGCCGCTACCAGCGCATGTTGGGTAAATCGGTGTTGCAGCCGATGGGTTGGGATGCGTTTGGTCTACCAGCAGAAAATGCGGCAATTCAAAATAAGGTCGCACCCGCGAAATGGACTTACCAGAATATGGACGAAATGCGTGGTCAGTTGAAACGCCTCGGTTTTGGCTACGATTGGTCTCGCGAAATCGCTACCTGCCATCCCGATTACTATCGTTGGGAACAATGGATGTTTACCAAACTGATGGAAAAAGGACTTGTTTATAAAAAAAGTGCGGTCGTCAATTGGGATCCGGTCGATCAGACGGTACTGGCGAACGAGCAGGTCATTGATGGTAAAGGCTGGCGTTCTGGTGCAGTCGTCGAGCGACGTGAAATTCCGCAATGGTTCATGAAAATCACCGCCTATGCGGAAGAGCTGCTTGAAGGATTGGACAATCTTCCCGGCTGGCCGGAGGCGGTCAAAACGATGCAGGCGAACTGGATCGGGCGTTCCGAAGGGTTGGAGATGCAATTCGGCACCGACGCAATTCCGAACAACGACGGTGAGCCGCTAACCGTCTTCACGACCCGTCCCGATACGTTGATGGGGATCACCTATGTAGCAGTTGCAGCGGAACATCCGCTCGCCAAACAGGCCGCAGAAGACAATCCCGATTTGGCTGCATTTATTGAAGAGTGCGCCAAGATGGAGACCTCCGAAGCGGCGATGGAGACGATGGAGAAGAAGGGCATGCCGTTGGGCTATACCGTTACCCATCCGATCACAGGTGATGCGGTTCCGGTCTTTGCTGCCAATTTCGTTTTAATGGGCTACGGCACTGGTGCGGTGATGGCGGTTCCAGCGCATGACCAGCGCGACTGGGATTTTGCGAAAAAATACGATATTCCGATCAAACCAGTGATTCGTCCTGTGGATGCGAACGAATCAGATGTTTCCGAAGCGGCGTATGTCGAAAAAGGAATTCTTTATAATTCGGGCGAATTTGACGGGCTCGATTTTAAAGCGGCATTCGACGCGATTGCCGATAAACTCGAAAGCACCAATAAAGGGCAACGCAAAGTCAATTTCCGCTTGCGTGACTGGGGCGTTTCGCGCCAACGGTACTGGGGTTGTCCAATTCCAGTCATTAACTGCCCAAGTTGTGGTTCGGTTCCCGTTCCAGAAAAAGATTTGCCAGTGGTGTTGCCGGAAGATGTGGCGTTTGATGGTGTGGGTTCGCCAATCAAGAAAATGCCGGAGTTTTACGAAACCACTTGTCCCAAATGTGGTGGCAAGGCGGAACGTGAAACAGATACTTTCGATACCTTTATGGAATCTTCCTGGTATTACGCACGGTATGCGTGTCGTGATCAGGGCGGCAAAATGATGGATGAACGCGCTGATTACTGGACGCCGGTCGATCAGTACATTGGTGGCATTGAGCACGCGATTTTGCATCTGCTCTATTCGCGCTTTTATCACAAGCTGATGCGTGATGAGGGATTGGTGCATTCGGATGAGCCGTTCGAGAATTTACTGACGCAGGGCATGGTGCTGAAAGATGGCGCGAAAATGTCCAAATCGAAAGGTAATACCGTCGATCCGCAAGCATTGATTGATCAGTATGGTGCGGATACGGTGCGTCTCTTTGTGATGTTTGCCGCGCCGCCAGAGCAGTCGTTGGAATGGTCAGATTCCGGTGTAGAAGGGGCGTTTCGCTTCCTCAAGCGTATCTGGAAGTTGGTGCATGCGCATATTGCTGCGGGTATTACCGATGCCAAAGTGGAAGCCGAAAAACTCAATGATGCGCAAAAGGAAATTCGTCGTCATGTGCACCAAACCATCGCCAAAGTGGGGGATGATGTCGGCCGGCGCATGACTTTCAATACTGCGATTGCAGCTGTAATGGAACTAACGAATCATCTCGCAAAATTTGAGGATGATTCCGATGCAGGATGTGCCGTGATGCAGGAAGCTCTGGAATCGGTCGTCTTAATGCTCGCGCCGATTGTGCCGCATATGGCACATCACATTTGGCACGAACTGGGCAAATCGGACGCAATTATGGATTGTTTGTGGCCAATGGCTGATGAATCTGCATTGGTTCAGGATTCAGTGCAGATGGTCGTGCAGGTCAACGGCAAACTGCGTGCAAAACTTTCCTTGCCAGCGGATGTTTCCAAAGCAGATGCGGAAGCAGCCGCACTGGCGGATGAGAATGTGCAGAAATTCACAGAAGGGAAAAACATCGTGAAAGTAATCGTAGTACCAGGCAAGTTGGTTAATCTGGTTGTGAAGTAGGCCAATGCATCTCAACTTTCCCAATTTTTTGAGCCTGCTACGAATCGCGCTGATTCCGGTTTTTGTTGTCCTCTTCGTTTTGCCGGATGATGCGGGACGGATTGCAGCGGCGGCAATTTTTGCCATCGCTTCGTTCACCGATTGGCTGGATGGTTATCTCGCCCGAAAATGGGAGCAGGCTTCGTCGTTTGGCGCGTTTCTTGATCCGGTAGCGGACAAGCTGGTAGTCGTGACGGCACTGGTGTTGCTGGTCAGTGATAATCCGTCGTTGTGGATTGTTATCCCGGCGATTGTGATCATCGGTCGGGAGATCACCATCTCTGCATTGCGCGAGTGGATGGCAGAACGCAACCAGCGGGCACAGGTGGCCGTCTCGATGATCGGCAAGGCAAAGACGATGGCGCAGATGTTGGCAATTGTGCTGCTCGTCTACCAAGCTCCAGTGGCAGGCTTGCCAGTCGAGATGATTGGTTTGGTTTTGTTGCAGGTGGCAACCGTACTGACAGTTTGGTCGATGGTTGTCTATTTGTATGCGGCATGGTCGGCGGTGCGAGGCAAATAAATTTTTTGTAACTAGTTGATCAAAAAAGCTGATTGGACAAGTGTCAAAAAAATGCAAAAAATAGACAGTTTTTTTGGTTGACAGAAATTCAGATTCCCCTAGAATACGCAGCCACAACGACGCGGGAATAGCTCAGCTGGTAGAGCGCAACCTTGCCAAGGTTGAGGTCGCGAGTTCGAACCTCGTTTCCCGCTCCATTTTTTCAAGAAAGCCTGTGTAAAAAACAGGCTTTTTTGTTGTTCAGAGGCTGGATGGCAGAGTGGCTATGCAGCGGCCTGCAAAGCCGTGGACACCGGTTCGACTCCGGTTCCAGCCTCCATTTCTCTCCTGAGTGGTACCAAAAAAGTCGCCAGTTAGTACAAACATCAGAGCGGGTTTCCCCTTCCTGCTTTGGTGTTTTGGCGCGTCTACCAGTTTTATTTTTCGTTTTATTTCCTGCTTTCTTCCATTTTCTGATTGGTGATCATTCAATCAATGCGACACTTTTGACTTGCGCATAGAGATGTTGCCCAGCCTGTAAATTGAGCATTGCTGCGGAACGGTGGGTGATACGGGAGAGGAGCGTTTGTCCATCTGTTAGCTTTAGTCGAACAATCAGCTGAGTCGGATTCATGGCACGACTATCCAACACTTTGACGGGCAGCACATTGATAATACTGGTATCGGTATGTGGCTGGAGTGCCAAGCTGACATCACGCGCCTGAATTTTGACCCGTGCCTGATGACCAATCGGCAACTCTTCGCGCACCACGGCAACCCGCGTTGGTTGGGTTGGCGTAGATTCATCGGGGATTTCCACCCAAGTGAGATGAAACGTGTGGTCATGCTCGGCAACTCGTCCTTCCAGAATAGAAGCCGCGTCATCATAGCGGGCGAGCGGTAAATCAAGCCGCGTCAGCAATTCTGCGGCGTCTCCAGAGGCGATGACTTGTCCCTGTTCCAGCAACACCATTCTATCTGCTAATTGCGCTACTTCGTTGGGGTCGTGGGAGACGTAGAGCGACGGGATGGAGAAGGTTTCGTAGAGGGTTTCCAGATAGGGCAGGATCGTCTGTCGGGCAGCATGGTCGAGTGCAGAGAGCGGCTCGTCCATCAGCAACAACCGGGGGCTGGTGAGCAGTGCACGAGCAATCGCGACGCGCTGGCGTTCGCCGCCGGAGAGACGGCTTGGAGCGCGTTTTAGCAATGCTTCGATGCCGAGCGTCTCCACAACGGTTTCAAACGGGATGCGCCGTTGCGTTTTGGGGATGCGCTTCCAGCCGTATTCCAGATTGCGCTGCACGTTCAAATGTGGGAAGAGGCTCGCCTCCTGGAACACATACCCGACCGGGCGTTGGTGTGGCGGCAAGAAAAAATTTCGGCTGGAATCCTGCCATGTTTCGCCGTTGATTCGGATGGTACCGGATTGTGGTTGAGTTAAACCGGCGATTGCACGCAGCATGGTTGTTTTTCCAGAACCGGAAGGTCCGAACAGCGCAGTCACGCCTTTTGTGGGTGTGGAAAAATCCACGTTGAGTTGGAAGTTTCCGAGTTGGTCTTGAAGATGAACTTCGATTTGGTTATCGCTCATGATTTTCTGATTTTGTACGGATTGATTCATGATTTTATTCATTATGATTCCCGGTTGCATCTTAGAAGCTATTTGAAAAAATGAAAATTTCAATCTTTTCAATAATATCTATGTTGTTTGAAATTGAATCATAGCCTCATTGTTTTGATTCAATTTCTTATGATCTTTAATAGACTCAGACATGCAAAAGTGCGTCCCACTACCTGTGTGATGTTTTTCCAGCACAAATTTATTCTTCCCGTTGAGAAAGTTGTCACTGCGTAAGTCCTATTACTTACCTGCAGCTGCAACCTGTCCAAACTATAAAATTTGATCTTTTGTGTGGTTTATCTGGGATGATTTTAAATTGCGGCACGACAATCAAGCCTCCTTCCGGCAAGATACGTTCCATTTTTTATCGTTCTCTCCTGTAACGCATTTTAGAGTGATTTTGAAATTCGGCTTATGGAACTGATTCGCGGTCTACATAATCTCCATTCTCACCACCACGGTTGCGTGGCTACGTTGGGAAATTTCGATGGTGTCCATTTGGGGCATCAATATGTGCTTGGCGAATTGGCGGAAAAAGCCGATGAGATGCGTTTGCCTGCTGTTGTAATTACCTTTGAGCCGCAGCCACAGGAGTTTTTTACACCAGAGCAATGCCCTGGTCGTCTGACCCGTTTCCGTGAAAAAGTACGGGCATTGCGACGATTGGCAGTAGATCGCCTGTTTGTATTGCCATTTACCCAAAAACTGGCGCAGATGAATGCAGAAGATTTTATCCAGCAAGTGCTGGTCGATGGGTTAGGCGTGCGTTATCTGGTGGTTGGTGATGATGTCCATTTTGGCAAAGGGCGCAAAGGTGATTTTGCGATGTTGCAACAGGTTGGAAAAGAGCGCGGTTTTCAGGTCGTCAGTATGCGTACTTTTCTGCTGGATGGCGAGCGGATCAGCAGTACGCGTGTCCGTAAGGCACTAATTGCGGGTGATTTGAATGAGGCAGAAAAACTGTTAGGTCGTCCCTACCGGATGTGTGGTCGGGTAGCGCATGGTTACAAACGTGGTCGCCAGATCGGTTTTCCAACTGCGAACATTCATCTGCATCGCAAGGTTTCGCCAATTCAGGGCGTTTTTGCAGTGGAGATGTTTGGCGTGGAAGGGGAGCCGGTTGCTGGAGTCGCTAATGTCGGAACGCGTCCGACCGTCAATGGTACACGTACAGTGTTGGAAGTTCATCTGTTTGATTTCTCTACAGATATTTATGGATCACAAGTGTCAGTCGATTTTCTGGAGAAAATTCGCAACGAACAAAAATTTGAATCATTCGATGCGTTGCGCGAGCAGATTTTGCAAGATGCGGATCAGGCGCGGGAATATTTTCGTCAGCGCGATGCAGTGATCGGAAATACACGTTAGAATCACCAGTTTTTTCCGTAAAATTTCTAAAGTATTAGAATTTTTCCTGAATTTTTATCGTTGGAATCTCTTCCCGTGGCAGACAAGCAAGATTCAAAAAATATCTATAAAGATACCCTAAACCTCCCGAAAACTGGTTTTCCGATGCGGGCGAATTTGGCGAATCGTGAACCCAATTATTTGAAAAATTGGAAAAAAAACAGCCTCTACCAGAAAATCCGTGAGCAATTTGCAGGTAAACCGAAATTTGTGCTCCACGATGGCCCTCCTTACGCGAACGGCGATATTCATATTGGTCATGCGGTCAATAAAATTCTGAAAGATATGGTGCTGAAATCCCGCACCTTAATGGGATTTGATGCGCCGTACATTCCGGGTTGGGACTGCCACGGCCTGCCGATTGAGTTGCAGGTAGAGAAAAAAGTCGGCAAACCGGGACGCAAAATCAGTGCGCCGGAGTTCCGCAAAAAAGCGCGAGCTTTTGCGCAGCGGCAGGTCGATGGACAGCGTGAAGATTTTAAACGCCTCGGTATTTTAGGGGATTGGGAGAATCCGTATCTGACAATGGATTTCCGTTTTGAAGCGGATATTGTGCGTGCGCTCGGCAAAATTATCGATAACGGACATCTCCACAAAGGCGAAAAGCCGGTGCATTGGTGTACCGAGTGTGGTTCTGCGCTTGCCGAAGCGGAAGTCGAATATGAAGATAAAACGTCTCCGGCGATTGATGTGCGTTTTCGCGTAGTGGATGAAGCAGGTCTGGTTTCTAAATTTCAGCTAGAAAAGGATGATGAAGCGGGAAACGGCACGATTTCTATCGTGATTTGGACCACCACACCGTGGACAATGCCAGCCAACCGCGCTGTTGCATTGCATCCCGATTTTGAATACCTGTTATTGCAAACAGGTGATGAGCGTTTGGTGCTCGCCGAGGGGTTGTTTGAGTCCGTGTTGGAACGTGCAGAAAAAAACGAATATCAAATTTTGGGACGTTGCCAGGGCGCAGTTCTAGAAAATATCGCGCTTCGTCATCCGTTTTATGATCGTGAAGTGCCGGTCATTTTGGGTGATCATGTTACATTAGAGGCGGGTACTGGTGCAGTCCACACCGCACCGGGACATGGTCAGGAAGACTATGTGGTCGGGATGCAATATGGCTTGCCGATTGATAATCCGGTCGGCAACGATGGTTGCTTTTTGCCGGATACCGAAATTTTTGCTGGAGAGCATGTTTTCAAAGCAAACGATCATGTGCTGGAAGTACTAAAAGAGCACGGCACATTGCTTTGTGTGAAGTCGTTAAAGCATAGCTATCCGCATTGCTGGCGACACAAAACACCAATCATTTTCCGTGCCACACCACAGTGGTTCATTAGTATGGATCAGCAAAATCTGCGCAATAACGCGTTGGACGAGATCAAAAAAGTGCAATGGATTCCCGATTGGGGACAGGCACGGATCGAAAGCATGGTCAGCAACCGCCCGGATTGGTGTATTTCGCGCCAGCGGTTTTGGGGTGTGCCAATTGTATTGCTGATTGATAAGCAGACGGGTGACCCGCATCCAGAAACGCCACGCCTGATCGAAGAGGTGGCAAATCGGATGGAAGAGAAGGGAATTGATGCCTGGTTCGATTTGGAGCCGGAAGATTTGCTGGGCGATGCCGCTGAAGCGGAAAAATACCAGAAAGTAATTGATACACTGGATGTTTGGTTTGACTCGGGCGTGACTCACCATGCCGTGCTGGATCGCCGCGAAGGGATGACACGTCCGGCGGATTTGTATCTGGAAGGGTCGGACCAGCATCGCGGCTGGTTCCAGTCTTCGCTGCTCACCTCGGTGGCGATGCACGGCGAAGCACCGTACAAACAGGTGTTGACGCATGGGTTTACCGTCGATGCAGAAGGTAAAAAGATGTCCAAATCGGTCGGTAATGTTGTTGCGCCACAGAAAGTGATCAAGGAGTTGGGCGCGGACATTATCCGTCTTTGGGTTGCAGCGACGGATTACCGCGGAGAAATGACCGTTTCTGACGAAATTTTGAAACGTACGGCGGATGCCTATCGGCGGATGCGTAACACCGCACGATTTTTACTTTCCAATTTGAACGGCTTTGATCTGGAAAAAGATGCGTTGCCGACCAAGGAGCTATTAGCGCTGGATCGTTGGGCAGTCAATGTTGCCACGCAGCTCCAGCAGGAAATTGTCGAAGCGTATGATGCCTATAATTTCCATCAGGTGTTCCAGAAAATCCACCATTTCTGTTCGATTGAGTTAGGCGGGTTCTATCTGGATATCGTCAAAGATCGCCAGTACACCACGCAAACCGAGAGCCGTGCGCGTCGCTCCACACAGACTGCGATGTATCATATTGTCGAGGCAATGGTGCGCTGGTTTGCGCCGATTTTGAGTTTCACTGCCGATGAAATCTGGTCATTTTTACCGGGCAAACGGGGCGAATCGGTTTTTCTGGAAGAGTTTTACGATCTGTCAAAGTTTAGTGGGGATAGCGCAGAAGGACTACTTTCCACAGAAGAATGGAATCAGGTCATTGCCGTGCGCACGGCGGTCGCCAAAGAGCTGGAACAATTGCGCCGAGATGGAGACATCGGTTCTGGGCTGGATGCGGAAGTCGATTTGTATTGCGACGAAAACCTGCATAATTTGTTGGCAAAACTGGA
Source organism: uncultured Piscirickettsiaceae bacterium (assembly GCA_964344325.1). GTDB lineage: Bacteria > Pseudomonadota > Gammaproteobacteria > CAYFMX01. The sequence goes on from CAYFMX010000012.1 coordinate 54,416, forward strand.
AGATGAATTGCGCTTTGTACTGATTACTTCGTATGCGCAGATTCATCCGTTGGCAGAAGCCTCGGAAAATGCAGCAGAGACCGAAGTGAACGGATTGAAAGTGCTGGTTTCGGTTTCGGAATATCCAAAATGTGTGCGTTGCTGGCATCATCGTGAAGATGTGGGCGCGAATGCAGAGCATCCGGAGTTGTGTGGGCGTTGTGTGGATAATGTTGCAGGCGACGGTGAAGAACGTCACTATGCCTAATGCGCAATCTGAGATGGATTTAGACAATCATGCTGATCCGCAAGAAGGGATTAAATGGTTGCGTCTTTCCGCGCTGATCATCATTCTGGATCAGGGAACCAAAATTGCGGCTGATTATTGGCTTCAATTAATGCATTCCATTGAGGTTTTGCCCTTTTTTAATCTGACATTGCTCTATAACCCTGGCGCGGCATTCAGTTTTCTTGCCGATCAAGGCGGCTGGCAACGCTGGTTTTTTGTAGTGGTCTCGTTGGTAGTGGTTGTGTTTTTGCTACGCTGGATTCGTCCGCTGAAACGGTCAGAACGGCTGTTTTCAATTGGGTTATCATTGGTACTGGGCGGCGCGGTTGGAAATCTGATCGACCGGGCGCAATATGGTTATGTGATTGATTTTCTTGATTTCCATCTCGCAGGCTGGCACTGGCCTGCATTCAACGTAGCAGATAGCGCGATTTTTGTCGGTGCGATGTTTGTTCTATTCCACTGGTTCCGCGAAAACCGGAACATACAACAAGCGCACACCCCATAAACGCCATGTAAGGGATGCGCAGCACAGGCAGGTCGCCTATACTTCGCCTTTGCCCTGCCGATTTTTGAATGAATAAGGATATTTCTTATGGCTGATTCCGTGCTTTCCAAAAAGGTCGATGAGTACCGCCTGCGTCTGGGGGAGCGGGAGTTTGTGCCGTTGATGCTGGGTGGGATGGGCGTCAATATCTCGACGCGGCAATTGGCGCTGGCGTTTGCGGATCAGGGCGGCATCGGACATATTTCTGATGCGTTATTGCCGACAGTCGTTGATAAAGAGTTCAAGACGCGCTATGTCGGAGAGCGGTTGAAGAAGTACAAATTCAACCGTGATAATCCGGATAAATCCATTGAGAAATTTGATCTTGCAGAAGTCCGCGAGGCGCAGATGCGTTATGTGGATGCGACAATTTCTGCGAAAAAAGGCGATGGCGGCGTCTTCATCAACTGCATGGAAAAGTTGACGATGAACGACCCGCGGGCAACGTTGAGTGCGCGGCTCAATGCATCGCTGGATGCAGGAATTGACGGGATTACCTTGAGCGCAGGTTTGCATCTCTCTTCGTTTGAATTGATCAAAGACAATCCACGGTTTCGCGATGCTTATCTAGGCGTAATTGTTTCTTCAGCACGGGCATTAAACCTGTTTATGAAGCGGGCACACAAGGTGGGTCGATTGCCTGATTATGTGGTGGTGGAAGGGCCGTTGGCTGGGGGGCATCTCGGTTTTGGCATTGACAACTGGATGAAGTTTGATCTGGCGGCGATTACGCAAGAAGTATTGCAGTATTTGCGGGAACAAGGTTTGGCAGACCAAATTCGCGTGATTCCAGCGGGTGGGATTTTTACCGGTACGGATGCAGTCAGTTTTCTCGACGCGGGCGCATCGGCAATACAGGTGGCAACGCGCTTTACGATCGCGCAGGAGTGTGGTTTTCCTGATTCCACCAAGCAGAAATATTTCGAGGCAGATGAGGAAGATATTGAGGTCAACCTTACTTCGCCAACCGGCTATCCAATGCGGATGTTGAAGAGTAGTCCGTCTATCAATTCTAATGTGAAGCCGAATTGCGAGTCCTATGGCTATCTGCTGGATTGGAAAGGCTATTGTAGCTATGTGGAGGCATATAACCGCGTCGCTGAGGAAGTAGGTAATGAGGAGAAAGTGCGGATTAAAGATAAGATGTGTATCTGTACCCACATGCGCAAATACAATGTCTGGACATGTGGACATACTACTTATCGTCTAAAAGATACTGCAAACAAAAATACAGACGGAATTTACGAGCAGCCAACAGCAGCTCATATCTTTCAGGATTATCAGTTCAGCACTCACCACGAAATCAAGAAACCGCCTGTGCAGTAAGCGATCACGTATTTTTAGTCGCTTTAGGCTGCGAGTGTTGTGAATATAGAAAATGCCGTTGATCTGTCAGAAACTGGGTCAGCGGCATTTTTGCATTTGGACGATACAGCGCACCGATTAGTGCGCACTTCGGAACGGCTAGAACTGTATCCGTCTGATTCAAAACTAAAACCTATTTTTGTTGATTTTACTGTCGGGAAAATGGCATGGCGATTTCGTTCCGGGTATGTTCAAGGCGAACGGATTGCAAAAGCCATCGGAATTAAGTCAGGTAAACGCCCGAATGTGGTCGATGCAACAGCAGGACTGGGACAGGATGGATTCGTAATTGCTGCATTAGGCTGTAAGGTACAGATGGTGGAGCGTTCACCGATTATTGCTGCATTGCTGCAAGATGGTCTGGATCGTGCGGCTCAGGATGGTCGAATCGGCGAATGGGTGCAACAGCGTCTCTCATTGCGGCAGGAAGATTCAATCCAGTTTTTGCAGCAGTTAATTGGCTCAACAGAGTGCCCAGATGTAGTTTATCTTGATCCGATGTATCCTCATCGCACGCAATCGGCGTTGCCAAATAAAGAGATGCGGATTTTTCGTGAGTTGGTTGGTGATGATTTGGATGCGGCTGAACTGTTTGTAGCGGCGCAAGCAGCGGCGAAAAAACGGGTGGTGGTGAAACGTCCGCGCAAGGCGGAGAAAATTATTGAAACGGTTGCTCCAAATTTTCAGGTGATTGGCAAAAGCACGCGGTATGATGTTTATTTGACTGCTTGATTTTACAATCTTCTATTCACAAATATCGCTGCTCGGTTTTTGAGTTTTCAATGACAGTAAAAATATCAAACCCGTTTGACCTGGACGACGATGCTGCATATCAGCATTGGCGCGAACAAAAATTGCAAGCTGCGCCAGCTGTGGCAGAAGAGATTTTGGTGGAAATTGGCGATCCACAAAATCTGACAGCAGCAGAGCATGAGGCGATGGTTGTGCAATGCCGAAAATCCAATATGGTGGTCTATACTAGCATGATTGGCGAACAAGAAGGGACGCAGATTGCGCGGGATATGGGTGCGCAATTCGGCTGTACGGATATTGATCACAACCGAGGTGCAGAAGAGGATTCCGTCACTGCATTGACCGTGCGCGAAGATGCGCTTCATAAACGTTACATTCCCTATTCTGATCGTGCGATCCACTGGCATACCGATGGCTATTACAATCGGCTGGAAGAGCAGGATTACAGTGTGTTGCTTCATTGTGTCCGTCCGGCAAGCGCAGGCGGAGAAAACGAGTTGATCGACCACGAGCTGGCTTATCTTTTCATGCGAGATGAAAATCCAGATTTTATCCGTGCACTGATGCAACCTGATGCGATGTTGGTGCCTAAAAATGTGTCTGAGGGTGGAGAGGAACTGCGTCCGGATCGTGCCGGGCCAGTGTTTTTGGTGACGGAGTCGGGAAATTTGCATATGCGCTATACGATGCGCAAACGCAATATTGTCTGGAAGGGTGATCCGCTGGTGCGTGAAGCAGTAGCGTGGTTGGAGGATTTTCTGAATGGCAAATCGCAACATGGCTCCCGTTACATTTTGAAAATGACATTGCAATCGGGGTGGGGGCTGCTCTGCAATAATGTATTACATAATCGGAGCGGGTTTGCGGATGATACGAATCAGCGGTTGATTTACCGGTTGCGTTCTCACGACCGTATTCGCGGGACATAAAGTGGATCATCAATTTGACGTCATGAATGACTTTTCTGAAGCCGTTTGATTTTTTTGCTGTCTTTCCGGAATTATCGTTTGTAGAATTTTCACCGGTAAGATTTCTGTCATCCAGCAAAGGGGAACCAGCGTGGTTGAAGAACAGGCAGAAGTAGTTGCAATTTCGCACGAGGGGACATGGGTGGAAGCGGTGCGCCAATCTTCCTGCGGGAGTTGCGAGAGCAAAAAAGCAGGTTGCGGCGTTTCCGCGCTGGGCAAGGTAGTGGGAAAAAAGCGGGTGCGGCTGCACGTCCAAAATCCAGTCAACGCACAAGTTGGGGATCACGTGGTGGTCGGCATCCACGAACGAATATTGCTCCGGCAAACGGGGCTGCTCTATTTAATGCCGCTACTGGGATTATTTATCGGCGGTCTGGCAGGACAATGGCTCGCTGAACAATGGCTCCCCGATCAAACGGATTTGGGAGCCATTTTTTTTGGCCTGTTCGGATTGGGATTGGCAATGCGCTGGATGAAAAAAAGGCATAATGCAATGGAAAACCAAGAAGAAATGCCGACAATTTTGCGGATCGTTGAATTGCACTCAGATGTCAATACACAAATCGTGCAGATGAGGAATCAGCCATGATAAACATGATGAATAGCACTGATGTGCTGAATGTGATTCATGTGGCGGTTGGGATTGTGCGCGATGAAGTGGGGCGCATCCTGATTTCCAAACGGGCAGATCATCTCCATCAGGGTGGAAAATGGGAATTTCCCGGTGGCAAGGTGGAAGCAGGGGAAACGGTTTTTCAGGCACTGCAACGCGAACTACAGGAAGAATTGGGTGTGCAGGTGGAAGCCGCGCAACCATTGATTCAAATTCCGCACGAGTACAAAACCCGGACAGTATTGTTGGATGTCTGGGAAGTGCAATCTTGGCAGGGTGAGGCAACAGGCCGGGAAGGACAAGAAATACACTGGATTGCGCTGGATGAAATCAATTTGGCACAATTTCCGGCGGCGGATGCGCCGATTCTGACCGCATTGCAATTGCCTGATCGTTACCTGATCACTGGCGATGCGGACAACGAGGCGCAATTTCTGAAAAAGCTGAAGCGAGCATTGAAGCAGGGCATCCGTTTGGTGCAGTTGCGGGCAAAATCGCTGGATTTACACCATTATGCGCAATTGGCTGTGGTGACTAAGGCAATGGCGGCGCATTATGGCGCAAAAGTAATGATTAACGGCGCGCCGGAATGGGTCAATTGTTTGGGGGTGGACGGGGTGCACCTCACTGCGCAACGGCTGTTTGAATTGTCCGAGCGCCCGCTGGCAGCGCACAAATGGGTGAGCGCATCGTGTCATAGCGTGCAGGAACTGGAGCAAGCGCAAAAAGTTGGGATCGATTTTGCAGTGCTTTCGCCCGTGCAACCAACAAAGACGCATCCGGATGCTGCTGCGCTTGGTTGGGAGAAATTTGCGGAATGGATCGCAAAAGTGCCATTTCCAGTTTATGCGTTGGGTGGAGTCGGGACAGCGGATATCATGCAGGCCAAGATGTGTGGCGCACAGGGGACGGCGGCGATCCGCGCATTTTGGGGCGATGTGGAGTGAATTTGGATTGGGTGGATCAATATAGGTCTCGTCCCTGAAACTTCGGTTAGTATTTGAAAGGAAGAGACACCA
>CAYFMX010000013.1:0-58204 GCA_964344325.1 uncultured Piscirickettsiaceae bacterium
TGGAACTTTCATTTATGCCTAAGCGAATGATTTAATTTGAAGAAACAAGTCTAATCATGTGCATATAGAAGATTATCTTCACAACGATTATCAAGGTTCAGTGAAACTTAGTGATAGTTTAGGGAGATTAATAGCCTTTTTTTGGCAATTAGCTGTAAACCATCAGTATCCAGATAGAAAGGTTATCGTCGAATTTGATGGGGATGTCATTAACATTCTCAATCAATAGCGGAAATGTTAATTAACAAGCATAACTAAATCATAGGTGTTTCGCATTGCACTTCCGCGTTTTGTGCGCGGTGGCGCAGGGCATGATCTAGTAACGTAATCGCTAACATCGCTTCGGCAATCGGCGTGGCGCGGATACCAACGCATGGGTCGTGCCGCCCGGTGGTAATGACCTCTGTTGACTCGCCTTTTGCATTGATGGTTTCGCCTGGAATACGTAGGCTAGAAGTTGGTTTCATCGCAATTGAAACCACAATTTCCTGCCCGGAAGAGATACCGCCTAAAATCCCGCCCGCGTGGTTGCTTTTGAACCCTTGCGGTGTCATCAAATCGCGATGCTCGCTCCCTTTTTGGGTGATCGAATCAAATCCTGCGCCAATTTCGACCCCTTTCACCGCATTGATACTCATCATCGAATGGGCAATTTCTGCATCCAGCCGGTCAAAAATCGGCTCTCCCCAGCCTGGTGGCACATGGGTCGCCACAACATTGATTCGCGCTCCAATGGAATCCCCCGATTTACGCAATTCATCCATATAGTTTTCCATTTCTGCCACTTTGGAAACATCGGGGCAAAAAAACGGATTTTGATGAATTTGTTCCCAATCGACTGTTTCTACGCAAATTGACCCCAGTTGCGCCAAATAACCATGCACTTCGATGTCAAATTGCGCTTTCAACACCGCTTTTGCCACTGCACCCGCTGCAACACGCATCGCGGTTTCCCGCGCAGAAGAACGCCCGCCGCCACGATAATCACGAAAACCGTACTTTTGGGTGTAGGTGTAATCAGCGTGCCCTGGACGGAACAGTTCGGCAATGTTGGAGTAATCTTTGGAACGCTGGTCGGTGTTGCGGATCAGCAGGCCAATGGGTGTGCCTGTCGTTTTGCCTTCAAACACACCAGAGAGAATTTCAACCTGATCATCTTCGCGGCGTTGCGTAGTGTGGCGGGAGGTTCCCGGTTTGCGGCGGTCAAGATCGCGCTGCAACATTTCCGCATCCAGTTCAATTCCCGGCGGGCAACCATCCACAATCGCACCGAGTGCAATACCGTGGCTTTCGCCAAAAGTGGTGACGGAAAACAGTTTGCCGATGGTGTTGCCGGACATGTGAATTTCTCCTTAATCTACTTTCCGCACCCAGCCAGTCACATGATCCACGCGAAAATCGCGGTCAATCCGCGCCTTGAGCCGGTCTGCTGCGGCGCGACTTGTGACTGGTTTGGTCATAATCTGGATGTAAAGGATGCCATTTTTGCGGATTTGTTTAGTCTCCACCGCATAGCCTTTTTTGCGTACGCGGTTGAGAAACCAGTTCGCACGCTTGCGTTTTTTGATCTCGAAACTGGCAAGCTGTACCACCCAACGTCCACCAGAAATAACCGGTTTGGGTTTGGTTTGAGGTTTTTGCGCCGGCTTTCGGGAAAATTCAAATGCCGGTTTCAGTGCAGAACTATATTCACGTTTCGGCGTGGATTGTATTGCTGGTTTAGGAGCCGATTTAAATTCCGGTTTGGAAACTACTTTTGGAGCAGGCTTCGGCGCAGGTTTTGCCACAGGTTTTGGTCTAGTTTCCAGAGCTGGTTGCGCCGGTTTTTGTGCGGATGGTGTTTCTACTTCTCTTTCTATTTTTGTAGCGGGTTTTGCGGCAGGCGCAGAAGCTACAACTGCCTTTTCTGGTGTTGCTTGTGCTGCTGTTTTTTCTTGTATCGTAGATTGTTGCGTAACTGGTTCCGGTTTTGGAGCCTCTTGTAGCTGCTGGAACATCTTCTCCTCATCCAGCCGCATGGTCATCATTGGCATCGGTTCTGGAAAATCAGGCACATTGCTGCGGGAAAAGGTGATCTCCTCACGCGGGTCATCCAGCACAAAGGTGAAGAAAAGGAAAAAGACCAGTCCCAAAACGATCACACCTACCAGGCGTTGCTTTAGCACTGCGCTTTTCTGCATGGAATCGGGCATGATTTCCGATTCCTGCGTAGTATGCCGTTCAGCCGAATCCATCGGCTCAGACCCCTCCAGCATCGGAGTTGCTGGTCTGGTTTTGTTTCGCTAACTGTACCAATCGTGCCTTGATTTGCGCGTTGATCTCGGTAGTGACTTGCGAACGGATTTGCTCCAGTTCCTGCTGATGTGCCTGTTTCAATGCAGCAATTTCGTCCGCATGTTGTGAGGCTGTCTCTGCTTCTACTTGCTGACGCACCTGCGCGGTGAATGGCGTTTCGATACCAGCTAATTCACGCAAAAGCTGATGCTGTGTTTGCAATTGCCCCAGCCGACGCGCAAATTCAGGATCAATCGCCCATTTTTCTGCGCTTTGCGTATCCGATTTGAAGACCGGTGTCTTTTTTTCCTGCGATTTGCGGTCTTGAGTAATCCACTCTGCCCACTCTTGTGGTGTGCGGTCATTGGCTTCCATCGGACGGAACCACGCGGCAAAACGGTTTTCGCGGAATGCCCATTGTGCAAGTGTAGTTTGCTCAGTTTGTGCACTCTGTTCAGATTGTCCAGACTGATTCGCCTCTTCTAGCGTAATACGCGAACCAAACACCCCAGATTTTTCCGGATGATATCGGAAGAGCGGGAGCGCACCACTGGCTACGGCGAACTGTGCCTGCTCCAGCGTTTTTTCAGTCGTAAAGCCATGCTGAATCGGACTCGGCGCATGGACGAGGATCAATGCCGAACCATTAAACTGTAATGCTTCTTTCAACGATGCGTGGAGATGTTCCGGATTCGCAATCGAAGTTTGCGCGACAAACAGGTTGCGTTGGGATAACGCCAGCATTGCTAAATCAGTACTCGAATCGCTATTTTGCGCGGTGTGAATTGGCCGATTCTGCACAGAGGCGAAGCCTAAATCCAGATCCGCCAGCAGAATCACTTTGACTGGCAATTTGCTGTGGAGTAGCCATGTCAGCGCCCCCAAACCATTGCCGCCCAGCGTCGCATCGTTGCCAATCAGGAACAACGGTGCAGATTGTTGCTGTTCTTCGGTTTCCAGATCGTTCCACACGAGCCGGTTCAGTGCCTGTTTTTCCGCGAGTGGAGCATCTTTCAATGCCAGTTTTGCTTTGCGCAACAGCTTGAAGGTTTCGGTTGTTTGCTGCAGTTGCCCTTCCAGCATCCCGGCAGCCAATTGGGAAATTTCACTGGCAGACCCAATAACGGTCGGTACCTGGAATGGATTGTGCGGGAATTGTCCCGCCCACGTCGCTACGGAACCGGCGGCAATCGCCAGACTGTAGCGGGCACGTCCGAGATTGTGTGTCCCTGCAGAAATTTTCTGATGTTCCTGCTCCAACGCACGGGCAAGTTGTAGTTGTTCCTGCAATTGCGGCGCATCAATCGCCGCCGTCTCCAGTGAAGCCGTTTTTTTCGCCAGCGCGGCGAGGTCAATTTGCCGCTCGGAAAAATCTTCCAGACTTTCTGCCAATGAGGAGAGATTTTCAATGTGAGAGGCTTCCGCCAACTGGGCACGGATTTGACCAACCAGTTGTTCTCGTGTTTCAGCGATCTCTTCCAGCAATTGCTGCATTTTCGGCTGTTGGAGGTATTCGGTTATGCCCAACGCCATCCGCAATGCGATTTTCTCGCCAGAACCGGCTTCCGCACCATCGCCGCCCGCCATTGCCATCGCGACCGTTTTGGAGAGAAAAGCGGCAGAGACTGGATTGCTCTCCGGACGCGCTTGATAAGCGGTCATTGTTTCTGCGCTGGTGTCAGGCAGTTTTTCCCATAACTTCCACGTTTCGCGGAGTTCGGCAATATTGGTTGAATTTTCTGCTGCATTTTCCACAGAAAGTGGAATCAATGCGTCGGTGTCACAAACTGCAGAACAAATCCCGCATCCTTTACAACTATCCGGATTAATCGCTAGTGTAAACAGTTCGCCGCCACCCAGTTTGTGCTGTTCCGGCGCATCAAAAAACGGCTCCGTGCGTGCAACACTGAGTACGCGTACATTATTTTTGAGTGTCCGCACGGCAGCTTCCGCATTGGCACGGCGATCTTCGGGCAGGTTTGCTGCTACCGCATCCCATGATTGCTGGATCAGCTCTGGTACCTGATTCAAACTTTCAACACTCGCGACAAGCGTACTCATTTGCTGGGATAGACTGGAGACAAACGGACGCAATGCATCGCAGCCGCCCTGTTTCAGCCCAAAATCCAGTAATTTCGCTGGAGAAATCGCAGTGACACCAATCGCACTATCGGGGCAGGCAATCCAGCATTCACCACAGCCGGTGCAATTTGTCGCGTGGAATTGCGGAAATTGTGTGTTCGTCCGTTCCAGATTGCGGAACGAGGAAGAAAGCGGAGGAATTGCCGCGATCGCCGCGAACGGATCAATCCCTTGGTTGGATTCGTCGCCGTGCGCGTAAAGCGTGCCGGTCTGTTCCCAAAAACGCGAGAGGCTATCATACCGTGCGCTATTTTCGTCGCCATTGGCGAGATGACGTACCGCCATTGGGAGATGTGCAGGTTCAGCTTCCGTTATCCCTTTCGGTCGGCTCGAAATCGCCACAATGCGGGACAAAATATCGCCCTGTAACGCTGTTTCAAATGCAGTGTCTGCGACTAGGTCAGATTCCAGCGTAAACGCTTTGATGAGGCTACCGGTGCGTAACTCTGCCAGTTGACGTTGGTTGATCAGTGCAAACAGTGAACCCAACAATTGCGCGTTTTGTGCATCAACATCAATGGCTTGACCTGTTTCGTCGGTTTGATCTATTTCGTCTGCTTGTTCGTCTTGTTGTACATTCTGCGAAAGAATAAAGAGCGATAAATCACGCGCCTGTATCTGTTCCTGATCGGCTGTCGGCAATTGTGCAACAAAAGCATCCGCTGCTAAATCAGTGGAAACCAGAATCGCCCCTTTTGGGCGAATTTGCGCCAAAAATGGCAATCCTTGTTGCGGCAACAAATTACTGGCAACGGCGATATTCAGTTGTATTTCATCGCCCGGATCAAACAATGCATCTGGCGCATAACTGAGCGTGGTTTGGGCGATGGTTCCCCAACTTGACCAGTCGTTTTCGCCACGGCTACGGACTTCGCCCGGCGCGGCGCGATGGAGCAGGGTTGCAGTTTCATGCGGCAACGGAATGGCGGCATAGTTTTCCGCGCGGCGGAAAAAGCCAATTGCGAATCCTTGATCTGGCAATTGGGTCAACGCCGGTTTGTCAGATTCGATGCCCCGGTTTTTCAGTTCCGGATAAGCACGCCCCAACTGCCCGGCGAGAATTTCCTGTTTTGGATTGCAGGCGACGAGCGGATTGATGCCGAGATAGCGCGGCGTTGCGTCGTCTGAAATCGGATTTTCCAGCAGCAATTCCAGATCAGCAGCGCGGAGCGGCAAACCGCCAATTCCATACAACACTGAAGCAAAGCGAATATTGCGATCTGTCTGATTTTTGACGGTTTGTAGCAGCAGCGAATCAAACGGCGCATTGCTGCGTTCCAGCACCACAATCTCTTCGCGGTTTTGAATCTGCTTTTGGATCGCTTTGGTCGGGAATGGTGCATAAACATGGACACCCGCCAGCCCGATTTTCTGGTTCTGTTTGGTCGAATGCTGCAGTACTGCTTTGCACGTTTCCAATGCGCTGCCTTGCGCAATCAACATCTGCTTGGCTTTTTCTGAACCAAACCACGAAACGGCCTGATGTTTGCGTCCCGCTTTGAATTCAAACTGGGCAAATGCGCGATTTAATGCGCCATTAACGGTCTCTTGGAAGAAGATACGATGGGCTGCGCTACCTGCAGCAAAACTGTACGCATCTTGCAATGCGCCTTGCAAAATCGGGCGATCCAGATCGTGCCACTGCGGCACACGACGACGCTGTTCGCCAAACAGCAGTTTTTGCGCTTCATCGGGTGCATCAATTTCTGCATCCGGTTGGCCGACGAAATGTTCAATCAGCGCAGCGGAGGGAAGTTGTACATTTTGCAGCGCAAACGCAGTTTCTGCCCCATCCATCACTACAATGCCGGGAACCAGTGTCTCTTCGGAAACACGACGTGCAATCAGGCTGAAATCAACTGCTTGCTGCACATTTTCTGCGCAGAGGATGAATGCACCGCTATTCGCCAATGCGTGCAGTGCGTCATGGCTGCTCCCCAAAGTATTGCCTTGCAGCGATTCAGCACGATGAACCGCATGAATCACGAGTGGCAAATGCCGCCCGGCAGCCTGTTTGACCAAATCCTGCGCGGCTGCCAGTTCGTCTGACCAAAGTGAAACAGTCGCCCGTTTACCAGTCAATGCCAAACCCATTGTACCTGCGAGCGCATCGCGTGCAGAGCCACTTTCCAGATGGGTCAGCGGTGTGCCGAACAGGTTTTGCTGCTGGCGATGTTCTTCTGCTTTCCACGCAATGCTGCCGGGTTGCTGCGGAAATGCTGCGTCAATGGAGGCCGCATCAGCAAGAATCGCCTCAACGGTGGCGATAGCACTACTGCCATCCAGCACCGTGGTGACGCCATCATCCTGACGCGCAGGTGGAGCTTTCTTGAAAAGCTGGTTGTAAATCCGGGAAGCGGTTTCAGCGAAGCTGGGCATATCTCTTTTGGCCTTCAGTCCGGTTACGAGTTTGTGGGTCAAATTGTCCCCCCTCAATCCAGAGGATCGCCTCGGTCGGGCAACGGTAGGTTGCCACAGCAGACTCGGGGGCGCCCGACTCATAATGGAGGCGGGGCAGGTTGTCTTCCATTTCGATCAGGCCGGGCGCGGCATCGGATGCACAACGTCCACAGCCATCACAGGCGGCACTACAGAGCGGACGGATTGCGTCCCCCTCCAGCGGCGCGTTGCACTGCACCAGCAAATGCTGATCCATGGGTAAAATCTCGAACAAATCTTTCGGGCACGCACCGACGCAATCGCCACAGGCGGTGCATTTTTCAACATCGACTTGCGGCAGGCCATTGGCGTTCATATGGATTGCGTCAAAACCACACGCGACATCGCAATCCGCCAATCCCAAGCAGCCCCAGGAACAGCCCTTACCACCACCAGAAACAACCGCCGCCGCCCGGCAACCTTCAAATCCTTGATATTCAGCGATCTGCCACGCTTCTGCCTTGCCACCTGCGCAATGGAGACGTGCAACACGCTTTACAGCAGAACCAGCATTTACACCAAGGAAGTCAGCAATTTCAGCAATTTCCTCTTCTGGTGCGACGGTGCATTTGCTCGCTTCTACCGTGCCATTCACCAATCCTTCCGCGAAGGCACGGCAACCCGGTTCGCCACATGCGCCGCAGTTGGTGCCGGGGAGCATCTCTTCGGTTTTGTCAATGCACGGGTCTTCCTCTACCTTCAGCAGCTTGTAGGCAACTGCCAGCACAACCCCAAAAAAGAGGCCGATACCGGTCATGATCAGTGGCGAGGTGAGCAGTTCGTTCATAGCAGAAAAATTCTCCCTTGTCCTGTCTTTACGAAAGGACGAAACCTCCATGCTGCATTGGAAGTATAGAGAATAATCTATTCATTAAATGGTTTCGCTCTTTCGATCAGCTCTTCCAGATTTGGCTCGTTCGGGTTGAGCGGCAAACCGGGATGAATACAACTCGTCGGGCAAATTTCTGCCGCTTCGACCAATTCTGCGTAAGTACCTGCATTTGGGTCAGCGATGTAGGCCTGTTTGTCATCATTGTAGACAAACATCTGTCCATTCATTTCGGTGCAGTCGTTGCAGGTAGAGCAGTATTCCGAGTCGATCCACGGATCAGCCATGATCGGCGTTTCTGGTGCTGCCGGTTCTTCTGCTGTTTCTGTTACAGCCTCTTCTGCTGCGGTCTCTGCTGTTTCAGATGCAGAATCTGCTTTTGGCGTCTCTGATGTTGCTGCTTGAGTAGTTGCAGCGGCTGGTGTTGCTTTGCCCGCTGGAACGCTCCAGCCATCAGCATCACCCAAGCCCATCAATAGATTGGCGAGATTACCCATCGCATTTTCAGTTGCAACACTTTGTAGTTCTGCTAGCTCTTGCTGATGTTGCGCAATGAGTTGTTGTTTCTCTGCTTCGTGACGCTCCATTAACTGTTCGGTTGTGGAAGCGACTGCACGTGCGACGTGCGGGTTGCGGACACCTGCCAGTTCTTGCAGTGTGTGCCATGCATGCAGGCGATCCGTACTCCCCAGTATGATTTCGCGGGAAACAATCAATTTGCGTAGTTCATTATTGCTATTCACTGCCCAGATGAATGGAATGGTGCGCATCTGTTCTTCTTTCGGCAGACGCAGAAAATCAGCGACGGAAACCAGCGATGTGTCGTCATTCAATTCTGCCGGTACGATGCAGAAGTGGTGGCGGATTTTCGGCACCAGCAACGCGTAATCAGCGAAGGTGAAAGTCAGTTCTTGCGCTACCGTTTCGCCATTTGCATTCTGATACTGGAATGGATGCTGTACCCAATCCTCTCCCGATTGCGGATTTTCGCTGAAATCCAGCCGTTGCGCATAAGTATCACCGCGCTCCGGATTGACGTGGAATAGCGGATGGGCACGTGCTTCCAACGCTGCGTTGGAGACCAGCCACGGCGCCATCGTAAATTTGGCATCTTCCTGAATGCCGGTATTGATCAGGTGCAGGCTGGTGCGCGGAATGCGCGTTGCTTCAACGAAACCCTGCAACAAATGTTCGTAGCGGGCAGTAGAGGTTTGGCTGACATACGCCTGCCGATGCCCCATTGCAATATGCCCCAATTCGGTGCGGTACTCCTGGAACGGATGATCTGACTCTGCCGCAATTTCGCGGACTTCACCGGTCATCAGTGATGCCTCGCGCCGCGCTGGTTGGCGGAAGCCTTCACCCGGGTTGCCATGCGCCTGTACGCGGGCAAGAATTTGCACTGGATAACTGGAGTTGAGCAAGCGTGAGAACGAATACATACCTGTCGTGGCGATTCGATATGCCGGTTCCAGCACCAAAATGGATGGGCTTAGTAGCAACTCTTCTTCAGAAAATGCTTCCCAGTTGAAATGGTCAAACCACGGATCGTGAATGGTTGGGTCGTAGCGATTTTCGGTTTCCAGTTTGGCAATGCGGCAAGCAGCAATCAGTTCCGCAAGTTGTTTCGCCTGCTGCTCAAAAATAACCATCGCCTGATGACACGGATCTTCATTTTCAATCGCTGAAAACTGAATCGACTCATCTGGCAGCCAATTGGCGGAAAAATCGCCAGTGTAGACAAAATAGACTTGCGTCTGGTCTGTATCAAAACTGTTCAGTGTTTCCAGTGCCTGTTCAATACGGATTTTCCGCTCGAATGGCATTTGAATCGTGCCACTGCGAGATTGGCTCTGCTTGAGAATTTGTGACAATGCATCTGCGTTGAACCGATCCGACGTTGCAGAACCGACCTGTTTTTCCAACGCTTCCGGTTGAAGCGTCTCTACTGATTTGCTTGCTTCGACATTCAGCAAATTGGTTAGCGCGTTCCGCAAATCCACTACTTCATTGGAGAAATCTGTCCAACGGTTTTTCGCCTGTACGCGAGTGACGTGAATCATCAACAGTACTGCACTATAGCGACTATAGCCCAACAGTTTGTTTTCTGGATGGATGATATTCGGCAACGCCAGTAACTGGTCGATGTCGTTTTGCAGTGTTTCCCGGTTCGATTCCGCCAACTTGAGATGTTCTTGGAGCGCAATTGCTGCCTGTTCCAATGCTTGATACAGCGGAACCATTGCTTCTTGCGGGAGCAAATCCTGCCGGATATTGTGCTCTAACCAGGAGAGATGATCCTTGAGAATTTTTGCGCTGTTCTCTGCCGGGGCGAATTGCTCGACACTCTCTTGCAGAAAATCAGTCAGCGGTTGCGCCAGTTTTGATTCTGCCGCTGCTACATTCGTCTGATCCGCTGCAAAAAGCACCAGCGGATAATCGTGCCGCACTTTGGAAGCATCACGAAACGGATGCAACAGCGCAGGCAGAAAATCTTCCGCCACTGGCTCTACGTGCTCACCTGCATCCGGATTTCCAAGATGGAAGTGGTGGAGCGTGCGCAATGTTTTTTGCAGGTCTGCCACTGCAATATCAGTTGTCCCAGCGGCTGCAAGGTGCAATTGCGGGATCGGGGAATGTGCTTGCTGAACAGGAGTATCCATAGCGTTGCTAAATTCTGGTTCGTCGATTTGTCAATGACAGGACTGGTCAATCCATTGGCTCCCGCCAGCACTTACAATATCTCAAT
The DNA here is from genome assembly GCA_964344325.1 of uncultured Piscirickettsiaceae bacterium. Lineage (GTDB taxonomy): Bacteria > Pseudomonadota > Gammaproteobacteria > CAYFMX01. The sequence goes on from CAYFMX010000013.1 coordinate 10,434, forward strand.
AGTGCTAACGGGAACGGGCAATCCTGCGTAAAAGCAGGAAGCGTCACAATCTGTTGTTACATCCGTTGTGAATCCGTTGCTACACTTCTACGGCGAACTGATCCAATGCTTCGTTGACACCTTTGATCTTCTGTTCGTCGGTGATGTCGATGCCGACGCTGGAAAGATCATCGTAGCAAGGCAGATCGCGGTTCTGGTAAAGCAATCCAACCGGAATAATGCCTTTTTCGGTTTCATCCCGCGCAATCTGCAATGCATCTGCCATATTGGATGGATCATGTTCACGCTGCTGCGGGAAGAGGCGGTCTACACCTTTACCCACCGGAATGCCGTTTTCATGATTCAACAAGAGTAGACGGGAAGAATCATCTTGCAGCTCTTTGGTGATTTCGTCCACGAAAACCGGGCAACGCTGAATGACGCGCACAAAACTACTCCCGCGATGTTCGTGAGCAGCTTTGATTGTTTCGTAGAGTAGTGGCGGATTCCAATCCACCACCTGCGCTACAAACGAAGCGTTGGTAATGCCCAGTGTCACCGTGTTCGGGTTGAGCATATCCAGAATTGCGCCTTCCGGATGCGTATTTGATGGCACGCTCAGTGGTGTCGTCGGTGAAGTCTGTTTCTTTGTCAGGCCGTAAATCTGGTTATCAAAGATCAGTACGACCATATCCATGTTGTAGCGTACTGCATGAATCCACGGTCCTGCACCAATGGAGTAGCAGTCGCCATCGCCAGTCGCGACCCAGACATCCAGATCAGGGCGGCGTGATTTTACGCCACACGCGAGTGGCAAGGCGCGTCCGTGCAAGCCGTGTAAACCATAGGTGCCGACATAGTGTGGCATACGGCTGGAGCAGCCAATGCCAGAGACAAAGACTGATTTTTCCGGCGGCATCTGCGCATCGCGTAAGACACGGTGACTGGCAGCCAATACGGCATGGTCGCCACAACCGGGACACCAGCGTGCTTCGGCGCGTTGGTAATCATCCAACGTAAAATAACGTTCAGAAATATCGAGGGACCAATCTGCTTTCATTCCAAACATGGCTTATTTCCCCTCCTTTTTAGACTTTTTCTTTTTACCGTCTTTGTCGCCTTTTTTCTCTTTGTGTTTCTGACCGTCACTATTGTGGTTATCGCGATCCGGAATTTTTTGCCAGAATTCGTGCAACACGTTTTTGATCATTTCCGGCTGGAGCGGATGACCGTAAACAACAGACCAGCAATCAACATCAACCAGTGTCTGCACACGGAGCACGGTTGCCAACTGTGCATAACGACGGTTTTCTGAAGTGATCATTGGCGCATCGGCTTTGTCACTGTAGTTAACCTCGATCGTCATCACCTTTTTGAAGCGGGAGAAAATCTCTTTCAGACCCGGCTCTAGCGGGGAGAGGAAGCGTAAATGGATCGAAGAGACGCTGATTCCTTCTTTGCGCAAATCATCGACTGCCTCAGTGATGGCTCCCATCGTAGAACCCCAACCCAACACGAGCAGATCGCCACCATCCTCGTCACCGTGAATTTTTGGTGGAGTCAGCGTGCTTTGCAGTGTTGCCAGTTTGCGGCTACGCAATTCGGAGCTGTACTGGTTTTCGTGCGATTCGTAAGAAACCTTACTCTGTTTGGTGTGCGACAGGCCGGTCAATACATATTCACCACCCGGCATCCCCGGGATTGGACGTTTGGAGAGACCAGTCGTTTCATCCCAATCAAACGCCGGAACTTTGCTATCCCATGCGGACTGATCCAGCGGTGGTGCGAGCATATCGCGGGTCACTTCCGGACGTTCCCACGGCTGTACGCCAGTCGCCAGGTTTGCGTCGGTCAACAAAATGACCGGGCCACGGAAGGATTCGGCCAATTGTCGCGCCATGACGACAAAATGGAAACATTCTGCAATCGTTGCAGCTGCAATGATGATTTTCGGCGCATCGCCCGGCTCTCCATATAAAGAGGAGAGCAAATCAGCCTGCTCAATTTTGGTCGGCAAACCTGTAGAAGGACCACCACGCTGTACATCGACAATGACAAGCGGAATTTCGCCCATGACTGCCAAACCGATCAATTCGGTCTTGAGCGCCATACCGGGGCCGGAAGTAATCGTACAAGCGGTTTTCCCTGCGTAAGAAGCACCAACCGCAAAGCCCATCGCGGCAATCTCGTCTTCTGCTTGATGGACGAAGCCACCGGATTTATCAAATACTTCAGCAATATAATGGGAAGCGGAAGTTGCTGGCGTAATCGGGTACATGGAAACCAGTTCCATTCCCGATGCCATGACACCCAAACCAACCGCCTGGTTGCCGTTGGTTACCACCATCTTCTGTTTGCGCATCGCCTCTGTAGAAGGAATATCAAAGAAGATATCCGGGATGTGTTCTTCAGCAAATGCCCAGCCGCGATCAAACAGATTCTGGTTGCTTTGGATAATTGCCTCTTTCTTGCCCGCAAAGGTAAGCGCAATTTCGTTGCGGCTCATCTCTTTGTCGCGGTTGTAGATGCGGCAAAGCATCCCCAGCACAAACATGTTTTTACCCTTGCGCGGGTCAGAGACGACCTCCAGACAAGCCGCGTGGATCGGCAATTCGTAGATGATCAGGCCGCTTTCGCGGAGTTCCTTGAGCGCATCGGTGTATTGCTGGCGGATAGTTGGATCGTTGTCGTCCTTCCATTTGTCATCCAGCAGGACGATGGTACCTTTCTTGTATGCGCCGTTGGCGATACGGGAGTAGAGCACCTGTTCGTTGAATGCAACGACGAGGTCACCTTCATTACCGACATTGGTGATGTATTCGGAGCCGAGTCGGATGCGGATACCGCTCGCGCCGGCGGGTGAACGGGCAGGTGGCTGGATTTCTGCCGGGATGATTTCCACAGTCCAGACCCCGTTGCCCATTTTTGCACCGATGGTGCCGAATGTTTGTCCGCACTTCTGTGCGCCTTCGCCGGAGTCACTGACGATTTCTACGATGTGTTCCTGGAGGGTTTCAGGCTGTTTCCCCATAAAATTTTCCTTCGTGGGTTGCGTCTTGCGTAAGTGATCAATGCAGGATGCATTCCAAGTTGAAACAAAGCTGCCGATGCTCTCATAAACCGAGCTTATTAGTCAACTAATGGAGTTTTAACTGATTGTTTTTCTGGAAAAACATTGAAAATCATAATGATAAATTGCAGAGGGCAGGGTGGGTTTTGAAGTGATTTTTCTATATTCGCGCTGTGCTATGCTCCATTCATTTTTTTGATGACCTTGCGCCAAAATTAGGCAGAGAGATAGAAAATGGATCGTGAAATCCAGGATTTGCTTGAACGCTTCCGTGAAAATCCTAGCAAGTTGACGATTGAAGAAATTCAAAGATTGATTGGCTCTTTTGAAAGTGAAATTCAAGTGGGTGCGAAAGAGCTGGTAGAAATGTCCAGACTGCAAGAGCAGGCAGAGGCCGCGCAGAAAGAAGCTCAACAGCAACATAAAGAAGCGGAAGAAAAATTACGCAAGGCGAAGCAATTTCAGGAAGAAAATTACAGTGGTTTGATTAAAGAATTATTTAAAGAGCCGAAAGAGGAATTAAAAGCAGGGGCACGGAAAGATGCGCACCGTGCGATGTTATTGACTTTAGCAACTACTGCGATCGCGATTTTTGCAGGAGTTGGAGCAACACAATGGTTTAGCATTGATTATGGAGAAAGATTTGCAAGTATAGATGCGCAATTAAGTATATTAGTTAATCGGGATGTGAAAAAAGAGACAGATTTAAAAAAACTATATGCAGTTGTTGACCAAATTGAGGGCCAAGAACAAAAATCAATTGAGCGTATTGGGCATCTTGTGTCAAAAGAGCAGCATTTACCCGGCATGCAACGTGATCAGTATGGTATTTATGCGGATGTAGAAATCAAAACCAATGCGCAATCGGTTACTCAACGCTTCCGCTGGATTGAACCAGGTACATTTATGATGGGTTCGCCAGAAAGTGAAGAAGGACGAGATGACGATGAAATACGTCATCAAGTCACATTGACCAAAGGTTACTGGATAGCGGATACAGAAACCACACAGCAATTGTGGCAAGCAGTGATGAACTCCAATCCAAGTAGCTTTAAAGGAGAACAACGTCCGGTTGAGGAAGTCAGTTGGAATGATGTGCGGCAGTTTTTGAAAAAGCTGAATCAATTTAATCCAAAATTAAACGCAAAATTACCGACGGAAGCACAATGGGAATATGCAACGCGCGCCGGGACGAGTACACCTTTTTCATTTGGCAGAGAGTTAACATTAGAGAAAGTGAATTACAGTGGAAATTGGGATAATCGGGAATGGGGAGTAGGTTCCAAGAAAGAAACAGTGAATGTAAAAAGCCTGCCTCCAAACCCGTGGGGTTTGTATGAAGTGCATGGGAATGTGTGGGAGTGGGTTGCCGATACATGGCAAGAGAAGCTCTCGGCGGAGCCGGTGAGCGATCCATTGGTGGAGACTGAGAGCAGCAGGGTGATCCGTGGCGGCTCGTGGGACGTTATCGGCCGGGGCGTCCGCTCTGCGGTTCGGTACCACGACGATGCAGACGACCGGAGCCATTACCTTGGTTTTCGTATATCCCTAGGTCATTGAGCTCAGGCTAGGTTAGGCGCGAAGCGCAGCCAGCCCACCCAAGCAAAGCCGGTGCGGAGCCCGGCGGCGGGGGTGGGGTAAGCAAGTGGAGCGTTTTTTATGCTTCTTCTGTTTGTTCTGGCTCCAAAAAGAAATAGTGTGCAATTACCACGACCGCAAAAACCGGCACAGCGATATTCAAAAAAGGCACGAGCGTCAGTCCGTAGAGAAAACCGGATAGTGAAGTGAGTTTGAGATTCCGCCACGGTTTCAGGCGGTCATATTCGGCTTCGGTGGTGAGGTTGGAGGCGACATCGTAAACCATAAAGGTGCGGAACAGGCTGTAGAAAAGCAAACTCAACACGACGGCGTTAAAAATCGGGATCAACAACAGCGGCGCACAAATCAGAAAAAGAGCGAAATGTTTCAGCACAATGCTAAACATGCGCCAATTGGAGGAGAACATACCGTCAAATCCGTTCAGTTCCTGTTCTGGATAACGTTGTTTGTGGATCGCTTTGACCAGTCCCGGCGTGAGGAAGCCAGTGATGAACATACTCAATAGCACAATCACATACGTGCCGAGGAAAAATCCGGCGACGGAAAACATCACTACCAATAAGGCATGAATGAGCCAGACCAATGCGCCGCCAATTAACGGAATCGCACCAACTGACTGTTCCAGTGCGGCGGAGATTGATTTCGCGGAATAGGTCTCTCCATCGACCGCCACTGCGCCGGATGTGAGCCACTCGACCAGCCCGGCACCTGCGGTAATGACGACGATAAAGCTGATCAGGTAGGGGACGAGCAGCCGCGTTAGCACTTGCGGCAGGAAAAAATCCCGTATTCCGAGCATGAAAATTTTGATCATTCCGGTTTCCCTTTAAAGATTATGAAATTTTTTTGTGCGGTTTTTTGGCGGATACGCCGATAGGGAAGGCATGGTAGCATGCGCATTTGGTTTTTTCTGATTCTGAACCGGTTTCTGGACGAACAATAATGCTTTACGAATTTCTGGCTGTCTTCTTCGGGATTGCGTTGCTGGTCTGGAGCGCAGATCGTTTTGTCTTTGGTGCGGCAGCAACGGCTGATCATCTAAAAATTTCCCCTTTGGTGATCGGGTTGGTGATTATGGGCTTCGGTACCAGTGCGCCGGAATTATTGGTTTCCAGCCTTGCAGCGGTGGAGGGCAACCCGGGTCTCGGTATTGGTAATGCGATTGGTTCCAATATCGCCAATATTGCGTTGGTGCTAGGGATGACCGCACTAATCATGCCGATTTCCGTCCACTCGAAAATTTTGCGCCGGGAAATTCCATTGTTGATGTTGGTGACCGCCGGAACGGGCGCACTGTTGTGGGATGGTTCGCTCGATCGTATTGATGGTATTTTGCTAGCGGTTGCGTTGGTGGCGGTGATGGCCTGGTTGGTCAGTGCCAGTAAATCAACAGAAAACAGCGATGATTTGCTGGTTCCAGAATTTGAGAGCGAAACGCCGCACGAGAAATCAATTGGTAAGGCGATTTTCTGGACGATTGCGGGATTGTTGTTGCTGTTGGGCAGTTCCAAGTTGGTGGTATGGGGCGCGGTCGGTATCGCACAACAATTTGGCGTGAGCGATTTGGTGATTGGTCTGACCATTGTCGCAATTGGCACCAGTTTGCCGGAGTTGGCGGCTTCTATCACTGCCGCGTTAAAAAATGAGCACGAAATGGCAGTCGGCAATGTCGTTGGGTCGAATATGTTCAACACGTTAGGCGTGATCGCGTTGCCGGGAATTATTTTGCCTGGGACGATGGAAAGTGCAGTGATGGCGCGGGATTTTCCGATTATGGTGGGATTGACCGTGTTGCTCTGTTTTATGGCAACGTTTGTGAAAGATGGCAATCTGGCCTACAAAGACAGCAGTATTGGGCGAATTGAAGGTGCGGTGTTGTTGTCGATTTTTGTTGGGTATTTAGGGCTGTTGTATATGCAATCTGTAGGCATTTAACATCTAAATCGACATACCAAAGCAGATTGATGGAAATCTCAAACCTCATTGATGCGATCCGGAATCATCGGGTACGGATTACAGACCATGCAGATGAAGAGGCATTTGATGATGAATTAAGCTACGAGGAAATTTACGCTTCCGTGTTGCAGGGGGAAGTGATTGAGGATTACCCAACCGATCATCCTTTTCCAAGTTGTTTGGTTTTTGGCAAGAATTTCGCAGATGAGCCGATTCATAGTGTGTGGGGTTATAACCCGGAAAACGAATGGGCAGTATTGATCACAGTGTATCGTCCTGATCCGGAACGTTGGATTGAATGGAAAACAAGAATAAAAAGAGATGGGAACTGAGATTATGAGTCCATTTGAAAAGTGTCCTGTATGCGGCGGAGAACTGGAAAGCAAACAAGTGGAAAAAATCCTGCGGGGTGGATGGGATACGGTCACGATGAAAGTGACGGCTGAAGTATGTATGCATTGTGGCGAACGGCTCTATGCCGAAGAGGTGGTGAAATCGTTTGAAGCAATTCGCAATCAGCTGCGACAGCGGGAATTCAGCCACTTTAAAACGCTCGGGCAGTCTTTCACCGTTGGAGAAAACTGGCCAAACAAGGCGATCCAGCCTACGGTTTGATGAGGTGTAAGTCGGTATGGAAGGATCAATCGCCTTTTTGATGTTTGCATTTGTGTTTGTGGTGCTGCTGACCGGCTACCCGGTTGCGATCACGCTGGCAGGCACTGCGCTGGCTTTTGCCGGAATCGGCATGCTGACCGATACTTTCGATACGTCGTTGCTTTCTGCGCTGCCGAGCCGTCTGTTTGGGATCATGTCGAACGAAATGTTGATGGCAGTTCCGCTGTTTGTCTTCATGGGCGTGGTGCTGGAGAAATCGAAGGTGGCGGAGCAGTTGCTGGAGACGATGTCACAACTGTTCGGCAAGCAACGCGGTGGATTGGGTATTTCTGTGGTGCTGGTGGGTATGTTGCTGGCGGCAAGCACCGGCATTGTCGGCGCGACAGTAGTGACAATGGGGTTGCTTTCGCTGCCGACGATGCTGCGGCGTGGTTATGATTCGTCGCTCTCAGCGGGGACAATCTGCGCAGCAGGAACGTTGGGGCAGTTGATTCCGCCTTCTATTGTGTTGGTTTTGCTCGGTGATGTGATCTCTACCGCCTACCAGCAGGCGCAGCTCAACATGGGTATCTATAGCCCGAAGGCGATTTCGGTTGGCGATTTGTTTGCTGGAGCGTTGCTGCCGGGGCTGTTGCTGGTGCTGCTTTATATTCTCTATCTGCTTGGCAAAGGCTGGTTGCAGCCCGATTTGATGCCTGTACCGAGGGAAACTGAAGAAGATTCCATTTCTGCAAAAGAGCGGCTTGTGAAGATTTTTTCTGTGCTCGTTCCGCCATTGGTGCTGATTTTTGCGGTGCTGGGTTCGATTTTGGCAGGAATGGCAACACCAACTGAAGCGGCAGCCGTTGGTGCAGTCGGCGCGATGGCATTGGCAGTGCGGAACCGGCATCTCAACTGGAAAATGCTGGGCGAAGTGACAGATGATACGCTCAAAGTGACCAGCATGGTCTTCCTGATTTTGATTGGGGCGTCGATTTTTTCGTTGGTATTCCGTGGCTTTGGCGGCGATGAAGCAATTCACGAATTTCTGAGCCAGCTTCCCGGTGGTGTCGTTGGCGCGACGTTGCTGGTGATGGTGGTGCTGTTTTTGCTCGGATTCATCCTTGATTTTATTGAAATTACCTTTGTTGTTGTGCCATTGGTTGGGCCAGTATTGCTGGCAATGGGGCTTGATCCGGTTTGGCTTGGGGTGATGATTGCGCTCAACTTGCAAACGTCATTTTTGACGCCGCCGTTCGGGTTTTCGCTCTTTTATCTGCGCGGCGTTGCGCCTGCGAGTGTTACCACGCCGCAGATCTACCGGGGTGTGGTTCCGTTTATCGTGTTGCAACTCGTGGTGATGGGTATTCTGGTCTTCTGGCCGGAGTTGGCAACGTGGCTACCGACGCAGATTTATGGGGCGCATTGATATTGAGATAACGGATTACTTTAACGCCTGAACCTGTTCCAAGGTTAGTCCGGCTTTTTCTGCAATCACTTCATCATCCAGCAGCCCTAACAGATTTTTTGCCAAATCTAGTTTTCCCTGCATGATGCCTTGGTTTTTTCCTTCTTTCAGCCCTTGGTGTTTTCCTTCTTGCGTCCAACGGATTTTGCCTTCTTTCATCGCATCTTCCCAACCAATTTGATAGGAAGGGAGTTTCGTGCGGTCTATGCGGGTGATCATCTCTTGTGTCTCCTTGATAATCGACTTTAGCTTCCGATTTTCTGACAACCGTTCCAGAATATCCACATATTCGCGGTATCGTGCAAGGTTTTCGCCGAAATGGTTTTGGAGCCGTTGCAAAATCTCTGTGGCGATTTGTTGCGCCGAATGCCCTTTAAAATCACATAAAATCGCCAATACCCATGCATCGGGCGTTTTTTGCCGCAACAAATTTTGGCAATTAATTTGGCGCATATCGAAAATTGTGTATCGGAAGAAAAAATCCGGTTCTTCAATGTTGTCCGGCATGTTCAGAGTGGCGGAACCAATGTAAATCAGGTATTGGCGTAACGGGTCGTTTGGATAGGCCAGCCGGATATCGGTACGGTAACGCGCCATGCGGTAGGGCATGGTTTTGTCGTTATCGTTCTGGATTTCAATGTGTAGCAGAAACGGTTTTTGGGTATCCGTATCCACTACCCGCACCACCAAATCGGCACGTCGCTCCTCGACGCGTTGCTGTTCTGTTTCGATCAGTTCCAGCGAATCTTCCTCTACCGATAATCCAAACAGGTAGGTTGCGAAATCAAATGCAATCCGTTTGACCAGTTTTTTGCTGGTGATGTCCTGTGCGCCCATAACCAATTAAAACCAATCAAAATTCTGTGATTTTAGCCGCCGGTCATGTTCATAAATCGGTTCTCAACGCGGATGTTGTCTTTAAACTCATGTTTTTCCGGTTTGTTTTTCACGGCTTCCAGAATCGCGTTTTTCAGCCCGTCGTCGCTGATGCCGTCGCGTAGGAGCGTGCGCAATTCCACTTTGTCGTCTTTTCCGAGGCAGAGGTAGAGCGTGCCATCGGTGGAGATGCGTACACGGTTACAGGTTTCGCAAAAGTGCTGTGAAATCGGTGTGATGAAGCCGAAGCGGAAATCGGTTCCTTTGATTTGATGATATTTCGCTGGGCCTGCGCCTTCCATTTCGCTGGGGATCAGCTCAAAGCGTTTGGCAAGGATGTCGTAAACGGTATCCAAATCCAGATAGTACTTCTCTTTGGAATCAGAGCCTGTTGCGCCAACTGGCATCGTTTCGATAAAGCGCAGCGTGAAGTTGTGTTGCAGGCAAAAATCCACCATGTCACCCAGTTCAGCATCGTTGATGCCGCGCAACGCCACCATATTGACCTTGATTGGGTGGAAACCGGCCTCTTTCGCGGCCATCAGGCCGTCGAGTACTTTTTCCAGCTTGCCGCTGGTGATCTCCATGAATTGCTGTGGGTTGAGGGTGTCGAGGCTGACGTTGATGCGGTTCAATCCGGCCTGTTTCAAATCCTGCGCGTATTTGCGCATGCTGACGCAGTTGGTACTGAGGGAGAGGTCTTGCACGCCCTCCAGATTGGAAATGCGTTGCACCAGATCAGGCAGGTTTTTGCGGATCAATGGTTCGCCGCCGGTCAGGCGGATGTGGCGCACGCCCAGTTCGCTGAAGGCGCGGACGACGCGTTCAATTTCGTCAAAGGTCAGCCAGTTTTCCGGCTCTTGGTAGGAGTCGAATTTTTTCGGCATGCAGTAGAAGCAGCGCAGGTCGCAACGGTCGGTGACAGAGAGGCGCAAGTATTCGATTTTGCGCTGGAACGGATCGATCAGTTCGGTGGTCATCAAGGCTCTTTGTTGTTCTTGTTATTGGTGGGGAAAAGAGGGAGAGTCTAGGGTGGCTGATCGGTTGGGGCAAGGGTGGGGTGAGAAAATCTGACCGATTTACAGTTGGTATATTGTAGAAATGACTAACACTTTTAGAATTTCATTGGAGTGTACTTAGCTGATTTTTTATAGTTAGTTATTTCAATATATCAGATGAAGTAGCGAGTCATCGTTTATACGTGAAATATTCAATGGAACAATTATGCGGAAAATGGTGCTGCAGCAAGGAAAATAATAGTAATTAATATGATCATGCCTCCGGTAATAGCTCTTATTGGATGGTTCAAAAATCCAAAAAAAATGCTTGCTGAATTTAGGTAATTTAAAAATGGAGATAAAATATATAAAATCCAAGATGAAGCTACAAATATATAGAAAACTGCAGATGTTGTAAATGTGCTCCAGAACAATATGCCAAGATAAGGAGTTGGACCTTCGAAAAATACTGCTTGCCATAAATGGTATAAATCTTGTCCAGCAATAACTGGTAAAGCTATATATATAAGACCAGAAATTATTATATCTGCAGCAAGTAGAAAAAATACATGTATACCTTTTTTGTTTAAACTAATTTTTAAAATTAATCTTGTCTCTGCAAGAGAGATCATGTCGGCAATTAAATTATAGATAAGAAACAATACAGGCCCTAACCATGATGCATTATTGTTTTTTATTGCATTTAAAAGGTCTTCAGTTATTGAGTTTAATTGTCCGCTCATCACGCGTTGAATATCAGGATCTTTTGTTATTGTCAATGCCACATCTGGAAATGCAAAACAAAAAACAAGCATCCAGAAGATAGAGGATGCAAACGATTTCAATGGACTGATCGGATATAATTTTGAAGGAATTTGAGAAACCAATAAAAGTATTGGTAAAACTAAAGAGCCACCAAAGGCAAGTGACAATATTAAAGATATAGAGGTACCCATTCCATGAACAATAAGTGCTATTCCTGAAATGGCAATAAATACAGATCCTATTCCAAAAGTCAATGTATAAAACAGATTGTGTTTTGAGTTCAATGAACTATTGTTTTTTGTAAAATCAATCCCATATAAAATCGATGCTGTTAGCAAAATTCCAACAGTAGAAACAACTAGGACAGCACCTAGAATTAACTCTGTTGATGGTGTGGGTAAACTAGATATATATAATACTATGTGCGATAAAGGGAAAATAACATAGGTGAGAAATATGCCGATCCATATTGAATAACTTATCTTAGTCTTTTTTTTGATATATATTTTGTCAAAAACAGATAAAAATCCAAAGCTTACTTCATGCATCCAGCTATAATGGGTAGTTAGTAGTCTTTTATTTACAAATCTAGAAAGCAGGGTGTTCCTTTCATTTGTTATCCATTTTTCTAATTGCGATGCAATTGTTATTAATGCAGCAACAGTTGTAATCCATGCGGTAAAATAGAGCATAGGTAATTATCTATATATTTGATCTTTTGATTAACAATCTAGATTAAACGAAGATGATTGGTATTAATTATACTCAATATAGTGTTATTTTTCCCATTATAGGTAAACTTATTAATAATTTTTATTCGGTAGGGTAGATAGAAAAAATAGTTGAAGAAACCCAATGAAAAAACACATCACATGGCTTGTCAAACTAATCCCATCACGCGCTTTATCCTTACAGGCCAGAAAACCATCCGGTATGATTGGTCGCTATCTGATGACCCAACTGTTCAACCACGGCAATGCAGATTTGAACAGCTTTGTGAAGCAAATGCTTGATCTGAAACCGCATGACCGGGTGTTGGAAATCGGTTTCGGGCCGGGAAAACTGATCCGCAAAATGGCAGAGGTTACCACTACCGGTTGCGTTGAGGGGATTGATTTTTCCGAAACGATGCTGAAAGAGGCGAGTAGGGTAAACCGAAAGTATCTTGAAACAGGAAAAGTCAAACTCCATCATGGCGAGTGCCGGTCATTGCCATTTGTGGAACAGGCATTTGATAAATTGTGCTCAACCAATACGCTCTATTTTTGGAAAGAACCGGAACCCTATTTTGCGGAGATGTTTCGGGTGCTGAAACCTGGTGGAAAAGCAGTGATCGGTTTTCGGGATGATGCGCAGATGGCGAGCCTCAATGTAGAAGTGGATATTTTCAATACCTACGCCAAGCAGGAAGTGATCGAACTGTTCTCGAATGCTGGATTTACCGATGTTTTCGTGCAGGAACAGGAAGGGAAACCATTTATTTCCTATTGCGCAGTTGCATTTAAACGATAATCCGGTCATTTATCGGTTATATTGTCCGGGAAAATTTGTAGATATTTTTTTGTGGAGATTCAACCATGCAAAATTTGGAACATTTCAAAAACAAGTTGCTCGCGCTGAAAGCGGAAATGACACAACGGATTGATGCGGTTGACCGCGACATTCGCCACGAAGGGATGTCTGCCGATTGGGAAGAGCAAGCGACCGAGCGCGAAAATGATGAGGTGCTGGAATCTATTGGTAATGCGTCCGAAGCAGAACTGGTGATGATTAACGCCGCGTTGCAGCGGATTGAGTCCGGCGATTATTTTTCGTGCAGTGCGTGCGGGGCGGATATTCCAGAAGCGCGTCTGGAATCGTTGCCGTTCACGACATTGTGTGTGAATTGTGCAGAAAAGCAGGAACAGGCTGTATAAATTTCAAGCGGGCATGTTATCCACGCGCCCCAAAAATATCGGTACCGACGCGCACAATCGTCGCGCCTTCGGCAATCGCTGCTTCCAGATCGCCGGACATGCCCATTGAGAGCGTGTCTAGTTCCAGTCCTTGTTGATTTAGATTTTCCATTGCTTCGCGCAATTTGCGGAACGGGATGCGTTGGGCTTCAAAATCGTGCGTGGGTGCGGGTAATGTCATCAAGCCGCGCAAGCGAATATTGGGAATTTCCGCGATTTCTTTTGCCAAATTCGGTAATTCATCAAATGTGATGCCCGATTTGCTCTCCTCACCGCTGCTGTTGATTTGCAGGCAAATATTGAGTGGATCACGATTTTCCGGGCGTTGTTCTCCCAAACGGCGGGCAATTTTGAGGCGATCCACGCTATGCACCCAATCAAAATTTTCTGCAATCGTGCGTGTTTTATTGGACTGGATTGCGCCGATGAAGTGCCAAACAATACCATCTAGCTTTACTTTTTCGACTTTTTCCAACGCATCCTGCAAATAATTCTCCCCGAAGTGGCGTTGTCCGACAGCGTAGGCTGCTTCGACCATTTCTGCCGGTTTAGTTTTGCTGACTGCAAGCAACTGGACATGGTTTGGATTGCGTTTTGCCTCTAACGCTGCCGTCGCAATGCGTTGGTGGATTTTTTGCAGATTGACGGCGATTTCGGTTTGTTGATCAAGCTCGTGTAATTCCGGGATTTGCATAATTTTGTGCTGACGTTTTGGAAATAATGTTGAGTGTTGGGAATCTTTATGGAATGGTTCCCAACTGTCAAATGGTCGTATGGCATGGGGAACGGAATGAATATCTGGGAAATGGACAAGATTTTTCTTGTCATCTTGTTTGTGATACCAGGTTTTATCAGTATCAAAACGTACGAACTGCTGTATCCGGGGCAAATCAAGGAATCATCAAAGCAAATTGTGGATGCGGTTGCATATAGCTGCATCAACTATGCTTTTTTATTCACACCCATTTACTGGTTCCTGCATAGTGGATTATGGGATCGTTTTCCGATTGTTGGTTATGTCGGCTTTTTGTTTGTGCTGTTTGGTGCACCAGTTCTTTGGGTGCTGATTTGGAAATGGTTTAGAGAGAGCAAATGGCTTCGGAAGCAAGTTCCCCATCATCCAACCGTGAAACCATGGGACTATGTATTTGCTCAAGAAAAACCATATTGGGTCAAAGTAACATTGAAAGATGGGACAGTGATCGGTGGAAAATACGCGTACAATTCCTTTGTATCCAGTTCACCAGCAGAGGAGCAAATTTATCTCGAAGAAACTTGGGTTGTGAATGAACAGGGTGGTTTTGAGCGCTCAAAACAGGATACTGCAGGGGTCATTATCCTGAATAGTGAAATGTCACATATTGAATTTTTTGAGATGAAATTTTGAACGAGGAATTTTGATTTATGTCAGAAAGAAAAGACTCTTCTAGCTTCAGGGAAGGCTATCAACCAAAACCAAATAATGCTGAATATCAGTCAGACTCACTAGGTATTGCGGAAAAACTGGATATTAGTGGCGGTTATCAGCCGACACGAAGTGCCGGAGAACATCCATCAAATCCACAACCAGCTCCACCACCAAAGGCAGAATAAAGAGAAAGCAAGAGCGGTCTACAACCTATGCGCTTGCTGGTTTCCGATTGCAAGCAGGCGGGGTATGATTCGTCCCTTTTTTGAAATCTTTCTGAAATCTTCGTTTCTCTCAATTATTTGATCATCAGCGTGTAAGGCAGAAGCAAAGCGATGGAACTCAACCCGATTTATAGTCAAATCAAGGATATCCAGACACGTACTGAAGCGTTGCGCGGCTATCTCGACTATGACAGGAAGAAAGAACGCCTGACCGAAGTGAACCGTGAGCTGGAAGACCCGGCGATCTGGAACGAGCCAGAAAAAGCACAAGAATTGGGACGCGAGCGTGTACAGCTCGAAAAGGTCGTCGCGGGTATCGACCAATTGCTTTCCGGCGCGGAAACCTGGCAAGAGATGT
The DNA here is from genome assembly GCA_964344325.1 of uncultured Piscirickettsiaceae bacterium. Classification (GTDB taxonomy): domain Bacteria; phylum Pseudomonadota; class Gammaproteobacteria; genus CAYFMX01. The sequence continues at coordinate 25,684 of CAYFMX010000013.1, forward strand.
TGGGACTCGCCGAAGAGGAGGGCGATGAAGAGACTGTCAATGAAGTGGTTTCCGAACTGGAAACGCTCACTGTCGAACTGGAGCAACTCGAATTCCAGCGCATGTTCTCCGGTGAAATGGATGGCGCAAATGCATTTTTGGACATCCAATCCGGCTCCGGCGGCACAGAGGCACAAGATTGGGCAGAGATGTTGTTGCGGATGTACCTGCGCTGGGGCGACCGGCGCGGCTTCAAAACTGAACTGATCGAGGTGTCGCCCGGTGATGTGGCGGGGATCAAAAGCGCAACAATCTGTTTTCAAGGCGAATATCTCTTTGGCTGGCTGCGCACTGAAACCGGTGTGCACCGGCTGGTGCGGAAATCGCCGTTTGATTCGGGCAACCGCCGCCATACTTCGTTTGCTTCGGTGTTTGTCTATCCGGAAGTGGACGACAGCTTCGAGATTGAGATTGACCCATCCGATTTGCGTGTCGATACCTACCGTTCGCAGGGCGCAGGGGGGCAGCACGTCAACACGACCGATTCAGCGGTGCGTATCACTCACGAACCGAGCGGGATTGTCGTGGCGTGTCAGACTGAACGTTCACAGCATCAAAACAAATCCAATGCGATGTCGATGTTGAAAGCGAAACTCTACGAACAGGAATTGCTGAAACGCAACGCTGAAAAACAGGCGGCGGAAGATGCAAAAGCGGATATTGGTTGGGGCAGCCAGATTCGTTCTTATGTACTCGACCAGTCGCGGATTAAAGATTTACGCACCAGCCACGAGACCGGTAATACGCAAGCGGTTTTGGATGGCGATCTTGATCCGTTTATTGAAGCCAGTTTGAAATCCGGATTGTGACGAAACAAAACTGTTCAATGCAATCCAACATCACAAATTAAAAAATCACGAAATAAGAAACCGATTTAAATCATGATTCAATCATCACTCAACACACACCAATAACAATTAAATAACAATAATAATCAAACCATATAGGAAAAAACATCATGCGCAATATATTCATCGGATTGTTTGTCACGCTTTTTCTGGCGGGTTGTGGATCTACCGCGAAAAAGGATGAAAGCTCACCGTTTCAATCTTCCAAAAAGGATGGCAAGAGCATTATTTTGACAACTAGTGAGCAGCCTGATTTCAACGCGGTGATGCCGCAAAAATCGGCGTTTGGCCTCTCTGACGTTTCTGAAACCAAGGCACGGGGCGACAAGATTGTGACTGAACACAAATTGACTGATCCAGCCAGTTACATCGGCAACGAGTTAATCGGCGAATTTGCAGATGATCAGGATTTGAATGTGTTGTCCAAAGGGAACATGGGACCAGTCTACGATGTGCGCGATATTGTGACCAAATATGGCATTGCCGATTATGTGCTGGATGTCCGTTCCGAAAGCTGGGGCGTGAGCTACGTTTCTCGCAAGCATGTCAATAACCGTCACGGCTATTGGGTAAACTACAGCGCAAAATTGCGCTTGGTGGATGTCGCATCTAAAAAAGTACTGGCGGAAAGCATTTGTAAAGTGGCAGGCGATGATTTTGATCGCAAACCGCAACTTTATAACCACCTGTTGCTGGAAAACGCATCCAAGTTGAAAGATGAGTTGGGCTTCCTCGCAGACAAATGCATCGGGCAGTTTGAGAAAGCAATCGAAATTGATCTGTAATATTGAGTCATATCAATAATATTGATTGATATTTTGAATTCTGAATCGTCTGTTTGTTGATGAATTTGCACCATCATTTGCATGTGAATTTATGTGTTGAATGATGGTGCAATTTATTTTTTGCCCGTTTTTGTCCGTTATTAGTTTTTGCCACTTATCGCTCACGTTCTACAGGGAAAATTAAATGTCCTCACAATCGTCCGAACAACCACAGCCGCAAGATGAAAACCGCCTCGTTGCCGAACGCCGGGAAAAACTGAAAGCGTTGCGCGAACAGGGCAATGCGTTCCCGAACAATTTTCGCCGGGATGCGTTGGCGGCAGATATTCATGCGAAATATGGTGAGTTGGACAAAGACGCGTTGGAAGGGCAGGAAATTCGCGTCTCTATTGCCGGGCGAATGATGGCAAAGCGGCTGATGGGCAAAGTGGCGTTCACCCATTTGCAGGATATGAGCGGGCGCATTCAGCTTTTCGTACAGCGCGATGCACTGCCGGAAGGCGATTTCCAAACTTTCAAAAGCTGGGACATTGGCGATATTGTTGGTGCGATGGGTACAGTGTTCCGCACTAAAACGGGCGAGTTGTCGGTCAAAGTGGATGGGCTGCAACTGCTGACCAAATCGCTCCGCCCATTGCCGGAAAAATGGCATGGTTTGACGGATACTGAGCAACGTTACCGCCAGCGTTATGTTGACCTCATCATGAATGAGGAGGCACGGAAAACTTTTTACATCCGCACGCAGGCGATCCAGTTCATCCGTGATTACCTCAACGGGCGTGGCTTTATGGAAGTGGAGACACCAATGATGCAGGTGATTCCGGGCGGCGCGACGGCGCGTCCGTTTATCACCCAGCACAATGCGCTCGATATGGAACTTTTCCTGCGTATTGCACCAGAACTCTATCTAAAACGGCTCGTTGTTGGCGGATTTGAGCGTGTTTACGAAATCAACCGTAATTTTCGTAACGAGGGGCTTTCCACGCGCCACAATCCGGAATTCACAATGCTCGAATTCTACGAGGCGTATGCCGATTATCATGATTTGATGGATTTGACCGAAGATATGTTGCGTCGCCTCTGTGAAGAGGTGATTGGCGAAACGAAAATTGAATATCAGGGTGAAACCTACGATTTTGGCAGTCCATTCCAGCGGATGACAGTGAAAGAATCGATTCTCAATTTTAATGATGAGATTCAGTCAGATGAGCTGGATGATCTGGAAAAAGCGCGTGCAGTGGCGCAACGGCTGGAAATTCCGCTGAAAGATTCCTATGGCTTGGGCAAGGTGCAGATCGAAATTTTTGAGAAAACAGTTGAGCATCGATTGATGGATCCAACGTTTATTACTGCGTATCCGACCGAAGTTTCCCCATTGGCGCGGCGCAATGATGAAGACCCGTTTGTTACCGACCGCTTTGAATTTTTTGTCGGTGGGCGTGAAATTGCTAACGGTTTTTCCGAGTTGAATGATGCAGAAGATCAGGCAGAACGTTTTCAAAAGCAGGTCGAAGAGAAAGATGCCGGCGATGAAGAGGCGATGCATTTTGATGCCGATTACGTCAACGCGTTGGAGTATGGTTTGCCGCCAACTGCCGGTGAAGGGATTGGTATTGACCGGCTGGTGATGCTATTTACTGATTCACCGTCAATCCGTGATGTGTTGTTGTTCCCGCATATGAAGCCGGTGAAAAATAGCGATTAGTCTGACAAATTCATTTGATCATTTGTGTATCACCTAACTTATGACACCCGCTGAGTCATTCGGCCTCAACTGGATCGATTTTGCGATTTTAATCATCGTGCTGGTTTCGGCAGGGATGAGCTTGCTACGCGGTTTTTTCCGCGAAGCGATTTCACTGGTGACGTGGATTCTCGCATTTTGGATAGCGATCCAGTTTTCCACAGCACAGGCAGAGTTATTGGCACGCTGGATTGAAACGCCATCTTTACGACTCATTTTGTCGTTTTCAGTGCTATTTCTCAGTACGTTGATCGTTGGTTCATTATTGAATCGGGCGATTACCAATTTGGTCGATTTTTCCGGGCTGGGTGGGTTGAACCATCTACTTGGACTGGTTTTCGGCGCGGCGCGTGGATTGCTGATTGTCACCGTTTTGGTATTGCTAGCAGAACAGACGATTTTGCCCCATGATGCATGGTGGCAAGAGTCTATTTTGATCGAATTGATCCAGAAACAGGCGACCGTTTTCCAGCTCTATTTGCCAGAAGAGCTGCAAAATTATCTGAATGATTTCTTTTCTAGTTCCAAATCTTCCCCCCAATTGACCTGACGAGGCGACAAAAACTATGTGTGGTGTGATCGGAATTGTATCTACTTCCCCTGTCAATCAGGCGTTGTATGATGGGCTGACGGTTCTGCAACATCGTGGACAGGATGCGGCCGGGATCATGACCTGTGACGGGCAGAAGGTGTTCCTACGCAAAGGGAATGGATTGGTAAAGGATGTCTTCCACATGCGCCATATGCTCAATTTGCAAGGAAGCATCGGTATCGGTCATGTGCGTTATCCAACGGCTGGGTGCGCCTCTTCCGCCGAAGCACAGCCGTTTTATGTCAACTCGCCGTACGGGATTGCGCTGGCGCACAATGGCAATCTGGTCAATGCAGCGCAGATCAAAAAAGATCTCTACATGGAAGATTTGCGTCACATCAACACCGAATCCGATTCAGAGATTTTGTTGAATGTCTTTGCGCACGAATTGCAGCAAAGCGGCAAATTACATTTACATATTGAGGATCTGTTCCGCGCTGTGACGCGGGTGCATGAGCGATGTGAAGGCGGCTATGCGGCAGTGGCGATGTTAGCAGGCTATGGGATTGTGGCGTTTCGCGATCCGTTTGGCATCCGTCCACTCTGCATCGGACAGAAAATTACTGACAATGGGCGCAATGAATATATGGTTGCCTCCGAAAGCGCGGCAATTGATGCGCTGGGCTATGATTTGATGCGGGAGCTGGATCCGGGCGAGGCGGTCTACATGGATAAGAACGGTGGTTTTTATACCCACCAATGCGCGAAAACCCCCGTACTCTCCCCGTGCCTGTTTGAACATGTCTACTTTGCTCGCCCAGATTCGGTCATTGATGACGTTTTTGTCCACAAAGCGCGGTTGCGGATGGGATCGGCGTTGGCGCAGAAGATCAAACGCGAATGGCCCGATTATGAAACAGCAATTGATGCAGTGATTCCAATCCCGGAGACAAGTCGTACCTCGGCAATGCATTTGGCACTGAAATTAGGTGTACGGTTCCGTGAGGGGTTTATCAAGAACCGCTATATCGGACGTACTTTCATTATGCCGGGACAGAAGCAGCGCAAGAAATCAGTGCGCCAGAAATTAAATGCGTTGAAAGTTGAGTTTGCAGGTAAAAATGTGTTGCTGGTGGATGATTCTATTGTGCGCGGAACCACTTCGGCGCAAATCATCGAAATGGCACGCGATGCTGGAGCGAAGCAGGTCTTTTTTGCCTCTGCTGCACCGCCGGTGCGGTATCCAAATGTTTACGGTATTGATATGCCGGTTGCGTCCGAACTGATCGCACATGGACGTACAGTGGAGGAAATTGCTCAGGGAATTGGTGCCGACCGGCTAGTTTTTCAGGATTTGGATGATTTGATGGAAAGTATCCGTCAGGGCAATCCGGAAATTGGGCAGTTTGATACGTCTGTTTTTGATGGCCAGTATGTAACAGGTGGGGTAACAGAGGAATATCTGCAATATCTGGAAAATCTGCGTTCCGATTCCGCGAAATCAAAACGGGATGGAGAATCGGGGGATGTAGTGGGCGTACATAACGACGGAGCTTAAACAGTCCACGGTCAGCCGGCATGAAAAAAGGCGACCTAATGAGTCGCCTTTTTTATCCGTGATTCGCTTTAATTCTGTGTTATTTCGACGAGGAACGAGGAGAAATCTTTAGCATTAAATACAGTAGATTTCTCGCGATGCTCGAAATGACAGCATTTGCAATTACCACTCCAAAATCACTTTTCCGGAATTCCCGGAACGCATCACTTCAAAACCTTGCTGGAATTCATCAATTGGGAAGCGGTGGGTGATCAGTGGCTCGACATTGAGGCCGCTCTCCAGCATTGCTGCCATCTGATACCAGGTATCGAAAATTTCGCGTCCATAAATACCTTTGATCGTGATCATCTTGAAGATCACCAAATTCCAGTCGATGATGGTGTTAGACGGCGGAATACCCAGCAATGCCATTTTTCCACCGTGGGTTAGCGTCTCCAACATCGAAGTGAAGGCCATCGGGCTACCGGACATTTCCAATCCTACACCGAAGCTCTTGATCTCTAACCGTTCCATCGCATCGTGGAGGCTTTCTTCGCCTACATTCAATGTATGAATCGTTGGATCAACCTGCTTGGCGAGATCCAGACGGTACGGATTGAGATCGGTCAGCACGACTTTTCGTGCGCCAGCATGACGGCAGATTGCCGCACCCAAAATGCCAATCGGCCCTGCACCAGTGACGAGTATATCTTCGCCGATGACCGGGAAAGAGAGTGCAGTGTGCACCGCATTGCCGAATGGATCAAGAATAGAAGCAATGTCATCTGAAATGGAATCGGGGAGCGGGAATAGATTTTCTGCTGGAATCGCCAAATGTTCTGCAAATGCGCCATTTTTGTTGACGCCAATTCCCTTCGTATTGGGGCAAAGGTGGCGATTGCCGGTCATACATTGGCGGCACTCCCCACAAGTGATGTGACCTTCGCCAGAGACACGGTCGCCCGGTTTAAATCCGTGTACCCCTTCGCCGATTTTTTCGATCACTCCAGCAAATTCGTGACCGATAATATTAGGAACCGGGATAGTCTTTTGTGCCCACTCGTCCCAGTTGTAAATATGGATATCAGTGCCGCAGATTGAACTCTTTTTAATCTTCACCAGCACATCATTGGGGCCAATGTCCGGGATTGGGGCTTCGCCCATCCAAATGCCTTCTTCCGCCTTTTCTTTGATCAATGCTTTCATTGGATGCCCCTCAATTTGGTCTTTAAATAATGCCTAACTCACGTCCAACTTTGGTGAAGGCTGCAATTGCCTGATCCAGTTGCTCGGAGGTGTGTGCTGCTGTCATCTGGGTACGGATACGCGCCTTGCCATGCGGCACAACCGGGAAGGAGAAGCCAATCACATAAACGCCTTCTTCCAGCAATTTGTCTGCCATCTGGCTGGCCAGTTTCGCATCACCGATCATTACCGGAATGATTGGATGTTCGCCCGGAACGAGTGTGAAGCCGGCTGCTTCCATCCCAGCGCGGAAGTGTTTGCTGTTAGCGCGGAGTTGTTCGCGCAGATCGCCGCTGCCTTCGAGCAAATCGAGCACTTTCAGCGATGTTGCTGCGATGACTGGCGCGAGGGTGTTGGAGAAGAGATACGGACGGGAACGCTGGCGCAGCCATTCCACAATCTCTTTTCGACCAGCCGTGTAGCCGCCTGATGCACCGCCCATCGCCTTGCCCAGCGTGCCGGTGATGATGTCTACACGCCCCATCACATCACAATATTCTGGTGTGCCTTTACCATGCTCGCCGATGAAACCAACCGCGTGGGAATCATCCACCATCACCAACGCGTTATATTGATCCGCAAGGTCGCAAACTCCCTTCAGATTTGCGATAGAACCGTCCATCGAGAAGACGCCATCGGTTGCAATCAGGCGGTAACGACAGGATTGTGCTTCTTTCAGTTTCTCTTCGAGATCAGCCATATTATTGTTGTTGTAGCGTAGGCGTTTTGCCTTGCAGAGACGAACGCCATCGATGATGCTGGCGTGGTTGAGCTGGTCGCTGATGATTGCGTCCTCGTCGGTGAGGATCGTTTCAAACAATCCTGCATTCGCATCAAAACAGGAGGAGTAAAGAATCGTGTCGTCAGTTTCCAGAAATGCGCTAATGCGCTGCTCCAGCTGCTTGTGGATTTTTTGCGTACCGACGATGAAGCGCACGGAGGCCATACCATAGCCGAGATTATCCAACGCCTGTTTTGCTGTGCTGACCAATTCCGGATGGTTCGCCAAACCAAGGTAGTTGTTGGCGCAGAGGTTGATCAGCTCCTGTCCGCCTTCCACTTCAACCACTGCCTGTTGCGGCGAGGTGACGACGCGTTCGCTTTTGTACAAGCCGTTTTCGTGGAGTTCCTGCGTCTGTTCGGCGAGGTGCTGGAGGAGGGATTTGGGCATAGCGATGCTCTCTCAAATTGGATGATCAAAAAAATCAATGAGGGTATCGTTATCTGTGGGGAAGCACAAGCCTGTCCGCTTTCAGTAGACGTTACGCCGATGGCCAACTTTCAGGATTTGGATTTGGTAGTGTTTCCAATCAACATCGAACAGGATTCTGTAATCGTTTACTTTGAGCCTGTAGTCTGCCAAAGGGTGGTTTTTGAGGTGTTTGATGTTTGTGAGGTTGGGAAAATTTTGTAAATCTTCCGTTGCAGTTTTGATTTTTTGCCGAATATTTTTGGGAATTTTCTTCAAATCCTTGAATACGCTTTTGACGTATATGATTTCAAACATCCAGACTGTCCCAAATTTCATTATGGGAAAGCGTGTTTTCATCTTGGATTTCTTTTTTTCTTTCTGAAATCTCTGCTTTTAGATGCTGATATTTTTCTTTTTGGAATAGTAATTCAGCAAAATAGGAAATTTTGTCCTGATCTTCATCTTGCAACAGATGGATTGAATCAATGGATAACGTTGACATTTTCTCTCCTTTTCTAAGTTTCCTACGGCAAAATCACGCAACCAGAATACAAGATATTCGTCGGAATACCATAATCCAGTTCCGTACTTGGCCTTACGCCGTTTCGTCCCGGTCGCGGATCATTTCCAGAATTTCCTTCGCCGAAAGCTTGCCGCCAACATCGCTCCCTTCCAGCAGACTGTCGGCAAGGTCGCGTTTTTGCTGGTGCAACTTGACGATTTTTTCTTCAATCGTATTTTCTGCCACCAAGCGGTAGATGTTGACCGGGCGTTGCTGCCCAATGCGGTGGGCGCGGTCGGAGGCCTGGTCTTCCACCGCAGGGTTCCACCACGGATCCATATGGATCACATAATCGGCAGCGGTCAGGTTGAGGCCGGAACCACCCGCTTTCAGGCTGATCAGGAAAATCTCCCCTTCGCCATTCTGGAATGCCTCGACCCGTTCTTGCCGTTGGTTTGCCGGGGTGGAGCCATCCAGATATTGGTAAGAAATTTCCTGTTCATCCAGCCATGCGCGGATCAACGACAAATGTTTGACAAACTGGCTAAAGACCAATGCCTTGTGGTTGTTTTCGCGTAACTCTTCGACCAGATCACCAAACGCCTGCAATTTGCTGGATGGGAGCGTGCTTTCCGGCATCGCCAGTTTGGGGTGGCAAGCGGCAAGGCGCAAGCGGGTGATCTCCGCCAACACTTCCAGTTGTTTGTTCTCTTCCGCGCCGGGTTGGTCAAAGCGGGATAACGCTTCTTGACGGATCGCCTCGTAGAGGGACATCTCCCCTTCACTGAGCGGCACAGTAAGCGTGGTTTCGGTGCGTGGCGGCAACTCCTGCAACACCTGATTTTTGGTGCGGCGTAACATGAATGGCTGCACCAGTTTTTTCAGGTGTTGACGTACTTTTGTGTCCTGATCGCGTTCAATCGGCAACATGAAACGGTCGCTAAATTGCTGGCGTGAGAAGAGCAGCCCTGGGTTGAGGAAACGGAACAGGCTCCACAACTCGCCAAGATGGTTCTCAATTGGCGTGCCAGTGGTGGCAAGGCGGAAATCACCCTGCAACCCGTAGGCGGCCTGTGTCCGTTTCGCCTGCGTGTTTTTGATCGCCTGCGCCTCGTCCAGCACAATGGTGTGCCAGTGGATTTGCTGGAACGCCTCCGCATCCTGCTGCAACAAATTGTACGAGGTGATGACCAGATCATTCGGCTGTAACCCGTCCAGCAATTGCTGGCGTTCTTTTCCCCGGTACTGCACCGGATGCAGGGTCGGCGCGAAACGCTGGCACTCCTGTTGCCAGTTATGGCATACAGAGGTCGGCGCGATAATCAGCGTTGCGCCTGGATGCCCAGACGGATTTTCGGCACGCGCAAGCAGTAGGGCGAGCGTCTGTACCGTTTTGCCCAACCCCATGTCATCGGCGAGGCAGCCGCCCACGCCCCATTCCGCAAGGCGCATCATCCAGCGGAACCCCTCTTCCTGATAATCGCGCAGTTCGGTTTGCAGGGTGTCTGGCAAAACAGGCTGGCTCTCCCGCAACTGTTGCAAGCGTTGAGTTTGTTCGCGCCATTGATTGTCGGCTTCCAGTTCACCTGCGCCGTCGATGAAATCTTCCAGTGCCATGCCAGCGAGTGTGCCAATTTTTAGCGTGCCGCTATCTTTCCCGTCTTTTGCTTTCTTGCCTTTGCCGCCTTTTGCTGGTTCTGCGTAGGCTTGCAGGGCATCCAGCCTTTTCTGGAACTGTTGGGTGAGGGTGAGGAATTGCCCATCTTCCAAAGGCAGGAAACGCCCGGTCGCGTTGCGGTTCAATTCAATCAATTGGCGGAGCGTCAGCACGAGTTGGTCATTGACACGCAGTTCGCCGTCCATCTCGAACCAGTCGCCGGAGGTTTGCACTTTCAACGAGAGTTGTTTGAAATCGCCCAATCCGGCAAGACGCAATTTTTCCCCTTCCGGCCAAGAGAGTTCCAGTTGGTGTTCTGGCTCTGTGCTCATTTGTTGCAGTTGGGACAACGCCTCCAGACACTGTTCCGGATCATCCAGCAGGCATTCTTCCGCCGGGTCATCCCAGTGGGCGAGCGCAGTTGCATTTTCAATTATGCTTTCCGCAGACTGACGTTCCTGATCCAGATCGCGGGTGGTTTTTTGCAACTGCCCATCAATTTCCGACAACACAGTAGCGCGTCCATCTCCGGGTGGGAAAGCTGGCCCATTGTCGCCAAATGGCTGTATGCGCATCAGCAGGCGCAACCCTTGGCTCCAGGGCAACAGGTGCAGATGGAGGCGTGGGTCAGACTCAACGGTTTCTGCGTTGTCCATCCCGGCGATGTCGGACTGGATGGTGATCATCGGCGCAAGATTTTCGAGTGTCTTGCGCAGGTTTTCTTCTGCCTCTGCTGGGACGAGCAGACCCGATTCACCGAGGATGTGGTTCAGTTGCAACAGGTCAGGCGTCAGCGGATAGACCCGCAGTTTGATTGGGGTCTCTTCAATGATCAAATGCTTGTCGTGCACGTTGGGGCCATCCAGATCAAACGCCGGATGGAGGCAAATCTGGATTTGATCCCCCTTTTTCAGGATCAGTAATTCTTCGCGCCCTTTTTGCACCTCAATCGGTGTGTTCCGCGCATCGTCCCAAAACAGGCGCGGGTAGCCGATCAGCGCAGACCATGCCGCCTCCATATCCAGTTCATACTCTGCGCCATCGTCATAGTAGTAATAGCCATAGTGGCTGTTGTGGGCGATCGCGCCGCACAGTGGCCTGTCTTCATCACTGAGGCCGTCAATGGTTTCTGGCTCTTCTTTCAGCCGTTTCAGGGCGATGTTGCGTCCGGCGGTCCATCCCCCTTTTTTGGTGCGTTTCTGGAGTTTGGGCTGCAGGCTGTAGCTGTGCCATTGTTGCTTCCCTGCCTGTTCCGTCTTTTTTTTCAAAAGCCAGACGACCCGTCCTTCCGTAGCGGCTTGCTTGGGTTTGGTGGTTTTGGTAGTTTTCTGTTGCCCCAGTTGTTGCAATGCAGAGAGTGTGCGTTCCCACGCTGCCTGTGGTTGATACAATGTAATCAGCGGAACTGTGCCTGCAGCTTCATGATGGCTTTTGGAAAGCGCGGTGTAGTGGGTCTTTTTCGGGTCATTGTCCGGCAACAGATGTGCTAGCAATGCAGCATATTCTCCGGATAACCAGTTGTAACCAGCCTGTTGAGCCTGTTCTCGGAATGTTTTTGCATATTTCAGCAAGATTTCCGGAATTTCCTGTCTCAGCCAGTGCATGATCAGCAAACCGAACATCGGCATGAGCGGGGAAAGACCATACAACTCCGGGTCATTCGGAACAGACGGGATGGAATTGTCTTCCTGCGCAGCCATAAAATAACTCAGGAAAAAGTACGCGGGTTCCCCCTGCAACAGGTGTTGGACTGTGCGGTTCGCCTCTTCAGAATATTCCCCTTTCTCTTCCAGCAGCCACGCCAAGATACCTAGCAGTTCCAGCATATCGCCAAACAGCAGGTCACGGTCATCATGGAGGATTTGGATCTTCGCCAGAGCAGCGCGGTACAAATCACTGGCTTCCTGCAGCTTTCCTTTGCCGAGAGCGCAGACAGCTTCAAACAGTTGGTGGTAGATATGCCACTGTTGGCCAAATGGCCCGGTTTCCATCTTGGATACAGTCATTGGACGAGCTAATTTCGGCAGCTTGTCGCACGTTCCCCGCAGGAAAAATTGCCAGTAGAGCAGCAGGCCGTTGCTGCCCCAGACAAATTCCTGTTCTATCGGTGCCAATTCTTGTAGGCGTTGTTGGCAGAGTTCCCAAAATGGCTGTTGGTTGGTGATCTCTTCGCCGAACAATTCCAGATAGTCATTCACAACCCATTGCATCAGGAGCGGGGTTGGGAGGAATGGGAACCACGCCGCATCCAACACATCGCCCCACAAGGTTTTCCATGGAAATTTCAGCGAGTTTGGGCGATGGTTCACCCATTGGGCGGAGATGCAATCCAGAATTTTCGAGACCTCCTCCATCGCCCCCCACTCTTCCCCGCTCCCGGATTCTTCCACATAGGCCAACAGCGCGGCAATCTGCAAATCCCGCAATGCCAACTCCGGGTTTTTCCAGATCGACTGGCCAGATTTTGGTTTGGCTGGAAACCGGGGAGATAACTCCCATGTGATCTGTTTCGCCAGCGTGGGGAATTTGTTTTCCTGCAAGGCGTGGCGCACCAGTGAACCGCGATGTCCAGGCATGCATATATATTGGGTTCCAGCCTGTTTCTGAATATACACCCAACCGCAGCTTGCCAGTTCTGCCAACTTCCTCCGCAAGATTTTGGTCGTTCCGGCATCGGACAACCTATGGAGTGTGGAAATATTGATCGGCGCGTGGTGAATGGCCAGCAGCAACACCAGTTTTTGTTCTTCTTCCGGCAATTGCAGAAATTTCTCTTTCTCAAGAGATTCAGAATCCATAGAAACAGGATATTGGGCTTGTTGTTTGCCAGCCAGCGCAAATGGGGTATCGGACATGAAATTCACCAAACGGCAATAGACTTCCCCACAGTTAATTCTGTGGGGAAGTAATTTTGGATATTAATGGAAGGGTAATTTCAGAGAAATTACCAGAGAAACGGATAAGAGGAATAGGTAAAAATCAGAAAACCAACTCACATGCTGCCAAACGCTTGCCAATTTCATCTATCACGCGGTCTTCATCGGCTTCATCTTTCGCGACAAATGTGACTGAGAAACGTACATAATTTCCGGCATCATCCCACGGTACAGTAGAAATCAACTGTTCGCGGATCATATATTGGGAGAAATCCTCACCACTATTAAACGTTTCACCGCTTTTCGTCCCTTTCGGCGCTTTGGCGTAGAGGTAAAAAGTCCCTTTCGGTTTTTCAATTTTGAAACCGGCTTTTTGCAACGCGGCGGTCAGTTTGGTATGGCGGCGCGAATATTTTTCACAGGTTTTTTCGGTGATTTCCGGATGTTCCAGACAATAAACCCCCGCCATCTGGATTGCCGCGAACTGACCAGAATCGTTGTTGTCTTTCACTGTTGCAAATGCTTTCACGACGCGTTCGTTTCCGGCGATGAAGGCTAAACGCCAGCCCGTCATGTTGAATGCTTTGGAAATGGATTGGATCGCCACGCCGACCTCTTTTGCGCCATCGACGCTGAGGAACGAGAGCGGTTTTTCGCCATCAAACACCAACGCCGCGTATGCTTCATCGGAAACGACGACAATATCGTTTTCCCTCGCAAATGTGATTACTTTTTTGTAGAAATCTTCCGTCGCAACCGCGCCGGTCGGGTTGTTCGGATAGTTAAGATAGAGTAACTTCGCCCGTTTTTTCTGGTCGTTAGTCAGTGTATCTAGATCGGGTAAAAAGCCGTTCTCTTCCAGCAGTGGCAGGTTGACTACTTCGCCGCCTAAATCCTTCGTTGTGCTGCCGAGCAGCGGATAGCCCGGTGTGGTCATAATAGTGATGTCGCTAGGGTTAATGAATGCCAGCGGCAACAGCGCGATGACCGGTTTGCTGCCAATGCCGTGGTTGATTTCGGTGTTCGGGTCAAGGCCAGACGCGCCAAAAACGCGATCCATATATTTCGCTGCCGCGTTCTTGAATGCCTGGATACCATTGTCCGTATAGCCACGGTTTTCCCACTTTTGCGCCTCTTTGTAGAGTACCTCGACCACTTCTGGCTCCGCCATCCAGTCTGGTTCGCCGACCCCCATGTCGATCAGCTCCATGTCCGGTTTAGCTTCCATCGCGGCGCGTTTGGCGCGTTTGATCTTCTCGAACTTGTAGATTTGCGTGTCCTTGCCAAATTGTGCGCCGCCGATGCGGTCTGCGAAGAGTTGTTGGATGTAGGTTTCTGCCATTTGGTTTTTTTCCTTTTGTATCGTTTGGAAATCCTCCCTGTCCCTCCTTTATGAAAGGAGGGGACGCCAACCAAACCCACCGAAGTGAATTGCAGGCGTTCTCCCCTTTTGTAAAGGGGAGACAGAGGGGATTTTTAAAAAAATTTATGAAAATTCAGATGAGATATTCAATTCCTTGTGAAATAGTTCAGTTTTAATAATTGTTTCTTAATTTTCGTATCTATTACATTCGTATCGTTATGAGCGAATATTGTTTTTAATTTCATCCCAAGAAACACTTTTTACTGCACCTGAACGAAGTTCATCAGACCGTTTTCGTGCCAATTCTGCCCATGCGTAATCAACATCATTTGCTTGAGAATCCCAAGCTGTTGCATCAAATTCCATATACCAATCCCGAAATTTATTGAGCTGATCTCTGGATAGTTGCATCACGCTTTGTTCGATTTCTTCTACAGTCATTTCCATAAAGATGATTCTCTTGTAATTTAGAAGAATAAGGAGTTATTTTGAAGTCATTTTAATGGCTCAACAACTTCTCCAGCATATCTTGCTGCAACGCCTGTTTCTCATCTTCATCCGTCAACGGTGTCAAATCGGGGTGAGTTATTGAAATCAAGATTTCAATCCGTTCGCCCAAAATCGCCAACCGCGCATTATGAATGTGCAGCCCATGTTCCACCAGTACCTGTGCAGAGGTGGCCAGCAAGCCCATCCGATCTGGCGCATGGATTTCGATCAAGCTATGCGGCTTGTGCGGCTCTTCGCCGATTTCCACGGTCGTTTCACCCGGGAAATGCTTTTGGTACCGGCTTTCGCGGACAACTGGTGGTTTGTGGATCAACGTTGGCTCGTTGATCTCTTGCGTTAGTAGAGCGCGAATTCTTTCCAGTTCTGTTTCGTCGTGGATGGTTTCACCATCTGCATTCAGTACGGTGAAGCTGTCCAGGACGCGATTATCCTGCGTGGTTGTGATGCGCGCACTTTGGATGCTGAGCCGCGCTGCTTTCAGTGCCAACACCAGCGAGGCGAAGAGGTTTTCCTGATTGCGGGTATAGATGAAAATTTCTGTGCCGCCTTGTTCACCTTGCGGATTGGTGCGGATGAGCGGCAAGGTTTCGGCGATACAGAGAATCGCACGCGTGTGCCAGAGGATTTCCTGTGACGAGAATCGCTGGAAATAATCCGGATCAAATTCACGCCACAGCGCGTAGACATCGGCGGTTTCGAGGCCATGATCCTGCAAGTGGTAGAGAATTTGCTGCTGTTGCTCAGTGATAGAGAAACAGAGGTCGTCGGAGCAGAAATGGTTCTGCTGCGCCATCTGCTCTAGTGCCGCCGCTGTATATTTGTACAGCTGATGCAGCAGCGAAGACTTCCAGTGCGTCCACAAGGTGCTGTTGGTGGCGCGGATGTCGGCGACCGTCAACAGGTAGAGTTTTTGCAAGCGTGGTAAGGTCTGCACGAGTTGCGCAAACTCGGCAATCTCTTCCGGATCGTTGATGTCGCGCCGTTGTGCGATGGTGGACATCGTGAGGTGATTACTCACCAACCAACCGACTTCTTCCGCCTCTTCTGCATTCATACCGTGTTGCAGGCAGAATTCCCGCGCATCGGCAACGCCCAGTTTGGAATGGTCGCCCCTACGTCCTTTGGCGATGTCATGGAACAAACCGGCGAGGTAGAGTCGCTCCTTATGTTCCAGTTTTTGCATCAGTTCAGTAATTTCTGGTAAATCGGCTTCGTCTTCGCGGGTTTCAAAGCGGCGCAAATTGCGCACTACAAACAGAATGTGCTCATCAACGGTAAAGGCGTGGAACAGATCGTACTGCATTAGTCCAATTACTTTCTCGAACGCTGGAATGTATGCACCGAGAACGCCATAGCGGTTCATGCGCCGCAACGTGTGCGTCAATCCGTTTGGATTGTAAAAGAGGCTGATGAATGTCTGGCGATTGATATTTCGGTTGCGAAAATGTTCGTCGATCAAATGGCGATGGGAACGGATTTTGCGGATCGTCCGCGCATTCATTCCCTCCAGTTCCGGATGGTTGCGCAAGATGTCGAAAACGGAGAGCAACAGCGACGGATTTTTTTCAATATCGGCATCGGGGAGCAGCGTTAAGTAGCATCCACAACGACCAATTCCTTCCTCATTTTCCAGCGGTTTCGGCTCGCTTTTGGGTGTGAGCAGCGTCTCTTCAAACAACTGCAACAACATTTCATTCAGCAGCGACAACTCGCGTAAGGTTCGGAAATAATGGTGCATAAATTTTTCGATTGCACCATTTCGGTGGTCGTCATCATCGCTGTAGCCGAAGTGGGCGGCGAGTGCAGGCTGGTGTTCAAATAGCAATCGCTCTTCTGGGCGACCAGCAATCAAGTGAAGTGCAAAACGGATTTTCCACAATTCTTCCTGCCCTGCACGGATTGTCTCGCTCTCTTCTTCGGTCAAAAAGAGGCGGTCAACCAATTCCGACAATTTTTCCGAGCCGAAATGGCGTTTCGTCACCCATAAAATATTCTGGATGTCGCGCAAGCCACCGGGGCCTTTTTTGATGTCTGGCTCCAGATTGTAGGCAGTGTCGTTGAATTTTTGCAGCCGGTTGCATTGTTCGTCGCGCTTGGCAGCGAAAAACGGGCCGCTTGGCCAAAAATCATCGTCGGCGACCATCTTCTGGAATTGCGCGAACAAGCCGTCATTACCGCAGAGTTTCCGCGCTTCAATCAGGTTGGTGGCGATGGTGATGTCATCCAGCCCTTGCTCAAAACATTCTGGAACCGTGCGCACACTGTGGCCGATTTGCAGCCCTAAATCCCACAACAGCGTAATGAACGGGCTGATGGTTTCGCCGCACTCTTCAACGCTGGCTTCATCAACCAGAATCAGCAAATCAACGTCGGAAAAAGGGTGCAATTCGCGCCGCCCATAGCCACCGACTGCGAGCAAAGTCGCTTCAATCGTGTCCGGAAGAAAGTGATTCCATAGTCGCTGGAGTAGAGTATCAATCAGATCACTGCGCAAATAGAGCAGCGACAAAACAGGTTCGCCCGCATGGAATTGTTCAGCGATCTGTTCTTGCGTCGATTGCAGCATTTTTTTCAACGCCGGAATTTCAATCGGGCAATTTTCCACTTGCTGGATCAGTGTTGCAGAAATCGCAGAATTGGAAGTGGTGGGGGAGGGAGTAGCGGTGGAATTGGAATGAGTCATGAGAAAATCCAGCGGAAACGGGAATCGGTGAAAATGAGTGAAGATGAAGCGAGTAGAAAACGGATGATTATCGCCGATCTGGGCGGTAAAGATGAAACAGTATCAATGCAAAAAATGCGCCGAGCGTGTCCATCAACATATCTTTTTGCGCATCCCAGATATCGCCCTGTGCGCCGAGGAAATTGGTTCCGGCATTTTCATCGACAGAGACCGCAAACCACCATTCGATGATTTCGTAACCGGCGGCGACGCTCATGATCGCAAATAGGCTGAAAAAGGTGGCAATCCAGATACGGCAATAGTTTTTCCGCAGCAGCCATTCAGCGATGGCGAATGCGTAAAAACCGACGGAAAAATGACCGATGCGGTCAAACTGGTTGCGTTCGGAGCCAATCCAGTCATTGAACCAGTCAAATGGTGTTAATGCAAAAGTATAATGTCCGCCAAACGTATGCCAGAACATCCAAAAAGCCATTAATGCATAGGCGAGATTGCTGAAGCGGAATTTTCCGAAGGTGAGAACGAGAAACCCGAAAATCATCACCACCGGGAGCACTTCGGCAACCCACACGCCACGATGGTGTGGCTCAATGCCTAGCACAATGAAAAAGATCGTAAAAATAACCGCTAAACCGTGCGGAAAATAATAGGCGAGCGGAGAAGATTGGTTCATGACAGACATTTTAAATTGAGTTTGAATTGTATTATGTAGTAATCCCATCGGGATCAGAGCCTGTAGCTAGTGGTTTTAACCACTGGTGATGATTGGGGAAACCTACAAAAACAAACCCCCGCATCCGCGGGGGCTGTGACTACGCAAGATCGTTCAAGCCGTCGGTTATTTTGCTAACCAAGCCTCAAAACGCTCGGACAACTCGTCTTTGTGGTCTGCCCACCAAGTGTAGTTGAAGAGCAGCGTATTTTTGGCGTTTTTCGGATTGTTTGGCATATGTGGAGCCATGTCGATGCCCAATTCTGCATGTTTGCCCACCATTGGTCTGGAAGATTTACGCGCCGGACCGTAGGAAATGTATTTTGCCTGATCTGCGAGACGTTGTGTGTCAGTGGCAAAACGGAGATATTTCATTACCTCGTCACGGTGCGGGGAACCCACGGGAACAATCCAGCCGTCGAGGTCAAACACCTGCCAATCCCACATCATGCCGACTGGCTGTTTGTTTTCTTCGATTGCTGCGAAGAGACGACCATTGTAGGCAGAAGCCATGACCACTTCGCCATCCGCCAGCAACTGCCCTGGTTGTGCGCCCTGCGTCCAC
This sequence comes from uncultured Piscirickettsiaceae bacterium, assembly GCA_964344325.1. GTDB lineage: Bacteria > Pseudomonadota > Gammaproteobacteria > CAYFMX01. Next base: position 44,474 of record CAYFMX010000013.1, read on the forward strand.
CAAACGACCTGATCTTTGATGGTGTCGAGTTTACGGAATGCGCGGTCAACACCTTCTGGTGTACTCAGCACGTCATAGACGGTTGTAGGATCAACCCCATCTGCGATCAATGCCCATTCCAGATTGCCATTTGGTTTTTTCTCCAACGCACGTTTGCCCGGATATTTTTGCAGGTCAAATACGTCGTTGATGGTGGTTGGTGGGTTCGCGCCAACTTTGTCGGTGCGGTAGCCAAATGTCGTGGAGTAGACGATTTGCGGGATGAAGCATGGGGAGACGATCATGTCGCCGAAATCCTGGCTTGCTGGTGTGCCATCTGGAGCCGGGGCGAGCACTTTGTCGTGATCAATTTTCTCTGCGAGCCCTTCATCACAAAGCTGGATTGAATCCGCAGCGAGTGCATCCGCTAAATCCCAAGTCACATTTTTCGCTTCGGCCTGCGCACGTATTTTTGCGACCACTTCAGAAGAGGAGTCATCATTGATGATTTTGATGTGCGGGTTCGCTTTCATGTATGGGTCATGGTAAGCTAGCTGCTGGCTCTTGGTATATGCACCGCCCCATGAAACGATAACCAGTTCAGTCGGTTTATCGTTATCGTCGCTGCTTGCTTTATTTTGCGTGTTTTGAGAATCCTGTTCACCGCAACCGGACAGGCCGACTGCCAGTACAGCGGCAATGCTGCCTGCAATCGACCAGGAAACCGTTTTCCTGAGGAACGTTTTTTTCATTGTTTTCTCCTTTGTGTTTTTAGAACTGTCTTTGAATCTATTTTTAGATTTGTTTTCAGTATTGATTTTAGAAATTTAAATTTTTAAATCTGAAAAAAATATCTTTTAAAAGAGTTTATATGATTTTTCGTCTTTACTCTTTTTTAAATTGTTTTAGTTAATATCGTTTTATCTAGAAACCGGCAAAGCGCGGCAATCTTCACTGCGCCAACCAATGCGGATTTTTTCCCCTTTTTCCGGACTGGCATCCTGTTTTGCATTGGGGATTTTGACAGTCAGATGATCTTTGCCCATCGTGAGATGAACGCGAACGTGGTCGCCCAGATAAATGGCTTCGTCAATCGTCGCCGAAAACTGATTGGGAAAATCGGTAGTATTTTCCGGATTAGACTGCACCCGCTCCGGACGCAACGAGAGCGCAACCCGCTCGCCGGTACGGTAGAGATTGATTGGTGTCGCCGTTACTGCTTCTCCGTTATCCAGACGAATTTGACAGCTTGCGTCGTCCAGTTTTTCAACAGTACCAGAAAGGCTATTGTTTTCGCCGATAAATCCGGCAACAAATGCGTTTTCCGGGAATTCGTAGAGCGTTTCCGGCGCAGCAATTTGCTGAATTTCACCTTTGTTGAACACCGCAATCTGGTCTGAAATCGTCAACGCTTCGTGTTGGTCGTGGGTGACGTAGAGAACTGTCAGGCCCAGTTGCTCATGCAGATGGCGGATTTCATATTGCATCTGCTCACGCAGATTTTTGTCGAGCGCACCGAGCGGTTCGTCCATCAACACAACTTGTGGTTCGAAGACTAACGCACGGGCTACCGCAACGCGTTGTTGTTGTCCGCCGGACATTTGCGCCGGACGACGGTCCGCATAGCCATCGAGTTGCACCATAGACAACACACGGTGGATGCGTTCTTCGCGTTCCGATTTACCGATTTTTCGGATTTCCAACGGGAAGGCGAGGTTTTCGCCGACGGTCATGTGCGGGAAGAGGGCGTAATTCTGGAATACCATGCCGATGTCGCGCTTGTGTGGCGGGACGTGGGCGATCGATTTTTCTGCCAGATAAATTTCGCCGTTGGTGATCGGTTCGAAACCGGCGAGCATCATCAGACAGGTGGTTTTTCCGGAACCGGAAGGCCCCAACATAGTCAGGAATTCGCTTTTCTTGACAGATAGCTCCAGATTTTCGATGACAAATGATTTGCCGTCATAGCTTTTCTGTACGGATTCAAAACGTACTAGTGGACTCATTATTTTCAGGAAATGTTGGGATAAGCGGATAAAAATGTGATTCTAAATCTTTGAGAAGATTTTGAAAACCAACATTTTTTTAGGACACTATAAAAATATTCAGGGTTTTGTTTAGAACAAAAATGATTACAGTAAAACATTTTTATGGGGGTAGATGAATATTTTTTTGAATATAAGAATATTCAAAAATAGGGTGAAAATAATATTGTGAATGATGTTATAAACCATACAACAATATGTTGTGTATCAAACAATTATATTGTTATTTTTTTGATAAAAATGATTCCGTATACATTTAGAAAAATAACTGTTTTACCAATCAAGATAATTATTTTATGATCCGGTTACAGCTTGGTTACACAGTTGAGGAGCGTGTGAATCCAGGCTTGTTTTTCAACGCATGAAACAGATTTTTAGAGAGAGGAGTCTGATATGCAGGAAGTGAAAATCAACGCGCACATTTGGAACGCGGTTTCGGAGGTTCAACAGCAGGAGATGATTGCCCATTTGCGGGAACATCACATTTTGGATAAAGGGGATCGGCTGATTGTTGATGCACGTGCGCCGCTACCGGAAGGGGTGAAGAAATCACGCTGGTCCAAAACGCCATTCGGAGGCTGCACAGATTTGTGTGATGTAGTTGGCAAAACGCTGAAAGCATTCTGTACAACCAAGGAGTGTGAGGCGGGGATTCCGGATCGTATTCAGGGTTGTTTGCAAAGCTGTCCGGTGTAGTGCGCATGATTGCGTGATGGTTGCTGTTACGTGATCTTGAGTTTTTTGAGAGGTGAGGGGGAACGGGGCGCAATGACCGTTCCCCACAAAGCAAATTCCACATACGTATAATTTTGTTGTCTATTTTTTCCGAATATGACAGGTTTTGTTGGGGCGTATAGCAACGTGAATTCACGTAGTTATGCTCTGAAAATTCTTTGCATTAAAAAGTAACAATCGCCCCTGCTCCGCCATTTACTGCAAGCTCCAAACCATATTGTCTTTTGGATCAGCTGCAAACCGCATATAATCCAGATTGTAACTCAACAAAATTTGACCCCGCTCACTTCGCCCTGTACATTGCCCCGCTTTTCAGGTGTCCACGCTGTATTCTTGCAGCACGGATGAAACGGGAAGCCGGTGCGCAGATCACCAAAATCTGTAAGTCCGGCGCTGCCCCCGCAACGGTAAGCAAGGATGAAGTGCCACACAGCCACTGTGTAGAGATACACGGGAAGGCGGTACTTCAGAAAATTCTATTCTGGAATTTTCCCCTGCAAGCCCGGAGACCGGCCTGAAAAATCAGGCGGGTGTCGCGGCGGGCGAATATTCAGCGATGTATTTCCTTTTCTCAAATTTCCCGAAATTGGAAATCCACTGCTGTTTTTTCCTCTTCAATTAAAACGCGATCCCCAAAAAAACTATTTGCGTGCGGGTGTGCGCCGATTTTGAGGAATTCCAAATGAATCCTTCTTTTCACCGAACCGCTGTAGCGGTGGGCTGTTCTATTGTCTTTTTTTATTCCTTTTCTGTTTATGCGAAGACTGACTCAGAAATCAATCAGTTAGATACAGTTGTTGTTACGGCAACGCGTACTGCGCAGACAATTGATGAGACTCTTGCGCCAGTTACAATTATTACCCAAGAGGAAATCGAAAAAAGCGGTGCGACCGATATTGTGAATTTATTGCGTGGTCGGGCTGGAATTAATTTTGTAAACCAAGGTGGTGCAGGAAAAGTCAGTAATATTTATATGCGTGGCACAAATTCTGACCATATTCTGGTACTTATAGATGGACTACGAATCGGTTCTGCAACCAACGGAAACCTTCCTCTACAGCACATTTCAATCGACCAAATTGAACGGATCGAAATTGTGCGCGGCCCTCGTTCTGCCATTTATGGTAGCAATGCGATTGGTGGCGTAATCCAGATTTTCACTAAAACACCAAAAGATGATTTGGAACGTACCGCCTCCGTCTCTTACGGCAGCAATGATACGAAAAAAGCCTCTGCAGGAATCGCTGGAAAATCAGGAAGCATTGGTTATCAATTGAACGTTTCTCGTCAGGAGACCGATGGATTCAATGCAAACCCTGCATCGACTTATGCTGTTAATAAAGATAATGACTCTTATGAGGAAACTTCATTTTCCGGAAAAATTGAGAAAGAATTTCCCGGCAATAACAAAATTGGTTTTAATTGGTTCCGCACTGAAGGAACCAATCATTACGATGACGGTTCTACTTGGTCTGCGCCCTCCAATGACGCCCATTCTGATATCGTACAGCAAACTTTAGGGTTATCGATCCATCAGCAACTCGGTGAAAACTGGAATAGCCTTATCAAGGTAGGCAATTCACAAGACCGTTCTAAAGCATATGACAATAACCCCGGTCATTTTGATACCAAACGCGATTTGTTCAGTTGGCAAAATACATTTTTCACCGATCCAAACAGCCAATTTACAACCGGTTTTGACTATCAAAACGATAAAGTCGATAGTTCAACTGATTACGCAGAAAAAGAGCGCGATGAAAAAGCAGTTTTTGGAGAATATCAAACCACTTTATTCGACCAACATGATTTTCTGTTTGCATTACGTCATACGGATAATGAGCAGTTCGGAAAACACAACACTGGGAACGTGGAATGGGGATACAATTTGCCGAAAAATATGCGAGCTACTGCCGGGTATGGTAAAGCATTTAAGGCTCCAACTTTTAACGATCTTTATTACCCTTTAGATTCATGGGGTTATCAGGGAAACAAAGATATAAAACCAGAATATTCTAAGAGTAAAGAAATTGGAATTTCAGGTAAACAATCTTCAATTTATTGGCAATTTTCTGTATTTCAAACAAAAGTGGATAATCTTATCAATTGGGATAATACAATTAAGCAACCAATCAATATTGGAAAAGCCGAAATGAAAGGCAATGAAGTAGAGTTGGCTTCTTCAATGGACAAATGGAATTGGATGGCAAGCTTGTCTCTTGTTCGTGCAAAAGATCAAGAAACAGAAAGATATCTCCAAAATCGTGCCCAAAAAACTTTCCGTTTTGATCTGGATCGTAATTTTGGAAAATATACATTTGGCAGCTCAATATATGGTCAAAGTCATTCCTATGGTGATTCTGCGAACACAAACCAACAAAGACTCAGTGGCTTTACAGTAGTCGACTTACGCATGGACTACCGCTTGGACAAAAGAACAATCCTCCAAACCCGTATCAACAACCTATTTGACCGTGAATATTCGACCGCATACGGGTATGCTTCTCCCGGTCGGGAGGCTACCATTGGCGTCCGTTACAAATTCTGAACACACACTTTGAAAACATAACCTCAAGACAACCAACCAGAGGAGCACACTTATTATGACCCAACTCTCCACCCGTACCCAATGGCTGATCGGCCTCTCGCTGGCGATGCTGATGGTCGCCACGCGTGGACAAAACGCGTTGCTGGCATCGTTCCACAACGTCATTGATGCAACCTGGGCAATCTTCTTCATCGCCGGTTTTTATCTGCGTTCCAACTGGAGCTTCCCAGTATTGCTTGGACTGGCGGGCGTACTGGACTACATCTCCATTACCCACATGGGAACGAGCAGCTTCTGTGTTAGCGCGGCCTATCCATTGTTAATCCTTGCCTACGGTGCATTGTGGACAGCGGGACGTTGGTATGCTGGAAAACACACCATGGAATTACGCTCCCTGTTACCGCTCTCCGCCAGCCTCTTCATCGGTGCATTTGCGTGTGAATTGATCTCCAGCGGTGGTTTCTACTTCTTCTCTGGTAACTTTGCAGAACCAACCTTCGCAGAATTTGCATTGCGTATCGGTAAATACTTCCCTAGCTATCTGCAAGGCGTGATTTTCTATGCCGGCATTGCTGCTGCGATCCACATTTTGTTCTCTATTGCCACTGACAAAGGGAATAAAATCGCAATATTGAAATAAATTGGTGAAAATTACATCATTACTAAGATACGGTGCATAGGGTGATGTTACTATGATCACCTTATGTTCAGTTATTACAAACTGGTCGCTATCTGCCTCTATTTGGCCTTTAGCAGCTTGTCTTGCTAGCGATTCACATTCCTTTTAGCCATGGTGCTACTTACAGCAGGTTTGGAACAAAAATGAAAAAAATTTTAATTGCAATGATATGTGCTGTAGTTGTAATTACAGCGTCATCAGATCAAATGAATATACTAACAGTCGCGAAAGCTGAAACGCAGAGTTGGCTAGATAAAAAAACCATCAAGGAAGAGGTAGGATACGTTGATGAAAAAATCGTCTATCACATCAATTTGCCTGAATTGTACGAACAAAAACGTGCTCTAAAGAGGATTATGAACCACCACGCGTTTTTACGCGGGATCAAATCAGAAACGGTCATCGTACTAGAGGGATTCGGTCTCTCCCTGCTAAAACATAGCCGTGAAGAAAAAGACCTGGATCGCGGTATCAATTATCTACGCAAAATCGGAGTGCGTCTCATTGTTGGCGAATCAGACATGAAACAGCATGATATTATGATAGGCAGGGATTTTGATCCGCTACCAGCAGAGGATATTGTCCCAAATGCAATGCAAGAGTTGATTCGTCTACAACGGCAAGGATATATTTATATTAGGCCATAGCAATTTTTTTCTACGTACTGTTGCGAAGTATATGACTTATCCTTTGTAATAAATACAGCGAAATAGGGTATTTACTCACCATTCAACTGAATCCGCTGCCCCCACGGCACGCTGTTTTTTCCTTTGATCAGCCACAAAACTGGATAATTTGGTGGGTATTGCGGAAACTCTCCCGCCGCATCGGTGAAATAGAGCAACAAATCTGGCGGAACCTCCTGTTTTTCTGCGTATTCAAACGCCGGAATAAAACTGGTTCCGCGTCCGCCTTTGCAAATATCAGTTTGCAGTTTCAATTCTTCCCACGGTTCGATTACCAGCGGCGGATCAGCAACTTCCTGATCGCACGAAAGCAACGTTACCCGTGCGCGAATTTGTCCTTTGATGCCATTCACTTCGCCCAAAAACTCAGCAATCTCATCATCGCTGATTGAGCCGCTGGTATCCAACACCACCGTCACATTCAATTGCCCACTACGTAACGAAGGAAAAATTGCTTCACTGCTACGCCGCGACGAAGGACGCGCATAATTGTAATCCTCCCGCGCAGAGGCGGTCATATAGTGCGCCAGTAACATCCGCCACGGCAGTTGCGGTTGCAGAAAATGATCGACCAACCGCGCCAATGCATCGCCCATTTTTCCCGCCTGCATTGCCTGTTGCGCCGCGCCTGCAAGATTTTTCTGCCACTGCGCTTCCAAATCCTGCATTTCGCTGGTAGTTAGTGGCTTGGGTTTCGATGCACCACTGCGTTTACCGTGTGTGTTTGATTGCTCGTTTTCGGTATTTTCGGAAGATTGATTCGATTGCGGACGTGAAGGTTGGTCGCCATTACCTTGGTCTCTCCCTTTTTGAGTCTCTTCCTCCACACTGTCCGGATTTTTCCCTGAATCACTATTCTCATCCGGTTCATCATCGTAAAGATGCTGATCAGTCGGCTCTCGATCCTCATCTTCCGACAGCAACGGATAAATCTCCTCCGCTGTCATGCCACTGTATGCTTCGAGATAAAGTACATCTGCAGGTGGTTGCATTCTCTCTGTAATTAACATTGCGTTAATTGCAAAATCACACGCGACATCCCACCGGTGTTTGTTGCGATGATGGCGACGCGCAAAATGCGACAACGCGCAGTGCAACGCATCATGTGCCAGCATAAATTGCGTCTGTTTCTGGTTCAGCTGATGGATATATTCGTAGTTGTAGTAAATCGACCGCGCATCCGTCGCCGTGCTTTTACACCACTCCGGATCGCCCTCCACCAGCGGCAATCGCAACACCAGTGCGCCGAGGAACGGACGCTCTAGAATCAGCCGCGTACGGGCTGCACTGAGCTTGGTTTGGACTGCATTTTCTTCATTCGTATCCATTACACGTACCACTGCTGACAAGGCTTTCCAAAAAGCGCAGTATACCCTTCCAATAACCGCTAAATCTGTTTGACGTTTCCGTTACGGTCTGTAAAATTCGCCTCTTTTTACCACATTTGATTGGTTTGGAGCGCAGGGATAGGATGTACGCAGTCATTAAAACAGGCGGAAAGCAGTACCGGGTCGCGGAAGGGGATACCCTCCGGGTCGAAAAACTGGGTTTGGAAGCAGGCAACAATGTTGAGTTTGATCAGGTATTGATGGTTGCTGATGATAACGGCACCAAAATCGGTACGCCATTTCTGGACGGTGGCAAAGTCATAGGTGAAGTGACTGAAAATGGCCGTGGCAAAAAGATCAAAATCATCAAATTCCGTCGCCGTAAGCATCACCGTAAGCAGATGGGACATCGTCAGTCCTACACTGAAGTAAAAATTACTGGCATCAGCGCGTAATTATTCAGACTAAAATTTAAGAATTTTGGAGACAAGGGAAAATGGCTCATAAAAAGGCAGGCGGTAGTACCCGGAACGGTCGCGATTCAGAATCTAAACGATTGGGTGTGAAGCGTTTTGGTGGTGAATCTGTTTTGGCAGGCAATATTCTAGTTCGTCAGCGCGGCACAAAATTTCACGCTGGTGAAAATGTAGGTTGTGGTAAAGATCATACTCTGTTCGCAAAAGTGAATGGTGCAGTGAAATTCGAGATCAAAGGTCCAAAAAATCGTCAGTTTGTTAGCGTACAAGCTGCTTAAGATTTCGGTCTCAGATAGTTGTGAGAAACCCCGTTTCGACGGGGTTTTTTTATGGCAGATTTTCTATAATCTGACTGTAAAGAATACTAATACTGTTAAATTTAGAGTTCTGTCATTTCGAGCATAGCGAGAAATCTATTTTTTACTTACTACAGATTTCTCCTCGTTCCTCGTCGAAATAACAACAATTCAGGATTCACTGAATAGTAATTCATAAAAATACATTAAGAAAGCAAACAGAAAATAAACAATGAAATTTGTCGATGAAGCAACCATCCGTGTGGAAGCAGGAAACGGTGGCAATGGCTGTGTCAGTTTCCGGCGCGAAAAATTCATCCCCAAAGGAGGGCCAGATGGCGGCGACGGCGGCGATGGTGGTAGCATTTTCCTGATCGGTGATGAAGGATTGAATACACTGGCTGATTTTCGTTTCAGCCGCCTCTTCCGCGCCGAACGTGGTAAAGATGGCTCTGGTTGGCAGCGCACTGGCAAAGGTGGCGAAGACAAATACGTCCCTGTCCCCATCGGCACAATGGTCTACGAAGAAGAGACCGACGAACTGATCGGCGAAATACTGAAACACGAAGAAACGCTCAAAGTAGCACAAGGCGGCTACCATGGCCTCGGCAACATGCGCTTCAAAAGCAGCGTCAATCGCTCTCCGCGTCAATCGACTACAGGTTCCGAAGGGGAAAAACGCTTCTTACGATTGGAACTGAAAGTGCTCGCCGATGTGGGTCTGCTCGGGTTGCCTAACGCTGGAAAATCCTCACTGATCCGCGCTATTTCCGCAGCTCGTCCCCGCGTTGCTGACTATCCATTTACAACGCTTCATCCGAACCTTGGCGTAGTACGTGCAGATGCATTTCGCAGTTTTGTCGTTGCTGATATTCCTGGTGTGATTGAAGGCGCATCCGAAGGTGCAGGTTTGGGCATCCAGTTTTTAAAACACCTCTCTCGCAACCGAATCTTGCTGCATCTGCTTGATATTGCTGATCCACTGGGACTGGATCACATCATCGATTCGTTCCATCAACTGGAGCAGGAGTTGGAAAAATTCAGCACAAAACTCGCGGAACTACCGCGTTGGTTGGTTCTGAACAAACTCGATCTATTCCCGGAAAATGAAGCAGAAGAACGTTGTGCAGAAATCGTCAAACGACTGAATTGGCACGGAAGATTGTTCAAAATTTCCGCGTTGCAGAAATCAGGAACACAATCGTTGGTTTTTGCGCTGATGGAAGAATTGGAACAGATGCAAGCAGAAAATGCGCAAAACGACGCTGCAAGCCAGAACGAATCTGAAAACAAATTCGAGCCGGTATGAACACGCAAAAAATCATCGTCGGGCTTTCTGGCGGCGTTGATTCTGCCGTCGCCGCAAAATTGCTGATTGATCAAGGGTATGCGGTCGAGGCGATGTTCATGAAAAACTGGGAAGAGGACGACGATGAGGAATCGGGCTATTGCAGCGCGGAAGAGGATTTGAAAGATGCGCAACAAGTCGCCGACCAGCTCAATATTCCGCTCCACACCGTCAATTTTTCCCACGAATATTGGGAACGCGTTTTTACCCATTTTCTCGACGAATACCGCCGTGGGCGCACGCCAAACCCCGATGTGCTCTGCAACAAGGAGATCAAATTCCGCGCCTTTCTGGATCACGCGTTGGAGCTAGGCGCGGACAAAATTGCCACTGGCCACTATACGCAGGTTGATCAGACCAATGGAAAAATGCGGCTACTCAAAGGCAAAGACTGCAACAAAGACCAATCCTATTTTTTACATCTGCTAACACAGAAACAATTATCCAAGGCGATGTTTCCACTCGGTAAAATCGAAAAAGGCGAAGTGCGAAAAATCGCTGAAGAAAATGGTTTTGCCAATGCGAAAAAGAAAGACAGCACCGGTATTTGCTTCATTGGCGAGCGCAATTTCCGAGAATTTTTGAGCCAATATCTGCCTGCACAACCCGGCAATATTGAAACACCTGACGGTGAAATCATCGGGCAACACCAAGGATTAATGTACCACACACTCGGACAACGCAAAGGGCTGGGTATCGGCGGATTAGCCAATTATGGTAATGCGCCGTGGTATTCGGTGGCGAAAGACTTGGAGCGCAATGTGCTCATTGCCGCACAAGAAAAAGATCATCCACTGCTGCTTTCCCGCACCGTTCATACAGAAAAAATTCATTGGATTGGCGATCCACCAGAAAAATTGCCGTTTGCTTGTCATGCGCAAATCCGTTATCGGCAAGCAGATCAAGCCTGTACTTTAGTGGAAATGGATGAAAATAGCGGAATTGTAGAATTTGAAACACTCCAACGCGCCGTTGCGCCGGGGCAATCGCTGGTTTTTTATCAGAATGAGGCTTGTTTGGGGGGTGGTATTATTCAATCATCAATTGTGGACTCAGGTTCAGGCAATTAGCATTCGAATATTACAAGGTAGTTTAAAATAATCAAATGGGTTCAAATTTCCGGTAATCATAGCACTAAAAATCACTGACAATTCTGATGTTTGTCATTTAGTAATTTTGAACTACCTAAGTTCGTTTCCGAAATTACCCAATTTTTATATTCTTGTAAACTATCAGTAATTGGAATCTGTATAATCTGCGGCAATTCGTACGGATGGTTTTCGCAGATTAATGCTTCTACTTTTTGATAATGTGTGGATTGCGTTTTAATTACCAGACGAATTTCCGGATCATTTTGGATTTCACCATCCCAACGGTAAAAACTGCGGATTTCTTCCAGTTGTACACAAGCAGCGAGATGCGTATCCAGCAGTTTTCGTGTGATCTTTTCCGCACTTTCCTGATCGGGATACGTTGTGATAACCATCGAAATTTCTGCCATTTCAATTCTCGCTTAATTTCCTGACTTCTTCTTGTAATCAATAGCTTGCTATGGAAAAAATCACCGGTTTCCCACCGATTGCCGCACCCGATGCAAAGATTTTGATTCTTGGTTCCATGCCCAGCGTCGAATCGCTTAACCAGCAGCAATATTATGCACATCCGCGCAACAGTTTTTGGCCAATTATACAAACCTTATTTGGCGTGGAAGCAAAAGATTTATTGAATTATACAGCACAGAAACAAATGTTGATCGACCACAAAATTGCACTATGGGATGTATTGCAATCGTGTCATCGCCCCGGCAGTCTGGACAGTTCGATTGCGCGGGACTCAATTCTGACGAATGATTTTGAATCGTTCTTCAAAAATCACAATCAAATCAGAACGATTTTCTTCAATGGCGGGAAAGCGGAAGAATTGTTTAAGCGTCACGTAAAATCAAAACTGCCAGAACTGTTTTGTGATTTGGAAACCGTGCGGCTTCCTTCTACTAGTCCTGCGATGGCGATGTTAAATCGGCAGCAGAAGTTGGAGCGGTGGAAAGTTATTTTAGACCCCTTACTTTTATAACTGTAATGATGGACGTAATTCATAGAAAACGCAATGCTTTTAAATAGAGTTAATTATTCCACTAATATAGCTACGATTTTGTAAGAATTTCTGTACGCAATATTAATTTAGGAGATGGATTATGAAGAAAATCAGTTACACAGCGGCACGTGCAAATTTGGCGCAAACAATGGCAAAAGTGTGTGAGGATCATGATCCTGTGATTATTACCAGAAAGCGGGAATCGCCGGTTGTGATGATCTCTTTGGAAGATTTTCAGGCGATGGAGGAGACCGCCTATTTGCTTCGTTCCCCTGCCAATGCGCGGCATCTTTTGGAGTCAATTGCGGAACTGGAAGCCGGGAAAGGCGTTGAGCGTGAATTGATTGAATGAAGCTCATTTTTTCCAGCCGTGCATGGGGCAATGATTTGTATTGGCAAAAGACAGATAAAACCATTTTGAAACGGATTAATGTATTAATCAAAGATATTCAGCGCGAACCGTTTGATGGAATTGGCAAGCCAGAGCCATTAAAACATGGTTTATCTGGATATTGGTCTCGTCGTATTAATGATGAGCATCGGATTGTTTATAAAGCTGTTGAGGATCAGATTTATATTGCGCAGTTGCGTTATCACTACGGATATTAGTGCTCTTAAGTTCCCAGAAAATTGGGTGCGAAATGAGTTTTTTTCTGAGAGAAACCAATTCTATTTTCTAACGCCCCAATAAGTGGCAGGTAAGTTGCTGCTATAATTTGCGCAAAGTGCCTAGTAGTAGCTCGCCTGTCCGGCGACTGAAGGGAGCGTGCTTGATTGATTTGTTAGTTGTTTAGATACATCAATTTATGTGGAATTGAACGCGCAAATCCTTCAACACCGGGGAATAATGTTTCTGACGTTATATTCATTGCCCTTAAGTGCGCTAATGCTGTCTCTCTTAGTGTATTTTTTATAATGATCTTCTGAAATTTCTCAAATGAATATCTATTATGCGCTTGTAAATTTTCAATAAAACTCACTGATAGATCAGTTTGGATTGCAAAAAGACCCTGCTGAGCGCCTAATCTAGGATTAAATTGAAATGGCTCAGCTACAATAACCGCTTTTTTATCACAAGCTTCAGATTCTTCAGAAGACCTTGATGCAGAAGATAAGACTTCTGTTAAATATTGGTTAGCAGCTTGGTAAACACCATCTTCCCATTCGTCTCTAAGACCTTTTCTTGATATATCAAAAGAATTATGGCCAATATCAAGAAGCCAATTATGATCAATTGCCCAAATAGCAGCATCACTTTTTGCATCGATCAATGCGAAATACATGGCAACGTAAAAAGAATGACTAAAATCTATTAATCTTGTTGGTGTTCCATAATGCTGCATAAGTGATAGCCAACCAATTGTATCGCCATCGTCGGGTAGATTATTTAAATAATTCCTAGCCCTTTTCTTAAACTCTCTTAATATCCAAAATTCGCTGTTATTTTTATCATCATTAACGTAGTTATAGTTCTCGCCATTCAAACTTCGGTTTCCCAGCGAATGATTTGGAAATTTTCC
>CAYFMX010000014.1:0-57455 GCA_964344325.1 uncultured Piscirickettsiaceae bacterium
GTACAGGCTCTCAAGGAATGGGAAAAAAAGAAGCAGGAATTGTTTACGAAAAAGGCTTATAAACACGCGAGACCTAACAATTAATGGGGAAGGCATAATGGGAAATTCCAGATAAATCCCCTTTATGCACGGAAACTGCCGCACTGTTCAAGCGATTTCCCTGAGGAGGGGGGAACCCATGCTTTTTTCCTCGTCGGTAATTTGTACAATTCTCAACAGAGATATGAGATGATTTGGATCAATCTGAAAAGTCATCGTTTTTGCGATGATTTTTTAGCGAAGCTATAAAAAACAGAGACAATAAAAAAACAAAATTGTTCATGGAATTTCTCCTCCCCGGCTTTGCTGCAATTGCGCTCTACCTTTCTTCCGCCATTGGCCTTGGACGGCTGCTGAAGCAAGGCATTTCCTGCAATCTGAACCGCCGTATTCTGTTCCGTGTGACCGGCACAACGGGTTTGCTGTTACATGGAATTGTGTTGTGGATGCTTGTGGTGCAGCAATGGGTCAATTTAGGCTTTTTCCATTCGCTTTCGTTTGCAAGCTGGTTGTTGGTGTTGCTGTTGCAACTGGCGTGGTTGATCCGTCCTGTCGGCAATTTGGGAGTGGTGATTTTCCCGATTGCGGCAGTGACACTTGCGCTGCAATTGTTCAATGCAGATGCGCCAGTAGTGTCGCATACCCCGTCGGTTTTTCTGGACAGTCACATTTTGCTGTCAATGCTAGCCTATAATTTGTTGGGGATTGCGGCATTACAGGCGATTTTGCTGGCGGTGCAGGAGTGGCACTTCCGCCACAAACATCCGGGCGGATTCATGCGGGCATTACCACCGATGGCAGAAGTGGAGCAGCTGATGTTCCAGGTGATTCGCATTGGCCTATTGTTGCTAACACTCTCGCTGTTGAGTGGTTTCCTCTTTTTTGAAGATTTGTTCGCACAAAATCTGGCACACAAGACGATTTTATCGCTAATCGCATGGCTGATTTTTGCAGCATTATTGTGGGGGCGGTGGCGGTATGGCTGGCGTGGGCGCACGGCAATTGGCTGGACGCTCTCCGGCTTCGGCGTACTGCTGATTGCCTATTTTGGCAGCAAATTTGTATTGGAGATTTTACTTGCCACATCTGCTTAAAGTCTCGTCTCCCCAATTTTTAGCGTTGTTTTCCGATGTTACGTAATCTGAATGACTTACAATCGGTTTCTGTTTTCCTCACCCAAACTCTCTCTCAACAGAGAGCAGACTTTTTATAACTGATTTTTAGAACGAATGGACGACATTTCAACGGGCGCGTTGTCGCTGATCCTATTTTTACTGATTCTCATTTCCGGTTGTTTCTCTGGTTCCGAAACCAGCATGATGGCAATCAACCGCTATCGGTTACGCCATCTCGTTCGTACGGGGCACAAGGGTGCGAAAGCGGTTTCCAAACTGCTTGATAAACCGGAGCGGTTGATCGGGCTGATTCTGCTCGGCAACAATTTCGTCAATATTCTCGCCTCTTCGATTGCAACAATTATTGGGATGCGTTTATTTGGCGATGCCGGAATCGCGATTGCAACCGGCGTACTCACGTTTGTCGTGCTGATTTTCGCAGAGGTGACACCGAAAACGATTGCAGCGCTTTCGCCAGAGAAAATTGCTTATCCAGCCGCGTTTGTGCTCAATCCGCTGATGCGGGTGCTTTATCCGCTGGTGTTCCTGATCAATCAGTTGACCAAAGTAGTGCTGACGATGCTAGGACAGCGGATGGATGAGGAGCGTACCGAACATCTGACTCGTGAAGAGCTGCGTACTGTGGTGAATGAGGCGGGCAGTTTGATTCCGAAAAAGCATCAGTCGATGATGTCGAGCGTGCTCAATCTGGAGAAGGTGACTGTTGAGGACATTATGGTACCGCGTAATGAGATCATCGGTATCGACATCAATGATGATTGGAAAACGATTGAGCAGCAGCTTTCGGCGATCCAGCACACGCGAATTCCAATTTACAAGGGAAGCATTGATCATCTGGAGGGTATTTTGCATGCTCGGAAGGTGTTGCATCTGCTCTCTTCTAGTCAGAAGGATCGTGCCAATAAAAAGGCGATGCTCACCCGCACCCGTGAACCGCTTTATGTGCCGCAAGGAACAAGCTTGCACAACCAGTTGCTCAG
Source organism: uncultured Piscirickettsiaceae bacterium (assembly GCA_964344325.1). Classification (GTDB taxonomy): domain Bacteria; phylum Pseudomonadota; class Gammaproteobacteria; genus CAYFMX01. The sequence continues at coordinate 2,156 of CAYFMX010000014.1, forward strand.
TTTCCAGCAGCACCGCAAGCGGATCGGCATTGTGGTCGATGAATATGGTGAGATCAAAGGATTGGTAACGCTGGAGGATTTGCTGGAGGAGATCGTCGGCGAATTCACCACTGATTTTTCCGATACGATGATGCGTGAAGTGCATCCGGAGGAAGGGGGAAGCTATCTGGTCGATGGCAGTGCGACGTTGCGCGATCTGAACAAAACGATGGGTTGGGATTTGCCACTGGATGGTCCGAAAACAATTAATGGCTTGCTGCTGGAGCGATTGGAGAGCATTCCCGAAGTAGGGACAACGATTAAGGTGAATGGCACGCCGATTGAAACGGTACAAGTTTCAGACAGCAGTATCAAAATCGTGCGGATTTATCCGAGTCTCGAAAACGATGTTTCCAATTTAGAGGAAACTATGTAGAGGAGTAATTTATTACGCCCATAAATCGGATTACACGTGTTCATTGACTGGGCGCGATGAATCACGCCCCTACAGATTAGAATTGATTGAATCAATCAGGTTTTTGGTAAGGTCACGCCTTGCTGTCCTTGATATTTCCCCTGCTTGTCCGCATACGACGTTTCACACTCTTCATCAGATTCAAAAAACAACATCTGTGCCACACCTTCGTTGGCGTAAATCTTTGCCGGAAGTGGGGTGGTATTAGAAAATTCTAGTGTCACATGGCCTTCCCACTCTGGCTCTAGTGGAGTGACATTGACGATAATGCCGCATCGCGCATAGGTTGATTTGCCCAAACAGACGACCAGCGTACTGCGCGGAATACGGAAATATTCAACCGTTCGTGCCAACGCGAAAGAGTTGGGTGGAATCACGATGTAATCATCAGATTCAACGGTAACAAAACTGTTTTCATCAAAATCTTTCGGATCAACAATTGCAGAATTGACGTTGGTGAAAATTTTGAATTCATTGGCGCAACGCACATCGTAGCCATAGCTGGAGGTGCCATAAGAAACCATCCGTTCGCCATCTTCCCGCAGTTTGACCTGCTTCAGCTCGAATGGCTCAATCATTTGGTTCTGCTCCGCCATTTGGCGAATCCAGTAGTCTGGTTTGATAGACATTGGATGGATGAATCCTTTGTTTCTGTGTTTTTGTCATTCCGATGTAAGCGAAGCAACTGAGGAATCTATTTGAAGATTTCTCGCTTTGCTCGAAATGATATGTGCAAGTTGCTCAAAATATCATTTCGCAAAGACATAAAAAACGGCGGATCATACCGAAATGACCCGCCATTTTAAATTTGTAAACTGTACCGAATTTTATGGGTGCAATTCATTGCGCCCATAAAACACAATTTAACAAACAAGGGCGCGATCAATCACACCCCTACAGAAACCCCGGTTTATTGGATGACGATATTCGGGAATTTCGCTGAGTAATCCTGCTTCTGAAGCGACAATTTCGCTGCCGCACGACGCGCAATGTCGCGGTAGATGTTGGAAATCTGCCCTTCCGGATCAGCGACTACAGTTGGTTTTCCGCCGTCTGTATCGCTACGGATCGATTTATCGAGCGGCAACCCGCCGAGGAAGCTGACATTTTCCTCTTCTGCCATTTTACGACCGCCGCCTTCGGAGAAGATATGCTCTTCGTGACCACATTTGGAGCAGATATGGATGCTCATGTTTTCGACCACACCCAAAACAGGCACTTCCACTTTTTCAAACATCTTCAACCCTTTACGAGCATCCAGCAAGGCGATGTCCTGTGGGGTAGTGACGACTACTGCGCCGCTGACCGGAATTTTCTGCGCCAACGTCAACTGGGTGTCGCCAGTGCCTGGTGGCAGGTCGATGACGAGGTAGTCCAAATCTTTCCATGCCGTTTCGTTGAGCAACTGTTCCAGTGCTTGTGTGACCATTGGCCCGCGCCAGATCATCGGCGTATCTTCTTCGATCAGGTAGCCGATGGACATCGATTGCAGGTGGTAGGAGTTGACTGGCTCCAGTGTTTTGCCATCCGGAGAGGTTGGTTTTGCGCCTTGTGCACCCAACATCCGTGGTTGGCTTGGGCCGTAGATGTCCGCGTCGAGGATGCCGACGTTCGCGCCTTCGGCAGAGAGTGCCAATGCGAGATTGACAGAAGTGGTTGATTTGCCTACGCCCCCCTTGCCGGATGCAACTGCGATGATGTTTTTGATCCCGTTGATCGCCTGCACGCCTTTCTGTACCGCGTGAGCGATGATTTTGGATTCCACTTTCACTTCTACGGAATCAACGCCGGAAACGGCCTTGATTTTTTCTACCAGTGCATCCGAGAGTGTCTTCTCATAGCCTTTCGCCGGGAAGCCCAGCTCCACTTCGACCGTCACCTTGCCGCCATCAATTTGGATATCCTTGATCGCCTCGGCGGAAATCAGGTCGCTATCGAGATAGGGGTCGACGTACCCCTTGATTGCAGATTCGATTGCTTCACGGGAAAGCTCAGACATGCGGTGCAACTCCTTCAAATTTTTTCGGAAATTTTTCTGACTACAAAAAATTTCGGCATCGTATCATGCGCTTTCCGGCTTGGAAATATGTTTGACTGAAAAAGTCGGGTATTGTAAGCGATTGCCTTGGATATCGCAGGAAAAGGTTGCATAGGTTCAGGCAGGGTTAAGTTGACTACAACATCGGGGAAAACCAATAGTAAACAATCAGAAAAAAGATGATTTCCGTGCGATAATCCGCCGCTTTTTCCAGATCAGGATGCACTATGAAATACATCGGAGCCCACGTCAGCGCGGCAGGCGGCCTCTTCAATGCACCGAAAAATGCGCATGAAATTGGCGCGAAAGGGTTTGCGCTCTTCACTAAAAACCAGCGTCAGTGGCATGCGAAAGCACTCACCGCCGAGCAAATTGATGCATTCCAAAAAACAATGGAAGAGTACGGCTACACCGCAAAACAGGTGTTGCCGCACGACAGTTATCTGATCAACCTCGGACACCCGGAAAAAGAGGGGCTGGAAAAATCACGTGATGCATTTGTGGATGAAATGCAACGGTGTCAGCAATTGGGGCTGGCTCGGCTTAATTTTCATCCGGGCAGTCATCTGAAAAAGATTTCAGAAGATGAATCGCTCGACCGCATCGCTGAATCAATCAACATTGCATTGGATCAAACCGAAGGCGTTACCGCCGTGCTGGAAAACACTGCGGGGCAAGGGACAAACCTTGGATTCAAGTTTGAACATCTCGCCCACATCATCAATAAAGTGGAAGATAAAGAGCGAGTTGGCATTTGCATTGATACCTGTCACGCATTTGCTGCCGGATATGATCTACGCACAGAAGCTGCGTATGCAGAAACGATGCAGCAATTCGATGAAATCATTGGTTTTCATTACCTGCAAGGGATGCACCTGAACGATTGTAAATCCGATTTTTGCAGTCGCGTAGATCGGCATCACAATCTGGGTTTGGGGACTATCGGGCTGGATGCGTTTGAGTTCATTATGAACGACGAACGGATTGATGAAATTCCAATGGTGCTGGAGACGATCAACCCAGAGCTTTGGCCGCAGGAGATTGAGCAGTTGTATGAGATGGAAAAGTCAGATATATAGGCTATTAAAGAATAAGAGATCGTCTTCTACCCGACCGGGAATACAATTATGAACAAGAGTATAAACAAGACCACAGTGTTGTTCAGTGGTGCGTTGGTTGGTGCGGCCATCGCGTGGCCTGCACAGGCGGAACTCAATTTCCCCACTGCGCCGCGTCCGCCCGCTGCAGATGAACAAAAAGAGGCATCCACAGATCGTCAGGTTCCGCCTCCAGATACATACCGATATGATCCGTATGCGCCGCCACCACCGGTGCGTCGGGGCTATGAGGGTCGATATTACGACCCGTATTATCCACCGCGTGATTATGGGCGGTATGGCGGTCGGAGTCGCAACAACCAGCCAGTTTTTTCCGGTTTTCCCAAACCGCAAGATTTTAAAGATGGGCGGCCTGATTTCGATCCGTCGTTCCGTCCGCCACGGATGACACCACCGTGGGGTGAAAACAAGGAGATGGATTTCAGCCCGATGGAGATTTGGCCGGTTCCGGGGACAGGCAACCCGTGGCACTACAAGCCGTGGGATCCGGGTGCGCCGTGGGGTGATAGCGAGAAATTCTCCGAGCCGCTGGATGAGGCGTTCCACGATGCGGAAGATTTCCTCGCCGATGCGCCGACGATGCCGGGCGGTTGGAATTTACCGACCTTCTCCATGCCGAGTCCGTTCGAAATTGGCGAGCAGGTGGGGGACCAGACATGGCTTTTGCCAGAGAACTTCAAATTCCGTGACCGCGATCGTCCCGACCGCTACAAGAAGTATTTCCGTAAACAACGGATTGAGCAGGCGCGGGAAGCAGCGCGGAAGAAAGCGTTGCAAGAACGCAAACAGCAGGCGAAAAAACAGTCTGAACAGAAAGGCGAAAAACAGGAGAAGTCAGAGAAAACTGGATCAGTGGAGTAATGTGATCTGAATCAATTGAAAATGTAGTTGTAATAGGCGGGTAGAAAATTGATGGAGGTGCTGAAAGAGATCATCCTGCATTCGGAAACCAAGCGTGGACGTATTTTCGATGCAGCGATTCAAACTCTGATTGTCATTTCGCTCGTCACATTTTCTATTGAAACACTGCCCGGGCTTTCGGAGACGGCCTACCGTTTGCTCGGCACAGTGGAAATTTTTGTTGTTGCGGTTTTTACGGTCGAGTATCTACTGCGGATTCTTCTGACAGATCGAAAACTGGCCTATATTTTCAGCTTTTACGGGATTGTCGATTTTCTGGCAATCCTGCCATTTTATCTCTCTTTTGGCGCAGTTAGTTTGCAGACATTGCGGATTTTGCGGCTGTTGCGCTTGCTGCGTATTCTGAAAATCACTCGCTACGGGAGTGCGCTAGACCGGGTTGGTAAGGCGGTTTTGATGGCGAAGGAAGAATTGGTGCTTTTCAGTATCGTTACCGTGATGCTGCTCTATCTCGCGGCAGTTGGGATTTATCATTTTGAACATGCTGCGCAGCCGGAAAATTTCAGATCTATTTTTGACAGTTTGTGGTGGGCGGTTGCTACGCTTACAACAGTTGGCTACGGCGATATTTATCCGGTAACGCAAGGTGGACGAATTTTCACCTTTGCTGTGCTGATGATCGGCTTAGGTGTAGTTGCTGTGCCAACCGGGATTATTGCTTCTGCGTTAGCAGCGATACGGAAAACTGAAGCAGAATAACTGCTTCTAGTCGTGTGCCTGGTATAGTGGTCTAAATTCTTCCTGATACCTCGTTAAAGTAGCACAAACTACCTATGGAGGTGATTCGAGATGAAAATAGACAAGAAAACCAAGCACAGATTTACAATTATGTGTTAAAGGTTGCAGAATGAGAATAACGCAAATCTCGTAATCGCATTCCAGCCAACAACAGCATCGCAAAATAGAGCACAATTGCCCCGCCAATCAATCCAATCAAAATCGGCAACTGTTCCCACAGAGCAGTTTCGTTCCAGAATTGAATTTCTGGCGCAAAAAAGTACAAAAACAACGCCATTACGCTCGTCGCTAAAACAATCTGTCCGCCCCAGCGCAACCAACCGTCTTGTGGTGAATAGACATCGCGTTTACGCAATCCACGATAGAGTAAAAACGCATTCAGCAATGAGGAGCCTGAAGTCGCCAATGCCAAACCAGCATGGGGTGCATCAAACTCTGCCAGTACCATCCCGCCGACAAAAAGCAGGTTGAACACCATATTTGCACCCATCGCGACCAGTCCAATCTTGACTGGCGTTTTCGTATCTTGCTGCGCAAAATAACCATTAACTAGCACTTTGACCAACATAAAACCGACCAACCCGAACGAATAGGCCATCAACGCCACACCTGACAACTGCGCGTCAGCAAAAGTGAATTCCCCGCGCAAAAAAAGCACCGACAACATCGGCACCGCCAGCATCAACATCCCAACTGACGCAGGCACACCGATCAACAATACCATCCGCAATGCCCAATCAAGCGTTTTCTGAAATGCTTTGCGATCTTCCGCGGCATGTTGCTTTGACAAACCGGGCAAAATCACCGTCGCCAGCGCAATACCAAATACACCAAGCGGAAATTCCATCAGCCGATCCGCATAGTAGAGCCACGACAAACTACCGACCGCAATAAACGATGCAATCACCAAATCCAGCAACAGATTGATCTGCGCGACTGAAGCACCAAACAGCGTGGGAATCATCAGTTTCAAAACCTTGCGCACGCCGGAATCATGCCAACCCCATTTTGGTTTCGGCAACAATCCCAATTTCAGCAATGCCGGAATTTGAAACAGCAACTGCACCACACCGGCAAAAAAGACCCCCCATGCCAACGCAAAAACCGGCTGCTCCAGTTGCGGAGAGAACCAAATCGCCGCACAGATTAAACACAAATTAAGAAATACCGGTGTAAATGCTGGAACAGCAAATCGACCATACGTATTCAAAATACCGCCCGCAAACGCAGTGAGCGAGATAAACAAAATATACGGAAACGTAATTCGCAATAGAGCAGAGGCCAAATCAAACCGTTCCGGCTCGTCCAGATAACCAGGTGCGAAAATCATAATCAACAGTGGTGCAGCAACGACACCAATGACCGTCACTGCCAGCAAAATCAGCGCGAGCGTCCCTGCAACTGCATCAGTGAGTTGTTTAACCTCAGCTTGCCCATTTTGTGTTTTAACTTCCGAAAGAACCGGCACAAACGCCTGCGAAAATGCCCCTTCCGCGAATAAACGGCGCAGAAAATTGGGAATTTTGAAAGCAATGACAAACGCATCCATCATTCCGCCTGCGCCAAAATAGCGGGCAAGGACAATATCGCGTACCAGCCCCAACACGCGGGAAATCATCGTCATCCCGCTGACCAGCGCAGTCGATTTCAGCAATTTTCGACTCATTCAGTTTGCTGATTCCAGCAACAATGGTTTCGCCAACGGTTTGTCATCGAATTCAATTTGACTATCAACCAATTTGACACGATTTTCCGCAATCAACCACACTGCTTCCGGATAAAGATCATGTTCTTGTTCCAGCACCCGTGCTGCCAATGTTTCTGCATCATCGTTTTCCAAAACCGGCACTTTCGCCTGCATCAATACTGCGCCGCTATCCAGTTCTTCAGTAACAAAATGGACACTCGCGCCGTGTTCTGTTTCGCCTGCCTCTAGCGCACGTTGATGGGTATTGATCCCCTTGAATTTCGGCAACAACGACGGGTGAATATTGATCAGTTTTCCATTGTAGTGGCTCACAAATTCAGAAGTGAGAATGCGCATAAACCCCGCCAGTACTACCAGCTTTGGCTGGCAACGGTCAATCACGTGGATCAGCTGCTGGTCATAATCGAGGCGTGTGCAATATTGCGTATGATCAATCACCCGCGTGGGAATGCCGAATGATTCTGCCATTGCCAGCCCCGCCGCATTGGCGCGGTTGCTGATCACCAATTTGATGTCGATATTCAACTTGCCTGCGTGCTGTTGCTCAATCAGCGCATGGAGGTTGCTGCCACGTCCGGAGATGAGTACGACGATGGGAAAGCGAGGAATTTGGGGTTTTTCTGAATTCAAAGCAAGAAACCTGAACAAAATTACGGCAGGAAAATCAAAACAGAGTATAAAAAACTAATACCCTCATGGGATTTTGCAGATTGTTTTTCATATATGCTGTCATTCAAACACAGCCGCAACCGTATAAAAAGAACCAAACACCACAATCCGGTCTTCCGATGATGCTTGCGCTTTCGCTGCCTGAAACGCTGCTTTCACGGTTGGAAAACCAGACATTTTCTCTGTAGAAATTCCAACATCAGCGCAAACCTGCTCCATCTCTTGCTGGCTACGTCCGCGATCTACTTTGTCCAGCCCGGCGACAATCCATTGGTCTACTTCACGATCCATAATCCGAACTGTTTCCGCTGCTTCTTTGTCATTCAACATCGCCACCATTGCGATGGTTTTTCCAGTGATTGGCTGTGCCTGTAACGTTTCTGCCAAATGACGCGCCGCTTGCGGATTATGCGCAACATCGACAATCACTTGCGGCTGTTCAGCAATCATCTGAAACCGCCCTGCTAATTGAATATTCTGCAAGCCTTGTGCAATTGCATCTCGATCCGCAATCAAACCAACCGTTTCCAATTGCTGCAAAACCATCAACACTGCCGCTGCATTTTGTATCTGGATTTCTCCGGCTAGCGCAGGTTGAGGTAAATTTTTCAATTCCCGGTTTTGACTATTTTGACGATTTTGACTCCACCAATCCCACTGGCTTTCTGAAGTTTGTGAAAATTCTGAATCTTCAGCATATTCAAAACCGAAATCGCGCTGAAACCAAAACAGTTTTGCGCCAATTTCTTCCGCATAGTTTAAAACCGATCGCGGTGGATTTGATTCTCCAATAATTGCTGGTCTTCCAGGACGAAAAATACCTGCTTTTTCATGGCCTATCTCTTCACGCGTCTCCCCCAACCAAGCTTGATGATCCAGATCGACTGTCGTCAACAACATCACATCCGCATCCAGAGTATTGACTGCATCCAACCGTCCGCCCAGCCCCACTTCCAAAATCACCAAATCGGGATTGGCTTGCGCAAAAATGACCAACGCCGCCAAAGTGCCAAATTCAAAATAGGTGAGGGAAATTTCCGCTCGCGCTTGATCGATCGCCTCAAACGCCGCGCATAGCTGCGCGTCGGATACCTCCTGTCCTTGTAGCCGAATTCGCTCGTTGTAGCGCAACAAATGGGGAGAAGTGTATGCACCAACCTGCCAACCTGCTTGTAGCGCAATCGCCTCCAGCATCGCGACCGACGAACCTTTACCGTTGGTTCCAGCAACAGTAACAATTTTGTAGGAAGGAGAAAGCAGACCTAACCGATCTGCAACAATGGAAACGCGCTCCAGTCCCAGATCAATCGTTTCTGGATGGAGCGACTCCTGCCACGCCAGCCACTCCGCAAGGGTCTGGAAGCGCATAGAAAATAAATTAATAACAGGGAAAAATCAGGCTACCGCTGGAATCGGGGATTCAGGTTCTGGATTTGCGACGGAAAAGAGCGGATAGCCGGCCAGCATCGACAACAGGGAAGCGATCTCCTTACGCATATCCCTTCGATCCAGAATGCGATCCACTGCGCCATGCTCCAATAAAAATTCACTACGTTGAAACCCTTCCGGCAAGGTTTCGCGCACCGTCTGTTCAATGACGCGCGGGCCAGCAAAACCGATCAATGCATTGGGCTCGGCAATATTGACATCCCCCAGCATCGCCAAACTGGCAGAAACCCCACCCATTGTCGGATCAGTCAGCACTGAAATAAACGGGATACCGCGATCCGAAAGCCGGGTCAACGCTGCGCTGGTCTTCGCCATTTGCATCAGCGAGAACAATGCCTCTTGCATTCGCGCCCCGCCGCTGGCAGAAAAACAGACCAATGGAATATTCCGCTCCAGACAGATATTGACGGCACGAACAAACCGCTCGCCAACCACCGATCCCATCGAACCACCCATGAATTTGAACTCAAACGCCGTAGCCACTAGTGGTACGCCCTTAACCTGCCCACGCATTACGACCAATGCATCCTGCTCGTCGCTGCTTTTGCGTGCCTGTACGATGCGATCTTTATAGCGTTTCAAATCCTTAAAATTGAGATGATCCATTGGCGTGATTTCTGCACCGATCTCCTCGGTAGAACCTTGGTCCAGAAACAGCTCCAAACGGCGACGTGCACCAATCCGCATGTGGTGTGCACATTTCGGGCAGACATCCTGATTCCGTTCCACTTCGGCGCGGTAGAGCACAGCCTCACAAGCCGGACACTTGCTCCACACTCCTTCCGGCATGTTCTTTTTCCCGCCTTCCGTGCGGATTTTCGGCAAAATCTTTTTAAACCAAGTCATACGTTTTTCTCTTGGAACGCACGATGTGCTATTTTTGCAGCGTATCCAGTGCTCCACGCAATTCTTTCAACAGCCCACTAATCACTTGCGGAATTTGTTCCGGCTGCCCTTTCAACTCACCCATTTTGGCAACCAATGCGCTGCCGACAACCACGCCATCGGCAAATTCGCCAATCGCTTTTGCTGAATCGACATCTTTAATGCCAAACCCAACCCCAACCGGCAAATCTGAATATTCGCGGATCAATTCGACCTTCTCTTTCACTTCAGTCACATCAGGTACTTTTGCCCCAGTCACACCTTTAACTGAAACATAGTAGAGGAAACCGGTTGCCGCATCAGTGATTTTCTGGATTCGCCGTTTGGTGCTATTCGGTGCCAGCAGGAAAATTGGATCCAATCCTTGCTCCACACACATCGCACGCAATTCAGTACCCTCTTCCGGCGGCAAATCGACGGTCAACACACCGTCTGCACCTGCTTCTTTGGCAGCAACGAAAAACTCACGGTAGCCCATGTTCTCAATCGGATTGAGATACCCCATTAGCACAATCGGTGTCTGCTGGTTTTTTTGGCGGAACTCTGCCACCATTTTCAGCACATCCTGAATGCCAATCTTCTGCTCCAGTGCCCGTTCGCTGGAACGCTGAATTGTAGGGCCATCAGCCATTGGTTCAGAAAACGGAATGCCCAACTCAATGATATCTGCGCCTGCCTCGACCATCGCATGCAGCGTTGGCACGGTAACAGAACGCTCTGGATCGCCCGCAGTAATGAACGGAATCAGCGCAACCCGCCCTTCTTTTTTGCACTTCTCAAAATAGGCGGAAATCCGGCTCATACTTCAACTCCCTCCAATTTGGCGACGGTATGGATATCCTTGTCCCCCCGACCTGACAGATTGATCAAAATATGCTGATCCTTGCGCATCGTGGGTGCGAGTTTAATGGTGTAAGCCAAAGCGTGACTTGATTCCAACGCAGGAAGAATACCTTCCAGTCTGGTCAATTCATGGAATGCTTGCAATGCCTCATCATCGTTAATGGAAACATATTTGGCGCGTCCAATATCCTTCAACCACGAGTGCTCAGGGCCAACCCCTGGATAGTCAAGACCGGCAGAGATGGAATGCGTTTCCATAATCTGACCATTTGGATCTTCCATAATATAAGTACGGTTGCCGTGCAATACACCTGGCTTACCAGCACAGAGCGGCGCAGCATGTTGACCACTTTCCAGCCCGTAACCACCACCTTCCACACCATACATTGTAACTTGTTCATCAGCCAAAAATGGATAGAACAACCCCATCGCATTGGAACCACCACCAACACAAGCCACTAATGCATCTGGCAAGGTTCCAGCCTGATCCAGAATCTGCTGCCGCGCTTCGCGCCCAATAATGGACTGGAAGTTACGCACTAATGCCGGATAAGGATGTGGGCCTGCTGCTGTGCCAAAAATATAGAAGGTATTATCAACATTCGTAACCCAATCACGCATCGATTCATTCAACGCGTCTTTGAGAGTCTTTGAACCGTAGGTGACTGCACGCACTTCCGCACCTAACAGTCGCATACGAAATACATTGAACTTTTGCCGCTCCACATCGACCGCGCCCATGTAGATGACGCACTCTAAACCCAGCCGCGCTGCAACCGTTGCCGTGGCAACGCCATGCTGACCTGCGCCAGTCTCCGCAATGATGCGGGTTTTGCCCATCCGCTTGGCAAGCAATGCCTGACCAACCGCACTGTTGATTTTATGTGCGCCGGTGTGATTCAAATCCTCGCGCTTGAGCCAGATTTGTGCCCCGCCCAAGTGTTCACTCCAGCGTTCCGCATGATAAAGCGGACTAGGCCGTCCGACGTAGTTTTGTAAATCCTGATCTAACTCCCGTAGAAACTCCTCATCCTGAGCATAATGCTGGTAGGCAACATCCAGTTCTTCCAGCGGTGCCATTAAGGTTTCAGCAGCAAAAATACCTCCATATTCACCAAAATGACCGTGTTCATCAGGAAATTGCGTCCACTTGTCTGTCACAGTGTATTACCCCCAATTTGAATTCCGCCGGGTATTATGCAGGAATTTTAAAATTTTTTCCTGATCTTTCATGCCTTTTTGTTGCTCTTTTTCCACCCCGCCGCTGACATCTACTGCCCACGGTTTAATTTGCTGAATCGCATCGCCCACATTTTCGGCAGAAAGCCCACCTGCCAATACGAGTGGAAGTGGGAGATTCTCCGGAATACGTTCCCAATCAAAGGTTTCTCCTGTGCCGCCTGGAACGCCTGGACGGTAGGCATCTACCAGCAATGCAGAAGCGTCAGAATACTTTTCTGCCTCGTGAATTAAATCAACCTCCGGTTTCATCCGGACTGCTTTCATATAAGGCCGGTCAAATTGTCCGCAATATTCGGGGGATTCATCGCCGTGAAATTGCAATAAATTGAGTGAAGTTTCGCGTATTACTCTTTCTACTACCTCTATTTTTTCATTTACAAACAACCCAACCGTAGTCACAAATGGCGGTAATTTGCGGATGATTTCTGCCGCTTTTTCTGGCGTGATTGCCCGCGGGCTAGGCGGATAAAAGACAAATCCAAGCGCATCTGCGCCCTGCTCTGCTGCATAAAGCGCATCTTCGAGCGTCGTGATGCCGCAAATTTTGACGCGGTTGATCAAATGCCAATGTCTCCTACATTCAAATTTTATTGCTGTTTTATTTCCCCAGCGGGAAAATGGCGTAAAGCCGGTGGTTTCAACCACCGGGATAATTACGAACTATCTTCTGCCAGTGGTCAAAACCACTGGCTACACGCTCTGGTCCCGATGGGATCATAAAAAAACACTGCTATTTTTTTATTTCCGCACAAACAACGCAATTGATTCGACATGCGCAGTATGTGGAAACATATCCATGACTCCTGCCGTCACTAACTGATAACCTTGCTGGTGAACCAACTCTTCCGCATCCCGCGCTAAAGTTGCCGGATTACAGGAGACATAAACAATCCGCTCTGGCTGAATTTTGCCAATTTTCTGCACCATTTCCAGCGCACCACTTCGGGGCGGATCAAGTAGTACCTTATTATATTGGTCATTCAGCCAAACACCGCTGACCGCCTCGTCCTGCAAATCAACTGCATAAAACTCAGCATTTTCGATATTATTGCGTTGCGCATTTTGTCGCGCCCGCTCAACCAGTGCTGTATCGCCCTCAATGCCAATCACTTTGCCAGCCTGACGCGCAATCGGCAAGGTGAAATTTCCGAGGCCGCAAAATAGATCAAGCACGATATCAGACTCAAACAACTCCATCATTTCCAATGCACGCGCAATCATCGCCTGGTTAATTGCGCCGTTGACCTGCGTAAAATCGGTTGGCAAAAAATGATACTCAAGATCATATTTTGGTAATTGATACGTTAATTCAGTTTGGTGATTATCATTGAGCGGCACAATACTTTCCGGCCCTGCGGGTTGCAGATAGATACGCAAATCGTAACTGTTGCCAAATTGATCGAGTTTTTGCTGGTCAGTTTCAGAAAGTGGCTCCAGATTGCGGAATACCAAAATCGTCGCATCATCCCCCGCCGCGACTTCAATTTGTGCGATCTGGTTTTTGCTATCAAGATCACTGATTAATTCGCGCAATGCGCCGATCCGTTGCCCAACTGCATCGACCAGAATCGGACATTGATCCATCACCGCCAGATAGCCGCTGCTTTTTTCGCGGAAGCCGACCAACGCGCCGCCTTTTTTCGGCACATAGCGTACGCCAAGCCGCGCCTTGCGTCGGTAGCCGAGAGTTGGGCCAGTCAGTGGTTCGAGAACTGTTTCTGGTTCAACGTGACCGATGCGGGAGAAATTGTCCAGCAAGGTTTGCTGTTTGAACTGAATCTGTTTTTCCGCGTGCAGATGTTGCAGCGAGCAGCCGCCACAAATCGCAAAATGAGGGCATGGCGGTTCCACGCGGTCTGGTGACGGTTGCAAAACCTCCAGCAATTCGCCGGAATCAAAACTCCTGCGCCGTCCAACCAGTTTGTAGCGGATTGTCTCACCGGATAGCGCACCGGGGATAAAGACCACTTTTCCGTCCACATGGGCAATACCCTTGCCATCGTGGGCGAGCGACTCGATGGTAGTTTCAACGGGTTCTTGCGGGAGCTGCTTTTTTCTGCGACGTGCCATTTGTTTCCTCTTGCGGGTTAATTGCCGATTTTGGTTTTTAGTGCGGTTGAAAACGCGTTATATTGCGGATTTTTATTCCGTTTGAGAAATTTATTCTATCGTCCAAGATAAACCATTTTGACCGAACAAAACAGCTATAACTTTGTATTGATCGGAGGGAAAAACTGATGTCTGAACTCGCGCTACAATTAATCCATGAAGCCAAACAAAACCATCTTACTACATTAGACTTAGGAAAATGTGGATTAACCGAACTACCCGACGAACTTTTTGAATTAAATAAATTAGAAAACCTGATTCTTAGCGATATATATTGGGAATATAATTCAAAAAATGATAAATGGGAAAGAAAGCAAAGCTCTAATAAAGACACAAAAAATCAGATTGAATTTTTACCTATACAATTCGAAAAATTACATACTCTCCGAAAGTTATTTCTTTTCGACAATCAAATTAGTGATCTTTCTTCACTTTCTACACTTAAAACCCTTGAGTTACTTGATCTAAACAATAATAAAATTAGTGATCTTTCTCCACTTACCTCTCTCACTTCTCTTAATGGGCTTTATCTCGGAAATAATAATATCAGCGATCTTTCCCCACTTTCTATTCTTACTTCACTTAATAGACTTGGTCTTTTCAACAATAACATTAGCAACCTCTCCCCTCTAGCTACTCTCACCTCTCTTAATATACTTGGCCTTTTGAAAAATCAGATTTATGACCTTTCATTTCTTACAACGCTAACTTCGCTCAGCATACTTGATCTTTCTATAAACCAAATCAGCGATCTCTCTCCTCTCACCACACTCACTTCACTTAAGGAACTTTATTTAGGATATAATGAGATTCATGATCTCTCCTCTCTCTCTATACTCACCAATCTTAATAAAGTTAATCTTGAAGGAAATCAGATTAGTGATCTTTCTCCACTTACCAATCTGATTGAAAAAGACATACCTGTTCATGTTATTAAGCAACAATCTAGAAAAGAAATTATTGTTGGAAAAAATCTGCTACAACATCCACCTGAAGAGATCATTGAACAAGGCAATGAAGCAATCCTAACCTATTTCCGAAACCTAGAAGAACAGGGAAAAGAAAAACTTAACGAAGCTAAGCTAATTATTGTCGGTGAACCAGGTGCTGGCAAAACTACGTTAGTGAAGAAACTGTTTGACCCTAATTTCCAGTTATCGAATGAAACAGAAAGCACATTGGGTGTTGAAGTACACGCTGGCTGGCAATTTACTCATCCTGAAAAACTAGACACAAAATTTACAGCCAATATTTGGGATTTTGGTGGCCAGCAAATTCAATATATGACCCATCAATTTTTCCTCACTCCTAGTGCAATTTATGTACTCGTCTCTGCCAATGACCGAAAAGAACCAACCAATTTTCCTTATTGGTTCAAAATTATCCATTTATTAGGCGAAGAAAAAAACCAATATAGTCCAGTTCTAGTCGTTTTGAATGAAAAAGACGACAAATTCATCAACAAATTCAATTTTGACCGAAAATTTTATGAAGAACGTTATCCAGAACTACAAATTGAAGTTTGTGACGTTGATCTGAAAAAAATTGATGGCCGCTACCAAGCATTACAAGAAAAACTTGAGGAAATGCTCACTTGTCTTCCACATATAAATGTGGATCGTCCTGCACGATGGCGTGACATCCAACAGGCATTGCACAAAGAATCAAAAGGAAGTGATCATATCAGCTTCACGCGTTATGTAGAAATTTGTGTAGAAAATTCTGTAAAAGACGGAGAAAGCCAGATTCTTTTCAGTCGCTATCTGCATAAATTAGGGACATTACTTCATTTTGTTGATGACCCAATTTTACATGATTTTATTATTTTGAATCCGCAATGGGCAGTTGATGCAGTTTATAGTGTCTTAATTGATAATGAAATTACTCGAAACAATGGTTCATTTACACAAGAAAAGCTTTTTTCCGTGTGGAAAAAATATAACCGTACCGAACGATTGAATCTGCTTAACTTAATGAAGCAGGATAATTTTGAAATCTGCTATGAATTGGATGATAAACCGGGAACTTTCATCGCACCACAGCTACTCAGTGATACTCGCCCTGACCTTAATTGGAATAAAAAAGAAAATCTAAAATTCCGTTTTCAGTATAAGTTTATGCCTGAAGGCATTATCACGCGTTTTATTGTACGCATGAACGCACTAATTGAAAAAAAGGACGGCATTGATCTTGTATGGCATAAAGGTGTTATTCTAAAACGTAATGATTGTCGTGCAAGAGTTCTAGAAGAAGAAAATAAAGATGGTCTTAAAGTAATTGATATTTCTATATCTGGAAAAGAGAGTGAACGGAAATTTCTGTTACACTCCATCCGCGAAGAGATAGAAAAAATCCATCAAAAATGGTTCAAAAATATCCAAGCAGAACAGATGGTTCCGTGTAATTGCGAAATCTGTTTGCAAGAAACAACGCCAACCTATTTTGAATTCAACGAATTACAGCAATATCAAGAAGAAGGCGAACTAACTATCAAATGCCGTAAAGGAGGATTAAAAGATGTTTCTGTACGTCCTCTGCTAGAAGGTATTTTTGAGAAAAAAGAATTACAGCAACAAGAACAGAAACATAGAGACCAATCTATAAATATCACGTTCAACACACCTTCTTCTATAGAGCAAACAACACAATCTACTACAACCACAACGGAAGCAGAAAAAACAACAACACTGGAAAAGATACATGAAAAATGGTGGATTGTTGTTCTAATTTTTATCACAGGAATTATTACAGCATTTGGTGAACAACTAGTCAGTTGGTTATTAGAAATTCTGAATCACAAACCACAGTAACAAACTACCATGCTATCCAACCTCAACAACACTCCACCAGAAACCCCGTTCCCTGACCCCGCCTACGCAGAAACCGAACCCAATGGCCTGTTGGCCATCGGCGGCGATCTCTCCATCACCCGCCTGATCAACGCCTACCGGCACGGAATTTTCCCGTGGTTCAACACCGACGAACCGATTTTATGGTGGTCGCCCGACCCGCGCATGGTGCTGGAACCCACAAAAATGAAAATCTCCCGCAGTTTGCGCCGAACGATCCGTAGCGGAAAATTCCACACCACAATTGACCAAGCCTTTTCCGATGTGGTGCAAAACTGCGCCGCGCCACGCGCCAAACAGCCCGGCACATGGATTTTGCCGGAGATGAAAACCGCCTACGAAAACCTCTTCGCTGCCGGAAAAGCGCATTCGGTCGAAGTGTGGGAAACACACGAAGGGGAGCAAAACCTGGTCGGTGGACTCTACGGCGTAGCCATCGGAAAAATCTTCTTCGGCGAATCAATGTTTTTCCGCAAATCGGACGCCTCTAAAGTGGCATTGGTATTTTTGTGTGAGCGGCTCGAAGAGTGGGGATTTCCGTTGATGGACTGCCAAGTCTATTCCAACCATCTCGCCTCACTCGGCGCAGTTGAAATCCCGCGTGCGGAGTTTCAGGAAATTGTTGCTTGGGGCGTGAATCAGCCGGACAGTTTTGGGGGGAATTCAGAATAAATAATATGGATGAATTACATTCGCTGATGACTGAAAATTACCAGATCATCCGTTGGGAAACCGAAGTCTGAATAGCGAAATCTATATCAAAAAGTGGATTACTTCATATCAGTTGAACGCCAATACGCTTCATCCAGCCGCCGCAACTCCTTCAGTTTTTCTCCAATCCGAATTTCCAGCCCACGACTCACTGGTTGGTAATAATTCTGCTCGCCTATTTCCTCTGGAAAATAGGTCTCCCCCGCCGCATAACCATCCGGCTCATCATGCGCGTAGCGGTATTCATGCCCATAGCCCAACTCTTTCATCAACCTGGTCGGTGCATTGCGCAAATGCACTGGAACCTCCGGCGTACCGCCCTGCTTCACCTCTGCCTGCACCTGCTTCCACGCCAGATAGACCGCATTACTCTTTGGCGCAACCGCAAGAAAAACCAACGCCTGCGCAATCGCTAACTCTCCTTCCGGGCTACCGAGTTTTTCATAGGTTTCCCATGCATCCAACGCGATCCGCAACGCACGCGGATCAGCATTGCCAATATCCTCACTCGCCATGCGCACCACGCGCCGTGCGATATAACGCGGGTCTGCACCACCATCCAACATCCGCGCAAACCAGTACAATGCCGCATCAGGTGATGAGCCGCGCACCGATTTATGCAGTGCGGAAATCTGCTCATAAAAGAGGTCGCCCCCCTTGTCGAACCGTCGTCCCCCTTCAGCAATGACTGCGGCAATTTGTTCTGTGCGAATTTCAAATGGCGCATCGGCATTTTCTTCTGTGTTCTTTGTCGTTTCCGTCTTTTTCGACTTCTCTGCCAATCCGAAAACAATCTCCAGAATATTCAATGCCCGCCGCGCATCGCCATCTGCTGCCGTAATGATTTGACTCATCCCATCATTAGAAAGGATAAATTGCTTACCCAACGCATGTTCAACCACCTGCTGCAACGCATTCGCATCCAGCGATTTCAGCACATACAAACGCGCCCGCGAGAGCAGCGCATTATTCAGCTCAAACGACGGGTTTTCCGTCGTCGCACCAATAAAAATAAAAGTGCCATCCTCAACATGCGGCAAAAACGCATCTTGCTGGCTTTTGTTGAAGCGATGCACTTCATCAACAAACAGTAACGTGCGCTGCCCAATTTGCTGCGCCTGTTTCGCCTGCTCAATCGCAGCGCGAATCTCTTTCACGCCAGAAAGCACCGCAGAGAGTGGAATAAACTGCGCCTCGGCAGAACGGGCGATCAATCGCGCCAGCGTCGTTTTTCCGGTTCCCGGTGGCCCCCAGAAAAGCATCGAGTGCAAATTACCCGATTCAATTGCCAACCGGAGCGGCTTACCCGGTGCAAGCAGATGGGTTTGTCCGAAAAATTGGTCAAGCGTTTTTGGGCGCATCCGTTCTGCGAGTGGAATTGCAGAAGATTCTTTTTGATCCACTTTGTTGTCCATTTTTTATTTTCTCTATCGTTAGAAACTGCCCCAAATACGCCCTTTTGTCCACATCAAAAAACCGATTGGAACAATTGCCAAGTTGAAAAAACTGCCCAAAAACCGGACAATAGAATGCCGTGTGAATGCAATCGTAAAGGGACAGCCCTACGCTGTCCCTTTAGTTTTTTTGCGTGCATAACTATTTATTTTTTCTTGATTTTATCGAAGCGTTCAGGAGCTGCAATTGATGACGAGATACATTTTTATCACCGGGGGTGTGGTCTCTTCTTTGGGGAAAGGCATTGCGGCGGCCTCGCTGGGGGCGATCCTGGAAACGCGTGGGCTGAGCGTCACCTTGATGAAGCTCGATCCCTACCTCAACGTCGACCCTGGCACGATGAGCCCGTTCCAGCACGGCGAAGTCTTCGTCACCGAAGATGGTGCAGAGACTGATCTGGATTTGGGACACTACGAGCGTTTCATCCGTGCACGGATGACACAACGCAACAATTTCACTGCCGGACAAATTTACGACCGCGTATTACGCAAGGAGCGGCGTGGCGACTATCTCGGTTCAACAGTACAGGTGATCCCGCACGTCACGGATGAGATCAAAAAATCAGTCTTTGAAGCGGCAGGCGATGTAGACATTGCGCTGGTCGAAATTGGTGGCACCGCAGGCGATATTGAATCGTTGCCATTCATGGAAGCAATCCGCCAGATTGGATTTGAAGTAGGGCCAGAGCGCGTGCTTTACATGCATCTAACCCTGTTACCGTGGATTGCCGTCGCTGGCGAGCTAAAAACCAAACCGACGCAGCATTCCGTCAAAGAGATGCGTAGCATCGGCATCCAACCAGACATTCTCATTTGTCGTTCTGACCGCCCATTGCCAGAAGGCGAACGACGTAAAATTGCACTCTTCACCAACGTGGCAGAAAAAGCGGTCTTTTCTGCAACCGATGTAAAAAGCATTTACGAAATTCCACTGCTGTTGCATGAGCAGGGGTTAGATGAAGTGGTCAACGACCGCTTCAAACTTGATCTCCCACCTGCCGATATGAGCACGTGGAAAAAGGTGGTCGATAGCCACGAAAACCCGACCCATCAGGTTTGCATCGGCATGGTCGGCAAATATATGGATTTAACCGAAGCGTACAAATCGCTCTCCGAAGCATTGGTACACGCGGGTATCCACACTGATACACGGGTCAAAATCCACTATCTCGACTCTGAAAAACTGGAACAGGGCGATACTTCTGAATTGGAACCGTTGGACGCAATTTTGGTTCCAGGCGGATTCGGAAAACGCGGTGTCGAAGGAAAAATCAAAGCAGTACAGTTTGCCCGCGAACGGCAAGTTCCATACTTGGGAATCTGCTTGGGTATGCAGGTCGCAGTAATCGAATATGCACGCCATATGGCCAATATGGAAGACGCGCACAGCACAGAATTCAACCCGGAAACGCCGTGGCCAGTGGTTGCTCTCGTTACTGAATGGACGAAAGCCGATGGTAGCGTGGAGCAGCGCACTGAAAATTCTGATTTGGGCGGCACAATGCGCCTCGGTGGCTATAAATGCCGTCTACAAGAGGGATCATTGGCGCGAAAATTGTATGAGGAAGAGTTGATTGTCGAACGTCACCGCCACCGCTATGAAGTCAACGGTGAACTAATCGGTAAAGTAGAAGAAGCCGGGATGGTACTTTCCGGACGCTCCGAGGATGGCAATCTGGTCGAAATGGTAGAGCTAAAAGAACATCCATGGTTTGTGGCGTGTCAGTTCCATCCGGAATTTACCTCCACACCGCAAGATGGGCATCCGCTGTTTAACGGCTTTGTGAATGCAGCGCGGGAGCACCAGATCCGCAAGATGCAGTATGGGGAGTGTTGAGGAGAAATCCTCCCTGTCCTTCCTTTACAAAAGGGGGGACAGAGAGGATTTTTAAAACACTCCCGAAAAGAAAAAATAATAAAAAATGACCCTAAAAAAAATCCTTCTAATTTCTACATTATTGTTGTTCATGAGTAGTTGCGGAAAAACAGACCAAACGACCAATATAGACGGTCGTTGGTACACCCATGAACAAGTCAAACAGGGCAAACAAGTTTTTAAAACGCATTGCGCAACCTGCCACGGCATAAAGGCGCAGGGACTGGTTACCGACTGGCGTCAACCAATGGCAGATGGCTCCTACCCGCCACCACCACTCAATGGCTCCGCCCATGCTTGGCATCATCCGTTGAGCCAGCTAAAACGTACGATTGATCAGGGTGGGATTCCATTCGGTGGAAAAATGCCGCCATTTAAAGATAAGCTTTCAGAAGCAGAAAAAGAATCAGCTATTGCCTATTTCCAGAATTTCTGGAGCGAAAAAATCTATAATGCGTGGATTAAGCGCGGCGGATTGCGGTAATTTGTTGTGTGAATACCATCCAGCATGCATCCTGAAGAGTAGGAAAAAAATTTTGTATGGTGAAGATCCGGGGGATATTTAGGAACAACGGAACAATCAGTCTGTTTTAATCTATCTATCACCTATCAAAGATCATCCCGACGTTCGACTAACTCCGGATCAGCGGTAATTTCGCGGTAAATCTCCACCCGATCCCCCTCTTTGACCTGCGCATCCAACTTGGTGATTTTTCCGAAGATGCCTGTTTTCTGTGTTTCCAGATTAACTTCCGGAAACTTGTCTAACAAACCGGAGTGATCAATCGCATCGCGCACGGTGCAACCGTCCGGCACTTCCAGTTTGATCCAGCTCTGCTTGAAACGGTCTGCATAAGCAACGCCAATATTCATTTTGTAATCCTCTCTCTTTTAAGCAGCCGCTGGCGCAGTATCTCCTGAATTCTCGGTTTGATCATCCTGATTTTGCGCCTCTTTCTGTGCGCGTTTTTCGTCTGCCATTTTCTGATACGCCGCAATGCCACGATCTGTGAGCCGTTTTCCAGCTAGCAAAAACCCAAGAATAATAAATCCACCCGGCGGCAAAATAACCAGCAAAAATCCTTTGTAATCGTTAATCAGCGTCAGTTCGAGAAATGAAGCCCACGAACCGAGCAACAACGCGGCATTGGCAAACAACGTTCCGCTACCGAGAATTTCCCGCGCTGCGCCGAGCAGTACCAGTACCATCGTAAAACCGATACCCATCATCAGCCCGTCAAACAACGCAGGCGGAATCGGATTGCGCGAAGCAAACGATTCAGCGCGACCCAGAATGGCACAGTTGGTGACAATCAATGGGATAAACAACCCCAGAACTTTGTGAAGATCGTGCACCCACGCATTCATCGATAAATCGACCAGCGTCACCAACACGGCGATGATCAGCACAAATACCGGAATGCGCACTTGCGGCGTAATGATGCTACGGAACAGCGAAATCAGCAGCCCCGCAAATACCATCACTGCAGTAGAGGCGAGCCCCATACCCAAGCCATTGCTGGCAGTTCCTGTCACGGCAAGTAGTGGGCACAACCCCAATGCCTGCGCAAAAACGATGTTGTTGTCCCAGATGCCGTCTTTAGTAATGCGCAAATAATCGTGGCGTTCCTTCGGAGGATTGTTTTCTTCTGTATCCTGCACCTTTTCAGCCTTGTTTCCCATTAATCTAGTTCCTCTGAATTTGCTTCGTTTTCGACTCCCCTCCACTGGAGGTGTGGCGGGCGAAGTCCGTCGGAGTGGTCGTTTCGTTAGTAGCCAAATAAAACCACCGGCTTTTCGCTATTTCTCCGTTGGGGAATTTGCCGTATAAACTTGATGTTTTTGCATGGGTAATCACCTGCCGTCGGTTTCTCCGGCAGCGCGGTCAATCGCTGTTGATGACATTGTTTGAACTCTCCCAAAAATCCCCGTTTTTTGGGGTTACAGATTTGTTGGTAGAGCTAATTGCAAACTGCGTGCCTGTTTTTTTAAATCACAAATTTATATTTTATTTTCAGTTTGTTATGAGGTGAAAATTTGAGAGCTATGTAATCAGGGACAGCGTTTTTTTGTGGATTGTTGGGCGGTTGTTTGTTTTGTGACAAGTGTTTCAAAATATAATCTGAATACGCTCGTGAGTATCCACTATTATCGTATTGCAACTCATCATCCGGGATAAGCTGCACAGAGGATCAAATTTTATAGTCTGCGCAGGTTTCAGGTAGACATAGAAATTTTTTAGGACAAAATTGCCATCGCAATGTCATATTTTTTGACACCATGCTTAAAAAAGACATATATCAAAAAATAAAGCCTTACCCAGGCTCATAACACCACCTGTTGGAGAACATCATCAATGGAGCATAAAGCATACTGGAGCGCCAATATCCGGCTGGTCAGCATTTTGCTGGTCATCTGGTTTATTGCCTCCTATCTCTTCGGAATTATTCTGGTTGAACCCTTGAATACCATCCGCATCGGTGGTGTAGGGCTAGGCTTCTGGTTTGCACAGCAAGGCGCAATTTATGTCTTCATTATGCTGATTTTCATCTACACAAACCGTATGAACGCACTAGATAAAAAATTCGGTGTGGATGAAGAAGAGTAACAAAAGGAAAAACCAATGGAATTACAAACTCTGATTTATATTGTCGTTGGCATAACTTTTGCGCTCTATATCGGCATCGCAATCTGGGCAAAAGCCTCCAGCACCGGCGAGTTTTACGTCGCAGGAAAACATGTACACCCTGTCGCCAACGGCATGGCAACAGCCGCAGACTGGATGTCCGCTGCTTCATTTATCTCCATGGCAGGCTTGATTGCCTTTAAAGGATATGACGCTTCCGTCTATCTAATGGGATGGACTGGTGGCTATGTACTTCTTGCCCTGCTACTTGCGCCCTATCTACGCAAATTCGGCAAATTTACTGTACCAGAATTTATCGGCGAACGGTTCTACTCAAAAACGGCACGAATGGTTGCTGTAGCATGTTTGATTATTGCTTCAATCACCTACGTTATCGGGCAGATGAAAGGCATCGGCGTTGCCTTTTCGCGCTTTCTGGAAATGGAATTTGAAACCGGTTTGATTACTGGCATGGTGATCGTCTTCTTCTATGCAGTAATGGGTGGAATGAAAGGAATTACGTATACACAGATTGCGCAATATATGGTGCTTATTTTTGCCTATACCGTTCCCGCAGTTTTCATTTCTATCCAGCTCACTGGACACCCATTGCCACAAACTGGACTGGCTGGCGCAATGGCGGATGGAACCTATATGCTGGATAAGCTGGATATGGTTCTTCAGGATCTCGGTTTCCAGCCCTATACGGAGCAGAAAGGGAACTCATTCAACATGATCTTGCTGACGCTCTCTCTGATGATCGGCACAGCAGGCTTGCCACACGTCATTATCCGTTTCTTCACTGTACCGAAAGTACGGGATGCGCGGAAATCAGCCGGCTGGGCACTGGTCTTCATCGCGATCCTTTATACTACTGCTCCTTCAGTCGGTTCGATGTCCCGTCTTAATTTGATGGAAACGATCCAACCCGGTGAAGTAGGCACGCCTGCAGGAAATCTGGTCTATGAAGAACGCCCGGACTGGTTCAAAAACTGGGAGAAAACCGGCCTATTGCAATTTGAGGACAAAAATGGTGATGGTCGCATTCAGTATTACAACGATCAAAATCCTGAATTTGCAGCAAAGGCAGAAGAAGAATTCGGTTGGAAAGGCAACGAAATGGTCAAGGTTGACCGCGATATTATGGTTTTGGCCAATCCCGAAATTGCAAATCTGCCGGGGTGGGTGATTGCACTGATTGCAGCCGGTGGCTTGGCGGCCGCACTCTCTACCGCAGCCGGTCTGCTATTGGCGATTGCCTCTGCAATTTCGCATGATGTTGTGAAAGGAATGTTCAATCCAAACATTAGCGAAAAAACAGAACTCCGTGCAGGTCGAATTGCAATGGCAGGCGCGGTGCTTGTGGCGGGCTATCTCGGACTCCATCCCCCCGGCTTCGCCGCGCAAGTCGTTGCGCTCGCGTTTGGTTTAGCCGCTGCATCGCTTTTCCCTGCATTGATGATGGGAATTTTCAGTAAACGTGTAAACAATGTTGGCGCGGTTGCAGGCATGCTAGCCGGATTAGGCTCCACCCTCCTCTATATTTTCATTTATAAAGGGTGGTTCTTCATTCCGGGGACAGCAACTTTGCCAAACAACGCAGAAAACTGGCTGTTTAGTATTCAACCTGAGTCATTCGGTGCGATCGGTGCGCTGATCAACTTTACGGTTGCAATTCTGGTTTCTAGAGCAACTTCTGCCCCTCCAGCCCAGATTCAGGAACTGGTAGAAGATTTACGCATTCCCAAAGGATGCGGTTCTGCATCAGGGCATTAATGCCAAACATTCATCAATAGATGAAATTACAAAGGGTTACGTTGATTCAATGTAACCCTTTTTTTAGGTTCAAAATTTGTGTCCGTAGCGATATTTGACCTTCAAATATCCTTCACTCTTTGAGTGTAATCTTTCAGCAATGAACGAAGCGGCAAGTCAAGCAGAAACCCATCATGAAAAAAGCGGCTTAATTTCTCTCCAAGAAAACTTGACCATTACACCGCAGGTTCGGAAGGCGTTTGTGGAACAAATCGCAGATAAATGACTCCCGCAGGAAGCGGCAAGCGACGGCGAAATACCAGCTCACCATAATCCCGATCAAACGTAAGAATAATTCGCTGTTCATTGTGCGCAATCTGCATCACTTCGGTATCAGGAATTCCCGGCGACAGTTCTGTGATGGACAACACGTCATGCCCCGCTTCCCGTAAATGTCCGACACTTGCTAGTGGAACATTTTCATTGACCAGCAATTTCATTTAGGCAACATTGTGTTCCAATGGAAAAATCGCTTCATCGCGCATACATTCAGCAGCAAAGGCAAATATAGACTGGAATGCCTCCCGTGAAAGTTGCGGATAATTTTCGAGAATACTTTGTTCTGTCCACCCCTCTGCCAGCAACCCTAGCAAGAAATCAACAGAAAGCCGCGTTCCTGTCACAACAGGCTTTCCAGTTAGCACAGCGGGATCAGTGTGAATATACGTTTGCCAGTTCATGTGAATTCTTCCTGTTCAATTGAGCTTCTATTCTACCTTGCTATTGCCGAAGCTTCATTGTCCCAACTTACAACCTCAATTACTGGATGCTTTTGCCGCGCTTCATTAACGACCCTTTCCAATTTTTCGGCAATCAGGTCTTCAATCCAGTCTGTGCCGCACAAGTCACAGACTTGCGCGGGAACATCACGCACAACCACCACGCCGAAACCCAAATCAACGGTAAATGTAGTTTTTCCTAATTGCTTCTGTCCACCGTGACAAATAGGGCAATCATGCAGCATCGGAGTCATATGTTCTTGGATATTTCTGATTTCACTCATGATTTGGTTAATATATTTATCAAAGCAGCTCTTTTCATTAAAACTCCACAGAATAAAAAACCGCATCCAGATTGAATTCTGCATGCGGTTCTTTTACGCCTATACCTTATTCATCAGGTAACCATTCAAACCCCAGTCGATCTAGATAACCATTCTAAATCAATTGCTTGAAGCAGACAAAAATCTATATCCAATGGTATAGATAGAGTTAGCTTTTTTGGCATTGATTATGCCTAACGATTTGGGTTTGGTAATGGCTCACCCAAAAAGACCACTTTCGGACTACTGCGCACGATTTGCGTCTTTTTTGGATGAAGTTGCAATCCTAACCGATCCAACTGCTTTTCGGCATATTTTTTTGCCTCTTCTGCCTCCTGTTTGGTAGAGGCAAACAGCAGAAAATCATCCGCAAAACGGACAAACGGGATATTTGCTTTCCCTAACGCCAAATCAAATTGTGGATTCCAGTTGTTGAAGAAACAGGGCTGCCGTTTCATCTGAAACTTTATATTTTCCACGTAAAACCAGTAATGGTAACTGGTATCCCTGTAATTTCTGTTGGATGAAATAACGGCAACCTGTTTTTGATATTCTCCGTTGGCGGCAAAACGATGTTGCATTTTTCGGAACGGCAACTGTGTCGCCAAGCCGTTTCCCAGCAATGCATACTCTTTTCTGCCGCGTAAAGGAAAGAAAGTTGTTGGAATTCCGGATTCTGCTAATGCATGCAGTAAATTTGCCTCAATGGTCGGATTACCATAAATAATAACCTGTTCTAGTTGACGAATGGCAAAAGAACGGGGAGACTCTCCGGGCGTTTCGAGTAATACCCTTCCGCCCTTTGCGCGTAGATTGGCATCTTTTTGGTCAATAATGAGTAGCATGGTTAGAGTTTGGGTATTCTTTGAAAAGCATTTGATTCTATTGATTTTTAAGGATCAAATATAGAAAAAATTAATAAAAGCAAAAAATATGCCAGTTTCGCTAACTCGATCTATACCATTGGATATAGATTTTTATCTACTTCAAGTGATTGATTTAGAATGGTTATCGAGATCGGCTGGGGTTTGAGTGGTTACCTGATGAATAAGGTATTAAGACATAAAAATGGCGCTTTCTCCGATCCATCCAGATTTGAGTGGTTACCTGATGAATAAGGTATTAAGACACTGAAATATACTCCTTTGGTCTAGTTATAAGTTTGAGTGGTTACCTGATGAATAAGGTATTAAGACAGGAGGCTTCATATTTGCTGTACAACATGAAAAGTTTGAGTGGTTACCTGATGAATAAGGTATTTGGCGCATAAAAAAGCCCCATCTAAAGATGGGGCTTTGCTTTGTTCAAAAACAGAAATCAGCTTTTTCCAAACACATTTTTCAGTATGGATTGAAGAAACGAATCTTTTTTCTTTTTTTCCAGTTTCTTTCTTCCAGCATAAAGATTTTCTAAACGCTCCCCCTGCTTGCCCGCCATCCAGATTGAATGGGGAGAGGAAATAGGATAGAGGCGCACATCATCTTCCTGAATGTTGATACGCTGCTTCAGTTGCGCAATCAATTCCTTCAATTCAGCAGCCGTCTTTTGTGCCAAAAAAACAGATCGCTGCAATGCGACTGCTTCTTTCTTTAAGTAGTAATGGGTACGCTGCAAACGACGTTGCGAACGGATGTCATAGGCAATAATCCACCACTGTTTTCTTTTGTTCATCCTGCATACCAGACTGGTGTTTGAAAACCGGTTTTTCCATGTTTGGATAAAGCACGAGGTTCACGTGAACCGTCCAGCCACGCAAGCAGTAATTCATCTTCTTCCGGATTGAGCAATTCTGTCAATTCCAAAAATAGCTCTTCTGCTTCTTTGTGGGAAAGTTTGCATTCAAATAACGAATGTTGGCTATCCAGCTTCCATGCCCGCAGGCAATTAAACAACCCCGCCGCAAGCAGCGGGGTATTATATGCCGCAATGCGGCATCTGGCTTCGCCAGAAAAAATGCTTATTTTATCGCCCCAAGGGGCGGGGAATTAGACCCATAGAGATTAAATCTTACGTTTATTCAGCCTATTCTTCCGTCTCTGCATGTTGATATACAAGCGATACAGACAACACGCCCGGAAGATTATGAATTTCGGTCACTTTATCTACAGTTTCCCGATACTCTTTTCCTTCCACAGTTACGACCAGCTTCCCGGCTTCGTCCGAGGCATGGATATCAACCCCTTCTACCTGCTTCAGTTGCGGTTCCAGTTCAACAATTTTCTCTGGCTGGGCATGGACAACAATTCCACAAATATGAATCTCCGGTGATAAATCATCGACTGCTCCAATCGTTGCGGTTGCCTCAGACATTACAGACATTCATATTTTCCTTTTAGGTTGTTTTTTTAATATTTTTTCAGGTTGTCCAACAATCAGAAATAATCAGAAACAACGAAGTCAGTCACTTCAATACTTATTACGGTATTTGTGTAGGGAATACGACAGAAACTGCCTGAACTGGACAACCATGTATACACACGCCGCACCCGGTACAATGCTCTGCTTCAAATTTTGGTATAGCCATTCCACCTATTTGAAGCTGGAACCGAATGGCTTGTGTATCACATACATCCCCGCAAATCTGACAGACCACATGATTTACTGCCAAACATTTCGATGCATCAATATGAACAGCAATATCCCATGCATTCTCAATTGAGCGAGGATTTGGTTGCACAGGTAAAAATGCAGATTCTTTACAGCATGCCGCGCACGATTCACAAAAAGAGCATTCTCCCGTTCCATACTGAAAGTTAACTTCGGGATAGCCACCTTCCCCGATCTGCAAAATTTTTTGTGGGCACGCATCAATACAATCGCCACAACGCGTACAGTGATCAATAAATATCTGTTCCGGTAATGACCACGGGGGACGCAGTATGGATCGGGCAGATTGAATTTGCCCGACTTGACCACGTAAAAATGCCCGACGCGAATGGTCAGGCATATTCTTTTTACTCATGTTTGATTGCTGTTGCGATCAATGGAAATTGAATTCCTGTTTTTCAGCCGCTGTCAGCGTACTCGTATCAGGCAATGTATGTGCAATCCCTTTATGGCAATCTATACAAGTCTCACCCTTTTCAAACCCGCTAATGTGCTGTGGAGATGCGCGACGGCTTTGCATCATATAATCCATCGATCCAAACTCGTGACAATTCCGGCATTCTCTGGAATCTGTCTGTTTCATTCGCCGCCACTCATTTTTTGCCATCGTCAAACGGTATGCTTCAAATTTCCTTGGTGTATCTACTGTGCCAACCACTTTGTGATAAAGCTCTCTGGTAGCCACCACTTTCCGGATCAATTTATGAGTCCAGTCTTTAGGCACATGACAATCCGGACAAGTTGCCCGTACACCCGTACGGTTTTGATAGTGAACAGTCTGACGGTATTCCTGATATACATTGTTTTCCATCTCATGACAGGAGATACAAAACTCTTCTGTATTGGTCATCTCCATCGCTGTGTTAAACCCTCCCCAGAACACGATACCGACCACAATACCAATCATTAAAACGCCGACTACAGAACGCCGTCCCAAAAAATTCTTTATGCCGAACATACTGCCCCCTCCTCAAAAATTTACTGCAATACATCGACCGGTTTGAACTCATTCTCAACCAACGGTTGTGCATCGACTTGCGGGACATGGCACTGTTTACAGAAATAACGCCGTGCAGCCAATGTAGAACGGACATTCCCATCCCGATCCGTAAAGTGGGTCTGGCTAATTTTAGTTGCCTTGGCACGTTGATAAGTTTTCCAACTATGGCAGAACATACATTGATTATTATTAAGTGTAATTTGATACTTCTGTACTGGATGAGGAACTAAAGGGGGTTGCTGAAAGAAACTACGCGCAATTGGCAAACGATCCGTAAACAACGACTTATTCTCCGTAGCCTGTGAATTTTGATCCAGTTCCAATACGCCACGTAATGAATACACTTTTTCCAGCTCCGTATCCCCACTTTGCGACAAAGCTGTTCCCTGAAAACCGAATAACATCAATAATCCTGTTACAAAAACCAGTCTCTTATTCATATTCTTGCTCCAATTCTACAAACCTACGCTTTCACAACTTTTACAGCGCACTTTTTATAATCTGTTTCCTTGGAAATCGGACAAGTCGCATCCAGGGTCACTTTGTTAATCAATCGGCTGGCATCAAACCAGGGAACAAAAATTAACCCTTCTGGCGGTTTGTTGCGCCCACGTGTTTCAACATTAGCGATAATTTCACCACGACGACTAATGATCTTGGCTGACATTCCTCGCTGTAAGCCCAGTTTTTTTGCATCTTCAGGATGCATAAAGACCACTGCATCCGGTACTGCCCGATAGAGTTCCGGCACACGACGGGTCATAGAACCGGAATGCCAATGCTCCAATACGCGCCCGGTACAGAGCCACAGGTTGTATTCATCATCTGGCGACTCTGCAGGCGGTTCATAAGGTAGCGCAAAAATCCACGCCTTGTTGTCACCTTTACCATAAAACTGAACATCTGTACCTGCCTCAACAAATGGATCATAGCCTTCGCGATAACGCCACAACGTCTCTTTTCCATTCACTACTGGCCAGCGCAAACCGCGCGTTTTGTGATAGTCATCAAACTCGCCCAGATCATGTCCTTTCTTTGGTCCTTTCGCGCCAAATATACGGTATTCTTCAAACAATCCTTTTTGCAAATAGAAACCGAAATCATCCATTTCCTGATTTGCATAGCGATAGCCTGCAGAATCTTTCACTTCCTGTTTCGAGTACTTATCCACGCTGCCATTCTGATAAAGCACCTCATACAAAGTTTTACCTTTTAGCTCCGGTTTCTGATCAAGCAACTCTTGTGGCCAAACTTCTTCTGCCTTAAACCGTTTTGAAAATTCAATCAGCTGCCATAAATCCGAACGTGCCTTGCCTGGTGCATCGACCTGTTGACGCCAGAACTGGGTACGGCGTTCTGCATTCCCGTAAGCGCCTTCTTTCTCCACCCACATTGCCGTCGGTAAAATCAAATCCGCAGCCATTGCAGTGACAGTCGGATATGGATCGGAAACAACAATAAAACTCTTTGGATTGCGGTAGCCTGGATAGGTTTCCTGATTCATGTTGGCTGCCGCCTGCATGTTGTTATTACACATCACCCAATAAGCATTCAGCTTGCCATCCTTCAGCATCCGATTTTGTAGCACTGCGTGGTATCCCACTTTTCCATTCAGTGTCCCAGCCGGTAAATTCCATACCTGTTCAGTAAAATCACGATGCGCCTTTTTCTTGACGACCAAATCAGCAGGCAAACGATGTGCAAACGTTCCAACCTCACGTGCCGTACCACATGCTGAAGGCTGGCCTGTTAGTGAAAATGGCCCATTCCCCGGTTCAGAGATTTTCCCGGTTAACAGGTGTACGTTGTAGATCAGATTATTTGCCCATGTACCACGAGTATGCTGGTTAAAACCCATTGTCCAGTATGAAACTACTTTCTTGTTTGGGTCAGCATACAATTGCGCTAATTCCAGCAGATTTTCTTTGGGTACTCCGGAAAGTTGATGCGCTTTATCCAATGTATATTCACTAACAAATTTCTTGAATGCTTCAAAATCCATTGGCTGTGAACCACCAACCTTATCCGCATTTTTTGCCGCTTTCTGCAACGGGTGGCTTGGGCGCAGCCCATAACCAATATCGGTATTGCCCTTGCGGAAATTCACGTGCTTGCGAACAAAGTCCTCATTCACTGAACCATTTTCAATAATGTAGTTACAGATAAAGTTGAGGATCACCAAATCTGAATGTGGCTCAAACACAATTGCATTGTCTGCCAGATCAAAGCAACGGTGTCTATAGGTGGATAACACATGGACTTTGACATTTTCACCCGTTAAACGGCGATCTGTA
The DNA here is from genome assembly GCA_964344325.1 of uncultured Piscirickettsiaceae bacterium. Classification (GTDB taxonomy): domain Bacteria; phylum Pseudomonadota; class Gammaproteobacteria; genus CAYFMX01. The sequence continues at coordinate 34,604 of CAYFMX010000014.1, forward strand.
AGGCGCGTCCACAAAACCGGATGCATTTCTGACATATTGGAACCCCACAACACAAATGCATCTGCATGTTCCAGATCGTCATAGCATCCCATTGGCTCGTCTGCGCCAAAGGTACGGATAAAACCAGCTACCGCAGAAGCCATACAGTGGCGTGCATTCGGGTCAATATTATTGGAGCGGAAACCACCCTTCATTAATTTTGAGGCCGCATATCCTTCCCATACTGTCCATTGTCCGGAACCAAACATACCCACCGATGAAACCAGTTCTTCCGGTTCTTTACCTGCATTGGCTTTTAAATCGTTACGAATGGCAGTTTTCCATTTCTCTGCCATAATATCGAACGCCTCATCCCATGAAACTGGCGTAAATTCACCTTCTTTATCGAATTGTCCGTTTTTCTTTCTCAACAATGGCGTGGTTAGACGATCCTTGCCGTACATGATTTTTGATAGAAAATATCCCTTAATGCAGTTCAGTCCCTTGTTGACCGGTGCATCCGGGTCACCTTGGGTGGCAACGACCCGTCCATTTTTTGTACCGACTAAAACAGAACAACCCGTTCCACAGAAACGACAAGGAGCCTTATCCCACCGGATAGAAGTATCCTTTACCTTCGCTGCACTTAGACCGGGAACTGTAACCCCTGCAGCAACTGCCGTTGCTGCAACAGCATTCATCTTGATAAATTCGCGCCTTTCCATAGAAAAATCTCCTAACCTACTGTGATTATTGCTCTAATTCAGACATTATGGTGGTATGAAAACCTTCTGTTACGATTATGATGCGCCTTTTTAGTGCCAATATCTACCATCAGATAGCAGATCAAATATCGGTTTAACAAGAAGGAAAAAGAAAAATGACTTTCTAATTTTCAGTCAAAAGAAGGAATGCACCAAAACATCACACAAGCCCCCAAATGGTGCAGATAAATGCACTGTATTCTTTCTCTGTAGATACCTTTCCTGCATTTCCTTCAATCTCTAAGTTTGGAAAAAAATCTTTTCTCTTTGATATGTAATTCAATGAATTAACTTTCTGGATGATCTCTTTTTAGTCCAAATTTCTCCAATTTGGCATATCCATTGCTTAATTATTCAATAAATAAATTGTATGGCATGGAGAGGCTTGTTGATGAAAGAACGTCTGGTATTGGTCGGCAATGGGATGGCAGGTATTCGCACCCTGGAAGAATTGTTCAAAATTGCGCCTGATTTGTATCAGGTAACCGTGATCGGTAAAGAGCCACATCCTAACTACAACCGCATCATGCTTTCTCCAGTGCTGGCAGGGGAAAAGCAGTTTGATGACATTATCCTGAATTCTCCAGAATGGTATGTTGAACACCAAATTCGTTTGAAAACCGGATGCTCGGCAACCCATATCAACCGTCGGGAGCAGACAGTGCTCACGGATGATAGCGAAGAAATCCCTTATGATCGCCTGTTGTTAGCAACCGGCTCCAATCCGTTTCTATTGCCAATTCCCGGCAAGGATTTGGAAGGCGTGATTGGTTTCCGTGACTTGGCTGATGTCAATACAATGCTCTCTGCTGCGCAACAGCATAAACATGCGGTAGTGATTGGCGGGGGACTACTAGGATTGGAAGCTGCCAGTGGCCTCAAAAAACAGGGCATGGAGGTTACGGTCGTCCATTTGACGGATACCTTATTGGAACAACAACTGGATTCTCCTGCTGCTACATTACTCCAGAATAAACTGGAAGAGGACGGCCTGACTTTTCTTCTGGAAACCGAAACGGAAGCGATTTTAGGGAATCAGCGTGTTACTGGCGTACGTTTTAAAAACGGTCTGGAAGTTCCCGCAGATTTAGTAGTGATGGCTGTTGGCATCCGCCCGAATATCGCATTGGCTAGTCAGAGTGGTTTGCAATGTAAGCGGGGCATTCTGGTCAACGACACCATGCAGACCTATGACCCAAAAATTTATTCGGTTGGCGAATGTGTTGAACATCGCGGAACAACATATGGATTGGTTGCGCCATTATTTGAACAGGCCAAAGTCGCTGCAAATCATCTTGCGAAATATGGCATTGGGATTTATCGGGGGTCTGTCACTTCAACCAAACTGAAAGTAACCGGAGTTGATCTATTCTCCGCCGGAGATTTTCACGGCGATGGGGACGGTGAAGAAAACATCATTTTTCAGGATGCAGCGCATGGTATCTATAAAAAATTGGTGCTTGCGGAGAATCGGATCAAAGGCGCAGTGTTGTATGGCGATACCATTGATGGTGCATGGTATTTCCAGTTGATGCGGGATCAGGTCGATATTTCTGAATTCCGTACCCAGATTCTGTTTGGGCAGGCGCATTTAGGCGATGCAGGGCATGGTGAAACAAATATTTTACAACTACCGGATGATGCTGAAGTATGCGGCTGTAATGGTGTCTGCAAAAAGGATGTAACTGATGCGATTACCAAGGAAAATCTCTTCACGCTGGATGAGGTACGTGCCCATACCAAAGCCTCTTCTTCCTGTGGTTCCTGTACCGCGCTCGTAGAACAGATTCTTGCTTCAACAGTTGGTGAGGGGTATCAGAAAACGCCCGCACAAAAACCGATCTGTAGTTGTACAGAGCATCCGCATGAAACCGTACGGCAGGCTATTGTAGAGAAAAACCTGAAAAGCCATCGAGAAGTATTTCAGGCACTGGATTGGAAAACCGAAGATGGCTGCCATGTTTGCCGACCTGCGATTAATTACTACCTCCTTTGTGCATGGCCGGGGGAATATGATGATCCGCAATCCCGGTTCATTAATGAACGCGCCCACGGCAATATCCAAAAAGATGGCACCTACTCTGTTGTTCCACGCATGTTTGGGGGACTCTGCACACCAGATGAATTACGCACCATTGCGGATGTGGCGGATAAATTCGATGTGCCGGAGGTAAAAGTAACCGGCGGACAACGGATTGATCTGTTCGGCGTGAAAAAAACCGATTTGCCCGCAATGTGGAAAGATTTGAGCGCAGCCGGTTTTGTCTCTGGTCATGCCTATGGCAAATCCATGCGTACCGTAAAAACCTGCGCTGGAAAAAACTGGTGCCGTTTCGGAACGAAAGATTCCACAGGGCTAGGGGTTAAGCTGGAAGAGCTGACATGGGGTTCATGGATGCCCCATAAATTCAAACTGGCTGTCTCTGCCTGCCCGCGCAACTGTGCTGAAGCAACGATTAAAGATTTTGGCGTGGTTTGTGTTGATTCCGGCTATGAATTGCATATTGGCGGCAATGGCGGCGTGAAAGTGCGTGTAACTGATCTGCTTGCCAAAGTGGCAACAGAAGAAGAGGTTCTGGAATATTGTGCGGCGTTCACCCAATTCTATCGCGAGGATGCATGGTATCTGGAGCGCACCGCGCCGTGGGTCGAGCGCATTGGTTTGCACAAAGTCAAAGAAGTCATGGAGGATGCAGAACAGCGTAAACATTACGCAGAGCGATTCCATATTTCGCAACAGAGTGCGCAAATTGATCCGTGGAAAGCGCGTGCAGAAGGTGCAGAAGCGCATGAATTTACTTCATTGGCTACCCATTAGATGCCCAACCTAAACATCCAAACATTATTCAGATTAAACACCATTCCGGCTTTTCAGGCTTCTGATCTCTCTATGTTCCTAAATACAAGCCGGAGCAAGAATCGTCGGAATGGTTCCTTTTTTAGAGATTGAAACAGATGGAAAAAATCAATATTGGAAAACGGGATGACATTCCCCAAATGGGTGCGCGGACGATTGAAACAGAAGAGGGTCGAATCGCCATTTTCCGCACCTCAGATGACCAGTTTTTCGCAATTAAAGATTCTTGCCCCCATCGTGGTGGGCCATTGGCGCAAGGGATCGTACATGGGCATCGTGTGACTTGCCCCTTGCACAATTGGGTGATTGATCTGGAAAACGGGGAGGCGACTGGTGCAGATACAGGCTGCACCCAAACTTACAAAATTGAGCAGGATGGGGATGTACTCTATCTCTCCAATTGATTTTGCATGGCTGAGTAAAAAAGATGCTGTTTGGACGGAAAAAGAAAAATCCCATCACGATTGCCGATAAAGGGATTGTTGAATGGAAATACGCTACCTGTGGCTACTGCTCCACCGGCTGTTCGATTGAAGTCGGCTTTAATGCGAAAGGAAAAGCAGTTAGTTCACGCGGTGTGGCCGATGCGGATGTCAATCGTGGCAAGCTTTGCCTGAAAGGGATTTTTGAGCATGAACTGTTTGAATCAGCGGGTCGAGGTACACAACCATTGATTCGCAATCACTGGTACGAAGCATGGCAACCAACCGATTGGGATTCTTCGCTCGACAAGTTGCACAATGAAATTGTGCGCATCCAGCAACAATATGGGCGCGATGCTTTTGCGGTGATCTCCACCGGGCAAATGTTGACCGAAGAGTTTTATACATTGGGCAAGCTCACACGTGGGCTAATTGGAACCAACAACTATGACGGCAATACCACACTCTGCATGGCCTCTGCTGTTTCTGGCTACAAACGCTCGTTTGGCTCGGATGGCCCGCCTGGATGTTACGAGGATTTTGAATATACCGATTGCCTGATTGCCTGGGGTTCCAACTTGCCAGAGCAACATCCGATTATTTACTGGCGGATGAAAGAGGCGCAGGAAAAACACGGTTTTCCGCTGATTGTGATTGATCCACGCGTTACCATGCTGGCGCAAAATGCACATATCCATTTGCCAATCACGCCAGGAACCGATGTCGTATTACAAAATGCAATGATGCATGTCATTTTTGATGAAGGTTTGGAAGATACGAACTACATCGAAAAGAACACGAATGGTATTGAAGCGTTGCGTGCGGAAGTCGAAAAATACGATCCGATTACTGCATCGAAAATCTGCGGGATTGATGAAGACTCCATTCGTCAGGTCGCACGGTTGTTTGCCAAAGCTCCCGCAGCGATGCAAATCTGGACAATGGGAATTAATCAATCCACGCATGGCTCGGATGGCGTCGTCGGGATCAACAATCTGGCGTTGATTACTGGCAATATTGGCAAACCGGGTGGAACCAGCCTCTCCATTACGGGTCAGTGCAACGCAATGGGCACACGAGAATGGTCTTCCTGTTCTGGCTTGCCTAACCATCGCTATCTGGAAAATCCGGAAGACTGCGAAGAGACCGCGAAATTCTGGAATATTGATCCGGAATTTTTCCCCAAAAAACGCGGTCTGGTACAGACTGATATTTACCATGCGATTGAAACGGGTGAAATCAAGGGGCTGTGGTTGATTGCTACCAATCCAATGTCTTCGTTACCCAACAATGCACGGGTGCGCAAAGCGATGGAAAAGCTGGAATTCTGCGCTGTACAAGATTGTTATCAGGATAGTGAAAGCGTGCAGTATGCTCATCTCTATCTGCCTGCCGGAACCTGGGCAGAAAAAGATGGCGTGATGACCAATACCGAACGGCGAATCAATCGGGTCAATCCAGTAACCAAACCACCCGGCGAGGCAAAACCGGATTTATGGATTTTTAACCGTATGGCAGAGCGGTTTAATCAAAATGGAAACGTGTGTTTTCCGGAAAAAGCAGCCGATATTTTTCTGGAAATGGCGCAATTCTCCAAAGGGCGATTGGCAGATATTTCCGGGATGGATCATGCGTTGCTGGAGAAAAACCGGGGGGTTCAGTGGCCTTATACGGCGGAACAGCGCGATGCAGGCGAAACACCATCCAAAGGCGGAAAGCGTATTTATACGGAAGAGGCAACATTCCGGTATCCTGATGGAAAAGCCAAACTAATCCCGCTCCCTTTCATTGATAACAATGAAGTACCAGATGAGAAATTCCCGATTTGGCTCAATACCGGGCGTTTGATTGAGCATTGGCACGGCCGCACTAAAACCGGAAAAATTGGTAATAACAATAAATTCAGCCCCATCCCGTTTATCGAAATCAGTCCTGACTTGTGCGCAGAAATGGAGATTCAGCGTGGCGAATATGTGCGGTTGGTTTCGCGCCGTTCCGATGCAGTAGCAATGGCACAGCCCACGCAACGGGTTCCGAAAAACATGGTATTTCTCCCATTCCATTTCCATGATTGTGCAAACCGGCTGACGTTGGGGTTGCTTGATCCTTATTCACGCCAACCTGCTTATAAACAATCCGCAATTCGGATCGAAAAAATTACAGATCAAAAAGCGGCAGCACAATTAAGCATGGAAATGCGGAATTTCTAAATTAAAGAATTTATAGAGCATATGTTTCAAGTCAGGAAAAATGAACCGGATTATGCGCACTTGAATAATCCGGAAAGCCAATCCAGCAACCGTTACGGAAAGTCGATTGAATTGACACAAGTGGGTAGCCAATTACATGGCAAAAGTCTGAATATCAATGGGGATAGCGGTGTTGGAGAAAATCCGAATCGCTATAAACAGCACGGTTTTCATTTTACTGCCGATAACTGTATCGCCTGCCACGCTTGTGAAGCAGCCTGTTCAGAAAAGAATGATAATCCGCCGCATTTGGCGTTTCGTTCGGTCGGGTTTGTGGAGGGAGGAACTTATCCCAGTTATCAGCGCATTAATATTTCAATGGCGTGCAACCATTGCGATAATCCAGTTTGTTTGAAAGGTTGTCCAACCCGCGCCTATACCAAATTCGCTGAATATGGCGCAGTGCTACAAGACCCGAATATCTGTTTTGGGTGCGGTTACTGCACATGGGTTTGCCCCTATAACGCACCGCAACTTGATCCGGTTAAAGGTCAGGTTTCCAAATGCAATATGTGTATGGATCGACTGGAAGCCGGATTAAAACCAGCCTGTGCCGCCGCTTGCCTAGGAAAAGCCCTTGATTTTGGTGTAATTGAAAATATCCCGGAAGGACGTACCCAGGTAAAAACGGAAATTCCCGGTTTTCCGCGTACCGATATTACCCATCCGAATATCCGCTTTCAGCAAACACGTACTACTCAACGCGATATGCACCGCGTGGACAGCACGCCGCTTCAATATCATCGGGATGATCAAAAAAGTCTCTTTCAACCGACGCTTGATCCAAAACATGGCTTCAAACGACAGTGGAATTTGCGGAAATTGCTGGGGTCTCATGAAAACGCCCACATTGCTTTTACATTAAGTACGCAAATGGTGATGGGCGCATTTTTGATGCTAATTTTGGGAAGTTGGCTGCAATTTCAACCAATCGTCATGCTGCAAAATAGTTTCACGATTGTCCCAATTTTGTTATTGATGGTCGGGGTTATGGGATTTGGATTGTTTAAACTGAACATGCATCTTGGCAAACCGCACCGATTTTATCGTGGATTTTATAATTTAAAGCTTTCCCCGGTGAGTCGGGAAATTGCTGGCGTTTCACTCTTTTTTGTCGGATTGCTTGGATTTACTTTTTGCACGGTGATGGAAACATTTCAAATCTCACCGACTTTTAACGATTCAATTCACCACATTCATCAAATGATGCAACCGGTTGCGCAGCATGGTTTTGCTATATTGGGGATTTTAGGTGCAGGAATTGGCGGTTATTTTATGTATAAATTGTACCGGATTCCGGCGCGTCCCTATTGGAATCATTGGTATACCGGCGCGACATTTTTATCTACCGCATTGAGTTTAGGCGCATTGTTATTGACGTTGATTGCACTTGCGTGGAGCCAATTTTCCTCAGAATTGGCGCATTTACTGGCAATTGTTGCGCTTTTAGGTGTAACGCTGGAATTGGTCGGGTTGTTTTTCCATGCACGGGATTTGAGTGACTCTAAAAGCGAAGGAGCAGCTTCTTTTTATGAGCAGTCTACTACATATGGGTATGTGTACTGGTTACGGAATAGTCTGTTGGCAGTTTTGTTGCTTACGCTTGTGCTGATGATTTCATTGAACCATTTTTCCGCAGTAGTATGGATTGTAGTTACGGTTTTGTTTGGGATTTCATCCATTCTGGGGCGTGCGCTCTTTTATGTATCGGTGATTCCAACTACTATGCCCGGCGCGTTTTTCTGGCGCAATAAAGGATTTGTCGAACATGCGATTGAAAGCGGCTTGGCGGAGATGCCGCAGTTGGGTATGGAGAGGCCGAGGCATCATCCTTTCAAGCTGGGGGAGTTGTTTGGTAATTAGAATAATATGTAATACCTGCCACATTGGCGATCAGGTTATTATGAGTCCTGTTACTGGCATTCATTACGTATCAAGATCAAATTCTTCACCTTCAACAATTGTTTCTAAAGGTTTATTTTTTATTAGAACCCAACCTTCTTTGTCGCCTTTTAGCGTTACACCTCGAGCATTTATCTCAATAAGCAATCTTCGGCATTCTTCAGGAATGGTACCCGACACCCTACATAGAGTATCAATGCTACGTATTTGATGAGTTTGACCATTGAGAAGATTCAGTAATAGATTTTTTCTAGGGTTATCCCATTTTTCAGCATTCCGTTTTTGCTTCCATTCTTCAAATTTCATCGGGCCTATATATGAACTAACAATTGTTCCTATGACGCCTAGCACACCACCAATAAACCCACCAGCTATTGCAATTAGAAAATTATCCATAAATTCTTTTTAAATATCTTAATGTCGCATTATAAATAACCGCACACAAAAAACGCATAGCGTTTTTTGTGGCTCAAACTAATTTTCATTTTATCCTTATTAGAGATATTCTTATTGATCTCTTTGATTAGGAATTCCTTTAAAAAGAGGCAATACATTTTTCATGGCTCTTTCGCCGAAAAGAAACCCTAGAACAAGAAAATTCATCACCCAGAATGCTGATTCTATATTTGTTCCAATAGTATTATTACCTACTACTTGAGCCAATTCATGTATTTTCCATTCGCCAGAAAACACCATAAAATCCATGGCTAAAACAGAATAACCCCATAGTGGTCTCTGAACGCCTCTTAAGAAAATTATTATTTTTCCTATCCATCCAAACTGCTTAAGATCGCTAGCAGTGCCTTCAAGTTCTTTTATTCTTTGATTGAAATTTTCATCTTGCTCCTTTGCCAACTCGAGAAGCTTCATTTCATGCTCACGAGTGGCCTTAATTATAGCAGATTGAATCTCTGCTTTTTCAGCACCAGACAAACGATCAGGAAACTGCTTTAAAACTTTCTCTACAATTTTAGACCCGATACCATTAGTCAAAAAATCTGTAATTTTCGCAAAAAAACTCATCATTTACTCCTTATAATTTATATTATTGTCGAACGCCTCAAGAAGCGGCACGCTTTTCAGCGTCCAACTTACTTGACTTGTTATAACGATATGTCACTTCAATTATTAATAATACTGAGAGTGTGACTACTATATGAAACACCATAACCTCAATGACCGAAAAAGAATTTGCCAGCTTTTCAGAGCCTCCTGATTTGGTAACCAAATTACCAATTTCAATTAAAGTAGTCTGTGAAACGGTGATAGCAAACGCATTACCAATTGAAAACAATAAATAGCCAAGTTGAATAAATGAAATTTCATGCCTCGAACGAGTAGCTTTCTCTGATGCTACAGTAAAGCCCAATACTGCTAGTGTTGCTGAAGAATAGTAAGACCATAAACTATTCATATTGACGATTTGATTTTGAAATAGTCCTAAAGTTTCATGTAATTCCACGACATCTCCTTAATCGTTATAACAACTACATCAGCGGATTAGCTAGTCCGCATCTCGCCTGTAACATCAAGAAAAAACAGACTATCTTATCTTCTTGAATTTTTTCTATCTATATTCTCTTGCGCCATAGAAAAGTATAAAGCTGACTATGTAATGCAAAACTGTGCATTACATAGAATAGGAGTATTAAAGTAATTTACTATTCCGTTGAACTTCAAAGTATTTCCTTATGAGCCTATAAAGTAGAACAATTATTGATCTTCTTCACTTGTGCAATGAACAGCCAACGTTTCACTTGAACAGATCACTTTTGGGTAATTTGAAATTATTAAAAACGTTTTCGAAAACCAACAAGATCGGTGCAAGAAATTTGGTGCAGGCGGGGAACTGGAGCCGACAGTAAAATAAGAACGAAAAGAAGAGATTATCAGTACCTATCAGGAATGTTCCAGCACGAACATATAGGATAAACCATCCCACACTTTCCAAATGGCTAAAAAAAGCACAGTGAACTTCCAGAAGTGAAAGACAGTCTGAAATGTTTCTCGTTATTCGAAAACCCGGTAGATCATTTCCTAGGTACTGGGGGACAGGAACGGAAAAACCTGTGAACAATTATGGGTATGGATGCCGAAAGCCTACTGGAAAACTATTTGTATTACTGACAGCTAGGATATTTATAAGGAGGAAATTCTGCGGATATAGCATCTGTCAACCAAAAAAGGCAATGCTTTATTGAACGTTGGAACAACACCCTCTGCCAACATCTGGCGCATTTTATATGAAAGATCCTTTCTTTTTAAAAACCGGAATATATGCACGAGATTTGTTTTCGGTTTTTTATACATTATTATAATTAGGAATTTAAAACTTAAAATCATTTAACAATTTCAATCCATAGATGAGTTTTATAATTATATATTATCATTGCCTTTTTATTCTATAGAATCAAGTGCTTTTTTCAAGATCATATTAAATTTTTCAGGTTTTTCTAGCATTGGAAAGTGGCCTGTTTTCTCTATATAAAAAAGCTGATAATTTTTTATGTGCTTTCTGTTTTCTTTAGGAGAAGTCGGCCATAATCTGGTATTAATTGATACTACTGGAACGGTGACTTCTTGAAATACTACAGAGGCTTCTCCAATTGTATACTGTCCCATATAATTCTGAAAGGCACTTAAAGCCACAGCCTTCGGGGCAGAAGATATATCTTCTTTTACCCAATTCACCAACTGTGGGTCGCTGCCTGCTGGAAACATAGGTGCAACAAAATCCTGCGCGGCATTTTTGAAATCAGCCTCAAAAGGTGCTTTCATTTCATCAATAGTGCTTTGCGGTATCTGCTCTGCAACATTTTGCAGGGTATCAACTCCGACAATCCCGACTACTTTTTTCGGCATTAATCTGGCTGCTTCAGCAATGACCCCGCCACCCATTGAATGTCCGATCAAAATAGCCCGGTCAATGTTTTCTTTCTCTATAATTGCTTTCACATCATTCGCGAAAGACAACATTGTAAAATCAGACCTATTTGATGAAGAATGTCCGTGACCAGCCAAATCAACGGTAATTACCTGATACTCTTTTGCAAATGCAGGAACCTGTTTCTGCCAGTAACGTGCGTCGCAACTCCAGCCGTGAATAAAGATCAGCGCAGTTTTTCCTTCGCCAACCACATTGTAAGCGATACGTTCTGAATCAAAAGATAATGCGACATCATGTTTGAGAGAAAGCTCGTTGTTTACAAAACCTGATAATAGGAAGAAAGATATTAATATTATAAATATTTGTTTTTTCATATTTTTTCCTTGTGTTGTATATAAAGACTGCTAATCGGCAGAATGGGTTTTTGCGTTGTCTGAATTAGCTTTGTTAGCAATATAATTTTATTCCCGCCAATGCTGTGGTTTATTCAGCATGTCTGCACATCTGATTTTTCCAGATACACGACCAATAACTCCTGCACGTAATTCCTGAACCATCCATGCATTAGCATGCTCTTCTGGTATTGGATAAGGAGCTTCAAAACCATGTTTTCCAGCAGGTTCAAAACCATATTTAGGATAATATTCCGGATGTCCGAGCACAAATACCAACTCGATGCCAAAGGTTTTTAAATATTGCAAGCCATGCTCTATGAGTTTTCCCCCTACTCCTTGTTTTTGATATTCAGGTATTACGGCTAAGGGAGCCAAGAGCGATATAGATACATCATGTTGCGCACCTTCCAATTTCGCCGAGGTGAATAAAATATGCCCCACGGCGCTATCGTTTTTAAAAGCAAGAAAAGAAAATAAGGGTTTTGCACTTGAATCACTTAGTAAATCCTGTACAAGATTTGCTTCTTTGTCATACCCAAATGCATCCTTTTCTACTCGCAATACATCATTCAATTCTTTATCTGAAGATTCTTTGATTTCTATCATATTTCCTATATTTTTCTTTTATCGCTAATGCTGCCGTTCATAGGAGAAATTGCGAGCACTAGCGAGTAATTGTGTCTTTTTAACTAACCGTATTTCCAGATTTTATTAGTACTTGCTGATTAATAAGTGGGCTACTAAAAATCAGCACATTACCATTATTATCTCTGATGCGAAAATCACGGCTACCATAATCGCGATCTGCTATTTCCCCAACGAATTCAATCTCTTTACTAGAGTAATCGTGATAAACAAGATCAACATCTCTCACAAATATCACACATATACCAGTACCCGCATGTTTTTTTCTTCCCTCACCGAATTCGATTATTGTTCGATCCTTGGCAACTACTCCATATGGGGGATTTTTCCATAGAATTTCAATTTCAAATCCAAGTTTTTCTTCATAGAATTTTGCAGTTTCACTAACATTAGACACTGGCAAAATTGGGTTGGTACCCAAAAATTGTTCGCTTTCAGAAAAATCGTTATTTTGCAGTTCAGATACGTTTACCTCGAATACCGCTGCAATACATTTTAATGATTCCAATCCTGCGCTATAACCACGTTCAAGACGCTGAATTGTCCTGACGCTAAGCCCACTGAACTCAGCAAGCTGCTCTTGCGACCAACCTTTAGAGATTCGGATTTTCTTTATCATGCCATGTTGCCTCACTTGTTAATAAAAGACCCTTAAGATGACATATATATCTAATAGGTGACACGACAAAAAACCGACAGTGTAAGCTAACGCCTACAGTGTGTAGTTTATCCTGATAGCTGTACTTGTTATAAATATTATTTACTCTCGTTTTCTTTAAAGTACTCAAGAGCCTTGAGGACGAAACGAGAGTATGCCCCAGCTTGCCCCCCGCCCATTTCAATTGCAACATCGATAGTTTCGTAGATTTGTTCGTTTGTTACACCTGCCTTTAATGCTTGATCCAGATGCCATTCCATGCAGGGCTCGCATTTAGTAACGATTGAAATCGAAAGAGCCATTAATTCTTTTATCTTTTTATCTAATGCTCCATCACTAAAAGCCTTTTCCTCTAACTCAAGAAAAGATTTGTATGTCTTAAAATTATTAAGAAATGATAAATGTAATTTCTTACGATCTTTTATGCTTTAATCAATTTTTGTAAAGGTTAAATCAGGCAATTTCGATCTCCTTCTTTCAATTTATAACGCTAGCATTATGTTTTGCTATCCTTTACGCACTTTTTTCCAGAAACTGTCAAACCAAAACAGCGCCATGGTGAATAACCATCCAAATAGTATTCCCCAGAATGCGCCTACAAAATTATCGCTGTATTTATTACAGCTCAACGCCAAGCCTTCAATTTTTATGTCTGAACAGTATTTGGGGGACTTTTCTACAAAAAGCTGATTTATTCCCTGTGGAACAATATCAATCTTACTAGTGTTCGGTTTTTCTGAGTTTACAACGTACCTATAAGCTAGCTCATTCGCTGCTTTATCTAATTCACCATAGGCCTTGTCCATACCGTGAATAATTATAAATACGAAAAGAGTATAACCAACAGTTGCTATGGCTTTTTCTGGGATGCTGTATAAACCGTGCCTTTGTATAACCCAGCCCCAAGTTGCAACATTTACGGTAATTAAGAAACCCCAATTGGTCCACACATCACCCCGCAATGTAAATATGAGCGCAACAACGTCTTTTTCTTCCATTTTAAGGAAATTCCTTACTTAAATCTAACTCTAAAAAACATAATGCCCCTCATCACCGGGAAAACAAAGGTGCATAGCGAAGCGGCACAGCTTTATTTTGTCCGAGTGAATGCGCTTGTTATGACTTGAGTTGGCAAAGGACTGAAACACAATAGAGATCATTTTCTAATTCCCTACATTCTTCAATCTGAGAATTTATATATTCTTCAAAAATTTTTCTTTCCTGAGGATATTTTGCAATTAATTCTTGAGCACGTTTTACAATTTTTTTAGTGCTCTCTTGATTCTTGGTTTTGATATCTTCTATATCCCAAAACTTTTCTTCCAATAAGACAAATCCAGATTTTTTAACCTGTCTCTGAAACTCTTTTTGAGAAGGAATTGAGTCACCCTTTTCTATTTTAGGATAAATCGTTTCAGCTATGATATAGCCTTCCTGATTCAATGCTGGCCTTAAACTCTCAAAACATTCTCCAATAGTACCTAAAATATCACTGTCCATTCCATATAACACAACATCAAAGTTCTTTTCGGTTTTCAAAGTTTCAACTAGATCCTCTGTTCTAAACTCAATTCTATCATCAAGCCCCCATTCTACTGATTTTCCCTTGGCTGCCTCGATAAACTTTTCAACAATGTCTATTCCAACTCCTTTGCCGGTTTGATGTTTTAATATATTTATTAAGCTACTCCCTTTTCCACATCCTAAATCTAGAATCTTTATGTCTTTTAAATTGAGCTCTTCAATCAAATTTAACTGAATATCCGGCCTTCCACCCAATTCCCACAAATCTTGCAAGAGATAAGGTAAATATTTTAATACCTCATCGTCATTGGCACTCAATGATTTTCCAAATTCTTCTTTGTTCATTTCGATTACCTTTCATGATCTATTGCAGTCATAATAATTTAATATGCGGACTAGATAGTCCGCTTAATTTTCTAAGTATACGGACAAAATAGTCCGCATATCACTCGAAAAATCAAGAAAAAACGGACTATTTACCTTCTGGGTTTTTTTCTGTCTTTTTACTGCCAAGGTCATGTCGATTTTTAGCTGGATTTTTCCATTACGACAGCAAATTCAGTCAGGTTCGAATCATATTCATTCCCACAAACATCAGAATAAATAGACTGTACTTTCAGCCCTGTCTCCTCAAGTTCCTGTTTAAAAGAATCAACGCTGTAGCACTGTAGCCAGTTGTATACAGTTTCGTTTTTTCCTGATTCTGGAAATAGCGAGTACTTATCCAAAATTACTTTTTCTTCTTCGTACTTGAAAGAATTACAAAAACAATAATAGTCTTCCTCATACCAAAAGTGGTTGAGGTGATTCTTTTCATATATCGCTGACTCTTCTTTATTTTTTAAAGAAATTGACTGAATATACATCCATCAATATTTTTCCATTCGGAGAAAACAGAGCACTGCATTTCAGTAAAAGCTCTTTCCTTTGTGCTGGGCTGAGTGCACAAAAATCACACATAATCATCGTAATGATGTCGTATTTCTCTTCAGACTCATACTCAAGATAATTTTGAAGAATGTAATTGATTTCCAAGTGCTCTTTTTTAGCATATGTTTTTGCGTACTCAATAGAATTTTTTGAAAAATCGACACCAGTTATCTGCGCACCAGTGCGTGCCAGACCAGACGTATAAAGGCCAGGCCCACATCCAAAATCACATATTTTGGTTTGTTCTCCAATAGAAAAATGAGAAACAATCCATTCAATGGAATTTTCAATAAATACCTTGTTTCTTGAGGCCAAATCAAGATATTCATTGAGATGATAAGATAACATCTGTTTTGATGTGTGTGGATTCGTCCACAACGAATCAGCTGTATAAAACTCAAAAGGTTTGGGTTTACGATTGATCTCTGTTAATTGGTTATACATTGATTTTCTTATCATAGTATGCTCTATTTTATGTTTTTTGCTCAAATGCCAGTTTAATACCTAGAGCCACTAAAATTGTTCCACTTGTACGATCTAGCCATTTTAAAATGGTTGGTCTTGTCTTTATCCATATTGATAATCTTCCTGCAAGGTATCCAATCGGAGCTTTCATTACAAAGGTTAATAGCGCAAAAGTGATACCTAAAGCAAATAGATATATTGCAGGATTGCTGACATCTGTAGAAATAAACTGTGGTAAGTATGCAAAATAGAAAATAGTGATTTTAGGGTTTAAGATATTCGAAAGCGCACCAGAAGTGAACAGACTCTTTAAAGGTTTTTTTCCTGAATTGTGCAATTCAAGTTTCTGTTCTTTTAAAGCAAGAAGTTTGAAACCCAGATAAATAAGATATGCTGCACCTATATATTTTATAGTTGTAAACACCAGATCAGATGCCATTAACAATGCACCCAGCCCAACAGACGTTAGAATCGTGTGACCGATCAGACCAACACTAACACCAGCAGCAGTAACAACGCCAGCTTTGGAACCTTGTGTAACACCTCTGGAAAGAACCAGGACTAAATCTTGTCCGGGTGTCAAAATAATAACCAATGAGGTCACAATATAGAGGTAGATTTGTGCGTCGCTCATGAAATTTCCTCAAAAATCAACCTGAATTAATCTGATTACGCATTCTTAATTGTGTATTCTAGCTGAACTATGCCTGACTCGTGTGTTTTCTGATTTTCTTTTTCAACCAATAAATGAGATTGTAATTCTCCGAATAATTTGATGCCTTTCGTTAGTATCACTGGCATCAGAGATAGATAAACATTTGTCAGTAGATTTTTTTCTAGAAATGACGAAGCCAAGCTGCCACCGCCAACACACCATAAATGCTCCAATTTCATTTTATTGGCTGATGCATACACGCTTTCTGGTGTGCAACCAACTTGTAGGTTGCATCCGTCAATACGCTCTATTTTTCCTGTCGAGCAAACCCATACAGGTTTTTCATCGTACGGCCACTGACCAAAACTAACAATCATTTCATATGTTTTTCGACCCATCACAAGCGCATCTACAGTGGAATAGAAATCTTCGTAATCGGTATCTTCTATAGAAATACCGCACTCCTCTAGCCATGAAACATCACCGTCTTCTTTAGCAATATATCCGTCTAAGCTCGAAGCAACATAATATGTAACTTTCATAGATATTTTTTACGTACAATAAAACTGAATCTTTGTATGATTTTTATTAGGTAGATTGATCATTTCTTGACCAAAGCCTGCCATCAATAGCAACTAACCCGATCGCAATAATTCCCATCCCGATTATATGAGAAGTCTGTAAAATTTCTCCAAGTATTACTGTTCCAAGCAAAATTGCAGAAACGGGAATTAGAAATGTCACTAGCAACAGATTGGTTGCACCTGCTGATGCCAATATCTTGAAATACAATACATATGCAAGTGCGGTTGAAAGAATAGCCAATGCAATAAGAGCCATTATTGCCTGTGCGTTCGGTGTAACAATATCTACAGGGTTATCAACAACCAATACAATCGGGATAAGAAACAGCGCGGAAGCACTTACTTGGCCTGCGGCAGTAACTACAGGATTGATATTGTGTGCTTTGAACCGACGGCCATACACACCAGCAAATGCGTAAGACAATGCCGCCCCTAATATTGCCAATTGCGCCACTACATTAACTCCAATGCCACTGAATGCCGAAGGCCCAATCATGACTACCACGCCCAAGAAACCTAACAATACTCCCATTAATTTATTTCTTGTGATTTTTTCATCGTGAAGTAAAGCACTTGCCACTAAAACGGTAAACAACGGTGTTGTAGCATTTAATATAGACGCCAAGCTGGAGGCAATATGTGTTTGTCCCCATACAATCAGTGAAAAAGGGAACACATTATTGAATAGCCCCATGATTAAAAAGCTACCCCATACTGTGAATGATTTGGGTATAGAGATTCCAGCTATCAGGATAAACAGCCATAGCGCGATTGCTGCAAGCACTACTCTAAATAGAACAATTGTTAAAACTGGCAATTCTGAAACAGCAATCTCAATAAAAAAGAATGATCCTCCCCATAAAACTGAAAGTATGATGAGCATCAACCATTCTTTAAGCCCCATTGATGCCGAAATTGAAGAATTCATCAGAAAATCATTGCCTTTTTATTAAGTGTAAATATTGTGCTTCAAATGCTAAGCATGGAAGAGATTATCAAGCTGACATATCACAAGAACCTATAAATTGCTTACTTAGTGACCATATTTCATTACGTATTCCAGATGTCCTGTATGTTCATCATTTTGTTCGCAGATTACCTGAAAACCACGTGATAAATAGAACTGATAGCTAGCTTGGTTTTCTTTGTATACTGACAGCGTTAAAGTCATTCTCTGTGTTTTGGCATGGGTTATAAGTTGCGTGCCGATACCATTCCCTTGGAACTCTGGAGCAACAAAGATAGCCGCCAAGTTGGACTCATGTAGCGCGTAGAAACCAGCAATATGAGCATGTTGTTCATATATATACATTTCTGACGCTGGAATATAGAGATGGCGCATATTGTCGACCTGTGATTTCCAAAAGGATGGCTCGACAAAATCATGCGCTTTTATTGAAGCTGTCAGCCAAATATCAAGCACTGAGTCAATATCGTTCTCATGATACTTTCTTATCATATTGTGTTCTGAATTTTTTACACTTGCGTATTATTTCTGACAAAATAAGGAGTTTGTCAAATATGCCATTGAAATCAGTTTATCTGAAATTCAGCAGTTGTGTGTGGAGAAACCGAGAAATAATCCTTTCAAACCGGGAGGGTTATTTTATAATCTAAAGAGTGACTTGTAACGCCGCAAATCAGCCGAACTATTAAGGAGTATTATCAACTGATAAGGGTCGGCTAGATTTACATTGTTATACATTATTTGCCTGATGGTGCTGCTGTACTACCAGCTAAAATGCCGCCATCAATATTAAGTTCAATACCAGTTACATATTTTGACTCTTCAGAGGCTAAATATATAGCGGCATACGCTACATCTTCAGGTGTTCCCATTACACCAAGAGGAATTTCAGAAGATATTGCTTTAATAGTATTTTCTCTTTGCTCTCCCTCTCCGAGCATTGAATCCCATATAGGTGTAAAAATTGCCCCTGGATGAATAGAATTGCATCGTATTGAATACTGTTTTTCTGCGCAATAGAGAGCTACAGATTTCGTATGATTGCGCACAGCGGCTTTGCTGGACGCATATGCAGTAGCGGCAGGAATCCCGACAATGCCTGATCTTGATGAAATGTTTACAATGCTTGCCTGCTTGGATTTTTTCATTAACTGAATTCCATATTTACACCCAAGCGCAACACCATCTAAATTGGTTTCATGCACTTTATGCCAACTTTCTAGATCTAGGTTTTCTGGATCATGCGGGCCATGTGTTTCAAGAAAACCTGTGATGCCTGCGTTATTTACCACAACATCCAGCCTTCCGTATTCACTTTTAATGAATTCTACTGCTGTTATCCAATCTTCCTCGCTACCAACATCAAGATGGAGATATTCTGTTTCTTGACTAATTCCATTTGCTACTTTATTACCCAACTCATCATTAATGTCTGAAACGATTACTATTGCGCCTTCTTTAGCGAACAGCTCCGCTATTGCCTGGCCAATTCCTCTGGCAGAACCTGTAACTAATGCAATTTTATCTTTAAGTCTCATCATCTAATTTTCTATATTATGTATAACGCTTCCGGTGTGTATGTAATTATTAGGTTTATTTGTTCACTTCTTTCCGAATGAATCGAAAATACACAAACCTCTGCTCCTTATTGGCTGGCGTGATATGTATTTCTTTTCTTTCTTCTAGCAACTCAAACTCTTCGCCTAACTCGATTTCCAGTTTCGATGCGTCATATTGGACGATTTCCAATCCACTACATTTTTCAGGACCATCGATTGCAAACGTAGCAATAATGAGATGGCCTCCCGCTTTTAGTGCCTGAGTTAAAGCTTTTATATACTTTCTTCTATCAGATTCATTGGTTAAAAAATGGAAAACCGCTCTATCATGCCAGAGTGAAAATTTATGTGATGAGCTAAATTCTGTTATGTCAGATTCAATCCACTTAACATTCTTTGCCAAATTCCCTAGTCGTTTTTTGGCATCTGCTAGTGCATTTTCAGAAATATCTAGCACCGATAAATTTGTGAAGCCCTCTTTACATAAAAAATCTACTAACACTGATGCACCGCCACCAACATCAATAATTGGTTCATTATCGGATAACCCTGCACGATGAATAAGCTCCACCGATAGCTTGGGCTCTTTTTGATACCAGCTTACATCCAAAGGCGACTTTTCTTGGTAGACATTTTGCCAATGTGCTTTTCTGTCAAACATGGTGGAGGTGTATCCTTGTCAAACTTAACATTCTCAATATGCGGACTAGCTCGCCCGCATAACTTTCTTCTTTATACGGACAAAATAGTTCGTATATCACTCATAAAATCCAGAAAAAAACAGACTATCTGCTTCTTCAGCATATAGAAAAAATTCACCAAGCTTTTGGCTTGAATCTCCCGCTATTTACGATTGCCGCCGAATCCCCGGTTGCACGGATCACAAACATACCGCGTTTTTCCGCCATTTCTACTGTGGCTGAATCCTCACTCAAATAGGCCATTGCACCATAAATATGATTTTTCCGATAACGGGGAAGCCACGTTTTGAACTGATCCAGTTTTTTCTCAAATTTTTTCACATCTTTCGGGCGCAGCGTGGTTTTCACTTCAATAACCACCACTTCTTTTCCATTATGGGCAATGATGTCAAATTCATAATTCCCACCATCTTGCAGCTTACCCCGCAAGCGCGTGGTAGTATCCTGGATCGCAATCCCATGCTGGTTCAGGATATTGACCAAATCACCTTCCACTAGTGATTCCATCAATCGCCCCCAACGGCTATCAAACGAAGCTTGCGTCCGTTTGATCTGTTCGCTTATTTCACGAATTTCCCGTCGGGTCTCTTCCCATCTTCGGTCTGTTTCCTTGAATTGCCGACCAGTTTCCTTAAATTGCCGGTCAGTTTCCCGAAACATCCGCCAAACATCATCAAATGTCGGAGCGGGGGTTTGTGTTCCCGTAGTTTCAGCCGTTTCCATATATTTTTATCCTTTGCCCGGATTTTTTAACGCGTCTACTCAACTTGAAATGCGTGATTTTATCACCTCTTCCATACACTGATCTGCACATCAGCAAAAGCAGGCATTTTACACAACAGTTTTTTGCACCACTGCAAAGCGTTCCACCAACTACATGACACAAAACCGTGCATCATTCGTACAGAAACGTAACAGAATTTTAATATTTCATTATATTTCAAAGTGTTCTTTTATAAGCCCATAAAAGTGGAACACTTATTGCTCTTCTTTCCTGCGAAATGAACAACAAATGCTTTATCCAAATGGATCATTTTCGACCATGTTTGGTCATTTCATTTTTTATAGTTTTTTACGATTTTTTATAGGAAATAGAAGAGGAATCAAGACGATGTCTGAAACCAATGACAGGTTAAACCTGTTCTCATTTACAGGAAAGATGAAAATTCTTCATCTGACCTGGTTTGCATTTTTCATCACGTTTGTGATGTGGTTTAACCACGCGCCATTAATGGCAACGGTTCGTGAAACTTTTGGCTTAACCGCGCAAGAGGTCAAAACCCTGCTCATTCTCAACGTTGCGCTCACTATTCCAGCGCGGATTGTGATCGGCATGCTGGTTGACCGCTATGGGCCGAAAATTATCTACTCTGTGCTACTGATGATCTCCGGTGTGCTCTGTATGTTGTACGCACTGGCAGACAGTTTTGAACAGCTCGCCATTACCCGTTTTCTGATGGGTTTTGTTGGTGCAGGTTTTGTAATCGGCATCCGTATGGTGGGTGAGTGGTTCCCAGCGAAAGAGGTGGGCGTTGCAGAAGGCATCTACGGCGGCTGGGGGAACTTCGGTTCTGCGGCGGCAGCACTGAGCTTGCCAACAATCGCGCTGCTGTTTGGCGGCGAAGATGGCTGGCGATATGCGATTGGTTTGACTGGCCTGATTGCGATTGCTTATTCGTTCGTTTACTACATGAATGTTAGCAATACACCAAAAGGTTCCACTTATTTCAAGCCGAAGAAGTCCGGCGCAATGGAAGTGACCAGCAAGGGCGATCTCGTGCTCTATCTGATCATGAATCTGCCAATGTATGCAGCGTTAGCTGTATTGAACTGGAAACTGGGGCCGGATAATCTGGGGCTTTACAATGGCGGCATTGTATTGCTGATTTATGGAATTCTCTTCTCCCTCTACGGTGTGCAGGCATTCAAGGCATTGCAGTTGAACCGCAGTATCTTCACAGAACCGGTTCCTGAAATTGAACGCTACAAGTTCAAACAGGTTGCAGTATTAAATCTTGCCTATCTGGTCACGTTTGGTTCGGAATTGGCGGTCGTTTCTATGTTACCGCTCTTTTTCCTCGATACGTTTGAGATCAGTGTAGTAATGGCGGGAATGCTCGCTTCCGGTTTCGCATTTATGAATCTGGTTGCACGTCCGAGTGGTGGTTTGATCAGTGACCGCTTTGGTCGCAGAAAAACAATGATCATCCTATTGCTGGGACTTTCTGTCGGTTATTTCATCATGAGTAATATTGATTCTGCATGGGCATTACCATTAGCAGTAATCTCCACAATGGCTTGTTCTTTCTTTGTGCAGGCAGGCGAAGGTGCAGTCTTTGCGATGGTTCCATTGGTTAAGCGTCGCCTGACTGGTCAGATTGCAGGTATGACTGGAGCGTACGGTAATGTAGGCGCGGTCACATTCCTGACAGTCCTCTCTTTCGTATCAACGCAGGCTTTTTTCCTTACCATTTCTGTTGCAGCCTTGGCAGTGTTGGTTGCTGTGATCTTCTTTTTGGAAGAACCAGAGAAGCAAATGGCGGAAGTATTGCCGGATGGAACCGTTGAAATGATTGATGTGAAATAGCAAAGCACAATCAAATAAAACAACTGTTATCTTTTCGCTACTCCCGCGAAAGCGGGAGCCTAAAAAATAGCTGTTGGGTCTCAGAAGATAATATTCCAGAAAAAAGCTACCCACTCTTCCGC
>CAYFMX010000015.1:0-56236 GCA_964344325.1 uncultured Piscirickettsiaceae bacterium
AATCATAAAAAATCTTCAGCATAACCTTTCTTTGTCTGTCAATGCGTAAGTCCTATATAAATGTCAACGCATTCAGCTTTTGTATCAAAAATCACCGAATCTTCAACGTCGCTAAACCAATCAACACCAAAACCACAGTAATAATCCAGAAACGGACAATCACCCGCGGCTCCGGCCAGCCTTGCAATTCAAAATGGTGGTGGATCGGTGCCATCCGGAAAACCCGCTTGCCGCGCAATTTAAACGATGCCACCTGAATCATCACTGACAGCGTCTCCATCACAAACACGCCGCCCATAATAAAGAGCACCAACTCCTGCCGCACCAGCACCGCGACCATCCCCAACGCCGCGCCCAACGCCAACGCACCAACATCACCCATAAAGACCATTGCCGGATAAGTGTTGAACCAGAGGAACCCCAACCCCGCGCCAACCAACGCCGCGCAGAAAATCACCAATTCACCCGCGTGCGGCAAATGGGGAATCGACAAATAATTGGCAAACTCCACATGCCCACTCAAATAGGCAAAGACTGCCAACGCCCCCCCAACCAAAACCGTCGGTAAAATCGCCAGCCCATCCAACCCATCCGTCAAATTGACCGCATTGCTGGAGCCAACCACCACAAAATAGACCAGTACCAGATAAAACAACCCCAACTCAATCACCACATCCTTAAAAAACGGGACAAATAACTGCGTCTCCGCCGGAACCGCTGCCGTCCAATACACAACCACTGCCGCTACTGCTGCAATCGCTGACTGCGACAAAAATTTGACCCGCGCCGACATCCCGTTCGGATCGCGATGCACCACCTTGCGATAATCATCAATCCAGCCAATCGCCCCGAACCCGAGCGTCACACCCAGCACCACCCAAACATAATGGTTTGACCAGTCGCTCCACAACAGCGTCGCCATCGCAATTGAAATCAAAATCAACGCGCCGCCCATTGTCGGCGTACCCTCTTTTTGCAGATGCGTCTGCGGGCCATCTTCTCGCACTGCTTGCCCGACTTTATATTGGGTCAATTTGCGGATCACGATGGGGCCAAACAAAAGCGCAACCAATAACGCCGTCAACGTGCCTAAAATCGCCCGCAACGTCAGATACTGGAATACTCCGAAGAACCCGAAAAACTGTTCCAGATATTGACTCAGATAGAGCATCATGATGATTGTTCCTTGGTATTCTTTTGATTCTGCTCTGTAATCTGCTCTACCACCTGCTCCATATGCATAAACCGCGAACCCTTCACAAGCACAGTTACATTTTTTCCTAAATCTTTTTTCAATGCATTCACAAGAGAATCGTGATCCTGAAAATGAAACTCTTCTTCACCATGAAGGTTTCCCCCTTTTATAAAGGAGGAGCTGGGAAGATTTTTATAATCTTCATCAAACCCAGCCTGTGCCTCTCTTGCCAATTCACCTAGCGTATAAAACTGATCAATTCCCAATTTTTTCGCCTGCACGCCCGCCTGCCGATGCAATTCCGCACCTTCATTTCCCAATTCCCCCATATCACCCAGCACCAGAATTGTCTTCCCAGCAAATCCAGCTAAAACTTCCATCGCACTTTTCAGCGAATCGGGATTGGCGTTATACGTATCGTCAATCACTTGTGAACTGTACAAACCGGCTTTCCTCTGCAAACGACCTGCAACTGGCTGCATTTTCTCCAATCCACGTCGAATTTGCTCCGAATTTGCCCCCATTTGCAACGCAACGACAATCGCTGCACACGCATTCATCTGATTGTGTTCACCCAACAACGGAAACTTTTCGGGGATGAGTGCATTTAAATTTTTATCGTTCGCACTAAACGTAACAATCTTTTTCCCAGCATTCTTCTCTACAATTTCTTGCCAACGATTTACATGGGGACTATCCGCATTGACGACTGCTACGCCATCTTTCCCCAAACCACTGTAAATCGCACCTTTTTCCTCAACGATTTGCGCAATCGAACCAAACCCACTGAGATGCGCCGCGCCAACATTGTTGACCAATGCCACCGTCGGTTTTGCCAGTTTCGACAAATAGGCGATTTCGCCCGGCGCATTCGCACCCATCTCAATCACTGCCCAGCGATGTTCCAGCGAAAGACGCAGTAACGTCAGCGGCATACCGATGTCATTATTAAAATTGCCTTGCGTCTGCAAACCAGAAATTTCTTCAGCACTTTCTCCATTTAACTGCCCCGATTTCCCAACCCGCAAAATTGATGCAACCATCTCTTTCACTGTTGTTTTACCATTGCTACCAGTGATTGCTACAATCGGAATATCAAACTGTTGTCGCCACATGGAAGCCAATTTTCCAAGCGCAATGCGCGTATTTTCGCAAGCTGGTTGCACCGCGATTTGTGGCAACGAAATTTCTGGAACGATTTGCGAAACCAGTGCGCCAACCGCACCTTTCTCCTGCGCAACCGCCAAAAACTGTTCTCCATCAAAGTTCGGTCCTTGCAACGCAACAAACAAATTACCCGACTGCAATGTACGTGTGTCGGTGCTGACACCGGAAAAAACAGCATCTTCGCCGTGCAATGCGGCTCCAAAAATATCCGCTACTTCAGATAGTTTTGGCGCATTGACTGAAATCACAACGCATCTCCTGCTACAACCAAACCCACCAAATTTTGAGCAATTTCACGATCACTCAGCGGATATTTTTTGCCATTAATTTCCTGGTAATCCTCATGTCCTTTTCCTGCAATCAAAATCACATCTTCTGCACCTGCTTGGTGAAATGCAGTTTCAATCGACTGCTTGCGGTCGTGAATGACAGTGACGTTTTCAGGATACGCCATCCCTGCCAAAATCTGATCGGTAATTGCTTCCTGATTTTCACTGCGCGGATTGTCGTTGGTGACGATAACTTTATCTGCCAATTGCTCGGCAATTTTGCCCATGTGCGGACGCTTTTTCTGATCACGGTCACCACCACAGCCAAAAATAACCCATAATTTTGGTTGATTCACCTGATCCGATGGATTCGCTTGATTGCCAAACAACGGAAACGGCAGATGATCCCGCAACGCTGTCAACACCGACTCCAGCGCACCCGGCGTATGGGCATAATCGACCACCAGCGTCGCCGTTTTTCCATCAACTGTGCGGAATTGTTCCATCCGACCTGATACTGCGCCCAAATTCGGAATTTGCGCCACCACCTGTTCCAGGGGCACACCCCAGCAAAGCAATGTTCCCATCGCCGCCAACAGATTGCTCAGATTGAACCGTCCATACAGTTTCGTTCGCAATGGATAAACTTGCTGTCCCACTGGTTCAAATGGATTAATCGCGTCAACTTGACCGGAAAACTGCAATGTAAACGCGATTCCTTGTTGATCCTGCGAAACAATATCGGCACGCAAATCCGCTTCACAACCAATCCCGTAGGTAATCACTTGCGTCAACTGCTGCATCCGATCCTGTTTTAAGGCTTGCATCATCTCTGTGACTGAACGCGGCTTGCGAAACGACTCCGCAATTTCACGCCCCAAGTCATCCTCCGCATTCAACACCGCCGCTTTCAATCCCGGATGAAAAAACAACGCCTGTTTCGCTTCGCGATACGCCGCCAGCGTACCGTGATAATCCAAATGATCACTACCCAATTGCGTCAGT
This sequence comes from uncultured Piscirickettsiaceae bacterium, assembly GCA_964344325.1. Lineage (GTDB taxonomy): Bacteria > Pseudomonadota > Gammaproteobacteria > CAYFMX01. The sequence continues at coordinate 3,637 of CAYFMX010000015.1, forward strand.
GCTGCGACATCAATTGCAACGCCCGCCAATCGTTGTTGATGGATGCCATGTGACGAAGCCTCCATCGCCACAAAACCGATCTGGTTCGCCCGAAATTTCGCCAACTGTTGATGCACCGAAATTGCGTCTGCGGTGGTATGGAGATGCAATTTGAAAAAATCGGACGTTTTCGTTCCAGATTCAAATTCAGTTTCTGACCCAACATCTTCACCCAAATTCAGATCGAACGCCAAATCAGCAAACTGCCCGAATGCATCGACCGTTTGCGCACCGAGCGTCCCCATCAGCCCTGCTTTTCCCGCATCGCTAATGCTCGCCATCAGCATTGCAATAAAATGAGTGACAGAAGTTTTGCCATCCGTGCCCGTCACTGCCGCAATTTTGAGATTTTTAGAAGGATACGCGAAAAACCGGTCGGCAATCAGACCCATTTTTTCCCGCAAATCGGGAACGGCAATCGCAGGAACGGATAGCTTTTCAGCTTGCTGATATAAATCTGTATCAAGATCAGAATGAGAATTAGAGTTGGAATCAGATTGTGCGTCAGAACCGGATTCCCACAATACTGCAACCGCACCCTTTTCAACTGCCTGTTGCGCAAATTGGAGGCCATGCTGCTTTTCGCCTTTCAAAGCGAAGAAAAGTGCATCTGGACACACTTCCCGACTATCCAATGCCAGCGCAACAATATTCTGATTGAAAAAGCTTTTACTCGCTATACTTTCAATAGAACTAATATCAACAATATCATTCAACAACTCACCGAGCACCCAGCTTTCTGATTGTTCTCCTGCTTGCTGCTGATGCTGCATACTCGTGCTATTTCCCTACCAGTACTAACCGACCAATCCTTAACCCTCACTACCAACACGTACCATCATCTGACGTGGATCATCGTGTGGTGAACTCTCCGGCTTTTCCGGCGGAATCCCCAAAATCCGGAATGCTGCGCCCATGATGTCGGAAAAAACCTTGGCAGAAACTGCACCGCCAGTATAGCCATCATGTTTTGGATCATTAATCACCACTACAGTCACAACTTTTGGATCATCGTTTTTCATCGGCCCCATCCCTGCAAAGACAGCCATATGATTTCTACTGCTATACTTGCCACCAACAATCTTATCAACCGTGCCCGTTTTACCTGCTACACGATATCCGTCAACTTGCGCAGCAATTGCTGTACCCCCAAATTGGGTGACCCCTTCCAACATCCGGCGTACACGGCGAGCTGTCTCTTCAGATAACGCCGGCTCCCCTTCTGATACCTGCTGTGGATTGCGTAAAAACCAAACAGGGCGAAGAACTCCGTCTTCTGCCAACACACTATAAGCACGTGCCAGTTGCAATGGTGTAACACTCATTCCATATCCATACGAGTGCACCGCCTGCTCTACATCTCGCCAGCCAGTATAGTCCCGCAGAACTCCACTCTCTTCTCCTGGAAAACCACTGCCAACAACCTCTCCAATACCCACATTATGTAACATCTCCCACAATTGTTTGGGTTCCATCATTAGCGCAATCTTCGCAGAGCCAACGTTGCTGGATTTCTGTACTACAGTGGAAACATTAATCGTTTTAAAATTTTTGTACCGATACTCACTGATCATCTTACTCCCAATCCGCAACCGTCCCGGCGCAGTATCAATTAATGTGTTCTCATGTAAGATACTGTTCTCCAATGCTGCAGCGACAGTAAATGGCTTCATTGTGGAGCCCGGTTCAAACAAATCAGTCACAGCACGATTACGAAGACCATCCCCTGTACGTTGTTCCTGATCATTCGGATTGAAGGTCGGATAGTTCGCCATTGCCAACACCTCACCGCTTTCCGTATCCAGAACCACCGCCGAACCAGATATGGCTTTATGGTAATCCACCGCCTTCTTCAAAGCGTTAAAAGCAAAAAACTGTAATCGCCGATCAATACTCAATTGCAGCGTATCACCCGGTTCCGCTACTTCCCGCAAATCAGTACGGATCGGTTGCCCATAACGATCCTGCACTACTCGGAACCGCGCTGGTATCCCCGTCAAATATTCATCGTAGGCCAGCTCTAATCCTTCCTGTCCCATATCATCCAGATTGGTAAATCCGAGCAGGGAAGCCATTGTCTCCCCTTCTGGATAAAATCGTTTCATACCACGTCGAAACTCCAACCCAGGAATCTGTAGCATGGCAATCTTATTTTGCAGCTGCGGCTCCAACTGGCGTTTCAGCGGAATATATTTACGTTCTAAAACAATCGCTCTAGAAATTTTATCCTCTAACTGACCCGCCTCCTCTCCTAACAACTGCTCTAACTGTTTCAGCTTTGCTTGATGTGCAGGAGACCGCACTAGTGCTTCCATCAACTCTTCTGGATTCACTCCTACAGTCACCATAGGAGTACTCAACGCTAAAATCTCACCATTTCGGTCAACAATTGATCCACGCCGTGAAGGCATTTCTGTATACCGTACTGCACGATTTTCCCCCTCCGCTTGCAGATAGGGACCTCGAACCAAATGCAGATCAAATGCCCGTGCAGTCAAGGCAATGACACCTATAATCAGTAGAGAATAGATAAACCTACGCCGTAGAGGTGTATCCCCTGTCACTTGTGACTTATTCATAGTTGGAACCTGAAATTATTTCTTCTGGTTTTTTAGTATTTGTTTTATTAAATCTATTTTTCCAAACCTGCGCTTCTACAAGATTTCCACAGGTTTGATTTAAGACTGGACTACTGGTATCAAACCATTCTTAGTGTTGGCGTTTACCCTGCGATTGTGCTGCTGATGGAAATACCATTCCCAAACTCTCCCGCGCCCGCTGTTCTACACGCACCAGATTACCCAACGTACGTTCCTCCAACCGCAACCGCCCTTGTTGCTCCAGCAAAAAATCGTGCTTTTTCTGTAAATTTTGCAACTCAGTATGTAATTGTCGGGATTGATGCTTCACATAAACCACGCTAAATGTGCTGACCAACAACACCAATACCAAGATCGGCAATACCACCTTTGGTACCGCAAAAAGTTCAAACAATGGCAAAGGATTCAAAAAACCAACATTCATGACAACACCGTCCCCGCCACTTGCCGTTCCGCAATCCGCAACACAGAACTACGCGCCCGTGGATTGCATTGAATTTCTGCTTCCGAGGGGAAAATCGGTTTGCCGATGATTTTCAGCACACCAGAACGAATCTCGCTTCGTATTGGCAAATCAGTTGGAAAATCATCCTGAATTTTCGATTGGTCGCGAAAAAACCGTTTCACGATCCGATCTTCCAACGAATGGAAACTGATCACCGCCAATCGCCCACCAATCGCCAAACTTTCCACTGCTTGCATCAATACCTGCTGCAATTCTTCCAACTCACGGTTGATAAAAATCCGGATCGCCTGAAAAGTGCGTGTCGCCGGATGTTTTTTCTGCTGTCGTTTCTGACTCTTATGGCTATTAGGAATCACCCGCTCCACCAATTTGGCGAGCTGTGTTGTCGTAGCTAGCAGCGTTTCATCCCGTGTCTGGACAATTTTGCGGGCAATTTTGCGCGATTGACGTTCTTCACCAAATTCCCACAACACCTGCGCGATCTCTTCTTGTGGCGCGTGGTTGAGCCACTCAGCCGCTGATTGCCCCGCCTGTGGATTCATCCGCATATCCAGCGGCCCTTCCTGCTGAAAACTGAACCCCCGTTCTGCCCCATCCAGTTGCGGCGAGGAAACACCCAAATCCAGCAAAATTCCGTCTATTTTTCCTTGTAACCCTTGCTGCTCCAGCGATGCGCCCAATTGGGAAAAAGATTGATGGAAAATTTCCACCCGCGCATCGTCGCCCAATTTCTGCTGCGCCACCGCAATCGCTGCTGGATCGCGATCCATCACGATCAATTTTCCGTTGTCGGAAAGCTGTTCCAAAATCACCTGTGCATGTCCGCCGCGCCCAAATGTACCATCGACATACATACCATCTGGCTGAATCTGCAAGGCATCCAACACTTCCTGTTTCAACACAGAAATATGTTCATCCGAAGAAAAAGCACGATCAGAAATAGACATCTTTCAGCATCTCCAGATCCGCTTCACCCAATGCCTCTTCCTCAACCACGCCATCCCAGCGTCCTGCCTCCCACAATTCCATCTTGTAGCCGACTCCAACCAGCACAGCAGATTTTTCCAATCCGGCATATTCGCGCAATGCCGCGGGCAGCAAGATGCGTCCGTTACTGTCCAATTCACATTCCGCAGCACGACCAATGAACTGCCGGCGCAATTTCATCTGCAATTCACGTGGTAACGATTCGATTTTTGATTCGACCCGCATGATCCACTCGGGCGCAGGATAGAAGTCCAAACAGGGGGAGCCAATTCCAGGTGCAACGATCAATGCGCCGTCTGCTTTTTCCTGCAAACGGGAACGGTAACGGGCCGGGATAGCGACCCGCCCTTTACTGTCCAAATTGATGTTCTGGTTGCCACGAAACATGGAGTCGATCCTATTTTATCCACTTTTCCCCACTTCTGTGCACTATACCCCACTTTTATTCCCCACTCAAACCACAAATCCAAAATACCCCTAAAAATATAATATATAACAATTACTTAATACATATTCAAAAATTCTATAACTGGTGTGAACGAACCACCAAATTGCCCAAATTCAACAGCGTGTGCAGACGATTTCCACAAAGTTATCCACAGGACAATTCACAAATCACTCCACCAAACCGTTCTGAAGTAATGCTCAAATAATTTTCACTTTCTCTTTTCCAAACACGCTTTCCGCGTAGAATTGGAGAATCTGAAACATTTGTAGAATTTCCGATAATTTTAGGAATGCGGCACACTTTGTTTTCTCCGCTTTCCCCTTACCTTCTTCCTTTGGGTATCACCATTCAGTTCAGCATTGCTTTAGAAAGAACTACCCCGTCAGGTTTTGCCTGTCCCCCCTTCAAAGAAGGGGAATTCCCCTCCTATGGAGGAGGGACGCGTAGCGTCGGGGTGGTCTTTATTTAGCCACCGAACGGTATTACCCCTTTGGGAGACTCAATCAGGAGCAGAACTATGTATTGCTACCAATGTGAACAAACCGCCCGAGGCGCAAATTTTCTCGGCTGTAATTCCACCCAAGGCGCATGCGGAAAAGATGAGACCACCTCCGACCTGCAAGATTTGCTGATCTACGAAGTAAAAGGCATCGCACAATATGCAAAACGGGCACGGGAACTCGGCGCAGCAGATCGCGAAGCAGACCAGTTTATTCTGTATGCGCTCTTCACCACGCTGACCAACGTCAATTTCAATGCAGCTCGTTTCACCAATCTGTTGCAGGAAGCGACGCAAATTCGTGACCGCGTCAAAAATGCCTACGAAACGGTAGCAAAAGCACAAGGCAAACTGGCAGAAGAACTCTCCGGCGCAGCAGCGTATGTTCCGGCGAGCGATTTGGCGGCGTTGATGAACCAAGCCCCAGAAGCAGCAATCACCATCGGCAAAGAGACTGTTGGCGACGACATTATCGGATTGCGTGCGTTAATTTTGTACGGAACCAAAGGCGTTGCCGCTTATGCCCACCACGCGAAAATGCTGGGACAAGAGAGCGACGAAGTCTATGCAGGCATCGAAAACACACTTGATTTTCTCGCTTCCGACCCAGCCGATGTGGATGCATTGTTGGGACAAGCGTTGGAACTCGGCAATCTCAACCTCAAAGTGATGGAACTACTGGATGCCGGCAACACTGGTCGTTTTGGCACACCAGAACCAACTCAGGTGCGCATTACGCCAGTCAAAGGCAAGTCAATTCTGATCAGTGGGCATGACCTGAACGATCTGGAAGCATTGCTGCAACAGACCGAAGGCAAAGGGATCAACATCTACACCCACGGCGAGATGCTCCCAGCGCACAGCTACCCCAACCTGAAAAAATATAGCCATCTGGTCGGCAACTATGGCGGCGCATGGCAAGACCAGCAAAAAGAGTTCGCCACTTTCCCCGGCGCGATTGTGATGACCTCCAACTGCATCATCGAGCCGCAAGCGAGCTACCGTCAGCGCATTTTCACCACTGGACCAGTTGGTTGGCCAGGTGTGCGCCACATCGAAGACCACGATTTCTCCACGGTGATTCAAGCAGCAAACGCGTTGCCCGGTTTCGTAGAAGATGAGGCCGACCAGTGGATCATGACTGGCTTTGGGCGCGACGCGGTGCTGGGCGTGGCGGACAAAGTGATTGATGCGGTCAAAGCCGGCGCAATCAAACACTTCTTCCTCGTCGGTGGCTGCGATGGCGCAGCAAGTGGGCGCAACTACTACACCGAATTTGTCGAGAAAACGCCGAAAGATACGATTATTTTGACGTTGGGCTGCGCGAAATACCGCTTCAACAAGGAAGACCATGGCGACATCGGCGGCATCCCGCGTTTGCTTGATATGGGACAGTGCAACGATAGCTATTCTGCAATCAAAGTAGCGGCTGCGCTGGCGGACGCATTTGAGTGTGAATTGAATGACTTGCCACTCTCACTGATTATCTCGTGGTTTGAGCAAAAAGCAGCGGCGGTATTGCTAACTCTGCTTGCACTTGGCGTGAAAAATATCCGTTTGGGGCCAACCTTACCGGCATTCATCACACCACCTGTGCTGGAAAAACTGGTTGAAGCATTCAACATCCAGCCGATCACCACGCCGGAGGCAGATTTGCAGGCGGCGTTGCAATAAATTGCTGTTCATCCAACTTTCCCCAGCGGGGAAATAGCGTAAAACCGGTGGTTTCAACCACCGGTAAATTGAACGCATTGATTCTCATCAATAACGCCAGTGGTTAAAACCACTGGCTACACGCTTTGATCCCGATAGGATATATAGGTGAATAGCTATTCTGCGGTAGGCGGCGTCCACGCCACTGCCCAAACCTGAATTTCCCCCGCGCCCGCCTGTTTCAGGACATCACTCAATGCAAGCAACGTACTGCCGGTCGTCACTACATCATCAACCAGAGCAATCGTTTCTCCGTGCAATGGCTTAGAAACTGCAAACGCACCGTGCAGATTTCTCTTGCGTGCTTCTAACTCCAGCCCGGATTGTGCTGAAGTGGCCCGTACCCGCTGGCATAACGTACGTTGTAACGGAATCCCCAATCTTCGCATCACTGGCTTGGCAATTTCCAATGACTGATTGAATCCCCGCTCCCGCAAACGACTTTTGTGCAGTGGCACAGGAATAATCATCTCTGGGGGTTGGAAATCTGTTTTTTGAATCTGCTGCTCCAAAAAATCAGCTAGCAAATTTCCCAACAGACGAGAAAGATGGAGTTGATGATGGAATTTTAACTGCCGAATGAAATCATCTATAGGTGAGCGGTAGAGAAACGGAATTTCGACCTGACTCCAGATTTGGGTCAATTCCGGCGGCGGTTCCCCCAGCCGTGGCAATCCGTCCAAACAAGTCGCACACAGCGACGAACCGCGCTCCGGCATTTGCGGACACAATAGGCAACTGGAAAAACGGATCGGCAACAAATCCAGAACATTCTGCCAACGCAGTTCAATACCTCCTTTATTCCCTTTTTTTGCAAAAAAACTTTCCATTTTATCTCTAGCAATCCTCGAAACTGAAACAAAACCTTCTTATAACTCTCTGTAAAAGTTTGATTTATCCTCTCTTTCCCATTTCGCTATGATGCTCTCCGGTCAATGATGACGACGGACGATGAAGGAAAGCACATCGGTAGCTTTTCTTTTTTTGTAATTATGGGGGAGATGAAAACAGAGGATTAGACCGCACTATGCGCGAATTGAAAATTGATGAAAAGATCTGGAATGCCGCGTCGGAAGATCAGCGACGACGGGTCATTGAGCATTTGCAACAGGAAGGCATTTTGGAGGCGGGAGACCGGCTGGTTCCGGAAGCGCGCAAGCCACGCAAAACCTTGACGCTGAAAAACCGGAAGCAGAAAAAGCAGACGCTGAATGACAAACAGCCGGATCAGCCATTGGGCTATTCCGATGAATGTCAGGAAAAGTACAAAAAGGTCGAAAAGGCCTGCAACAGCATGATGTGGGTGACGATTCCAGGCATTGAACTGTGCAATGAAATTAGCACAGCAGAACGGAACAATTGCCTGCATGCCTATGCATAAAAGATGAATCCGGTCTGATTGTAGATCTAAAAGTGAACTAAAGATTTAACTAAGCGTTGAACTAAAAATTGCAAAAACCTTTAAAAGCACCATGCAACATGGTGCTTTTTTTTGCGCTTATGAAAAAGGTATGATGCGCCGCTTTTCCAGCATTCCTGATCCAGCATCTCTAATTTTCCCTCCTCACCATGAAATCCCTCTTTTCCCACAAAAAATTTTGGGCGCACCGCTTCGGAATCGCACCCTTTTTGCCGATGTCCCGCGAAGAGATGGATGATCTAGGTTGGGATTCCTGCGATGTCATTCTCGTCACTGGCGACGCATACGTCGATCACCCCAGCTTCGGCATGGCACTAGTTGGACGGCTACTGGAAGCACACGGTTTCCGCGTTGGTATCATTACGCAACCAGATTGGCAAAGCGCGGACGCCTTCCAGGTTCTGGGAAAACCCAACCTCTTTTTCGGGGTGACTGCGGGCAATATGGATTCAATGGTCAACCGCTACACCGCCGATAATCGCTTGCGCCACGACGACGCCTACAGCCCGAATGGCGAAGGCGGCAAACGCCCGGATCGTTCCACACTTGTCTACAGCCAGCGATGCCGCGAAGCATACAAAGATGTGCCGATTATTTTGGGTGGAATTGAGGCGAGCTTGCGGCGCATCGCCCATTACGATTACTGGTCTGATAAAGTGAGGCGTTCGGTGCTGGTTGATGCCAAAGCCGATGTGTTGCTGTTTGGAAACGCCGAACGCGCATTAGTCGAAGTAGCACACCGATTGGCGAAAAAAGAGCCTATCCAGAATATCCGTGATTTGCGCGGCACGGCATTTTTGCTCAATCAGGAAGAATTGGATCAGCAACTCACTGGAAAAACACAGATTGATTTGTCCCATTTGCCGGATAACGCGCAATCTTCAGCTAAACTCTCCAGAAAATCTTATGATCTGAATCAGCATCAAAGTTCTGAAACAAATACTGCAAAACTCATTCGGTTTTCCCGCGCAAACGAAGTCATCCAGCTTCCCTCCTACGAACAGGTCAAACGCGACGCTTATTTATATGCGCACACCTCGCGGCAATTTCATCTGGAAACCAACCCCGGCAATGCGCGTCCGCTGATCCAGCCACACGATCATCGGTTTGTCTGGATCAACCCGCCGCCGATTCCATTGGAAACGGAAGAGCTGGATCGAATTTATGAATTGCCCTACGCGCGAATTCCCCATCCTGCCTACGCCGGGAAAAAAATTCCCGCTTACGAGATGATCCGTTTTTCAGTCAATATTATGCGTGGCTGTTTTGGCGGCTGTACGTTTTGTTCGATCACCGAACATGAGGGGCGGATTATCCAAAATCGTTCAGAAGATTCGATTTTGCGCGAGCTGGAAGAAATTCGTGACCGCACGCCTGGATTCACTGGGCAAATTTCTGATCTCGGTGGCCCGACTGCCAATATGTATCGCCTAAAATGCAAAAGTGAAAAGGTTGAATCGGCTTGTCGGAAACTATCATGCGTCTATCCCGATATTTGCAAAAATCTGAATACTGACCACGATCCACTGATTCATCTTTACCGCGCGGCGCGGAAACTGCCCGGTATCAAAAAAATCGGGATTGCTTCCGGGTTGCGCTACGATTTGGCCGTGCGCTCGCCAAAATATATTGAAGAGTTGGCGACCCATCACGTCGGCGGCTATCTCAAAATCGCGCCGGAACATACAGAAGAGAATCCGCTCTCACAAATGATGAAACCGGGGATAGATTCTTTTTATCGCTTCCGTGAACAATTTAATCGCGCATCCAAAAAAGCCGGAAAAGAACAATATCTGATTCCCTATTTCATTGCCGCCCATCCCGGCACGACCGATCAGGATATGGCGCATCTGGCGCGTTGGTTAAAACAGAACAAATTCCGCCCGGATCAGGTGCAGAATTTCCTGCCCACCCCTTCTGCGCTGGCAACTGCGATGTACCATAGCGGACTTTCGCCGCTGAAGAAAATCACCCGGACTAGCAAAACAATTCCGATTCCACGCGGCGGACGACGCAGGCGAATTCACAAAGCATTTCTCCGTTATCACGATCCAAAAAACTGGTCATTATTGCGTCAAGCACTTCAGGAAATTGGTCTAGAAAACTGGATTGGTAGTGGAAAACAAGCGTTAATCCCTACAGAACCGGCGTTTCGAAAACCAAACAACTCACTGAAAAACAAAAAAAGTTCCAGAAAAAAACCAAACCATTCAAATCGTTCCAACGATTCACATCATTCAGATTTTCTGAGCAAAACTGATAGAAATTCAAAACAGAAGTTACAGAAAAACGCGGGAAAAAATTTTAGAAAAAAGTCAAAAAATGCTGATCAAAAACACAAAAAGTAAAAACCAGGAATCTCTATTACACCTTCTGATCCCACCTTGGAATCAAAGAACCACAAAACTACCGTTAAACAATCCGGAAAAAACAGATTTACTTCAAAAAATATCCCGGAATCAACCGAAAAACTGATACGGAGAGAAACCGACTTTTAATTTGATCCTTATTTTTTTGATTTATTCCAAAAAATAATCATTTTTTTCTTAAATTTTTTCCAATACGATTTTTTTTCAAAAATTCTTTGAAGAATTTATCAAATTTTTTGCATTTTTTTGTTTTACCGGTTTGATTTCTATTTTATTCTGGATATACTTTTATTCAATTCAGAAACAAATCGGAAGAACATGTTTTCTGATTTCTGAAAAATATATTTTTAATGCAAAGATCAGCGGCATCGCTGTTTGAGGAAAACTATGAAACTGGATCGCTACTCTATTAATAAGCTGGAACAACTCAAAGCTGAAATTGAAGCAGAAATCGCCAAAAGAAAGAAAAAAATGCCACAGATGCAGAAAGAACTGGAGGCAATGGCAAAAAAATATGGCGTATCCGTTGAGGAGTTGAAAAACCTGAAATCAGGCGGCGGGAGAGGACGCGCAGCCAAAAAAACAACCAAAGGTAAACGCGGGAAAGTCGCGCCGAAATACCGTAACCCGGATAATCCGAGTGAAACTTGGACTGGTCGTGGACGTGCACCAGTTTGGGTTGCAGGTGCAGAACAGAAATATGGCAGCCGTGATGCCTTGTTGATTGAAAACCAGCAAAATAATCAAAATCAGGAACACCACGACAATCATCATGAAAACCACGAACAACATCATGAGCATCATGATCAAGGACATAACCAGTGGTAAGAAGAAGTAGTAATATTTTGAAACAATTCGACCTAGTATCAAACAAACAACAACTGCAGTGATTTTTATAAACTGATATAAAAATAACCACAAAAAATAATTATTCTCTGTTTTTTTCTAGCATTGTTGTTTCGCTGAATGACGAATTGATTCTCCACTGAAAAGTTACAAACTGAAAAACCGCTTCTCTGGAAACAGAAAGGCGGTTTTTTTATTGCTCATTGCTTTTCCAGCACAAATCCAACACAAACAGATTTTTTTGGCGCAAGAAGAGTCCAATTTTGTACAATGCACCGCTATTGGTTTTCACAAAACCCATTCACTACTGTTTTTCAGAATAAATTCGTCAGGACAACTTCCATTATGCTCGGAAAAATCAACCGCAATGCGATTGAGCACAGCTTTACCAAATTCACTTTACAGATGATCCAGTACAAATGGATCGCCTTATTGTTCATATTCGTGGTGACTGCTTCGATACTGTCATTCTTGCCCAAAACCACCGTAGATACCTCCAACGAAGGATTTTTACGTGAGGATGACCCGACCTTAATCCACTACAACCAGTTCCGCGAACAATTTGGACGCGAGGAAGTGGTCATCGTCACGCTCCGGCCGAAAAATATTTTCGATCCCGTCTTTCTCGAAAAACTGAAACAACTCCACGAAGAGCTGGAAGAAAACGTTCCCCATCTGGATGAAGTGACCAGCTTGGTCAATGTCCGCTACACCACGGGAACCGAAGATGAGTTAATCGTCGAAGATTTGATGGAAGCCTTCCCCGACACACCAGAAGGATATCAGGCGTTGGAAAAAGCGGTTCGCAACCATCCACTTTATAGCGGTTTTCTCTTCTCTGCAAAACATAACCTGACTGCGATTGTGCTGGAAACCCAAGCCTATTCCAGCGTTGGGCAAAACGATGCCGATTTGATGGAAGGGTTTGATGAACCCAATTTTGATGAAACGAATACTGGCACTTCCAACACGACGCCCACACAAACAGAACGCCCGTTCCTGACGGACGAAGAGAGCAACGAAATGGTGCGGTCAGTGCTGGACATCACTGCGCGTTACCAAAGCGACGATTTCCCGATTGAAGTGACTGGCTCCCCCACGCTCACCGAATTCCTGAAAGGTGCCATGCAACAGGATATGGGCAAATTCACGTTGCTGATGATTGCGACGATTTTTGTGCTATTGCTAGCACTATTTCGGCGGTTCAGCGGGATTCTGTTGCCTCTGATCGTAGTGATCCTTTCGCTGCTAGTGACGATTGCGATGATGGCGATGTTGGGCGTGCCGCTGAAACTCACATCACAAATTTTGCCGTCGTTTATTCTTGCAGTGGCGATTGGCGATTCCGTGCATATTTTGTCGATCTTCTATCGCCGCTACGATGAAACTGGCGCAAAAGAGGGCGCGATTGCCTATGCCGTCGGCCATTCCGGACTCGCTGTGCTAATGACTTCGCTCACCACCGCAGCCGGATTGATGTCGTTCTCAATCGCCGAATTGAGTGCCGTTGCTGAACTGGGCATTTTTGGTGGCGTTGGCGCGTTGCTAGCCTTGCTCTATTCGGTCGTTTTGCTACCGATTTTGCTGGCGATTTTTCCAATCAAGCAGAAAACCCATCACGTTGCCCCGGATCGCAACACCATCGTTGACCGCATTCTGAATGGCGCATCACACTGGGCGGTTGAGCATCCTGTGAAAGTACTGACGGTTTGCGGACTGCTGCTGGCCATTGCGTTTGTCGGGCTTACCAAAGTGCAACTGAAACACGACGTAATGACTTGGCTACCGAAAGAAAACCCCGTGCGTGTCTCTATGGACAAACTGGATCGTGAATTGAACGGTTCGGTCTCTTTTGAAGTGGTTGTCGATAGCGGCAAACCGGAAGGATTGTACAACCCGGAATTCATGCAACGGCTAGCAACCCTGCAAGAACGGTTCAATATCTTTGAATCCGAATTCGGCACGATTCAAGCAGGAAAAAAACTCTCGGTCGTCGATATTTTACGCGAAACCAACCAGGCGTTGAATGGCAATGATCCAGCCTTCTACTCCATCCCGCAAAAACGCGACTTGCTGGCACAGGAGCTGTTTCTATTTGAAAACAGCGGCTCTGACGATCTGGAAGATTTTGTCGATAGCGAATTGCGCAAAGCACGACTGACCGTGCGCCTACCGTGGGTTGATGCGGGCAGCTACCAGCAAATCATCGGACAAATCCATGCTCAGGTCGATGAAGTGTTCGCCGGATATGCGCAAACGCACGTGACCGGACTGGTCGCGGTCTTCGGGCGCACAATGGGGGCGATGCTGACCAGCATGGCGCAAAGTTATACGATTGCGGTCTTTGTCATCACTGCAATGATGATTGTGCTAATCGGACAAATCCGCATGGGACTGATCAGCATGTTGCCAAACCTCTTCCCGATCATTCTAGTACTAGGGATTGCAGGCTGGATGAGCATTCCGCTAGATGCATTCACCATGCTGATTGGCGGTATTGCGCTAGGGTTGGCGGTCGATGATACTGTCCATTTCATGCACAATTTTCATCGCTATCATGCGCAAAGCGGCAGCACGGTAAAAGCGATTGAACAGACTTTCCACACTGCCGGGCGGGCAATGGTTGTCACCACAATTGCGCTGAGCGCTGGATTCTTCATCTTCATGAGTTCCACGCTCAACAACCTGTGGAATTTTGGCTGGCTGACCGGTTTGGCGATTGTTCTTGCATTGGTAGCAGATTTACTACTTGCGCCTGCGTTGATGGTGTTGATTCACGGCAAACATCCGAAAATTCCAACCCAAACGGTCTAAATTTTTCTGTAGGGGCACACACGCGGGTGTGCCCATAATATATAGACATCCTGCAATAGGAGCAGACACATGGGTCTGCCCTTACAGTTGTCTATCCAAATACCGCTGCAACACGGTTTGGATACCGTGAGTCAACGTTTCCAATTCCTGTTCTGTCAGAATATACGGCGGCATCACATAGACCAATTTTCCGAACGGTCGTACCCAAATCCCCGCTTCGACAAACATTGGCTGAATTTCTTCCATCTCGACCGGCTGCTCTAGTTCCACTACACCAATCCCGCCCAAAACACGTACTTCTTTGACACCTGCAAAACCGTCACATGGCGCAAGCCCAGCTTTCAATCCCATTTCCAGATTTTGAATGTGCGATTGCCATGGCGAATCCAGTAACAGATCAATACTCGCGCACGCAGCAACACAAGCGAGCGGATTGCCCATAAAAGTGGGACCATGCATTAAAACTCCAACGGCTTGTGCAATTTTTGCGGTAGTTAATGTAGCCGCCAACGTCATCGTCCCACTGGTCAGTGCTTTTCCAACGCACAAAATATCCGGCACAATTCCGGCCTGTTCACACGCGAACAACGTCCCGGTACGTCCAAACCCGGTCGCGATCTCATCGGCAATCAGCAACACATCGAATTCATCACACAAATGACGCGCCTGGCGCAGAAATTCCGGGCAATAAAACCGCATCCCTCCTGCCCCTTGGGCGATTGGCTCCAGAATCAGCGCAGCAATTTCAGCATGGTGTTGTTCCAGCATCGCTTGCAATGAATCCAATGCCAGATCGCCGCTATTTGCCGCCCATTCCGCATCGGTTACACACTGCGGCGCATCAATGAAAAACGGTTTGCGGATCACCGCACCAAATAGCGTGTGCATCCCATTATCAGGATCCGTCAATGCCATTGTTGCGAACGTATCGCCGTGATAACCGCGTCGTAGTGTAGCAATTCGATTTTTTTGCGGCTGTTGCTGCGCAATCCAGTACTGAATTGCCATTTTTAATGCCACTTCGACGGAGATCGAACCAGAATCCGCCAAAAAAACATGTTGTAGTGGTTCTGGCGTGATTTCGACCAACCGTTTCCCCAATTCAACAGCAGGACGATGCGTCAATCCACCAAACATCACATGGGAAAACTGGTCAATTTGCTGTTTCAATGCTGCGTTGATTTCCGGCACATTGTAGCCATGGATCGCCGACCACCACGAAGCCATGCCATCAATCAATTCACACCCATCTTCCAGCACAAGCGTAGAGCCATACGCCGCCTTCACCGGATAAGGCGTGATCGGCGCAATCATGGAAGTGTAAGGATGCCAAAGATGCTGGCGGTCGAACTGAAGCAGTTCGTCAGAAATCATCTATATTCACAAAGATTTTTTTAGATTTTGGAGATTTGTAGAATACGTTGTAGAACACAAAACGTATCTACAATTATCGGCTAATTAACTTATTGCCACGTCACGTTTTCCAACTGCAGCTGAAAAGACATGCCATCCTTCTCTTCATATTCAATCTGCACTGGAAGATGGTGCAATTCTGGCGCAAGCCAAAATTGCATAACACGACCGCTGGAAATATTGACGCGTTCAAAATGGCGGGTCATATATTTTCCTGCTGGAACGGAAATTTCTGTTTTCCGCCCTTCGCGTAAATGAATCGTGCGCCAGCGGTCTTTTTTAGGGATCGTGTAGGAAAAACGCTCTTTTCCAGCTTCCAGATCGTGCATCAATGCCAATTGAATAGAGGCATCATCCAACGTACCGGGACGCAAACGCCGGATAACTGCCGTTTTCCCGTTTTCAGTTGCAGTTGCAGTCTGATTTGTCCAATCAAAACGGATATGACGATTTTTCGGCGTTTTGCTTGGTTTTCCGTAAACCTTTTCGTAGCGATATTCCAACGGTTGAATCATCCCATCCTGCCACCGCCAACGGGATTGCTCTTCAATTTTTCGGATAAACAACAAAGCCAACCCCACCGCTTTTGCTTTGGTCTCAAATTGGTAGGGCTGATCCGGCGCAGCACGGGAAAGTGTCTGCACGGTCTCCCCCAAACGCAACCCGTTGCTGATCAGCCGATATTTTGCCGTATATCCTTCTGGCAGTGCCGCAACCGTGGAGACAGAGAAAATGGAAAAGATGCTGAACAGAATCAGCAGCCATAGCACTTTGAATCGGGTAATCATTGGAACAACCATCGTATTGACCCGCCGCAATTCTTACGACTTCATCATCCCTTTAGTCTTTCGCACGAGAAACATATTCCCCACTCCGAGTATCAACTTTCACAACCTCGCCCTGCTCTACAAATAGCGGCACGCGCACCGTTGCACCGGTTTCCAGCAATGCCGGTTTACCGCCACCACTTGCCGTATCACCGCGAACACCGGGATCGGTCTCCGTAATTTGCAATTCAACAAAATTGGGCGCAGCCACTGCGATCGGCTTCTCATTCCACAATGTAATCAGGCATTTCTCTTGCCCTTTCAACCACTGCTTCGCGTCAGTCATCGCCGCATCATCCGCTGCAATTTGCTCAAATGTGTCTGGATGCATGAAATAGGCAAGCTCGCCATCTGAATAGGAAAATTCGTACTCCTCCTCGTGAATATCCGCGCGTTCCAACGACTCACCCGATTTGAAGGTTTTTTCCAAAGTGCGTCCCGTCAGCAACCCGCGTAATTTGACGCGGTTGAATGCCTGCCCTTTGCCTGGTTTCACAAACTCGTTTTCGACAATCGTACACGGTTCATTGTCGATCATCACTTTCAAGCCGGAGCGGAATTCATTGGTACTGACAGTTGCCATCGGGATTTACCTTTTCTCTATTCAATTGGATTTCAAATGGATCAGAACGATTCAGATTCATCTGATCCAGATTCACTTTGGATCAGACAACATTTTCGGGCAATTTAGAAAAATAAAATCAAATACGCGGGAAAATGCTACGAAAAAACGGTAGATTGTACCGGATTCTCGCGAAAATTTGTGCAAATATAAAAAGGAAACAGAAGTGGATTGGAAAGAGGAAATGGCGAATGCAATCCGCACTCCGGATGTATTAGCACAGCGACTTAGCATTACCGATCCGGAACAAATCAATTGGATGCAACGCAGCCACGCCCAATTTCCGATTTGCGTCACTGAAATTTATTTGCAGAAAATCGAATGCAACAATCCAAATGATCCACTTTTACGCCAAATTTTGCCTATCGCTCCCGAATTGGAAACACATAATGATTTTCAAATTGACCCAGTCGGCGATCTGAATGCAATTTATGGCAACGGTTTGATCCAAAAATATGCTGGACGTGCTCTACTCATCACCACATCAGCTTGCGCAATTCATTGTAGATATTGTTTCCGCCGCCATTTTCCATATGCGCAACAACACGCCTCCACGCAAAATTGGGAAAAAACACTCGCGCCGATTGCTACTGATTCCACCATCCATGAACTGATTCTCAGCGGTGGCGATCCGCTAGTGCTGGACGATGAAAAACTGGAAAATTTGCTGCACACCGCCAAACAAATTTCCCATCTGAAAACGATCCGTTTCCATACCCGAATTCCTACAGTTTTGCCGTCGCGTATTACAGAAAAATTCTGTAACTTATTGCAGGAAATACAGCGCAAAATGCACAACGACACGCAGGCTAAAAACCAGCTTAAAATCGTAATTGTTTTGCACATCAATCATCCGAATGAACTGGATGAAACAGCCAGCCGGGCAATTGAAAAAATCAAGAAAACCGGCACAACACTGCTGAACCAGTCTGTTTTACTACACAAAATCAACGATTCCATAGAAACATTAATCTCGTTAAGTGAAAAGCTGTTTGAGACTGGCGTATTGCCCTACTACCTGCATCTGCTCGACCGTGTGCAAGGGGCGGCTCATTTTGAAGTTCCGGAAGAAAAAGCGATTGCATTGATTGAAGAGATCGGCGCACAACTACCCGGCTATCTTGTTCCAAAACTGGTACGGGAAGTTGCTGGAGAGAAACGAAAAATCCCGGTTTACTCGTCTGCCCATTCCTGAAAACCGCTCATCCATAAGGAACAGCTTTCTCTGGATTCGCAATTTTCAGCAATCGACAGTTTCTTACTGTTGCCATGGACATCCAAATCCAGCGGAAATTCTTGCGATTCTGATGATTTACCCAGCGGGGAAAAGGCGTAAAGCCAGTGTTTTCAACCACTGGCGAAACTGAACGACTGAACTGAACAGATTCGGCTTACTTTTTCTTACGCTTCACAAACTTCTGCAAACGCTGCTTTTTGTTGATCTGCCGCGCCGTCAGTTTGTTTTGCTTTCCGGCATATGGATTTGAGCCAGTTTTGAACGCAATCTGCACCGGCGTGCCGTACAAATCAAATGATTCGCGGAATTTCTTCTCCAGATAACGCCGATACGCTTTCGGCACAGAATCCAACTGGTTGCCGTGGATCACGATTTTCGGCGGATTTTTCCCACCTTGATGCGCATAGCGCATCTTGATCCGCCGCCCCTGAACCGATGGTGGCGGATGCGAAGCGATACAATCTTCCAAAATCCGATTCAAATCAGGCGTCTTCATTTCCCGAACCGACGCGTCATACGCAACCGTGACCGACTCAAACAATGGGCGGATATTGCTGCCATGCAATGCAGAAATATTATGAATATCAACATAATCAATAAAATGGAGCCGCCGTCCCAACTCTGACCGATTCCATTCCCGGTCTTCCGGCGACATACCATCCCACTTGTTGAATGCGATAACCAACGCTCGCCCCTGATCCATCACCATACCCAGCAATGTTGCATCCTGATCGGTCATCCCTTCCTGCGCATCCAGCACCAGAATCACTACATTAGCACGCTCAATCGCCTGAAATGCCTTGATCACACTGAATTTTTCGATGGAGTCACTGATTTTTGCACGGCGGCGAATCCCAGCCGTATCGACCAGCAGATAATCTTGCCCGTTCTCCTCAAACGGCACTTCAATCGTGTCGCGGGTCGTACCGGGCATATCAAACGCGAGCAACCGATCTTCACCAATCAGCCGGTTAATCAGTGTTGATTTTCCAACATTGGGGCGTCCTAACACCGCAACGCGAACAACACCACTTTCCTCATCCTCTACACCATTTTCTGATTCTTCTTCAGAAACAGGAAAATCCTCTAATACATGCTCCATCAGCGAAAAAACGCGCTGATTATGCGCTGCAGAAATTGCAAACGGCTCGCCCAATGCTGTCGCGTAAAACTCGGATGCCGCCAGATGTGCCTCCAGCCCCTCCGTTTTGTTGACGACCAGATGTACCGGCTTGCCGAGCATACGCAAACGGTTAGCAATTTCTTCATCCGCTGCCGTCAACCCACCACGCCCATCGACAATAAACAACACTGCATCAGCCTCTTCCACTGCCAACCAGACCTGCCCTTCCATCAACGTTTCGATCCCTTCCGGATCGTCGCTCAATCCACCAGTATCGACCACCATATAGGGACGACCATCTTGTCCCAACCGCGCCATGCCATACTGGCGATCACGAGTCAGCCCCGGACGATCCGCCACCAACGCATCGCGGGTGCGAGTCAAACAATTAAAAAGGGTCGATTTACCGACATTAGGACGGCCGACAAGCGCAATGACAGGAACCATAAGCGTTTTCATCAATTCTCCAGAAACCGTTTGTGGTCGTTTCCAATTTACCCAGAAACAAACTGACCCGAAACCGCGCAGCCTACTGTGCGCCATTCCGGGTCATTTATATAACAATCAAGTTTTTTTGATTCTTTAGTGCATTTCAAACTTACCGCGCTGAAACTGCACTCAACCGTCCTTTTTTGGTGTAGACAATCAACCAATCTCGAGCGCGCAATGGCGTACTATGGATACTACTTTTATCAATCCGCGTCCGTCCCATAATCCGACCATTGTCCCCGGACAACCAATGCAAATAGCCTTCTACATCCCCAAAAACCAGATTTCCATTCAACGTAGCTGGAGTCGTTAATTCGCGATTACGCAATACCTCCTGCTCCCAAACCGAATCACCGCTCAAACGGTCAAGTGCCCATACTTTTCCATCTGTATCAGCAACAAAAAGATAATTACCAAGCACAACAGGTGCGCTGACACCACTAAACTCTTGCTCCCACATTCGCTTACCACTATCCAACGAAACCGCCTTCAGATTTCCCTGATAGCTAACCAGATAGACTAATCCATCAAATACAACTGGATCAGCATCAATATCCACTACCCGCTCAATCTCTGTACGTCCACGTGGCGCTGCTACCTGATGCCGCCAAATTTCGCGACCATCTGTCAGATTTAGCGCAACAGCATCCCCACTATCCAGCCCAACCACTACACGATCTTTCACAATGACAGGACGGCTTGTGCCCCGCAACGTCAAAGCTGGAACTTCTTTCCAGTAACTCCAAATCTTCTCACCGCTAGACTCATCCAGTGCCACCACCTTCCCATCCACTGTATGTACTACCACAATTCCGGATGCACAGACTGGCGCAACAAGTATTTCGCTGTCCAGTTGCGTAGACCAGATCGCCTCACCTCCTTCCTTGTTCAACGCCATTACCTGCCCAGATGAATCTGCCATCAACAAGTAGCGGTCACTCATACCAATACCAGCAGTTATCTCCCGCTTCATCCCTTTTTTCCAGAAACGGTAGGAAGATACCCACGACTGTTGTGCAAAAAGATTTTGCATCCAGAGTTGTTGTCCTGTAATTGCATGATGCGCAGCAATTGTGCCATCTGCTGCTACCGCATAGACGGTATCTCCATCAACCAAATGATCCAGTTGATACTCACGCTTTCCTACACCATTACTGACTTTTTCTGACCATCTGGCCTGAATCGAAACTTCCGGGGTAATCTTGGTCAATTCCGCTGGTGCAAATGAATCATCGCCACTTGCAAACCATCCGCCGATAGTAGAACAACCAGACAGGGAAAGTGCCAATGCAGGCACCAATACAATTTGTTTCAATTTCAAAGGCAGTTTCATAAGTGCACATCCTTTGTTACAGCGGGAAATAGTTCAGTTGATATCTTTTCCATACTGCATACGATTCAAAAATTCAAATTTACAAAAATTCAAAAAAATTTAGAAAATCCAAGTTTAGCCTTAGATAAGCTTAGATTAAGTTTAGAAGCAAGCAGGTTAATATTTTAGTGATTCAATATAGAGCTACGGCGCAACTTCCACTAACTTCATCTTCAGCAAAGCAAGCTGTTCATCGTACCTACTGAGTAATTTCAATGCGTCCGTATACGCCTGATAGGCTTCAGCCTGTTTACCCTGCATCGCTAACGCATCACCACGCACTTCTGTGAACCAAGAAACATACTGTTTCGCCTCACCAACTGAAATACGCGCCAATGCTGCTTCCGGCTTCTCTTCCTGCAAATCAAGACGCGCCAAATTCAACCGTGCAAGCTCGCTATATTCTGGCCGTCCTTGCTGTTCGACCCACTGTAACGCGCTTCGTGCCGCCGCAAAATCCTTCTGTTTTACTTGAGCCGCCGCTAATGCCAGCGTACCACTCTCCGCATAGATAGTATCTGGATACTCTTTGCGTAACTGTTCGCCATAGAGCAACACTGTTTCTGTATCTTCTTTCTCTAATGCGACCTGCATTTGCTGGAATAGTTGAGACGCTGCCTCACCCTGCGTTTGCTGATGAGCTCCCCACCACTGCCAACCGATAATTCCTGCAAATCCGACCACTAAACCAACAACAATCGGTGTTCCATTCTCTTTCCACCACGCTTTAAACGCAGCGACATCATCGTGTTCCTGAATGTGTTCCATCTTAATTGAAAATTCTTTGAATAAAATTTAAGTAAAGGTTTCTTTTGAAATGATAATGATACAGCCTATTTTTCCGGCTCTTTCTGCACAGCCTGATTTTCTACCGTCTCTTTTTCTCGCTCTTGCTTTTGGTTTACTTGACTTACTTTTTCTTTGCCGACCTGCTTTTTCCCGGACGGATCGGTGAAACGGTCATTTAGTTCCTGAATATATTTGTCGGCATCCAACAACACGCGCTCAATTTTCTTGCGCGTCAGGACATTCCACCATACCGGGAATGGATGAAAAATGGAAATGAATGGACGGGTATTTCCACCAAACGCCCGCGCCAGCATCTCATTGACCTCAGCGGTATACTCTTTACCTTTGAGGATTTTCTTTTTGATCCGCTTTGAGACCAGCTTGCGCACACCGCAATGTGCTGCACCCAAAACGACCACTATACCGACGACGGTAGCAATCGTCAGCGTCAAACTCTCCTGCACCGCCACAAACCACGGCGCAGTGAATTGAAATCCCGTCCACCAGCCCAACTGGATCGAAAAGACCGCGAACAATACCAGCAAAATTGCCCCGACAATTCCATCGCCCCACAATACCTGCTTGCGCCATAACTTGCACCAGCGCGTAATATCTGGAATCCAACGGTCGCGGATATTTTTCGCCGTCTCTGACAACACGCCGACAATTCGATAAGCGCGTTCAATTTCTACCTGACGGATGCGGGAGTGAATTTCCCCCAAATCCTCTTCCAGCTTGGTTTCGAAACGCAATCGACGCGCTTCATCTTCAATCGGCGGCGCGATTTCCTTGTTATAAATTCGGTAAAAATTCCCGGCAGTCAATCCCTGCTGGGAAAGGGCCCGCTGCCACGCAGCAACCACCTCTTCCGGGTTATCCTCGCGGGCAGTGACATCAATCTGATTCAATACATACAAAAATTTGGTCGCATCGGCGCGATCTTTGGTCTGACCGACCAAATGCTGCAATGTATCTTTCATTGCGCCCGGTTCAGGATGGCGCGCATCGAAAAAGACCAGCACCAAATCCGACAATCCAATGATGTAGTCGGTAATCCGCAATGTGCTATCGCGCTGATTGTCTGCATCAAATCCAGGCGAATCAATCAGAATTTTGCCGCGCAATACTTCGCTTGGAACCGTTTTCAGTTGCAGGTAGGAATCAACTTTTCCGCCCTCCCCTGCTTCTACTTCCTCAATATCCTTACTAATACGGAAAAATGGAAAACGCGGATCCGCATCCAACGCACGCCCTGGAATACAGCGGGTTTCCGGTTCGTTAGAAAAAGTGATAACAGTGAACTTATCATCAACCGCCTGCGTGCCAGTATTTTGCAACTGCACACCGAGATAGGTATTGATAAAACTCGATTTTCCGGCAGAAAATGTCCCCAAAATGGAGATCAGCGGCCACCACGGAACCTGCGCCGCAAATGACTGGTCGCGATCCATCAAACCGAGCCGATACGCCACCTCATCCAGCTTGCGGAAACTTTTGACCGATTCCAGCAACGTCGGATTTTCATCCGCCAGATGCTGTTCCAAAAGCTGAAGTCTGCGTTCCATTTGCTCAGTATGTTTCAACAGTGTGCCCTTTTCTTGTCTGCGGTTGCCTGTTCGCGACGATCTGACTCCGAAACTGCGAACGTTAAACCACTCCCGCCAATTGCTCAACCAGCGCGTCCAACGCAAGGTTCTGTTGTGGCTGTTCGCCGCGCAAATCTTTCAGCGCAAATTCGCCTTTTTGCAGCTCTTCCTCGCCGATCACCAATGCAAATTGTGCGCCCGATTTATCTGCCCGCTTAAACTGCGCCTTGAAACTGCCGCCACCAATATTGGTCACAATCCGCAATTTAGGCAACGCATCACGCAATTGCTCCGCGATCTGCAACCCCTGTTTTTCCGGCTCTTCGCCCGCCAAAATCAGATACAGATGCGGATTGTCCTCCTGCATTTCTACGTTCTGCTCGGAAAGCAATTCGACCAACCGTTCTAACCCAACTGCCAAACCAATCGCAGGTGTTGGTTTACCGCCGATTTGCTCGACGAGACCATCGTACCGACCACCAGCGCAAATCGTTCCTTGCGTACCGAGCTGGTTGGTCACCCACTCAAACACCGTACGCCCGTAATAATCCAACCCCCGCACCAAACGCGGATTGACTTCATAGGCAATCCCCATTAAATCAAGCCGTGCTTTCAGTTGCTCAAAATGGTCACGGTCAACGTCGGTGAGTGAATCTTCCAAAATTGGCGCATTTTGCACCAATTCCGCCATATCCGGATTTTTGCTGTCGAGAATCCGCAACGGATTCGTCTCTAAACGACGCTGGCTGTCCTCATCTAGTTGATCCTGATGTGCAGAAAAGTAGGCAACAAGCACGTCGCGATAGGCGGTGCGGCTCTCTGCGGAACCGAGCGTATTGAGCTGCAATACAACGTTTTCTAGCCCCAACTCTTTCCAGAAACGGGCAGAAATCGCGATCAATTCTGCATCAATATCTGGTCCTTCTGCGCTAAAAATCTCCACACCAAACTGCTGGAACTGACGATAGCGTCCTCGCTGTGGACGTTCGTGGCGAAACATTGGCCCCATGTACCAAAGCCGTTGGGTTTGTCCCTGCAACAGGCCGCTTTCAATCACCGAGCGGACACATCCTGCCGTCCCTTCCGGACGCAAAGTCAAACTGTCGCCGTTACGGTCAGCAAATGTATACATCTCCTTTTCGACAATATCAGTCACTTCGCCGATAGAGCGTTTGAATAGTTCCGTCTTCTCCACCACCGGCATGCGGATTTCACCGTAACCGTAGCGTTTCATAATCTGGCGTAGCGTCTCTTCCACCTGCTGCCAGATTTTAGTCTGTTCCGGTAACAGATCGTTCATTCCCCGGATGGACTGGATTTTTTGGCTCACAAATTTTTCTCTTTGATCTCTAAAATCTTGAACACGCTATTCGCTAAATTATTTTGCAACCTGATAAATCGCCACCAAACGATTTTCACTACCGGCTGCAACTTCTACAACTTCATCCGCAGCATTCGCGGTTTCAACACAAAGTAACTGTTTATAGTCGTCATCATTCAAGTCTGCCATCGATGCCGCGATTTTATCCCACGGATTCCAGACGACCGCCGTTTTACTATTCTGAAAACAGATCAGGATTTTGCGATTCAACGCTGGATCATCAATCGTCAGATCATTCTGAACGCCGGCATAGATACGATCCACTTCGCCAGCAATCGCCACTGCATTATCTTGCGTTTTCTCCGCGCCATGATCGACTTTGTCCAGATAGCTGCAATTTTCCAGCCCCAACACTTTGGCTTGCGTGATGTCACCCACCTTAAAGTAGGTGTGCAGTGCCTGCGTGATCAAAAATGCTTCGCTTCCAGTATTGCGAGTCACCAACTCCAACGTCAGTTCGTTGCCTACTGTGATTTCCAGCTCAAGATTGAATGCATGCGGCCAAATTTCGCGAGTCTGCTCGCTGTCCTTGAGCGAAAGCACCACTTTCGTTTTGCCATCTGTGGTAGCTTCCGTGCTTGCCAATTCCCACGGACGATTGCGCACAAATCCATGCGCAGGGCCTTTTCCTTCGGGGTCTGCTCCAAACCAAGGCCAACAAACCGGAACACCGCCTTTAATCGCCTTGCCATCCTGGTAGTAGGCTTTCTCGCTGAGAAACAATAAATCTTCTGCCTCGCCCGCTGGTTTAAACTGGAGTACCTGACCAGCATAAATGGAGATGAGCGCAGTTGCTTTGCCATTATCGATTTCCATTAAAGGGAAACCACCCTCACCTTCAATAAATTTAAGTTGGCCTTCAATTGCAAATTCACTGTTCAGATTTTCAATACTTATCCTATTCATTTTCTATGATTCCTAAAGATTAAGGGCGGATTTCACTATAATTCTGACGCAACACTTTTTTCACACGCTGCCAGATTTTAGTCTGTTCCAATAACAGATCATTCATCCCAGGAATGGATTAGATTCTTTCGTTCACAATTTTTCCTTTCCACCAAAAAATAACTCACTCATTGTTTCTTCTAAAATAGCTTAAATTATCTGAACAAAAATTTTCAAGAAATCATGTTTTTTAACATATTGATTTTCATAAAAATCAAGCTAATAAAAATTGTTGGCCAATTTCCACATACTTACTTAATTACCATATAACGTCAAACATCAGCAACGTACGCTTTTAGCACGTCTGCTGGATACTCATGTTAGGCTAATTACCACTTTACAAAACCTTCAATAGACTTGACATTACCATTAAATAAAATTAATTTAGCTCGTATTTTAAAATATCCGTAAGTCCATATTCGTATTTCAAAATTATTAGAACGGCTTTCAGCAACTCTTATTCGTTGCTTAAAAGTAGGATGAAGTTCATATTGAACATTATCAATGTCATCTAACTCTGATAACTCTGACTCATCATCAGTAACCAATGAAATGCTAATATTATGATGCGCCCGACCGGAATCCCTGAATTTCTTAGTACCAGAACCGGCGATCTTTTTTGTTTCAATTTTAATAGTCATTAAATGGGCTCCTTATCAAGCATAATTGGTTCATCCAAGGATTGCTCATCATACGTTGGAGCTTCTTCTTCTTTGTATTTAGCTAGTTTTTTCTTTTCTTCTTCTGCTTCTTGTTTTGCACGTTCAGCTTCCCTTTGAGCTATTGCTGCGCTTGCTTCTGCTTCTTGAGTACCTTTACTACCAAAGTAATAGCCAATTACAGTCGTTAACGCTCCACCCAAGAATAGAAATCCTTCTTTAAAAATCTGTTGCCACTCAGACCCATTCCTTCCCCATACACCTGCTAATAAGACAAAAATCAAACAAAACGAAAATAATGCTATCAATCCATATGCTATATGTTTCGACGTTCGTTGAATATGGCCTTCATTTTCTATTGAATCGATATCAGTCATGTATATTCCTCAGGTTTGTTGACAACCCAACAATCACATCTACAAACTAGCTGGTCCGCCTAAACAGCCAAAAGCCCTAATAGAAACAGATTTCTTATCCAAAATATCCAACCAAAACAACGGATGTATTATACCGCCACTGCAACATACGCAAATTCACAATGAGGAACTGGGATTGTTTACCAATATTCTTTTAAACCCTCAATATGGAACTCTATCGATTCTTTAATTAACTCAAGTGTTTCTTCTTTAGATTCACCAACCGCAACACACCCCGGAAAATCAGGAACAAACGCACCATAACTAGATTCACTTTCTTCAAAAACAACCGCATATTCCATTACATTCATTTCGCAACCGACATTGCCACATTCGGGCTCGCCGGATTGACAATCACTTCCTGCGTCCTCGGCACAACTACCAAATCCATATCCTCCATCGGAATTGCACCAAGCAACGGCTGATCCCCCATCACCAACGCTCCGGCAAAACCAACCCGATTTTTATAACGCAATTCAATCGACCCAATATACGGAACCAGTTTCCGGCTACCATCTGCCAGCGTGACCTCTTTCTGCTCAATCGCTTCCAGTTTCAATTGCAACTGAAGATGTGCCGGAATACACAAATGAATTGCGCCCGTATCTGCCAATGCTTCAATTTCTACAGGTTCCAAATCCGGCAAGCGGGGATTTCGCAATTGAATTTTCGCATTCGTCAATCCCATTTTTTCATCTCCTATATTCAAGCTACTATTTTTTATACCAACGCAGCCCGAATATTTCTCTCCAACTCATCAACGAGATTTTCATTATCGACTTTATGATGCGGCTTACCGTCCAGATACACCAAATTCGGCTGCCCTCCCGTCACTGCGACTTTCACCTCTTTCGCCTCACCGGGGCCATTGACGACACACCCAATCACCGCCACATCCAGTGGCTCGCGAATATCTTCCAGACGCGACTCCAGCTCATTGACCACACCAATCACATTGAAATTCTGCCGCGAACACGACGGACAGGCGATTAAATTGATCCCTTTTTTACGCAAGTTGAGGCTCTTGAGAATATCAAATCCGACCTTCACCTCCTCAACCGGATCCGCCGCCAACGAAACCCGCAACGTATCGCCGATCCCTTCCGCCAGCAGCATCCCCAAACCAATCGCGGATTTCACTGCGCCAGCACGGGCCCCGCCCGCCTCAGTGATTCCCAAATGCAATGGCTGTTCAATCTGTTTCGCCAGCAACCGATAGGCTTGCACCGTCATCATCACATCAGACGCCTTCAGGCTAATTTTAAAATTGGGAAAATCGTAGCGGTCAAGATAATCAATATGGCGCATTGCCGATTCGACCATCGCTTCCGGCGTTGGCTCGCCATATTTTTTCTGCAAATCCTTTTCCAGCGAACCGGCATTCACGCCAATACGAATCGGAATATTATGATCTTTTGCGCAATCCACGACCGCTTTAACACGATCCTCTTTTCCGATATTGCCCGGATTGATCCGCAAACAATCGACGCCTAACTCTGCAACCCGCAACGCAATTTTATGGTCAAAATGAATGTCGGCAATTAGCGGGACTTGCACCTGCGATTTGATTTCGCCGAATGCCTCTGCTGCCTCCATGTCCGGCACGGAAACACGCACCAAATCCGCGCCCGCATTTTCTATTGCCTGAATTTGCGCGACCGTCGCCGAAACATCCCGCGTATCCGTATTGGTCATGCTCTGCACCGAAATCGGCGCATTCCCACCAACCGCTACATCGCCGACAAAAATCTTGCGGGAGGCACGGCGTGAGATTTCAGTGCGGAATTGCACGGATTACTCCTCTTCCCCCAATATGAATCGCGCAGTGTTATCATCTTCAATGTAGTTGAGATGATCGAACAATTTGTCATTGAAATAGATCACCACACCAGCGGCATTTCCTAATGCGACCTCCAATGGCAGCGCGCCCTCAAATGCCTTGCGCGTCCCTGCATCGAACATACGTTTCACTAGCTGCCGACCCAAACCATCTTCAACCCGTGTCCAAGCACTTTCCTGATATACAATTTCCACTTTTCCCCGGGGAATCGTTATTATCTCACGTTGGAGAATTTCCTTAGGTTCTCTTGATGTTGTTAACCCTCGTTTCAGAAGTTCTGGCATAGAAACCAAAATCGGAGATGTCCTTTCCTCAAGAGTTGATACTTGTGGGTCGTCTAACACTCCTTGCACAACTGGTTGTTGTATTTCCTTTTGTTGCGGTTCCGGCTGTACTGTTAGCGAACTCACTTTTTCCTCCTGCGACCCCAGATCAACCCCGCCTATTTCTTTAACAGCCTCTGCCTGAGTATTTATCAAAGCAGGCGCATGAAACGATTCCGATATGGATATTCCAGCCTCAGCCTCTAATGCCATAGGTTCCGTCTGAATCTCCCGAACCGTCTCTGGTGATATAGATGGAACAGCAGACACATCCTCAGCAGATTCTAAAGATTGTCCTGCTGGTTCCTGTTCTGCTCCAAGTGATGACTGTACATCTCCAGCAGTTTCGTCATCAATATCTACTGTTGGTACTTCTTCCGACTCCTTTTGTTGCTGCACATCATCGCTATCTTTATCCCTATCTTTTTTGTCTTGCTGAGTAGCAACAAGCTCTACCACTTCTTCCGAGATTTCTTCTAAAATTTCTGTTTCAGGTTTCTCTTCTTCGGAATCACCAAATAAATTCCCAAAAAAAGCAAAAAAACCGCCCTCACTTTCCTCTTCTGTAATATTTTCTGATACACCAGTCGGAATATGCGCCCGATCTACTTCAATTTGCTGCACTGAAATATCTTGCTCAACTTGTCCCAGTTGTATTGTCATTCGCCCTAACTCTGGGTTCACTACCTCCACCGACTCTACCGGTTCAGAGTCTGAAAATAGTGCATCCTGTAAACTTGAACCCCATTGCCACCATATAAACCCACCACCCAGTAACAAAACTAACGCCAAAACAACCGGCTGCAAACCAAACCGCTGTCTACGATAAAATGCCTCGTCCTCCGAAAGCATGGCTCCCTTTCGAGCGATATTTGTACCATCATTTTGTCCCAAATCTGGATCAGAAGTGACAGAAACTGATTCAGTAGCAATCTGCTCTACCATCGCATCCTGCCGCAACAGACTGGCTATGTTTGGAATTCCTGCATTGCTGTGCGCCCATTCAATACCCAGCAGTCGTGCGTAATTGCGTGCAAACCCTTTGTAAATCACCTCTGGCAGGTTATTGGGTGCTTCCCATCCATTCTCAATCGCCTCCAGAATCCGCACTTCCACCCGTAACTGATGGCTAACATCCTCAATTCCCCATCCCAGCTGCACGCGCTTCTCACGCAACCGTGCACCAATGGCAGACAACGCCGCCCCTTCATCTTGTTTTTTCTCGCTCATAACGAATCTGTTTCGATCTGTTCAGTCCGCAATTCGATTTGCCTGTGTTTTTTGCCTAGTTCATTCACTCAATACTATCTCTGCTCTCTTCTCTGTGGCTATTGCCGTTCCTGAAGATTGCGCCATACTGCTGCACAGCTTTTTATTATTCTGCGCGAATTCGGGGGTTTCATAATCCTGATGTTGCGCTGCACGGTCAAACCACTGTCCTGCCTCTGCGACTTTTCCCTGCAAGCAAAGTAACATACCAATTCCATTTTGTGCCTCTGGATACTCCGGTTTCCATTGTAGTGCTGTCTGGAAATTTTGCATCGCCTGCCCCCATTTCTTTTCACGCAAATCTGGTAATGCTAGCAAGTACCAAAGCTCCGCATTTTGCGGTTGATGATGTAACGCCCTCTGCACACTTTCCCGCACTAATTGATATTCACCTCGCTCCAGATAAGCTAGTGCTAACTCCCGTTGTACTTTTACTAAAGCATCCGTTCGTTCTTTTATTCGCTCTTTTTGCATCACATCTTGTGGATCTTGCTTTGGCTGACTGGAACAACCGATCATCCCCGTCAAAGCAAATAAACTGACCCACCCTACTAATAACAACCTGACTGTTTTCCATTGCATCTCTATACTACCTTCTAAACTTGATCAATTAGTTTGACTTATTATCAATTAGTTTGACTTATTGCTACCAGTATTTCCTGTTCTTTCTCTCGCCGCCCAGAACGTGCAGTCCGATCCAGAAATTTTCCCGCCAATTGCCCACACGCCGCTTCAATATCCTCACCGCGTGTTTTACGAGTAACGGTCGTCAACCCTGCATCCATCAAAACCTGCCGGAATGCATCGACTGATTTTTTATCCGGACGTTCATATTTTCCGCCGGGAAATGGATTATAGGGGATCAAATTGATTTTCGACGGCACGGTTTTTAACAATTTTACCAACTGCCGCGCATCATCACGCGAATCATTAATCCCTTTCAGCAAAATGTACTCTACGGTAATTCGGCTGCGAGGCGCATCAGCGACATAATCACGGCACGCATCAAGCAACATTTTTAACGGGTATTTTTTGTTGACCGGAACGAGTTCATCCCGCAATTTATCCGTCGTCGCATGCAAGGAAATCGCCAAACTGACTGGGCACTCCTCTTTCAGCTTCGCCAATTCGGGAACCAACCCGGAAGTACTGAGCGTAATCCGCCGACGGGAGAGGCCATAGGCCAAATCTTCCATCATCAAATCCATCGCCGTCACCGCAGCATCGAAATTGAGCAGCGGCTCGCCCATCCCCATCATCACCACATTGGTGATCACACGCTGGTGGGAACCCGACCCTTCGCGCCCTAACGCACGGTCGGCAACCCACACTTGCCCGATGATTTCATCTGGCGTCAAATTGCGGCTGAAACCATGTTGCGCGGTATTGCAAAAAGTGCAGTTCAGCGAACAACCCACTTGCGACGAGACACATAATGTTCCGCGCCCGTCTTCCGGAATGAAAACCGTCTCCACCGCGTTGCCATCGTGCAACCGCAACAACCATTTGCGCGTGCCATCCTTGGAGAGATGATCCGCAATGATTTCTGGCGGCCGGATTTCCGCCACTTCTGCCAGTTTTTCCCGCAACGCTTTGCTGAGGTTGGTCATCTGCGCAAAATCGTCTATGCCTTGCTGGTGAATCCATTTCAACACCTGCGAAGCACGGAAAGCCTTCTCCCCCATTTCGGCGAAGAAGGCTTCCATTTGTGGACGGTTCAGTCCAAGCAGATTGGTTTTTTCCACGATGTATTTTGCTGCAGGAAAATCACCGTAGGAATATCTCTGTTGTAGGGGCGTATAGCAATACGCCCCTACGGTGCACCACATTTGGATTTGTAGCCAGCGTATATCAATACGCCTCTACATACCCCCCTGCACAATTCCTACATCAACGATTCAATTCCCGCAAAATCAACAATTCCGATTAACGGGTGCGTGGACAAACCCCATCATCACCGAAGAAGAATTTGATTTCTACCGCTGCAGTTTCTGGCGCGTCGGAGCCATGCACTGCATTTTCATCCACAGTTTTCGCAAAATCAGCGCGGATCGTGCCTGGAGCAGCTTCCGCTGGATTGGTCGCGCCCATCACTTCGCGGTTTTTGGCAATCGCACCTTCACCTTCCAAAACCTGCACCATCACTGGGCCAGAAGTCATAAAATCAATCAACTCACCATAAAACGGACGCTCTTTATGGACTTCATAAAATCCGCCCGCCTGCTCGCGGCTCAGGTGCAACATTTTTGCTGCCACAATCTGCAAACCTGCTTTTTCAAAGCGGGAATAGATTTCGCCAATTACATTTTTCGCCACTGCATCCGGTTTGATGATGGAAAGCGTACGCTCAACTGCCATGAGAATTTTCTCCTAACTATTTGATCAATAAAAATAAAAATACAAAACAATAAAAAACAACAAAAAACGATCTGAACTGTCCAGCCTATCTATTGATCGCCAGACCATTTAATTCAGATTGATTCAAATTGGTTTAAATCGAATTGAATTTAATGCTTTGAAAGACAAAGAAAAAACAAAAAAAGAAGACCGATCCGCATCGCTACGAACCGGTCACCAGAATTTTTAAGCGGCGGATTCTATCACCCTTCCGCCTCTTCAATCCACGCCATCTGGATCGCTTCCAGTACTTTTTCGCCAGAATGCTCCGGATCGTCGTCGAATCGCTCCAATCCGGTAACATAATTGCGCAGATCAACAAAATTGACGGTTTTTGGATCAACATCCGGATGGTCATCTGCTAAATCCACTGCAATTTCTTGCACATCTGTCCATTTTAAATTCATCGTTACACACTCCTCTTACACGTTCTTTTTCTTTGCATCCTGCAATAAAATCGCTTTGCTATACATCAAAAATTCATCCAGATGTTTTTCAATCACGTTCACGGTAATTGGCAATTGCAAGGTTTGATAATCATGTACGGCAATATTGCGGAACCCCACCATGCGCTGGAGATTTTCTGCCAACGATTTCTCAATCCATTGAGCCTGTGCCAATAATACAAACACATCCCGTGCACTTTGCGGAACGCCCAGTTTTTCGCGGCGAACCAAATGCTGCCCCATGTCCAGCGCGGCCTCGCAAGCGCGTTGAATATTGAGGATTGCAGCATCCTGACGGGTAAAATTGGTCGCAAATCCTTCCTGATCGGCTGCATATTCTTCTTTGACACGCGCAACACAGCGTTCAATAGTTGCCGCTTTGTTGATCAGCACATCATCCGCCATAAACGCTTCCTCTCGTTTCAATATCCTGCAATAAACCGGCGCGTGCTTCGTCCAATGTGGTTTTTTCGCTCAAAACGGCTGCTTCGTAAATTCCGGCTTGCGTACCCAATGCCCACCACCGTTCACCGTGCATTAAAATCTGGTACTGCATCACGGTAGAAGCTGCTCGAAAATCCAGTAAATCGACAGGCATTCCCGCAATTTCGGCAACTCCATCCGATAATTCCCATAATTTCACTGGATCGACATAGCCAGCCACTAAAACCGATAAATCAAGATCGCTTTCTGAATTTACGGTGTCTTGGATTTGGCTACCAAAAGCGTAGATTGCCAATAGATTGGGGATATTTCTTTGCAGATATTGAATGATGGCTTTTTTCTTCAAATTAATATTCTTCATGCTTCTGATTATTTTGAACTTAAAAGCATTTTTTTCTGTTTTTCCAGGCTGATTTTTAAAATCTTACAAACTGCCTGCTTTTTATCATGATCCGCACCGAATTTATACAAATATCTCATAACAAATAATTTTAATAGCATCGCAGGCACATTATTATTACTTAATTCTTTATTAAATTGCTTTATTTGACCAACATCCAATCCACCAACAAAATCCAGCTTAACTGCAAAATCAATCATTTTTCTAGAAATATTCTGATTTTTTTCATACAAAATCTTAAAAACATCAAATAAATCTTTTGAGGCAACACTATTAGATATTTTTGCTAAAAATGAAAAAGAAATCATAACAGCAAAGTCAAACACCATTTTACCAGCCACATTATCAATATCTCCTTTAGATGTGATATTTTTATCTTTCATAATTTCCACTAACTGATCTTTTAAAACATAAGAATATTCTTCAAAATTTCTCATCAATTTATTCATAGAACGAAGCCCCAGTTCATAAGCCTCTTCCAGAATCTCTATTTTCACATCACCATCTAATGCACCATAATAATTCTTAGATATCTGCCCAAGAATCTCTATCATTTTAAATGAAAGATTTATTTTTCCAAAAATATCTAACTCTCTTATTCTTTCGTCATACTTATGCTTATTCTCATCTTCTTTTTCTAAAGATCCTCTTTCCTCTATTGCATCTTTAACCTCTAAAGATTCCCTTCTAGCATCTTTAGGATCCTTATCCTCCATAACTAAAACTAATTCTTTTTTAATTAAAGAATTTAATTGTGAAAATTCTCCCTCTTCAAAACTAATAGAGCTAATATCTGAAAATAACTCTCTAGCCTTCTCTAATATCTTATCAAAAATAAATTTATCCTTAGAAAAATGAACTAAAAATATCATAATATTAGAAAAATCAACTAAATAAACCCTATCAATAATCGAAGAAATTTTTTCCTGAATCGAAAAATCAGTAATATTTTCTGAGAAAAATCTAGCAACAAAGAAGTAGTATATATAATTATGATTAAAAATATAATTACCACTCTCACATTTTAAAATCTTTGCTTCTAACAAAACCTCTCTCATATCAATATAAGAAACAGAAATAATTTTCTTTTTACAAAAATCACTATGAAATTTCAAAAAACGATCCTCTGATATATCATCAACTGATTCAAGAAAAAGAAAATATGACAAATCTGATAAAAAGGAAAAATACAAATGCAACTCACTTGGCTTAACACCAGAACTCCCTAATGCATGGGTAATTAAATAATTATAAAATTCTGCATACGCACTCCCCTGTTGTATCTTCGCAGTAGTGGCCTCAAACGATTGCAACAAAGTCAGCACATAAATTGGATATGTAGGAACAAAGTTTCTTCCTACAGTCTTATTAACCATGTTAGAAATTTCAATCATTCTTCTATGCTTACTTTCATCGTTTATAGTTTCGTTTTGCCCTATAACTAACCATTTTTCAATAAGATCATCTCTAAGCTTATAGCCATACTCATTAATTTTATATTTGGAAAATTCAGACAGAGAATCTGATACATTTCTATTAGCCGTCATTTTTAACAAATAACTAGAACAAGAAAAAACAAAGACCATACCGTAACCACTAATAACCTCATTAAAATACGATAAAGAAGCTTCATTAATCTTTATTTTATGATAATCATCAATTATCAAAACAATATCATTTTTTATATTTTCAATATAACTATCCTCAACGATAGAAAATTGCTTCTTTAAATTCCTAATAATCATCTTTTCAAAATCATCTTTTTTAGAATTCTTTATAGAAGACGCTAAAATATAAACAGGAGCTTTCCCTTTTTCTAAAAATTCCCGTTGCAATTTATGAGCCAGGCTAGTCTTACCAGATAACTCATCTCCAAAAATCACAACTCTGATAATATCTTCCTCCATATCAATAAACTTAGATGAATTTATCTTCAAATCTTCATTAACTTCTTGAATATCCTGAAAAACAAATACATCATCAACATTCAAACTAGATTTCCTTGGGTGTGTAAATTTAACCCCAGTATCCATCATAGAGGCGTAATAATCCTTATCAAAAACGAGTTTTCCTATCCCCTGAGGAACAATACCTTTAAAAGAAAAAACAACATTAAAATCAAGACCATTAAAAGAAGAGTCCTTTTTTGACAACTTATCTAATAATATTGGAGATTCTAATATCTCGCTATTTGATGCATCTGTAACAATTACCCCTTTAACATCCCCGTTTAAAATATACTCAAATACCCAAAAAACACCTTCCTCAGAAACAATCAAAATTCCCTTTCCACATTTACCTTTTTTCTCTAAAAAATCGGAAACTCTTCTTCTAGAAATATCTAATGATTCAATATTATTGCTTTTTACTAAAGATTCTATTATTTTATCTGGGGTATAGAATATTATTTCTGAATTCCCTTTTCTCATTTCCTCCTCTATTATCCCTTTTGCATCTTTTCCATACTCCGACGTAGATATAATCCATGCCTCTTCATACTCTTTTTGAATCTTTACACCTATTGTTTTAAATATAGTAGGCGCATCTATTTTTTTATCTCTATAAGCCTTACATTCCACATATATTCTCTTATTATTATTCACAGAGTTCTTACACAACAAATCTATCTCTGCACCAGTATTTCTTAATTCTTTTTCTACCTCATAATTCTGTGATTTTAAGAGTCTTTCAGATATATTTTCTAATAAGTCTCCTCTTGTTTTCTGAGGCTCGTCTTCACTAATTACTATCTCTATACTCATGATAAAATCCTTTTAAAAAAACACTTATAAATCAATGCGCCTCATCCCAATTCTGCCCAACGCCCACATCCACCACCAACGGCACATTCAATTCTGCCGCGCTTTCCATGCGTTGCACAATTTCCGACTTCACCGATTCAACCAAATCTTCGCGCACTTCAAACACCAATTCATCATGCACCTGCATGATCATTTTTAAATCATCGCCAAAACCGGATTCCAGCAACCACCGATCCAAATCAACCATCGCCCGCTTGATAATATCCGCCGCTGTCCCCTGCATCGGCGCATTAATTGCTGTACGCTCAGCATATTGGCGACGTTGCGCATTACGCGCATGAATTTCCGGCAAATAGAGCCGCCGCCCGAACAGTGTTTCGACATACCCGCACTCCCGCGCCAATTCCTGCGTCGATTCCATATAACTTTTCACACCCGGATACCGCTCAAAATAGAGATCGACATATTTCTGCGCCGCGCCACGTGTAATTCCCAATTGCCTCGCTAGCCCGAATGCCGACATGCCATAAATCAACCCAAAATTAATTGCTTTCGCACTCCGACGCTGATCCGCAGAAACATCCTCCAGCGATTTTCCAAACACCTCCGCCGCCGTGGCACGGTGAATATCCGCCCCTTCGGAAAACGCCTCCAACAATCCGGCATCGCCCGACAAATGCGCCATGATGCGCAATTCAATTTGTGAATAATCCGCTGCCAACAAAACCGAACCGGCTTCTGCGACAAACGC
Organism: uncultured Piscirickettsiaceae bacterium; assembly: GCA_964344325.1. GTDB lineage: Bacteria > Pseudomonadota > Gammaproteobacteria > CAYFMX01. Next base: position 41,329 of record CAYFMX010000015.1, read on the forward strand.
CTGCCGGATACGCCGCCCTGCCTTGGTGCGCACCGGAATATTCTGCAAATTGGGATCAGACGACGAAAGTCGCCCCGTCACCGCTACCGCCTGATGATACGACGTATGCACCCGCCCAGTTTTTGGATTGATCTGTTTTGGCAATTTATCGGTGTAGGTCGATTTCAGTTTGCTGAGGCTGCGATGCTCCAAAATCAGGCTCGGCAAAATATGTCCATCATCCGCCAATTCTTGAAGCACCGGCTCGGCAGTTGAAGGCTGACCTTTTGGCGTTTTCTTCAAAATCGGCAGATCGTTTTTCTCGTACAAAATTGCCTGAATCTGTTTCGGCGAAGCCAAATTAAACTCCTCGCCCGCCTCTTCAAATGCTGTCGTTTCGATTTTCTGAATTTCTGTCGTCAACACCGCGCTTTGTTGATGCAACATCGCAGCATCAATCTTCACGCCATTGCGCTCGACCCGCGCCAACACCTCCAACAATGGCATTTCCACATCATGAAACAACGTTTCGCGTACCGGCTCTTCCTGCAATTGTGGATAAAGCGTTTCGTGCAAACATAATGTCACTTCTGCATCTTCTGCCGCATAAGGCGCAGCCTGCCCAATCGGAATCTGATCAAACCGAAGCTGTTTTTTCCCTTTTCCAGCAATCTCCTCGTACGAAATCGTCTGGTGATGCAGATATTTCAGCGCGAGCGAATCCATATCGTGGCGACTTGCCGTACTGTCTAGCACATAGGATTCGAGCATCGTATCGAACGCAATCCCGCGCAGCTGGATGTCATGATTTTTCAGCACGTTCAAATCATATTTCAGATTTTGGCCGATTTTCTTCGGTGTTTCGTCTTCCAACAGGGGGCTCAATTTTTCCAACACAAGTTGCATTGGTAATTGCTGTTCATTCCCCTCCTTTGGAGGGGTGGCGCGAAGCGTCGGGGTGGTTTCTTTCTCTTCCGTCTCATCCCTCCCCCCTCCCCTCTCTCCCAAAAGGAGAGGGGAAGTTTCTTCGCCTTCTGATGATTGCTGCGCCTGATGCGCCAACGGCAAATACGCCGCACGCCCCGGCGCAACACAAAACGATAATCCAACCAACTCTGCCGCCATCGCATCCACGCTGGTGGTTTCGGTATCGACGGCAAACAAATCTGCCGCTTGCATCTCTGCAATCCACGCGTCGAGTTGTTCTTCGGTGAAAATCGTCTCCACCTTCAATTCCCCTCCTGTGGAGGGGGGACGCGAAGCGTCGGGGTGGTCACCTTTATCGCCAGAAACTTCTGCCAGCCACTTTTTGAATTCAAACTGCGTGAACAGTTCGCGTAGTTGATCCTGATCTGCCGTTTTCGGAATCAGCGCATTTTCTTCCAGCCCTAAATCCAGATCGCAACGGATCGTCACCAAATCTTGCGATAACGGGAGAAAATCGAGACTGTTTTGTAGATTTTCACCGACTTTCCCTTTAATTTCGTCGGCGCGTTCCATAATTTCTACCAACGAACCAAATTGCGCCAGCCATTTCACCGCCGTTTTTGGTCCCACTTTTGGCACACCGGGCACGTTATCGGAGGTATCGCCAATCAGCGCGAGATAATCGATGATTCGCTCCGGCGCAACGCCAAATTTTTCGATTACGCCGTCGCGGTCGAGAATCTCGTTGCTCATCGTATTGATCAGCGTGACATGCGGCGAAACCAGTTGCGCCATGTCCTTGTCGCCAGTGGAGATGAGCGTCTGCTGCCCCGCCGCATCCGCCTGCCGCGCTAACGTGCCGATCACATCGTCCGCCTCCACACCATCGTGGATGAGCAGCGGCAACCCCATCGCGGTGATGATTTCATGCAGCGGCGCAATCTGGCAGCGCAACTCTTCCGGCATTTTCGGGCGGTTGGCCTTGTAGTCCGGATACATCTCGTGGCGGAAGGTTTTGCCTTTCGCGTCAAACACCACGCCGATTTGCTGCGGTTGGTATTGCTCCAGTAGGCCGCGCAACATATTGATCACGCCATACATCGCACCCGTTGGATGACCGGAAGCATTACTCAGCGACGGCAGCGCGTGGAAAGCGCGGAACAAATAAGAAGAACCGTCAATCAGGATGAGATTGGGGGAGAATTTTGGGGAGTCGGTTTGGGGCATGACAGGAAAACTTCGGTTGGATAGAAAAAACGGTTAAGGATACCGTTTTTTTACACCGAAAACGGGCTATCATCGGTTCCTTTTTCGACAATGCTGAAACCATTCCTATGAAACTTGAACAAATCAGAATCCAGAATTTCCGCTGCTTTGAGGATTTAACGGTCGATTTATATCCGAATTTAACAGTTCTGATAGCGAAGAACGGCGCAGGGAAAACTGCAATTTTGGATGCTATTCGAGATTCATTGCATCCTTTTATTTTTGCATTTGATACATTGGATAGCTCTATAACAGGAACTCTAAAAACAACAGATGTTCGATGGACACGACAACAGCAAGGAAATATTGAACAAGTATTGCCGTGCAGTGTAGTTACCATTGGCATATATGATCAAAAATATGGAATAAGACGATGGAAACAGTATATTGATAGATTAAGACCAGAAGTTTCCGGAGGCTATGATAGTGCTGCAGAGAAAATATTAAAATATGGGAAGAGTATTAGCTCGCGTGTTCAACAACCAGAATACTTTGACTATAACCTTCCTATAGTCGCGTATTTTGGAATTGAACGATTAAAAGTTATTTCTATTGATAATGATTATTACTCACGTTTATCAGGTTACAAAAACTGCCTATCAAATTCCTCTAGTTATTATTTATTTCAAAAATGGTTCACTTGGATTTACCAGTCTTACCGCGAAGCACAAATGGAAGTAATGGAGCTAGGCGGAAAACTGGACAAGGAAGGCCAACGTTTCGCCGATGCAATTGAAGTAATCGTCAACGCCGTCAACAAAGTGACAGAAAAAGAAACCGGTTGGAAAAACATCGCTTATAGTTCTCGTTTCAACAAAACTATTGTCATGCAACACGACGAACATGGTTTTCTGCCTGTCGAATATTTGAGTGATGGACTCAAAAATGCAATCAGTATGGTTGCGCAAATCGCTTTCCGCTGCATTCGCCTCAATCCACATTTAGGTATCAATGCCGCAAAAGAAACCGATGGCGTTGTGATGATCGACGAAATTGATCTACACCTCCACCCTTCTTGGCAACAAACGATTATCGGCTCCTTGCACCGAGCATTTCCGAAAATCCAGTTTATCGTCACTACCCACAGCCCACAGGTGCTTTCAACCGTTCCTGTTGAATCAATTCGTCTGCTAGACAACGGCAAAGTAATCCCGTTACACGAACAAACCCAAGGCATTGCCAGCTCCGACATACTCGCCAGCATTATGGATGTAAATCCCGTCCCAGCACTGGAAATCAGCCGAAAACTGAGCCACTACAAAGGATTAATCCAACAAAATCTGGAACAAAGTGAAGAAGGTGAAAAATTACGAGAAGAACTCATTACCCATTTTGGAACAGACCACCCAGAAATACAGGAATGCGACACACTAGTCCGTTTTGAACAATTCAAACGGAGTACAGAAAATGCATAAACTGAATCGTGGAAATGCGCCCATCTGTTTGAAAAATTATCAGCACGGCAAACACAAATGGGGAAGTGATAAACACGGAAACCCAATTCCAACAATAGAAGAACGGGCAGAAATTTGGACAGCATTGGAAACAATGCAAGGAACACGTTGCGCCTATTGCGAAACCATTATCAGCGAAGAAAATCGCCACATTGAACATTTCCAACAGCGCAACCGCTATCCGCAAGGTACATTTGAATGGAAAAATTTATTTGGTTCCTGCAACCAAAAAGGCTGTTGTGGAGATTACAAAGACAAATGCGGCGAGTATGATCCGGCTGACCTAATTAAACCGGATGTAGATAATCCAGAAGATTTCTTTCTATTCACCAGCGATGGATCTATTCAAATTCGAACAGAATTAAACACAACAGATCGAAAACGCGCAGAAGAAACAATACGAGTTTTCAATCTAAACCAAAACAGACTGATCAACACAAGAAACAATCTGTACAAACGATACAGATCAATGCGGAATTACTTCTTAAAAAATCGGAAAAACTGGGCAGATTACGTTAATGCAGAATTATCACAACCCTCCCAGCCATTTGTTACTACCATCAAGCATGCACTGCTATCAAATTAAGTAGAAATTTATACAAACCCGAAAATTCCCCAGTGGGAAACAGTATACAGCCAGCGGTTTTAACCACTGGCGAAACTGAATTGAACGATATTCCTACTAAATCTGAAGCTTTCCTTCCAAAAACCCCTCCATTCCCTCCAACGGCACATCCTGATTTTCCGCATCCCGACGGCCTTTATATTCAACCGTGCCGTTATCCAGCCCCCGATCACTCATCACAATCCGGTGCGGAACGCCAATCAATTCCATATCGGCAAACATAATGCCGGGACGCTCTTTGCGGTCATCCAATAAAACTTCAATTCCCGCGTCATTTAATTCCGCATACATTTTTTCGACCGCTTTTTGCAGCCGTTCCGATTTGTGCATATTCATCGGCAGCAGTGCAACCTGAAATGGCGCAATCGCCTCTGGCCAACAAATGCCCTTGTCATCGTGATTTTGTTCAATCGCCGCTGCAACCACGCGGGTGACACCAATTCCGTAACACCCCATCGTCATTACCTGCGATTTTCCATTTTCATCCAGCACTGTCGCATCCAATGCTGCGCTATATTTTTGCCCCAACTGGAAAATATGCCCCACTTCAACGCCGCGTGCGATGCTGAGTGTGCCCTGCCCATCCGGACTCGGATCGCCCTCCATCACATTGCGGAGATCAGCCACTTCCGGCAACGGCAAATCGCGCTCCCAATTCATACCGAAGAGATGTTTGCCATCCACATTCGCGCCTGCGCTGAAATCAGACAGATTCGCCACGGTGCGGTCGACCACACACGGAATCGGCAAATTGACCGGCCCCAGCGAACCTGGCCCTGCGCCAATCGTTTCGCGGATTTCGGCCTCTGTCGCAAATCGCAACGGCGAGAAGACCTGCGGTAATTTCGCAACCTTCACCTCATTCAACGTATGATCGCCACGCACTAGCAACGCGATAAATTTGTGTCCGGACTCTTCTGCAAATTCTTCGTCGGCTTCAACAACCAACGTTTTTACCGTCTTTTCAATCGGGTGATTAAATTGCTCGACCAACTCATCAATCGTTTTCGCATTCGGCGTATCGACTTCGTGCATCTCCTCCATCGGCGCGGCACGTTCAGAGACGAGCGGAACCGCCTCTGCCAACTCCACATTCGCCGCGTAATCACTACCCGAAGCAAATGCAATCGCATCTTCGCCCGATTCCGCCAACACATGGAATTCGTGCGACGTGTTACCACCAATCGCGCCGGTATCGGCCTCCACTGGACGGAATTTCAGCCCCATGCGCTCGAAAATGCGCGAATAGGCATCGAACATCACTTGATAGGTCTCTTCCAGCGATTCTTGCGTCAGATGAAAGGAGTAGGCATCCTTCATGATGAATTCACGAGCACGCATCACCCCGAAACGCGGGCGGATTTCGTCGCGAAATTTAGTCTGGATTTGGTAAAGATTCATCGGCAATTGGCGATAACTACGGATTTCGCGACGTGCGATGTCGGTGATCACCTCCTCGTGCGTCGGGCCGAGCAAAAAATCGCGCTGGTGACGATCCTTAAAGCGCAGCAGTTCCGGGCCATACTGCTCCCAACGTCCCGATTCCTGCCACAATTCCGCCGGTTGCGAGACAGGCATCAGCACCTCCTGCGCTCCGGCGCGGTTCATCTCCTCGCGGATGATGCGTTCGACTTTTTGCAGCACGCGCAGTCCAACCGGCAGCCAGTTGTATAGCCCAGAGGCAAGTTTGCGGATCATTCCGGCACGGAGCATCAGCTGATGGCTGAGGATTTCTGCTTCGGCAGGTGTCTCCTTGACGGTGGCGAGGAGGAAGTTTGAGGTACGCATGTTTTTTTGGTTCCTTTGATTTGAATTTTAATTCCATTTCTGATCCCTGAGGGATCGTAGCGTAGAGGCGGTGGTTTCAACCACCGACGAAAATCTGGATGCCAGTGGTTAAAACCACTGGCTAAATGCTTTTTTCCCTTCCAGGGAAAGATTGTAAATATTTTTACGCATTCAGCCTGATAATTGCTTTAAAGAGATTTCCTTCGTGGTCATCAACAAAGTCAATATGCTGATGTGCTTTTAATGCCCTGCGGATACCACTTCCAAGTCCGCGATAGGGAAGGATTTTGGTCGCAAACGATGCCAAAATAGGATTCCGTATATTTGAATTCCCACTTTTGATATTTTCGATGGTCAGATTATTTGGAAGATGTCCTGGACTGATGATTTCAATCCGGTCACTGAAAATAATGATCCGGATCGGCGCAGAAATACAGTAATCCCGATGAATGAGCGCATTGGCGACCAGTTCTTCAAAAACAATCTTCGGAATTTCCAGTTCCCCAAGCGAGTTTATGTTTTGCCCTTTTTGTACTCGCCGGATATGCCGCAAAATAAACCCAAGGGTATCATCAAAAACATTTTTCAACATCCCTGAAATATCCTGACTGTCTATATATTCCTCTGTATCAATATCATCTTTTGGATAAGCGACACATTTTACGATGAAGGCAGGCAGTTTAAAGACGGCGTTTTTTCCAAAGAGCAAAGCTCCGGCAATATTTAATGTGCCATCCCGGCTTAAATTTAAATTTTCCAATAATTGATTTAAAGGTAAATCCTGCTCTTGCAGCATCTCTTCATATTGTTTTTCGTAGAATTCCGAAAAATTCCTTTCATCCAAATCATCAGCCGTCATGGTAGGAACAGGAATTTCATCACCGTGCAGCAGTCCAGCACTTTGATACATACGCTGAATTTCTTCCCGCGCCGTTGCCTTTCTTTTATCTGCACCACTTTTTACCCAGATGACGCCATTTTTATCCATATATGGTTTGGAAATTCCCTTCGGAATATGCACAACCATCACCAAACCATCGTCCAGCGCAATATTTTCAGTCAATGGATTGATAGGCGGCTTAATTTGTTGGGAAGCAGCATTGGAGACCAGATTGCTGAGCCTACCCATATCGTTACGGGTCAGACCTGAAATTGTGCCGTCATCCGATGCGCCGATGATTAACATGCCTCCCAAAGTGTTACTGAAGGCAATCATCTCTTGCGCCAGCGAAATTTCGTTTGTGACGTTCGCTTTGAACTGATGCGTGCTGTCTTCGTCTCTGGCGATGATGGCAAGAAGTTCTGAAGATTCCATTTTGATTTAGTCCAAGTTACTGACCATTTCTACTAATTTAGGATAATTTCGAATACTTTCAATATCTCTAAGAATATCGAGAACAGCTTTATAACGTTTTCCAATATTGTCAGCAAAAGTATTATTTTGCGCATCTGTATGCAGTTTTTTCTTGTATTTTTCGCCTTCCAGATGAACATTTATATATATTTCAAATATCTCTGAAAAAGAACCAAAAAAACCAGGAAAAACTCTTATCATTTTATTTGATTTTCGTGAATTTTTATCAATAAATATCGAAATTTCTTCGTAATTTTTATCAAACATAGAAGCAAAAAAATGATTAGATTTTGATTCAATAACAATAAAAGACAGCAGATAAAAATAATGTATATACGCCCTTTCTAATCCCCATGTGCTTAATATGGCGTAATATTTTTCAAAGCATTGCTTTTGTGTTCTTAAATCTATTTGAAAAATATCTGAAACAACAGAAAATATTTCTTCTTGAGATGCCTCTATGGTGTCTCTCTCATTAACTAACTGATAATCTTTAAAAGGAATGCTCGGCAACTCTCTGTCTAGAAATAACATCCGTGCAAACTCTAGATAATCTGGCTGCGGAAGCGTGTAAGTCTGGTCAAAAAACCGCTTCAAATAGAGTTCTGCGTCAAATTCATTACCATAGATTGCTTTGATGGAACAACTAAGCTGCTGTGTGTCTGTCGAAAGAACGAAAACGACATTTTTTACATCAAAAAGATGCTTGATTTTTTCGAGTAACTCAATTGCGTAAAGCGGACGACAGCGATCCAACTCATCAATAAAAATGAAAGTAGGCGAAGAGCAATTGTGCTTTTGATAAAGTGTTTCTATAATTGCTGAAAATGCCGTTTTGAACTCCTCAATGGATTGTTTTTGTTTATTATTTTCTTTAAGCAATTCTTCCGTAGCTTTTCCAAAAACATCACATACTTCTTTTTCAGCCCCACTAACGACTTCTGCTATTTCTTCCCCCTCTTCAGAAGAGAAGAATTTCTTCAACAATCCTTTTGCAGCCAATGGCGCAACGGTTTTTAGTAATCGCCCGGATTTGGAAAGGAGGTTGTCTATATGTTCTTGGCTTGTATCACCCAGCAAGGGCTGCAAATCATCCAAAATCGAAGAAATCACCGAAAGCAGCGGATCATCCGAATAATCATTTTGCCACGCATTAAAAAAGACAACTGGGTGTGTACCACGCAAATCATCCGCCCAATGATCCACAAAAAATGTTTTCCCAGAACCCCACGCCGCATTGATATTCATTACAAACGCCGCATCACGTTCCTGCTCCGCTTTATTTTTTAGATAGCCAGTCAAAAAATCCGCATATTTTTTGCGGTCGAGAAAATCCCCTTCCCATTTTTCGATTGATTCTTGCTCATTCATATAAAAATTCTATTGCAGTTTCTTCTGCAAATTCACTTCATCACCCAAACCGAAAACTTGCGCCCTTTGATTTTCCCCTGTTTCAATCGGGAACACGCTTTCTGGATTTGCCCACGCTCAATCGCGACATAACTCTGGCGGTCATAAATGTCGATTTTCCCGACCGACTTCCCGTCAATCCCCGCATCTCCAGTGAGCGCACCGAGAATATCCCCCGGACGTACTTTCTCCTTTTTCCCACCCTCAATCACCAACGTTGCATTTGGCGATTGCAACGTAGCCAGTAGATTTTTTTGTAAAGTACGGAGGAAACTCTTTTCCGCAAAAACGCGCGTTTCGTTGCGATAAGCCTCTGCCTTGTGCGCTTGCCGGTCAGTGAATAACGTAATCGCAACGCCCTGTTTCCCAGCGCGTCCCGTGCGCCCAATTCGATGAGTGTAGACTGTCGCATCGTGAGGGAGATCGTAATTGACGACCATGCCCAGCGCATCAATATCCAATCCTCGTGCTGCAACATCCGTAGCGACCAGTACCGGACAGCTGCGGTTGGAAAACTGCACCAGCACATCATTGCGTTCATATTGTTCCAAATCGCCGTGGAGCGCGAGAGCATCCATCCCCTGTTTTCGAAGTTCCCCGGCAATCTCTTCGGACTGCACTTTGGTATTACTAAAAATAATCACATTTTCCGGCTGATGATGCGCAAAAATTCGGATCAGCGCAGAAATTTTCTGCTCTTTGGAGACCGGATAAAAATACTCCTCAATCCGGTTTTCCGGCTCGCTGGAAATAGTCTGGATATTGACTGCGTTTTTCTGCACCGATTGGCTGAGTTTTAAAATCTCTTCCGGATAAGTCGCAGAAAAAAGCAATGTTTGGCGTTTCTTTGGCGTGGCATCAATAATCTGGTTAATCTCTTCGCTGAATCCCATATCCAGCATCCGGTCGGCCTCGTCCAGCACCAAGGTTTCCAGATTTTCCAGCGCAAGAGAACCTTTATTCAAATGTTTCAACACCCGCCCCGGCGTGCCGACAATAATATGTGCCTGATGACGTAACGATCCAAGCTGTGGGCCAAACGCCATTCCGCCGCATAAGGTGAGAATTTTAATATTGTGGGTAAACCGCGCCAGACGACGCAGTTCTTTTGCAACCTGATCTGCCAATTCCCGTGTGGGACAAAGAATCAAAGCCTGCACCCTGAATTTTTTTACATCCAGTTTATAGAGGAGGCCAATCCCGAATGCGGCAGTTTTTCCACTCCCAGTCTTAGCCTGTGCGATCACATCACGATTTTCCAGAATTGGCGGGAGGCTCTCTGCCTGTACTGGAGTCATGGTCTCAAACCCGATCTCCTGTAAATTGTGCAACATTGGCTTGGAGAGGGAGAGCGCAGAAAAAGAGAAAAGCTTTGTAGATTCAGCGGACATAAAAATAGTAACAACGTCTCAATACATAAAAAAACATCAAAAAAAGATATAAATTTAAAAACCTCTATTTAAAAACCTCTAATACCCCAAAAGCCCTAAATCTAAAAAAACTACAACCAACAGAAACATCTATTTTTCAGCGATTCCTGAGTCACTTTTCTCCAACACTACATACGCCACCGCAAATTCCGCTTCATCGGCAATGGAAAGATGTGTGGAACCAATTTGAAATCGCTGATACATCTCCTGCGCTTTTCCAGAAAACTCTAATTGCGGCTGCCCTGCTTCTGTATGAGTAACAAAAATATGATGGAGAAAAAGACCGTCAGAAAACCCGGTTCCCAACGCCTTCGCAGCTGCCTCTTTCGCTGCGAAGCGTTTGGCCAGAAACGCCGCCTGCAATTGCGCGTCCGATTTCTGTTGAAACTCCGTCCACTCGGAATCCGCCAAAATTTTTCGGGCGAAACGATTACCAAACCGCTCCAGACTTTGCGCCATCCGCGCCACGCGGACGATGTCGGTGCCGATGCCAAAGATCATGCGTTCAGAATTGGCTCAGAGATTACTGGATGTAGGAATCACGCCGCGCATCGACCATCAACCGCTTCATTTCGCACACCGCCTCCTGCATGCCGACAAACAACGCCCGCGCAATAATCGCATGCCCAATATTCAACTCGACCACTTCGGGAATCGCCGCAATCCGCTGCACATTGTGATAATGCAGGCCATGTCCGGCATTCACTTGCAGTCCGGCGACATGCGCAAATTGCGCCGCCTCGCAAATGCGCTGGAACTCCGTCTCCGCCTCCTCGCGATCTTGCGCATCAGCAAACCGTCCCGTATGCAATTCGCAATGGGTCGCGCCTGCCTCAACCACCGCCTCAATTTGTACCGGATCAGGATCAATAAATGGAGAGACACGAATTCCAGCCTCTTTCAGCTTTGCGACCGCATCTTTCATCGAATCCAGCTGTCCAGCAACATCCAGCCCACCTTCTGTCGTCAGTTCTTCGCGCCGCTCCGGGACAAGGCAACAATCAGACGGTTTCGCCGCAACGGCAATATCGACCATTTCGTTAGTGACAGCCATTTCCAGATTGATGCGGGTTTGCACAATCTCTGTCAGCAAGCGCAGGTCGCGTTCCTGAATGTGCCGCCGATCTTCGCGCAAATGTAGCGTGATGCCATCCGCACCTGCCTGTTCTGCCTCAATCGCCGCCTGTACCGGATCAGGGTAACGCGTCCCCCGCGCTTCGCGTAGCGTTGCCACATGGTCAATATTGACCCCAAGTAAAATGTTCACCGTAATTGCTCCTTCCGCAAGAAAAAAGTTCTGATGATACCGTGATTTTCCAGATGAAAATGAAGATATTCGAATATTTTGAGTATTTTGAACCGGTTCCACTCTTTTCTGCTTTCAATTTATTTCTATCCCACAAAAACAGAATTTATTTTCTGGCTAAGTTTCGATTGATCCAGTTTCTGTCCGACTTGTCGTTTCTACTTCTAGCCCGTATCGTACACGGTTTGTTTGCAATCCTAATTGAAGAATCACGCTAAACCGATGACAAGCTCTGCAACTTCCGAAAATTCCAAAAAAACGGTCAGGACACTCATTTTTTCCCACCACATCGTACCAATTGAGCCGGCAAATACGGTGCTGGAAAATCACGCAATTGCCATCGCAAATGACGGCACGATTCTGGATTTGTTGCCGCAGGCAGAAGCCACTGAAAAATATCTGCAATCACAGACTCAACAACCACAACCAGAATTGGTTCAGTTGAACCATCATGTATTGATTCCAGGTTTGGTCAACGCTCATACCCACGCGTCGATGTCGCTGTTCCGTGGCAAGGCGGATGATTTACCGTTAATGGAGTGGCTCCAAGAGCACATCTGGCCTGCGGAAGGCGCGTGCGTCGATGCAAAATTTGTCCGCGACGGTACGCAACTGGCGATTGCGGAAATGATCCGTAGCGGCACGACCACGTTCAACGAGATGTACTTTTTCCCGGAAGCAGTGGCAGAAGTGGCGCAAGAAACCGGTATGCGCGTTTTGCTCGGATTGATCATGATCAACAATCCGACGCGTTGGGGCGAAGGGCCAGACGAATATTTCCGCAAATGGCAACCATTGATCGAACGTTACAAGACCAATGCTGCTGATAATGATACACCGACCGTGCACCTTGCTCTTGCACCGCATGCACCGTATTCGGTTGCAGACAAACCATTGCAACGCATCTGCGCACTCTCTGCCGAGCACAATTTCCCCGTCCACATGCACGTTCACGAAAGTGCGTTTGAAGTGGCAGATGCAGAAGAACATGGCGGAATGCGGCCATTGCAGCGACTCCACCAGCTCGGCTTAGTCAACGACAAACTAGCCGCCGTCCACATGACCCAGCTTACAGACGAGGAAATCAGCTTTCTAGCGGAACGGAATGCAAATGTTGTCCATTGCCCGGAATCGAATATGAAACTGGCGAACGGTATCTGCCCAGCACAAAAATTGCTGGATGCCGGAGTTAATGTTGCACTCGGTACCGACGGCGCAGCCAGCAACAATGACCTCAATCTACTCGGCGAAATGCGCACTGCCGCATTGCTAGCAAAATTGCATACTGGCGATGCCTCCGCGCTCAATGATTGGAAAGCGTTGGAAATGGCGACAATCAATGGCGCACGCGCATTGAGCCTGGCTGATAAAATTGGTTCTATTGTTCCCGGAAAATCAGCGGATTTGACCGCAATTCGTCTGGATGAACTGGAAACTGCGCCGCTTTATGATGTGGTCTCCCATTTGGTTTATGCCGTCAGTCGCAACCAAGTGAGTGATGTGTGGGTAGAAGGAAAATCGTTGCTCCGCAACCGTAAATTGCAAACACTAAATTCGCAGGATTTGCTTGAAAAAGCAGAAAAATGGCGCGAAAAAATCCTGAAAAACTGCGGACAGTAGAAAAAAGAATTAAAACAGACCCCAAAAGAGAAACGAAAAATTAAAATGAATACTGCTACCCCGAATGTCGATTATGCTGAAGTGCAAAAATTTGAAGACCTTGCCCACCGTTGGTGGGATCGCGATGGTGAGTTCAAACCATTACATGATCTGAACCCGTTGCGTCTCGACTACATTGAACGCTACACCTTCCTTGCCGGAAAAAAGGTGGTGGATGTAGGTTGCGGCGGCGGTATTTTGTCTGAATCGCTGGCACAGTCGGGCGCAGAAGTGACGGGCATTGATATGGGCGAAGCACCGCTTTCAGTTGCGAAATTACATCAGTTGGAATCCAATGTGCAGATTGAATACCGGCAAATTGCAGTCGAGGATTTAGCGGAAGAGCAACCGCAACAATATGATGTCGTCACCTGCATGGAGATGCTGGAGCATGTCCCTGATCCCGCATCGGTAATTGCCGCGTGTGCAAAACTGGTCAAGCCAGATGGTCATCTCTTTTTCTCGACGCTCAACCGCACCACGAAAGCGTGGCTGTTTGCGATTGTCGGCGCAGAATATGTGCTGCGGATGTTGCCGCGTGGCACGCATGACCACAACAAATTCATCAAACCGGCAGAGATGGAACGCTATCTACGGGGCGCAGGGCTGAAACTGGATGATTTGACCGGGATGAGCTTCAATCCGCTCACCACCAGCTATTCGCTGGGGCGCGATGTCGATGTGAATTATCTGGCGCACGCGCAACCGCATCCATCTTCCACATAATCCGATAGGGGCGTATAGCAATACGCCCTTCCAAATAGTCATCATTTCGCAACGGACGTATGTCGATACGACCCTACAAAAAACACGATTTTATGGATTAAGCGCGGATGAGCGATTTTCAGTATAAAGCGGTTCTTTTCGATCTGGACGGCACGCTAGTTGATACCGCACCGGATTTACAGGCAGCACTGAACTACGTGCTGGAATATGCCGGAAAGCCACTGATGTCGCTGGAGCAGGTCAAAACCGTCGCAACGTATGGCAGTTCAAAACTGACGCGACTCGGTTTTGGCGACTCGCTTTCCCCAGAAGAACATGAAAATATCCGCACACGATTGCTTGATTATTATGAAACGCATTTAACGGTGTACAGTGACTTCATGCCCGGCGTGGAAAAACTGCTGGAGACACTGGAATCACGCGGCATTTTATGGGGCGTCGTCACCAATAAACCAGAACGCTTCACCAATCCGTTGATGGAGGAGATGAAGCTCGACCAACGCGCCGCAACGGTTATCAGCTGCGATACAACAGAACACGCCAAACCACATCCAGCACCAATGCTGGAGGCGTGTCGGCAAATGAAGCTTACGCCAGATCAGTGCCTCTTTATTGGTGATGCAGATCGGGATGTTGAGGCGGGCAGAGCCGCTGGCATGAAAACGGTTGCTTATACGGCTGGTTATATTTTACCGGATGAAAATATTGAAAGTTGGGGCGCAGATTTCGTCGTTGATCACTTTGACGAAGTAATTGAATTGCTCTTCTGAATTGAATCTACGCAGAAAACCTACATTTCCCATCTTTCTCTTCCCCAACGGGAAAATGGCGTAAAGCCGATGGTTTCAACCACCGGTAGCATAGGTTGCCATCCGCATGCCGCCAGTGGTTAAAACCACTGACTATACGCCTTGATCTCGAAGAGATCGTTTAGATTAAAAATACTAACCACGTCCTAAGGACGTGGGAAGGTTCAAGGCTCTG
>CAYFMX010000016.1:0-53134 GCA_964344325.1 uncultured Piscirickettsiaceae bacterium
AGCGCGGAAGAGTGGGTAGCTTTTTTCTGGAATATTATCTTCTGAGACCCAACATCTAGACGCTCTCCCTGCTTGCCCGCCATCCAGATTGAATGGGGAGAGGAGAAATTGGTCTTTCGATCAAGCAAAAAAACTGATCTGGAAATTTGTTGTAAAACAAACAATCCCCCCAACAATCCACAAAAAAACGCTGTCTTTGATCGCACAATTCTCAATCTTCTTTCTTTCAATAAACTGAAATATAAAGAGAAATTTGCGTCCTGAAAAAACAGGCACGCAGTTTGCAATTAGCTCTGCCAACAAATCTGTAACCCCCAAAAACGGGGATCGTTGGGAGAGTTCAAACAATGTCATCAACAGCAATCAATCCTGTTGCCAAAGAAGCTGGCGGCGGGTGCAGTGCTTCTGGTTGTGGTGGAAGCAGCGACCACCTTGCCCATTTGCCGGAGCACATCCGCGACAAGGTCAAAAATCACCCGTGCTATTCCGAAGAGGCACACCACCATTTTGCGCGTATGCATGTCGCCGTTGCGCCTGCGTGCAACATCCAGTGCCACTATTGCAACCGCAAATACGATTGTTCCAATGAATCCCGTCCCGGTGTCGTTTCTGAATTGTTAACGCCTGATCAGGCTGTGAAAAAAGTGATGGCAGTGGCGGCAAACATTCCGCAAATGACGGTATTGGGCATTGCTGGTCCCGGTGATCCGCTGGCGAATCCAGAACGTACGTTTGAGACTTTCCGTCAGCTCACCGAAAAAGCGTCGGATATTAAATTGTGCGTTTCAACCAACGGATTGGCATTACCGGATCAGGTCGAAGAGTTGTGTAAACACAATATTGATCACGTCACGATTACGATCAACTGCGTTGATCCTGATGTTGGCGCAAAAATCTATCCGTGGATTTTCTGGAATAACCGTCGTATCAAAGGGCGTAAAGCGGCGGAAATCTTGATCGCACAGCAGCAAAAAGGGCTGGAGATGCTCACCGAACGCGGCATTTTGGTGAAGGTCAATTCGGTGATGATTCCCGGCGTCAACGACCAGCATTTGGAAGAGGTGAGCAAAGTCGTCAAGGCGAAAGGGGCGTTTTTGCACAATGTCATGCCGCTGATTGCCGAAGAGGAACACGGCACGTTTTATGGTGTGATGGGGCAACGTGGCCCCACGCATGACGAGCTACAAGCACTGCAAGACAAGTGCGCAGGCGATATGAATATGATGCGCCACTGCCGTCAGTGCCGCGCCGATGCGGTGGGTATGTTGGGCGAAGATCGTGGCGACGAGTTCACAATGGACAAAGTCGAAGCGATGGAGATCGATTACGAAGCTGCAATGGAAAAACGCGCTGAATATCAATCTTCGATTGAGGCGAAACGTGAAGCGCAGCAACAACAGCGACAGCAACAAACGAATGAAACGTTTATCTCGATTGCCGATATTCAGGGATTGAAGAAAGCAAATCTACAAAGTGTTGCAAAACCGACAGGATCGCAAGAGACACGCCCAGTATTGATGGCGGTTGCGACCAGCGGAGGCGGCATCATCAACCAGCATTTTGGCCATGCAAAAGAGTTCCTGATTTACGAAGCCTCTGCGCAGGATGTGCGCTTTATTGGACATCGCAAAGTCGATCTCTATTGTTCCGGCGGCGATACCTGCGGCGGCGAAGCGGAAACCAAACTGGAAAAAACAATCCGTACCTTGGAAGGGTGCGAGGCAGTGCTTTGTTCCAAGATCGGCTATGAGCCATGGGGCACACTGGAAGAGGCTGGTATCCAGTCCAATGGTGAACATGCAATGGAGTCCATTGAAGAGGCGGTCGCGGCGGTTTATGCAGAGATGGTCGAGAAAGGGCTGGCGGATCGAAATGTTGATCCGGATTACGCCCATGCGCAATTGCAGATTGGCGGCTAACCACGACTAGCGTCGAAGAGGAGCAAATCATGGCATACGAAATTATCGAAAGTTGTGTCAATTGCTGGGCATGCGAACCACTTTGTCCCAGCGAAGCGATTTACGAAGCGCAACCGCATTTCCGCATCGATGCGAAAAAATGCACCGAATGTGATGGTGATTATGCCGATCCGCAATGCGTCAGCATTTGCCCGATTGAAGGGGCGATTCTCGATGCGTTGGGCGAACCGGCTAATCCGGCAGGCTCGTTGACCGGTATTCCACCAATGCGGCTGGAAGCAGTACGGGCAGAGATTCAGGCGCGGTAAGCGTCGGTTTGGATACGAATTGGAGAATCGTGATGGCGACGATCCACTTTTATGAAAAACCCGGTTGTGTCGGTAATGCACAGCAGAAAAAGTTGCTTCGCAGTCTGGGGCACGCACTGGAAGTATACGACCTGCTAAGCACTCCCTGGACGGCAGAAAGCTTGCGTCCGTTTTTTGGGGATAAGCCGGTTGCAGCATGGTTTAACACCAGTGCGCCGAAAGTGAAAAATGGCGAAATCAATATTCATATATTGAATGAAGCACAGGCAATTCAGATGATGTTGGAAGAGCCGCTCCTGATCAGCCGACCATTGATGCAAGTTGATGAACACCAGCAATCGGGATTTCTAACCGGCGCGGTATTTGATGCGCTGGATATTGTGCTGAATCCGCAAAATCCGGCAGAAAATCTGGATGGTTGTCCGATGGGCGACGACAAGCCAGATGAGAACACGCCTATCGTTTCTACGCACGCATCCTTGTGCGGAGTGCCCACATGAACAACGCGGATGTCGATGTTTCCCAACATCGCAACGCGGTCGCGTTTGCGGACGATGTTTACTGGATTGGTGCGCTTGACCCGACCTTGCGTACTTTCGACATCATCCTCAAGACTGCGAACGGCACGACCTACAACGCCTATCTGGTGCGAGGTCGTGACGGGATTGCAGTGATTGATACCGTCAAAGAGAGTTTTAGCGACGAATTTTTTGCGCGTCTCGAATCGGTTGCCGATTACAGTGAAATCAAGGCAATTGTACTGAATCATCTGGAACCAGATCACACGGGTGCATTGCCAGAACTGATGCGTCGTGCGCCGCAAGCACGGCTCTATATTTCGCAACGCGCTACGTCGATGTTGAAAGCATTGTTAAAGCCAGAACAGGTAGAAAAGTCGGAAAAGATAGAACCGTTTGAATACACCACAGTCGATACCGGCGATACGGTCAGTCTCGGCGATCGTACATTGCGGTTTTTGCACACACCATTTTTGCACTGGCCAGATACGCAATGCACCTACCTGGAAGAGGAAGAGATGCTCTTCTCTGGCGATGTGTTTGGTTGTCACTATTGCGACAAACGTCTTTTCAACGACCGTGTTGGAGATTTTCGTTTTTCATTTGATTACTACTACGCTCACATCATGCGCCCGTTTAAGCGACATGTGCTGGATGCGCTGAAGCTGATTGAACCGCTTGCATTGAAACAAATCGCGCCAACACATGGGCCAATTTTGCGGGATCGTCCACGCCGTTACGTGACCCACTACCGTGAATTGTCCACTTCCAGTCTGTCACAAGAGATTGGTGCAGCAGAGCAGTCGATGATCATTTTTTACATGAGTTCCTATGGCAATACTGCGCGAATGGCAGAAGAGATCAACATTGGAGCAAGTGCAGTCGAAGGTGTGCGGGTTTCACTCTACGACTTGGAGGGTGGTGAAACCGACCCCTTTGTCGATCTGATTGAAGAGGCGGACGCGCTACTGTTTGGATCACCAACAATTAATGGCGATGCAGTGAAACCGGTCTGGGATTTGTTGTCATCGCTGGCAGTGGTCAATCTGAAAGGAAAATTGGGTGCAGCGTTTGGTTCCTATGGTTGGAGTGGTGAGGCTGTGCGGATGATTGAAGACCGGATGCGCGGGTTGAAGATGCAAATTCCACAAGAAGGGCTACGGATCAAACTGATTCCAACTACGCAGGAATTAAATACGTGTCAGATATTCGGTCGGAAGATTGCGGAGGTTCTCACTGGAGTGCAAGAAGAGAAACCGATTATTGATTTTGCTGATTTGGCGTAAATCATTTTTCGCCATTTTATTTATTTGTCTTTTTGATTCTAAATTTATTTTTATTTGATTTTTTATTTAATCTGTAAATTTTATCAAATTTATCAACTGGTTAAATTAACCAACAACCAAAAGGTGAACTACTATGGCAAAAGCAAAAATCACATTTATGGATATTGACCAGACCGTCAACGCGCCAGCAGGCACACGCGTGATTGAGCTGTCTGAAAAAGTGGGTTCCGGCATTATTTATGGCTGCCGTGAAGGTGACTGTGGCACATGCATGATGCATGTCGAAGAGGGCTGGAACAATCTCAGTGAGCCTTCTGTGCTGGAAGAGAAAGTACTGAAAGAGAATATGGCGGGTCGTCATAACCGTCTTGCTTGTCAGGCGCAGCTGCTGGGCGACTGTAAAGTGAAGCCTGCATAATATTTAAAATATATTCGGATATATATTTATATATATATTCAGGAATATATTTATGGGAATGAATTTTAAAGATTCATTCCCGTATTACTTTTTAGGGAGAGAAGAGAATGCCACTGATTACATTTAGTAATCCCGATTACAAGAATAAAACCGTCTATGCAGTTGCTGGCAGTTTTACAGAAACCGTTTTGAAAATTGCTAAAACCAACAAAATTCCGATCAGCTTTAATTGCGGTGACGGGGAATGTGGCAGCTGTGCAATTCGCGTGCAATATATCGGTGATAAAAAACCGATGGGTTATCATCTGGAAGAGAAAGAGATCAGAGTATTACGTGAACAGGGCAAAATCAGCAAGGAAGAATTGGAGAAGATCGTAGTGCATGATTTACCCAGCGAATGGCGATTGGCGTGCCAGTTTGTGCCGCGTGATGAAGATATTGTCGTGGAATACGAGGCACAATAATGGCTTGCGCAGCATTGGCAATCGAAACGCCACAATCAATCTACAATGGCTTGATGATGTCGCGCCGTGGCGAGCCAGTGGAGGATACGCTGGCGAGAATTCTCGCTTCCTGGTCGGCTGGTTTTGGCGCAATGCCGGACTGGCTTGGTTTGGGAGAACCAGCTTTTTATGAAATGATGCAGTTTCATTTTCCCGGCTATAATCTAGAACAATTAATCTGGTTGGGGCGACCGCTAGATGAACAGCGCGTTGCTGAAATGGAAGATTTACGCAAACTGTTATTTAAAAAACGGACAGGAGAGTTTGATTCAGAAAACTGGATGGTGGAAATTTTAATTGCAGGTTGTATGGGCGATGATCATCTTTGGCAAGATTTGGGATTATGGCAACGCGCTGATTTATCCAAATTGATGCAGGAAAATTTCTTTCCACTTGCGAGTCGCAATACCAAAGATATGAAGTGGAAAAAATTTCTCTATAAACAGCTGTGTGAAACAGAAGGAATTTATACCTGCCGGTCACCGAGTTGTGAGGTGTGTGCGGATTATGACAACTGTTTTGGTTCGGAGGAGTGAATGTATTGGTGGTTTTAAATAAAATAATCCCGACGAAAGCAGCGGGATTATTTTATTTCAGACCAAAAATTTCAATTATTTTCTGAACAGAATCTTTCACACTTTCCTCAGGTGTTTTGATGGTTAAATCCGAATCGCTCGGGTACTCAAATGGATCATCAATACCAGTAAAATTTTTAATTTTTCCCTGACGTGCCAGTTTATACATTCCACGAGTATCGCGCTGTTCACAAATGGTGAGCGGTGTATCAATAAAAATCTCAAAGAAGTCGCTATTTTTTGTTCCATCAGGATTGGTGCTGATGCGTTCACGAATACGAGCACGTTCCTTGCTATAAGGAGTAATGAATGAGGCAATTACAATCAGACCTGCATTCCGCATCAAGGCGGTTACTTCTGTAGCACGACGCAAATTTTCAGCGCGGTCGGTGGCAGAGAAGCCTAAATCCTTGCATAGCCCTTCACGTAATACATCGCCATCTAATCGTGTGGTATGGAATCCCAATGAATTTAATTTTTCAGCCAGCGCGTCAGCAAGGGTGCTTTTTCCAGATTGGCTTAAACCAAAGAGCCAAATGACACTGGGGATTTTTTGCTTTGGTTGTTGAGAGTTTTTTGTCATCAATATATAGATCGTTTAAAAACATTAAATCAAATAGAAGTTATTTGAGATCGACTTTTTTCGCATGGAGCAGGCGGTGTCCGAGCATATCGACGGCGGCTTGGCATTGTTCCAGAATGATGTAGCCGATGAGCGGTTCGTATCTTCCGTCGGCAGGGTTCATCTCCAGAAATAGCACTTCCGAGAAGATTGGCTCGAAGCCTTCCAACTGGATTTCTACGGGGCCACAAATCTCTGCTTGGACTGATTCCTGCGTTGCAGTTTCGCATTCCACTGTGCGGATTTTTTTTAGGTTGCCTAAGCGTTTTTTCCATGCAAGCGGAAGCACCATATTGGCTGCGCCGGTATCAACGAGCGCGTCGCAGGTGAGTTGCGCGTCTGGTTCCAGAATGTTTTTGATCGTTACTGTTGTGGTGATGCGTCCCATAGAATTGAAATCGTAGAGGTGTTTTTATAAAAGACTTTGATTTTGTTTGGATTTTTTTGATAAGCAATAAGATAGATTATGCATCTTTTTGTTCTTGGAGCAATGTGTTCAATTTTATAGTTACGTTGGTAATGAATTAAATTACATATAGATTTGAGTTTGTTTTTTATTTTTTTAGTCAAATACGTCAGATTCTGTTAGACTGAAGGATATTTTCAATATGGGTATTGAAATAAAATTTGTTTTGAAATTTTATGTGGATTTAATTAAAATATGTTAGATGAAAATAATATTTATATCAGTAATGCATTTGAAGCCCACTTAAAAGAGTATGATGCCTTGAGAGGGGAAATAATGCAGAATATGAATCATGCAGAAAAAATTACTGGATATACACTTGTTGCTCTTGCTGGATTATGGGGGGCGCAGAAGTGGATAATAGATAATCCAGAGATTGCGATAATGCTACTTATTTTTCCTGTGATATTTTCTTTGTTGGGTATTTTGTTTTTAGATAGAATAATTCGAGTAAATAGATTGGCTGATTACATTCACAATGTATTAAGGAATAAAATTTTAACAAATTGTGCTGATTTTGTTATTCAGTGGGAAATTTATAAGATTCATCTTGCGGTTAACCCAACAATGCTTGTTAAAGCCGCAAATATTTCAAGAATGGGATTGTTTATTATTCCTAGTGTTATATCTATAATAATATTTATTGTTGGAGAATATTATAAAAATTCCCCGTTTTTTTCTGTGTTTTTTATAATGATCGATATATTTGTTATGGTTTTTTTAATTATTGGTTTTATAAGAATCAATGAGGCTTCAGGTGTTAATGTAAACAAAAATATTGCATGTGATGAATTTGAATCCGAACATGTTAATAGAATAGATAATATCCATTAATTATGAGTAATGGAATTTTTAATGTTTTGAATTGCAATAATTCTCCTTCTACGCATTTCTTCACTAATTTCTTTTCCCTTGAAGCCAGCTAGGAGTACTTCTTTATTATTAATATTAGATACAGATTCCCATATTTTTTTTAATAGCTCATTCTGGAGTGAGGCTTTTTTTTCGTAACCGGGACGCCCTCTTTGGTCAGCTAATCCACAAGTTAGAAAATTTTCAAATCTTTCTGGTCGTCGAAAAGCATCTAATCCTTCTAACATTTTCAGAATTGTTTTAGCTTTCATCTCTTCAATATAATGGAAATGTGTATGATATTGCGCAACCGCAATCGCCAGATCGCGATGATTATTCGGCACTTTGAGTCGTTTACAAAGCTGCTTCACCAGCCTGACGCTCCGCGCCTCGTGTCCATGATGTTTTGGCAGCAAATCTTTCGGCGTCGTTCCTTTGCCCAGATCATGCAGCAGGGCAGCGAAGCGTACTGTCGTTTTTTCACTCAGTTTGACGGCTTGTTGCAGTACCAGCAGGGTATGGATGCCGGTGTCCACTTCGGGATGGTGTTGCGGCGGTTGTGGCACGCCAAACAAGCGGTCGATTTCCGGGAAAATCCGCGCCAATGCGCCACAGGCACGAAGCACTTCAATAAACCGGTGCGGATGAGGATCAGCAAGGGCGCGAACGGTCTCTTGCCAGACCCGCTCCGGAACCAGCGCATCGACTTCGCCGTCTTCAACCATCTGTTTCATTAGCTGATGGGTATCGTGCGCAACGCGGAAATTCCATGCGCCGAACCGCGCTGCAAACCGCGCCACGCGCAAAATCCGCACCGGATCTTCGGTAAACGCCTCGGAAACGTGGCGCAACCGACCGAGTTGCAAATCTTCCTTGCCGCCGTACGGGTCAATCAAATTGTCCTCTGCATCCATCGCCATTGCGTTGATGGTGAGGTCGCGCCGCTGCAAATCCTCCTCCAGCGTGACATCCAGATCGGCGCAACACTCAAAACCGTGATAACCGGGCGCAGTTTTACGCTCCGTGCGGGCGAGGGCATGTTCATCGTGTGTTTCTGGATGGAGGAAAACCGGGAAATCCTTACCGACTTGGTCAAATCCGGCGGTGAGCATCTCCTCTACTGTACAGCCGACGACGACCCAGTCGTGTTCTTTGGGTTCCAGTCCGAGCAGTTGGTCACGTACTGCGCCGCCGACCAGATAACGGTTAGCTTCTATTTTTGCGCGTGCTTCAGAAGATGTGGTTTGTGTCATGATTGTTTCAAGCATCGCCAGTGGTTAAAACCACTGGCTATATTCTTTGGCTCCGATGGAGCCGTTTTATTTCCCCGGCGGGGAAATGGCGTAAAGCCGGTGGTTTCAACCAGCAGCGGATGGGTTGGAATCTATTTGATCGAATCCATCGGAACCACTTTTTCCGTCGGTTTTTCGCCCATATATTGCGGACGATGATTCATGCCATTGCCGTGCTCTTCCGCCAACTCTTTTTCGCGTTCTGAGATCAGCGCAAAACAGGCTTTAATATCGTGGAATGTCTGTTCAGTGAGCGGGTGTTCTGTCTCGCCTTTCGCTGGCGTAGTTTCAACCACAATCCGTCCCAGCACTGTGCGCATCATCCGCAGAATGCGTTGTTCTTTGGTCATATTTTCAGTGTTATTCATTGTTTTTGGCTCCTTAAATTGTGTGAATTGATATAGATTTAAGAATTTAAATCGTTTTCAAATTTGTTTTTCTCACCCAAATTCTCTTCCAGAGAGCGTTTTTCATTCCCCTCCTATCGGAGGGGTGGCGAGCGAAGCTCGACGGGATGGTTGATCCATTCATTTTTTAGTCTGTTTTTTCGATTTTGGCGATAAATAATTTGGCACAATCTCTTCCAACGGCGTGAGTTGCAGATTTAAATCGGGCGAAATTTCCCCGTCGCAAACACTATCGATTTGCATCGACAGAAAATTATCCATTGTCATCATGCCCGGTAGCCAGCCGAGCCACCTGGCTTGCAATTTGGCCAGATCGTCACTCAAACCGACAATCAAACGGCGTACGCCGATTTGCTGCTCGGTGTACTCCATCAATTCCATCAGCGTGTAGATTTTTGGGCCACAGAGATCGTATTTTTTACTGTAAGTTTTTGGATCATTGAGCGCATTCACAAACGCATCGACGACATCGCTGACAAAAATGGGGGCAAATTTTGCTTCTGCGCACGGCAGCGGCACAACCAGCGACGGTAATTTCAACAATTTGGCGAAACGGTTAAAAAACTGATCGTCTTCCCCAAAAATAACCGACGGGCGGAAGCTGGTCACGTTCAGTGGATTCGGTGCAGAATCGAATTGCTGATGTGCGAACTGTTCACCTTCATCTTTGGTTTTCAAATAGCGGCTTTCTGCATTTGTTACTCCAGCATGCAGCGCAGACATGTGCAACAGTCGTTTCACACCGACCGTATGGCACGCTTCGACAATTTTACGCACTAGCTCGACATGCATTTGTTGGAAGGTTTGTTTGCGGTTCTCTTCCAGAATGCCGATTAGATTAATCACTGCATCACAGTTAGAAAATTGTTGCTGTAAAACCTGCAGATCGTGAATATCGCATTGCGCCAATTCCACTTTCGGCGATTGGAACAACTGCAACAGATGTGGAGAAGTTTTCCGGGTAGGATTGCGCTTACGAGTCAGAATACGGATGCGGGTGATTTCCGGCTGTGTAATCAACGCTTGCGTCAGTGCACGTCCGACAAAGCCAGTTCCGCCAAGAATACAAATGGTGTGGATAGTCATGGGGACAGAGTATACCCGCCCCCGGTGATTTTATAGTCGCGTTTTGCGTGTGTGTTTTGCGTATCTGTTTACGCAGTATTTTGGACTGCGCTTACAAAGCAGGTGCAAGTGTAGCCTGCAATTTTTTGATCGCCGCCTTTTCCAACTGGCGGATGCGTTCTGCAGAAACGTCATATTGGTCAGCCAATGTATGCAACGTCGCTTTTTTCTCAGTGAGCCAACGTTGGGAGAGGATATCGCGGCTGCGTTCATCCAATTCACCAAACGCTTGCATCATTTGTTGGCGGGTATGGTTGTCCCACTCCAGTTGCTCCAATGTCTCCGCTGGATTGGCTTCCGGTGCTTCGAGGTAAGCAGCAGGGGAATAGCTATTTTCCTCTTCGCTTTCTAGTGCAGGTAAATCAAACGAAGTGTCGCTGTGACTAAGGCGTTGTTCCATCTCCAGCACCGTTGCTGGCTCCACGCCCAAATCCTGCGCGACGGTCTCCACCTCTTCGCGGGAGAGCCAGCCGAGCCGTTTTTTCGCGCTCCGTAGATTGAAGAATAATTTACGTTGCGCTTTGGTGGTCGCGATTTTGACGATGCGCCAGTTACGCAACACATATTCGTGGATTTCTGCGCGAATCCAATGCACGGCAAAGGAGATTAGACGAACATTTTTGTTCGGATCAAAACGGCGTACGGCCTTCATCAACCCGATGTTGCCTTCCTGCACTATGTCTGCCAGCGGCAGACCATAGCCGAGATAGCCCCGCGCAATGTGGGCAACGAAACGCAAATGGGAAACGATCAACTGACGCGCTGCCTCCACGTCGTCCTCTTCGTAGAGGCGGGTTGCGAGTTTTTGTTCCTCTTCCGCAGAGAGGATCGGGAACTGTTTTAACGATTGCAGGTAACTGTCGATGCTGTCGGCACGGATCACCGGCAGCGCGGTTGTTGCTGAAAGTGCTGAACTCATGACGGGTTCCTCGTGAAGAAAGTATGGAAAATATTTAAGAATGTTTATCCGCTTATTATAGCCAAACAGTTTAGCAGTCTCAATATTTGAGTGCTAAATTGAATGTGATTTAAATTTGGAGCGAATTTAGGATTTATGGTGTGCAAGAATCAATTTCATCACCATTGTCTTCTTCCGGAATTCCATTCCCGTCTGCATCTTTGCCTGTGCGGATACGCCCTGTTCCATTGATGAAAATTACTTCCGAGTTTTGCAATTCGCCACTTGCGCAAATCACAAACCGCCCCATACTGGTGGAATCTCCGGTTGGTTTGTAGGTAATACGATTTTTGATATTGCTATTGCCACGTAACGTAATGCCCGCCGGAAGTTTTTCATAAACACGGAAAACAGTTTCGCTTCGATTTACTTTTCCATCGCCGTTTAGGTCATTAAACAGAATAAAGCCATCTTCCCAATTCAGCGAATTATCACATTGTGTGCCGGAATTGCTTTTGCACAATGCCATTTTGGTGTTGCGTTTAATCGCTTCGTTCCGTGTCAATTGCAATGCCTGGCTGAATTTCGCGCTGATAGTCTGGATTTGGTTTTGGCGGGTCAAGTCTGCTAGCGACGGCGTTAGCACTGCGATTAAAACCATCAGCAGGCCAATGGTAAAAAGCAATTCTACCAGTGTGAAACCGCTGCAATCAGAGCAAGCCGCGTTCTGCAAAAGAGGTTGTTTCCTGTCCATCGCCAATGATGATGTGGTCAAGCACGCGGATATTGATCATTGCTAACGTTTCGCGCAATTGGTTGGTGATGTCGCGGTCAGCGCGGCTTGGCTCCGCAATGCCAGAAGGATGGTTGTGGGCAAAAATCATCGCCGCTGCATTGTGTGACATCGCCTTACGTACCACCTCACGTGGATGAATTGATGCGCCGTCAATTGTGCCGGTGGCGAGGACTTCGAACGTGATGATGCGGTGCTGGTTGTCGAGGAAGAGGGCGGCGAACACTTCGTGTGGATGACCGCGCAATTTGGTGGTGAGGAAATCGCGGGTGGTTTGTGCGCTGGTGATCAGTTCCTCTTGTTCGCGGTGGAGGTGTTCCTGCAAATGCCGCGCTGCCAGTTCCAAAACGGCTTGCAGCTGCGCAAATTTCGCTTCGCCAAGACCCGATGTATCGCAAAACTGGTTTTGGTCGGCTTCCAGAATCGGGCGGATACCCCCAAATTTTGTAATCAAATCACGTGCCAGATCGACTGCTGACTTTCCCTTCACACCAGTGCGCAGGAAAATCGCGAGCAGTTCTGCATCGGAAAGGCTCTCTGCGCCTTGCCGCAACAGCCGTTCGCGGGGACGTTCTCCCTCAGGCCAGTCAGTAATTGCCATAATGATTCAGCGAAGCAATTGGATATTGAGATTCAGGGTTGAGTCTAACTCACCCCATACCCGATCTGCAGTGAGCACAGGCAAGTTATAGTCAATTGCTAATGCAAGACAGGCGCGATCAGCTAGGGAAAGCCCATATTCACGAGTTTGATTCCATAAATGTGCTGCGATTTCTGCTTGCTGCGAGGTAAATGGCACAAACGTAACTCCAATTTCTGAAAAATCCTCTTGCATGCCTGTTATATCTACGTTTTTACTTACTGATTTTTGCAGGACTTCAGCCCAATTGATCGTAGAGACAATCGCATGATCCAGTGATTTCTGTACAGCATCAGAACCTGGTTCATTGTGCAGGAAAGCCAATAATGCCGAAGCATCCAATATGATTTCCATCTTTCAATCAGTTTCTTTGAACTGCTTCTTTTTTCGCTTCTAAACGGCGTTCGGAAATTAGTTCATCGACCAAACTGACTTCTGAAGGAATTTGGCGGAAGCGGTTTTGAAGGCGTTGTTCAATGGATGTACGCCGTTCCAGAATCAGTTTTTCGCCAGACTGCCGTGCAATCAATTGGTCGCCAGTATGGAACCCTAATGCTTTGCACAGAGATGGAGGAATAGTCAAATTGCCGTCGATACCGATCCGGACTTCATTGGGGTGAGCTTGCATCATAATTTTTGTGCGTGTAGAACAATGAAAAACACTCCCATTTTATAGGATGGGGCGTATACTTACATATTTAATGATGAGCGAAAATCGCAATAAGGATGTCTCCGCAATGGAACATCCAAATGCCCGCAACAACCTGCAGCACAAAAAAATCTTGCTGGGGATCACTGGCGGCATTGCTGCGTATAAATGCGCTGAACTGGTGCGTTTGCTGAAAAAATCGGGTGCAGAGGTGCGTGTTGTGATGACTGCACCAGCGCAACAATTTATCGCTCCACTCACGTTTCAAGCCCTGTCGGGCAACCCTGTTCATACTGAATTGCTGGATGTCCATGCCGAAGCGGGCATGGGACATATCAAGCTGGCGCGCTGGGCAGATTTGGTGGTGATTGCACCGGCAACCGCCAGTTTTCTTGCATTGCTAACAGGTGGTCATGCGAATGAATTGCTGACTACACTTTGCCTGGCGACGACTGCGCCAATTGTCGTTGTGCCTGCGATGAATCAGCAAATGTGGGCAAATCCGGCGACTCAGGAAAATATCCTTAAATTGCGACAGCGCGGTATCCGCCAGATTGGCCCGGAGGCGGGTGAGCAGGCATGTGGCGAAACGGGTTTGGGGCGGATGAGCGAGCCGGAACAGATTGTTTCAGCAATTTCTGAACATTTCTCATCAGATTTGCGTGGCATTTTGGATGGCGTACGGGTCGTCATCACGGCTGGGCCAACACGCGAGGCCATTGATCCGGTACGTTTTCTCACCAACCGCAGCTCCGGGAAGATGGGTTTTGCGATTGCGCAAGCAGCAGCGGAAGCAGGCGCGGAAGTTGCATTAATTTCTGGAGTTGTCGCGCTGGAAACGCCACAGCAGTTCAAGCGTATTGATGTGGAAAGCGCATTGGAGATGCAGGCTGCTGTCACGGCAGAAATTGAAAATCACGGTTGTGACCTGTTCATCGCCACAGCGGCGGTTGCCGATTACCGTCCGGTTATCGCGGAAACACAGAAGATTAAAAAAGCTGCGGTAGGATCAAACACATCAGACAAGTCAGATATCTTGACGCTCGAATTGCAACGAAACCCAGATATTTTAGCGGAAGTGGCAGCGCGGGAAAATCCACCGTTTACCGTTGGTTTTGCGGCAGAGACAGAAAATTTGGCGGAATATGCGCAGCAAAAACTGGCAGCGAAAAAGATTGATCTGATCGCGGCGAATCAAGTCGGTAAAGGTCTGGGGTTTGAAGCGGATGAGAATGCGATCCGCCTGTTTTGGAAAGATGGGGAGAAAAACGAGGCGTTGGATTTGGGTTTTGGCAGCAAACAGAAACTTGCACAGAAGTTAATTGAGGTAGTGGCAGAGCAACTCCGACATTCACAAAAGTCGGGCAAAAATTTGGATAAATCTTGAATGATGAAAAGGGGATCAGAAAAGATGGGCAAACAAACAAAATTTTTTCGGTTTTTTTCACGTTCTGTTTTTTTGGCGGTTCCTGTTTTGATCAGTGGTTGTTTTGGCAATTATTATGTGGTGAATCCAGTGCTGGAATCGACCGGGATAGAATCCATAGATTCTGATTTTTTTATCCGGAATGAGCAGAGAATTAATACTGAAGGCAAGGCATTTCAGGCTGCGCTGGCAGCAGCAAAGACTAATAAAGCTGCTCGAAACGAATTGCTTGGCAAGATTTTGCTACTTTCGGATCAGGTGTGCGAACAGCATAAGGGCGAAATTCTGGGCGGTGCGGCGACGGTCAATGTAGCGTTGGGTTCCGCAACGACAATTTTTTCCAGTATTGGCACGGTCATTGGCGCGGAATCGGCAAAAGCGGGGCTTTCCGCAGCGGCAGCGATCACCAACTCCGGGCGTTCGCTGGTAAATGATGAAGTCTATCAGCATGCATTTGTCATCTCCATTGTGAAGGCGATTGAGGATGATCGCGAGCGCAAACGGCGCGTCCTCTACAGTAGTCTTGATAAAGAGGTAACCGAATATTCAATTATTCATGGGCTGGTGGATGTGAATGAATATCATCATGCCTGTTCATTCCTGAATGGATTAAAACTGGTTTCTGAATCAGTTGGAAATCGTCGGGCGACTAAAGCGGAGTTGCGTGAGGAAGTGGAATATCTGAAGTCGCAGATTCAATATAATCAGGAAAATAAACTATCGATTGATACGCTGCAAAAAGAGTTGGATCAGATGCAGCAGAAATATGTCGATGCAAATTATTGATGGGTCTGTTGTCATTCCGAACAAATGTGAGGAATCTTCAAGATTTCTCATTACACTCGAAATGACAGCGTAAAAATTGTGTGAAGTTGAGATAAACAGATGCAAAAAGTTGAATTAAAAATTTTAGATAAACGCATTGGTAATGAATTTCCGCTGCCGCATTATGCGACCAATGGTGCGGCAGGAATGGATCTGCGTGCCTGTGTGGATGAACCGCTGGAAATTCATCCGGGGGAAACGCATCTAATTCCAACTGGCATTGCGATTCATCTCCAGCAGAAAGATTTGGCAGCAGTGTTATTGCCGCGTTCTGGGCTGGGACATAAACACGGCATTGTGCTTGGCAATTTGGTGGGGTTGATTGATTCTGATTATCAGGGGCAGGTTTTTGTCTCTTGTTGGAACCGAGGTGATGATTTTTTCACCGTAAAACCAGGCGAACGGATTGCACAGATGGTTTTTGTGCCGGTGGTGCAGGCAGAATTTGAAATTGTAGATGAGTTTGCAGAAAGCGAGCGTGGTGAAGGTGGGTTTGGACATACGGGTCGCCATTAAAATTTTTAAAATCCTCCTTTTTATTAAGAGAACTACCCCGTCAGGCTTCGCCTGCCACCCCTTCATAGAAGGGGAATTCCCCTCCTTTGGAGAGGTGACGCGTAGCGTCGGGGTGGTCTTTCGTTTGTAAAAAGGGGAGAGGGGAAATTTTCATTTTGTGCGTAATTTAATTGATTTTCTGAGTATTTTTTCAGTAAGGAGAGAAAAAAATGAGCAATATTCCAGAGTCGATTTTCCGGGCATATGACATTCGCGGTATTGTCGGCGAAGCATTGACCGAAGAGGGGGTTGTACAAATTGGTCGCGCCATTGGTTCCGAAAGCCAGAAGCGTGGTGCAAAGAAAATTGTGGTCGGGCGTGACGGGCGTTTGTCCGGACCATCGCTGCAAAATGCGCTGATGGACGGGCTGAAACAGTCTGGTATGGATGTGATTGATGTTGGCATGGTGCCAACCCCGGTGGTTTATTTTGCGGCGACCCATCTGGAAGCCGGTTCTTGTGTGGCAGTGACGGGCAGCCACAATCCGCCGAACTACAACGGTTTGAAAGTCGTTGCAGCAGGCGAGACGCTCTCTTCTGGCGCGATCAAGGATTTGTACCGCCGTATTGTTGAGGACGATCTAGTCAGCGGCGAAGGTTCTATTCAGCAGGTCGATGTGAAAGATGATTACATCAATCGCATCACCAGCGATGTGAAACTGGCGCGTCCACTGAAAGTGGTTGTCGATGCAGGCAACGGCGTAGCAGGCGAGTTGGGGCCAAGACTGTTGCGTGAATTGGGCTGTGATGTGACCGAAATGTATTGCGAAATTGACGGTAATTTCCCAAATCATCATCCTGATCCGAGCAAGCCGGAAAACGTACAAGAACTGATCGAAAAAGTGAAAGAGATTGGCGCGGATATCGGTCTCGGTTTTGATGGCGATGGCGACCGCCTCGGTGTGGCTGATCCGGATGGCAACCTGATTTTTGCCGACCGTCAGCTGATGCTTTACGCGCAGGATGTGCTTTCGCGTAATCCGGGTGCAGAAGTACTATACGACGTGAAATGTACTCGTAATTTGCCGGTTATTATCCGTGAAGCGGGCGGTAAGCCAATGATGTGGAAAACAGGCCACTCCTTTATTAAGGCGAAGATGAAAGAGACCGGCGCGTTGATCGCAGGCGAAATGAGCGGTCATATCTTCTTCAAGGAGCGTTGGTACGGTTTTGACGATGGCCTCTACACTGCAGCGCGTCTACTGGAAATTCTCTCCAAGGATTCCCGCTCTGCGACGGATGTGTTTGCTGATTTGCCGGATACCATCAACACGCCAGAATTGAGTATCCATTTTGAGGAAGGTGAGCATTACAAATTCATCGACCGCTTCCAGCAAGAGGCGCAGTTTGATGAAGGCGAGAAAATCACTATTGATGGCGTGCGCGTTGATTGCTCCGATGGTTGGGGGCTGGTGCGTCCATCCAACACTACGCCGGTACTGGTCTTCCGTTTTGAGGCAGATGATGAGGCTGCGCTCAAGCGGATGCAGGAGATGTTCCGCCGTGAACTGCTGAAGATTGATGCGAATCTGGATTTGCCATTTTAAGTCTGATTTGAATTAATCAATCTCTCGGTACAAAATGCCTGTTTATCTTCTATGATAGACAGGCATTTTTTGTTGTTTGTCTGTTTCTATCCCCAGATTCTCAGTGGTTCAGTCAGTCATTCAATTTCGCTTTTTTCAAAGAGGTGTCCCCAATGTCCCTTGATCCCAATTCAGCATTGAATTTCGCTAACGTTCTCACCGAAGCGCTTCCGTATATCCAGCGGTTTCGTGGCGCAACCATCGTCATCAAATATGGCGGCAATGCGATGACCGAGCCGCACCTGAAAGAGGGGTTCGCCCGTGATGTAGTGCTGCTGAAACTGGTCGGGATCAACCCGGTGGTGGTGCATGGTGGCGGACCACAAATTGGCAGGTTACTGGATCAGATCGGCAAGGAGAGTGAGTTTATCCAGGGGATGCGCGTTACTGATTCCGAGACGATGGATGTTGTGGAGATGGTACTTGGCGGCCTGGTCAACAAGGAAATCGTTAACCTGATTAACCAACACGGTGGGCAAGCGGTTGGATTAACTGGAAAGGATGGCGATTTGATCCGCGCTCGCAAGATGAAGATGACGCGGGATGCACCAGAGTTAGATGAACCGGAAATCATTGATTTGGGGCATGTCGGCGAGGTCGATTCGATTGATCCGAGCGTTGTTGCATTGCTGGATCAAGGCAATTTCATCCCGGTAATTGCGCCAATTGGCGTGGGTTCAGATGGTCATTCCTATAATATCAATGCCGACTTGGTTGCTGGAAAAGTGGCAGAAGTACTCGGTGCAGAAAAACTGATTCTGCTGACTAACACCAAAGGTTTACTAGATAAAGAAGACAATTTATTGACGGGTCTCAACAGCCAGCGTGTTGCAGAATTGACCGCAGATGGCACGATTCACGGTGGTATGTTGCCGAAGATTCGTACAGCGTTGGAGGCGGTACAAGCTGGGGTCACGAGCGCACACATTATTGACGGGCGCGTGGAACATGCCGTGATGCTGGAAATTTTCTCGGATCAGGGAATCGGAACGTTAATTCACTAAACAGGTTTTAGAAACGGCGATTCACAGACCCAAGAGAAATTTTTCCCGACCACTTGCACTAGCGTTTCGCCAGCGAAAATCAGCAAAACTTCTCTTCGTTCCCACGGCGGAATTTCTGCTTCGCGCAACAGGTTTTTTAGCGTGCGGTGGTGCAGTTTTCCGGCAGGTTGGCATTTTTCGCCGCCTTGCCGTTTTCGGACAGTGATTCCTGCTGCTTCGACGCGCTGTTGATCCAGTCGCGTATCCAGTATCTCACATTGCCATTGCAACGGTTCTGGTTCGCCGATTTGTAAATAGAGTTTTTGCTGAAACCGTCGAACGATAACCGGTTTTCCCGCACGGTTTTTCCAGTGCAATTCCGGCGTTGCATCCGTTTTTGCACCGATCACTTCTGAAAAAATCTGTTGCAGATGATGCGTATCGGGTAAATCTGCACCGTTTTGTTCGAGCCAGAAACGCAAACGCTGATTTGCAACGGTTTGGTTTGTTTTTTGAGAAGAAGATTCCTGC
The DNA here is from genome assembly GCA_964344325.1 of uncultured Piscirickettsiaceae bacterium. Taxonomy (GTDB): domain Bacteria; phylum Pseudomonadota; class Gammaproteobacteria; genus CAYFMX01. The sequence continues at coordinate 19,178 of CAYFMX010000016.1, forward strand.
AAAAACGCGATTGGCAATGGTTTATGCAAATCCAATTGTTCTGCGATGAAATCATGCGCCGTTTGCTGTTCGATCCAGTTTGATGCCTCCGCACAATGGTGCGCACTGCGGGAAATCGTCCGGTTTGCAGCAGGCCAGCGTTGTTGCAAGTGCGGCAAAATTTCGTGGCGCAGATAGTTGCGGTTGGCACAAGTTTGTTGATTGGTTGGGTCTTCAATCCAGTTTAGTTCTGCACTTTTTACGTAATCACGTAATGATTCACGCGAAAAAGGCAATAAGGGTCGAACCAGTTTTCCCGCGCCAAACAACGTGATTTCCGGCATTGCGGCCAATCCGCGAATGCCTGCGCCGCGCAACAATTGGAGTAGCAATGTTTCTGCTTGATCATCTTGGTGATGTGCTGCGCAGAGCCAATCGCCTAGTTCCATTGCATCCTGAAATGCAGTATAACGGGTTCGCCGTGCAGCTGCTTCGGGGCTTTCGCTGTGTTGGGGCGTTGCATCAACATTGAAGCATTGGAATTCAATCCGGTGTTGTTGGCAAAATCGTTCGCACTGTTTTGCCCATGCTTTTGATTCGGATTGCAGATTGTGATTAACGTGCCACGCTTGTAAGTTAGAAAAACCGGAGAGTTTGCCAGCATTTCTCAAGTGGGATAACGCATGGAGGAGGGCGGTTGAGTCTGCGCCGCCGCTAAACGCAACAATTAGACTCGGCAGATTAGGCGGCGCAGTGCCCTCTAGATTATCAGCTATTGTAAGCGTTTGAAGATGAGAATCTAGAAGGGAAGCGGAGAACTTCACGCAAGCGGATGTTGATGCTCGTGTGCTTCGTGCATCAGAGAATCGATGTTTCTGGAATCCGCATCGTTTTCAATCCGAAAATTACGTTCACGTTCTTCCATGAATTCGATAGAAGAAGATTCAATTTCAATATGCTTTTTTTCCAGTAACGACATCGTTCGCTCCTTTTTTGTTCGTGTGTGTTTTGTTTGTACGTGAATCAATTGCAATAAAAACCCCGCCGTAGCAGGGTATCTTATTTGTCTATTGCCCCTCTATCATTCCAGAGGGCGGCGCATTAAAACCAAATTTCGGTCACATTGCAACACTAAGTTGCAACATTAAAATGACCAAAATTCATTAATTTTGCATAACGCGCTTCGAGCAATTCTTCCAGATTTTGTTGGCGCAAGGCAGCCAGTTGTTCTTGCAGGGATTCTTTGAGCGCAGCCGCCATCGCTTTCATATCGCGGTGCGCGCCGCCGAGCGGTTCACGGATGATGCGGTCGATCAGGTTCAATTCTTTGAGACGCGCTGCGGTCAGTCCCATTGCTTCTGCCGCTTGCGCCGCTTTCTCTGCACTTTTCCAGAGGATGGAAGCGCAACCTTCCGGGGAAATCACCGAATAGGTGCTGTATTCGAGCATATTGACGCGGTCGCCGACGCCAATCGCCAATGCGCCGCCGGAACCGCCTTCGCCGATGACGGTGCAGAGGATCGGGGTGCGCAGTTTCGCCATGACGAAAAGATTTCGCGCAATCGCTTCGCTTTGTCCGCGCTCTTCTGCGTCGATGCCAGGGTATGCGCCGGGGGTATCGATGAAAGTGAGGATCGGCAGTTTGAAGCGTTCTGCCAATTGCATGATACGCATCGCTTTGCGGTAACCTTCCGGGCGCGGCATGCCGAAATTGCGTTTGACTTTCTCTTTGGTGTCGCGGCCTTTTTCGTGACCGATGACTGCGACAGGTATTCCATCCAACCGGGCGACACCACAAACGAGTGCCGGGTCATCGGAGAAAGCGCGGTCGCCGTGCAGTTCCTGAAAATCGGTGAAAATTTGCCTAATGTAGTCGAGCGTGTAGGGGCGTTGTGGGTGGCGTGCCAGTTGGGAGATTTGCCATGCGTTGAGTGAGGAGAAGATGGAACGCGTCAGTTCGCGGCTTTTCTCTTCCAGCTTGGCAACTTCATCGCTGATGTTGACCGCCGCATCGTCGCCGACGTAACGCAGCTCTTCAATTTTTGCCTCTAGCTCGGCGATGGGTTGTTCAAAATCAAGAAAATTCAAATCCATAACGGAGTTGCCTTACAGTAAAATGGGAAAATTGAAATAGCAATGAAGAATATCATTTTTTTGGCGAAGGAAAACGGTTATCTTGCAATTTTTCAATCGTTATTCGACCGCTTTATTGGAGCACATTCGTTACCCATTTAAGGTTTAGAAGGAGCGTATGGCGATATGCTCCCATAAGCAAATTTAGATTGTCGTTTTTGGATTAAACAGTATAGGTCCTATTGGCATTTAATTTAGGGGTTGCCGACTATTTATGTAATCCGTTATAGTCTGTTCAGTTCTTGAACAAGAGAACAAAACGTAGCTATTCAAGCTAACGTTTTTTCTGTTTTTTTAATTCCCAGCTACATTACATTTCCCGTACTTCTTGGTAACGCGCTTACTGATCGTGACACGGTAGGGCGGTAGCGTGGGGAAAGCTTTTTTTCATCTTTTAATCCATTTCTATTTTGCAGCCAACAGAAAACCATCTTCAGGTATTGCGCCTGCTGGAATCTAACCCACAAATGAGTCAGCGTGAACTGGCGGAAGCATTGGGGGTCAGTCTTGGAAAAACCAACTATTGCCTAAAAGCGTTGATGGGCAAGGGATTGGTCAAGATGCGCAATTTCAAAAATAGCCAGAAGAAGGTTTCGTATGCGTATCTGTTGACCCCGGCGGGGGTCGCGGAAAAAGCAGAACTGACGGCGCGGTTCCTGAAAATGAAAATGGCAGAATACGAGCAATTGCGGCAAGAGATTGAATTGTTGCAAGGTGAGCTGGGATTGGTTGAAGAAGTATCTGAAGTAGAGGGAAAACAGGCGTGAGGAAAAGCGCATGAAGGGAATCATTTTGGCAGGAGGTACAGGAACACGTCTTTTTCCAATTACGCAAGGCATTCCCAAGCCGCTGTTGCCGGTGTATGACAAGCCGATGATTTATCATCCATTATCAATGCTGATGCAGGCAGGGATTCGGGAAATTTTGCTGATTACCACAGCAGATGCGCAACAAAACTTCAAAAATGTATTGGAGGACGGCTCTGCGTTTGGCATTGAAATCCAGTATGCGATTGAGCATGAACCGAAAGGGATTGCGCAAGCATTTTTGATCGGTGAGACGTTTGTTGGCAATGATTCAGTTTGTCTGGCTTTGAGCGACAATGTTTTCTGGGGTCAGGGATTAACGCCGAAATTGAAAAATGCAGTAAATCGGAAAGAAGGCGCGACGGTATTTGGTTATCCAGTTAGTGATCCGGAACGGTTTGGCGTAGTGGAATTTGAGCGTGGGAGTCAAAAGGCAATCGGGATTGAAGAAAAACCTAAAAATCCAAAATCTAATTACGCAGTGACCGGTCTCTATTTTTATGACAATCAAGTGGTTGAGATTGCTAAAAATATTGAGCCATCTGCACGTGGTGAGCTGGAAATTACTACTATTAATCAGAAATATCTGGAGCAAAACAAACTACATGTCGAGCAATTGGGACGCGGGTTTGCCTGGTTTGATGCAGGGACAGCGGAAAGTTTGCTGGAAGCGTCGATGTTTATTGAAACAATTGAGCAGCGCCAAGGGTTAAAAATTGCTTGTCTGGAAGAGATTGCATGGCGCAATGGTTGGATTACTGCGGAGCAAGTTGAACAGACGGCTAATTATGTTTCTGGAACGCGTTACGGTAACTATCTCCACGCATTGTTAAAGGAAGAAGCGTGAAAATCGCCATTGCCGGAACAGGATACGTTGGACTCTCCAATGCAATGTTGTTGGCGCAAAATCATGAAGTCGTTGCGTTAGATATTGTTCCTGAAAAAGTGGAAATGCTGAACCGTAAGCAATCGCCGATTGCTGATGCGGAGATTGAAGATTTCCTGCAAAATAAAACACTTCAATTTAAAGCAACGCTAGATCAGCATGAAGCGTATGAAAATGCCGATTTTGTCATTATTGCTACGCCGACCGATTACGATCCAGAGACCAATTATTTTAATACTGCCTCAGTGGAAGCCGTGATTCGTGATGTGATGCAAATCAATCCAGATGCGGTGATGGTGATCAAATCAACGGTTCCAGTCGGTTATACAGAACGGATCAAACAGGAATTCCAGTGTGAAAATCTGATTTTTTCTCCTGAATTTTTACGCGAAGGGAAAGCACTTTATGACAATCTCTATCCTTCCCGTATTATTGTCGGTGAGCGTTCCAAGCGAGCGGAACAATTTGCCAGCTTGCTGAAAGAAGGCGCGGTAAAAGAGGATGTTGAAATACTCTTTACTGATTCCACAGAGGCAGAGGCAATTAAACTTTTCTCCAATACCTATTTGGCGATGCGGGTTGCCTATTTCAATGAATTGGACAGTTATGCGGCGATGCATGGGCTGGACACGCGGCAGATTATTGAAGGGGTCGGGCTGGATCCACGGATTGGTAAACATTACAACAATCCGTCTTTTGGGTATGGTGGATATTGTTTGCCGAAAGATACCAAACAGTTGCTCGCCAATTATCAGGATGTGCCACAAAGTCTGATCCGGGCAATTGTCGATTCTAATACGACACGGAAAGATTTTATTGCCGACCAGATTTTGCAACGTAACCCAGAAGTTGTCGGAATTTATCGGTTGGTTATGAAAAGTGGTTCAGATAATTTCCGTGTTTCGGCGATTCAAGGTGTGATGAAACGGATCAAGGCGAAAGGCGTAGAGGTGGTCGTTTATGAGCCAGCTCTAGAAGAAGATGAATTTTTCCATTCAAAAGTGATTCGTGATTTGGATGCATTTAAACAAATGAGTGATGTGATTGTTGCAAATCGGGTAACGGACGAAATTGGCGATGTGGGACAGAAAATATTTACCCGTGATTTGTTTGGTGGAGATGCGTAAATGAAGGTTTTAGTAACAGGGTCTGCTGGATTTATTGGTTCTGCACTTTCGATCCGTTTGTTGGAACGTGGGGATACGGTAGTTGGTATTGATAATCATAATAACTATTATGATCCATCAATTAAGGAAGCGCGTCTTGCTCGTTATATCGATAATCCTAATTATACGCATCTTCGTATTGATCTAGCTAATCGTGATGCAATAGAAGAAGCTTTCACAATTTATAGGCCGAATTGTGTAGTCAATTTGGCTGCTCAAGCAGGTGTTCGCTACTCTATCGAAAATCCGCTTTCTTATATTGATAGTAATATTGTCGGATTTGCGCATCTTCTTGAAGGTTGTCGGCATCATGGCGTTGAGCATCTTGTCTATGCAAGCTCGTCTAGTGTTTATGGTGCCAATACACAAATGCCATTCTCCGTACATGACAATGTCGATCATCCTTTGAGCCTTTATGCCGCCAGCAAGAAATCGAATGAACTAATGGCGCATACCTACAGTCACCTTTATGATCTGCCCACAACAGGGCTTCGTTTCTTTACTGTTTACGGTCCATGGGGGCGCCCAGATATGGCGCTATTCAAATTCACCAAGGCAATACTCGCTGGCAAACCAATTGATGTCTTTAATTTCGGTAAACACCGTCGAGATTTTACCTATATCGACGATATTGTCGAAGGCGTCATCCGCGTTCTTGATCGTCCGGCTCCACCGAATCTAGAATGGAACAGCGATCAGCCTGATCCAGGGACTAGCAAGGCACCATGGCGGGTTTACAACATTGGCAATAACCAACCTATTAAACTGATGGACTACATCAGTGCCTTGGAGAAAGCCCTTGGTAAAAAAGCCGAAATGAATCTCTTACCGCTTCAGCCTGGTGATGTGCCTGATACCTATGCGGATGTGAGTGATCTAGTTGAGCAATTCGGCTATAAACCTGCAACTCGTGTTGGAGATGGTGTTACTAACTTCATTGATTGGTATCGGGAGTATTTCAAAGTATGAGTAACGTTATCCCAAAAAGTACAAAAGATTTAAAGCTTGCTATCATTGGTTTAGGTTATGTAGGGCTTCCACTTGCAGTTGAGTTTGGCAAAATACGAGAAGTTATTGGTTTTGATATTAATGACCGTCGCATTAATGAGCTGAAGAGTGGAGTAGATGGTACGCTTGAAACCACTGGTGAAGAGCTACAGCAGGCAGTTCATCTAACCTATACTACTAATACGAATGATCTTAAATCGGCGAACTGTTTTATTATCACGGTTCCAACTCCAATTGATGAACATAAACAGCCAGATCTGACATTTCTTATCAAAGCCAGCGAAACGGTAGGGAAAGTTCTGAAAAAGGGTGATATCGTTATTTATGAATCAACGGTTTACCCTGGAGCTACTGAAGAAGACTGTGTTCCAGTATTAGAAAAGTGTTCTGGCTTGAAAATTAATCAGAATTTTTTCTGCGGTTATAGCCCGGAACGCATTAATCCTGGAGATAAGGAACATCGTGTTACTACTATAAAGAAGGTTACTTCAGGGTCTACACCAGAAATCGCTGATTTTGTTGATGTACTCTATAATGAAATCATTACAGCAGGTACGCACAAAGCGAAAAGTATTAAAGTTGCTGAGGCAGCTAAGGTGATTGAAAATACCCAACGAGATTTAAATATCGCTTTGATTAACGAGCTTGCAGTTATTTTCAATAAAATGGAAATTGACACGGAGGCAGTACTGGAAGCTGCAGGCAGTAAATGGAATTTTTTGCCTTTTCGTCCTGGTCTTGTTGGTGGTCATTGTATTAGCGTTGACCCATATTATCTTACGCATAAAGCGCAGGCAATTGGTTATACGCCTGAAATTATTCTCGCAGGTCGCCGGATGAATGATGGGATAGGAGGGTATGTTGCCTCCCAACTGGTTAAGGCGATGATTAAAAAGTGTGTACAGGTTGAGAGAGCTAACGTGCTAGTCATGGGGTTGGCTTTCAAGGAAAACTGTCCAGATCTGCGCAATACTCGTGTGGTTGATATTCTAAATGAATTGGAAGAGTATTGTATTCAGATAGATGTCTATGATCCATGGGTTTCCAGAGAGGAGGCACAACGCGAGTACAACATCAAACCAATCCAAGAACTAAAGCTTAAAACTTACGATGGAATTATCCTCGCTGTAGCACATCAACAGTTCAGAAACATGGGAGCTACAGCTATTCGAAAATTAGGCAAATCAACGCATATCTTTTATGATTTGAAATCAGTGTTTTTGGTTGATGATTCTGATTTGCGCCTATAGTCAATCGGATTGTTAATTCATGTGTGGAATCGGTGGCTTTCAGCTTTCTCGACAATCTGCAGATTTTGATCCAAGCTGTATGTTAGGAGAGATTCAAAAAAAGCTGCGCCATCGGGGAAGAGATGGTGAAGGTTGTTGGGTGAATGATCAAAAAAATATAGGTTTTTGCCATACGCGTCTGGCAATTCTTGATCTGACGCAAATGGGACTCCAGCCTATGAAAACGTCGGATGGGCGTTACATGATCACATTTAATGGTGAGATTTATAATTGGCGTATTCTGAGGCAGCAGCTTGAAGATTTGGGAGAAACATTCTATAGCAATTCAGATACGGAAGTGATTCTCTATGGATATAAGCGTTGGGGGAGTGAGGTTATCCAGAAATTGCGTGGCATGTTTGCTTTTGCAATTTGGGATCATGTGGAAAAGATTTTGTTTTGTGCTAGAGACCGGGTAGGGAAAAAACCTTTTATTTATAGCGAAAGTTCCAAAGGTTTTTTTTTCGCTTCGGAAATACCAGCTCTCAAGGTTATTGCACAACAGGCAGGGTTAGATCTAGCGCAGGATTATTCAGCACTTGCTGCCATGTTGCTGCACAACTTACGTCATATTCCAGAACCAGCTACAGCATACAAAGGATTGAAAAAATTACGGGCGGGACATGCTATTCACGTCAGGAATGGCAGAATTGAAAAGTATTGGCGTTACTGGAATCCAGCCTCAAAAGATATTCACGAGCCGCAGGAGCTGCGGAATATACTAGAAGAGGCGACAGCTATTCGTTCCAGTGCGGATGTTCCTATCGCGGCGTTGCTTTCTGGAGGAGTGGATAGCACCGCAATTGTCAGTTTAATGCAGAAACAATTAAAAAAACCAGTAAGAACTTATGCATTTGGTGTAGATAGAAACGATGAGGATCTACGTAGGGCGCGATTTGTTTCGAAAAAGTTGGGCACTTGGCATAAAGAGTTTTACTTTGATGCGCGCCGTCAACACAAGATTATGCAACAGATTGTCACCATCTATGGCGAACCAATTATGTTGTTACCACTTATCCATGCTTATGAGCTTTCTGAGGCGATCAGGGATGATGGCATTAAAGTGGTTATGAATGGTAACGGAGCCGATGAGCTTTTCTTTGGCTATACGGGGCATTTGCATACAGCGCATATCACCCACTTGTTTCACTGGCTAGGTTGGGTAGCAAGGTTACTACCACATACAACCCGTCCCGTGCTTTCGGTATTTCAGGCAGAGCCTGGGAAACGGAAATCGACCTTATATCAACGAAAGGCAGAAAGTTGTTGGCCAAACTATTTGAAACAGGAGGCTATTGGGCAAGTGGAGAATCTTGTCAGTGAGGAGATGGAATATTGGGGGAGGATTCTACCTAACCAAGATTTTATTGATGAATCCAATTATCTTTCCTTACTAATTGAAAATAGCCATTCAGTCACTATTGCCAGTGACCTGCCTGCGATGATGGCTTCTGTTGAGATGCGTTCCCCTTTTCTGGATCAAGAGGTTATATCTGCTGCTATGGGCATACATTACTCTCAGAAGGTTAAAGGGCCGAAAGATGGTAGCCGACTCAAAAACATCCTACGTAAGGCAGTGTATGATTTGGTGCCAGAGCAGGTTATGCATGCGCCGAAGCGAGGGTTTGGTATGGGTATTCAGGAACGTGATGTGTTGTTGAATGATTGGCGGTATCAAGTCGATAAGTTGTTCAATGATTATCCTGAGTCTGATCTCTTTGACCGCGATAAGATCAGGAGGCAATGGAAGAATGCACGGAATGGTGAATCGGTGCAATGGAGTGAAATAGCCAAGCTTTTTGCAATCGGGATGTGGCTGCGAGGAGATGCTAGCTAGATGAGTTACATAGGACTTACGTGTTGGGTCTCAGAAGATAATATTCCAGAAAAAAGCTACCCACTCTTCCGCGCTTGGGGGATCATGGAACAGCTTGTCACCGATCTACAACAAGGCCAGAAACGATGAACATCCATCCAAAAGCCAGGACCACCCCGGCAATCCGTGCTGAAATCCAATCTTCCAACCTGTCGCAGCGGAAACTGGCGGAAGTGATGGGAGTTTCCCACGACAGCGTCAACCGTTTCCTGTTGGGTGAAAATTATGAACCGAAAGACCTGTTTGAAGAATCCAGCCGCCTGCTTGAGTTGGAAGGCGGCGTGTTGAATGTGGATGACACCACAATAGACAAACCATACAGTCAAAAAATGGAATTGGTTGGGCATTTTTGGTCAGGCAAGCACCACCGCGCAGTCAAGGGTCTGAATCTGGTCACGTTGTATTACACAGACCCAAAAGGATGCAGCTTGCCAGTCAATTACCGGGTTTATGACAAGGCTGAAGACAAAACCAGGAATGAATATTTTCGTGAGATGTTGGGGGAAGTGTTGGCTTGGGGCCTTGAACCGGCATTTGTGGCCGGCGACAGTTGGTATTCCTGCGTGGACAACCTCAAGAAGGTGAAAGAACACCCGATGGGGTTTTTGTTTGCGGTAAAAAGCAACAGGCTGGTTTCCATAAAAGAGGGTACATGGTCACAGGTGCAACAACTGGAAATCCCGGAAGATGGGCTGGCCGTCTGGCTACGTGATTTTGGTGAAGTGAAACTGTTTCGGACGCATTTGAAAGACCAACTGCGCCATTACATTGTTTTTCAGCCAACAGCAGAGGTTAACGCCCCTTTTGGAAAAGCGGATTTCCAGAGCCTGCATGACCAACATTGGAAAATTGAGCAATACCACCGGATGATCAAGCAAGTTTGCAATATTGAGAGGTTTCAGGTGCGGGGTGGCGTACCGATCCGCAACCACATTTTTGCGGCACTGTGCAGCTATGTCCACTTGCAACAGATGCGTCTGGATGAAGCAATGGACAGCATTTACCGTTGGCAACGGGATTTGTTCAAGGAAGTTGTGGGAAAATTTATCAGCAGCTTTATTGTTGGCAAAGATCGTCTCAACCCACAGTTTGGGAAAGCCGTCAATGCGTAAGCCCTATTACAGTAATTTAGTGCGATTAAATGTGCCATTGCAAAGAATTAAAGAGCCATTTGCAATGATAGAGAAAATAGTTGAAGGTAAAAATGTTTTAAACATTGGTGCTGCTGGTGGTGTAGAGGGCTATCTTCCGCATAATAAAAAAGCATGGTTACATGAAAAAATTAAGAGAAAAGCAAAAAGAATTGTCGGTGTAGATATAGACCAAAATTCAATACAATATGCGCAACAATATGGATATGAAATACTCAATCAGAATTGTGAAACAATGGAATTAGGAAAAATCTTTGATGTAATTGTTATGTCTGATGTTATAGAGCATGTGGATGCGCCAGTAGCAGCAATCGAAAATCTTATGACCAAGCATCTTATAGATGATGGAGCATTGTTTATCACTACGCCAAACGCTACTGCTAGCAATATTTTATTCAGAACATTATTCAGGAGAAAATTTAATGTGCTGAATGATCATGTGACTGTGTTTTACCCGGAAAATTTTAAAGTAATTTGTGACCGCCTTGGAGTTCAATTAACTGATATTTATATGTTTGATCATATTGATCACAGATCATTTTCTAATAAAATGAAGAGTTTTATTTTTCAATTTCTTACATTATTATCTCCACGCTTGTCTAGTTCTATGTTAGTGGTGATCAAGAAATAGTATGATTTTTCGTTATTGTTTATCAATGTGCCAAATAAATATCGGACAGCCATTTTTCTGTAGGGATTGATAGTGTTCTGGTGCTTTTATCTATCGTAAAGAGCCGTATTCAGGCAATCCGAACTGTTATCCCCGGATATCTCTCTGCGCTTTCCAGTGGCTACCTGCTGACAGGTGCAAATATGTTAGTGCAGTTTATCCTGACACCTTTCTATTTAAAATATCTGGGGAAACATCAATTTGGTTTGCTTATGATGTTGCTAAGCATGATCAATTTTGCTGCATTGGGCATTGGTTGGATGTCAGGTGGTTTGGTGCGTATTTTGGGCGAGCATTGGGAAAACCAAGATTATCAGGGTTTTCGAAATGCCTTTGCAGTGGGTAAATATGTTTTTACCCTGTATGCGTTGGGTATTGTATTTATTATATTGGTTGGATGGGTTTTGGGTCAAGAGCTTCAGTTGGTCACTGAAACTGTCTCGCCCGTGTTTCTGCTGGCTGGGTTGTATTTCGTACTGATGTACGAAAATGCGCCGGAGCGACAAGCCTTTGTTGGTACTAATCGGCAAGCCACAGGAAATCAACTAGAGCTGCTGAGAGTGGTGCTATTTGCATTGCTAACCTGGGGGATATTGCCACAAATACAGGATATGGTCGTTGTATGGGTTGCCATGATAAGTGGAGTGCTGATGCAACGAGTTATTATGGCACGTTATTGGTCGGGGCAAATCAAGGGGATCGGCTGGATAAGGTATCAATCCGAAATGAAGCCGATATTCAGGCGGCTAGTAGGTAAACAAGGTGCTGGCTATGCCAGTTATGGTGCGCTTTTGCTGGTCTTGCAGGCAGACGTCATGATTGTTGGTTTTTTGGGTGGCCCTGAGGCAGTCGCGCAGTTTGTATTGCTGTGGAAAATCCCAGAGGCAATTGGCCTCTTGTTGTGGCGTATTCCATCAACCATGGAACCTAGAGTGATTCAGTTGGATGTTTCAGGAAGGCGTGCAGAACTGTATTCTTTATTTATTCAAGGGCGGCGTTGGTTCTTTCTTTTGGTGTTTGCTGTTGCCTTGATTTACATGGCACTTGGTCAATGGCTTACCGAATTATGGGTAGGTGAGCATGCGCCAAAAGAGCAGTGGATGTATGTTATGGCTGGGTTGGCGTTATTTTTTAATACGTTTGCACGTTGGCCAATAGCTTTTGCCTATGCTTTGATTCGGTTGAAAAAAATAATTCATATATTAATAATTGAAATTGTTACTAAAGTTAGCCTTACGTATTTACTTTACGATTATTTTTATATAGCAGCGCCACTAGTTGCATCTGTGGCAGTCCATGTTTTTTATGCCGCTATTCAATATCAAAGACTCATTTTTTTTTCAAGGTACATCTCAAGGTAAATGAACATGAAGGTACTTTCCATTCAACTTGGGCACAATGCAACTGTAGCTTTTTCTGATATGGGTTCTATTGTTGGAGTTTTAAGTCAGGAAAAATGTGATAATCTGAAAAATTCGCCGGCATTCCCAGAAGATGCTATCAAAACGCTACTTTACGAGATTAAATGGAAAATTTCAGATATAGATAGAATATTGATATCAGGTCTTTTTGTTTATCCTCCCAAAGCATATGAATATTCATACGATAGTAAGAATAGAATACAAGACAAATCGTTTGTTATTCGTTTTGTAAAGAAGTTTCGTGATAGCATACTTGGAAAGGTTATGCCTTGGTTTTTTGATATGTTGCGGGAGATTCGAGCACAGTCTTTGGTTCGTCAAGGAAAAAATTATTTGCGAGTGGAATTGGATAAAATGGGCTTTGTAGGTACTCCTATTGAGCATATTGAACATCACCTTTGTCATGCTCGGGGAGCATACCATAGCTTTTTACCTGATAGTGAAGTTGCACAGCCTGCTTTGATTTTTACGTTGGATGGTATGGGAGACTCTTCCTGTGCAACCGTTACTAAAGTTGAACAACAAGGTAAGTGGAAAAACATAGCTGTTACCCCTATTCATTCTTCTCTTGGTAGTATTTACTCAAGTACAACGCGTTTTCTTGGTATGAAAATTCTGGAGCATGAGTATAAGGTTATGGGACTGGCACCTTATGCTAAAGAAAAATATATGTTGGATACCTATGAGCGTATTTTTAAGCCGGTAATCTGGTTAAATGAAAAGAACCCTCTAGTATTTGAATCTAGAGTCAATACTTCCCGATTTTATGATTATCTGACGGAACATGCGATTGGAGAACGATTTGATAATATGGCAGCTGCTTTGCAGCATCTTACCGAAGAACTCGTAACCCAATGGATCAGAAATGCTATTCATCAAACAGGGATTAGGCGCATATTCACAGGTGGTGGCGTATTCATGAATGTGAAGCTTAATCGTCGTATTCAGGAAATGTGTGAAGTTGAACAGGCTTTTTTTATGCCTTCGTGTGGCGATGAGTCGAATCCAATTGGTGCCTGCTACGACCATTCTGTACGTAATGGGTTCCAGACTAAACCGCTAGAAAATCTTTATCTTGGCATTAGTTACAGTAATCGGCAAATTGAGCAATTTATCGAAAAGAAAGGTTTGCGTGATCAATATCAAGTGGCGTATCATTATGATATAGAAGATAAAATTTCTGAATTGTTGGCAAACAGGGAAATTGTTGCACGTTTCTCAGGACGCTGTGAGTGGGGTGCTCGCTCACTTGGTAACCGTGCCATACTTGCACATCCTAGTTATATGGAAAGCTTCTATACAGTGAATGACTATATTAAGTCACGCGATTTTTGGATGCCTTTTGCGCCATCCATGTTAGATACAGCTGCACCTCAATACCTCAAAGGTTATAATCCGAAAAAGGTAAAAGCCTCCCATATGATTACAGCCTTTACTGCTACAGAATTAGGTATCAAACAGTTACGCGCTGCTTTGCATCAGGGAGATTATACATTAAGACCACAAGTTATTGAAGAATATGTAAATCCAAAATATTATCGACTTATCAGTTTGTTTGAAAAAAGAACAGGAGTTGGTGCAGTTCTGAATACTAGCTTTAATATGCATGGTTATCCATTGGTGGCAACTCTAGAGCAGGCAATCATGACACTCGAAAATTCAGGGCTTATTCACTTAGCGTTGGAAAATTATCTAATTTCTAAAAAAACAGAGTGATTATGATGCCCAAGAGTATAATATTGATTAAATATTTGCGATAGATAGATGAGCGGTGTTTTGTTTTCTCCATTCCAAATAGAATTGGATAAAAAATGACTGTTAAGTACAAAATCTATTTTTATCCACATCTTTATCTTCGTGACCGTCAATTGGATACTATACGTCACTGGCCTAGCAACGAAGTTCTGAATCCGGAAATAGCTCAAGATAGACAAGGTGCTCAGGTATCAAAAGAGAAGGCTACCGCTAAAAAAAGAAGTCTCTCATGGAAACAGATTCTACCACTTCTCAACATTAAATTGCGCCCAAAGCAGGCACCTAAAGATGCCATCATTTATGTTTGGGGTGGTTTGATTACTACTGGATCATTCATCGTAGATATTGATAACCCATGGTCATTGGTAGGTTACAATATTCCTGCTATGTCGTTATATAAATTTTTTATCAAAAAAATTCTTCTTTCTGATCGATGCTTAGAGATTCGTTGCATGAGTGAGGCATGTCGAAAATCTCTTCTGTATTTATTTGGTGAAATGATTTATAAAAAATCAAGGATTCATTATCCTATAGCAGGTATTCAAGCTGTTTCTACTCCGCTTCTTTCAGATAATAACTCAGTAAAATTTATTTTTATTGGATCGCAATTTGAAATTAAGGGAGGTGGATCTTTATTAGCAGCATTTAAAGAAGCGCAGAAAATTGTTCCAAATATTTCGCTTACTATTATTACACATTTTCCTGTTTTATATGAGGAAACTATTAAGGAGACTGATAATGTTGAAGTATTTCCGCCTGAATTTCTTCGCAAGGATATTTATGATTTAATGAGAAAATCTGATGTATTAGTTCATCCTTCTTATATGGAGTCTTTTGGAATGACAATTTTGGAGGGGATGGCGAATGGATTGGTAATTATTGCGAATGATATTTATGCAATTTCAGAAATGGTAAGTGATGGTGAAAACGGCTATCTTCTTGTTCCCCCTATATCAAAATGGTCAGGAGTTCTTCCTAATCAGAATTTTAGGAAGCAATATCAGTTTGTAGACAAGATTCAGGAGCTAGATATTAAAGATTATGTGCGGAAATTATCGGATTCTATGATTGCAATAGCATCTGATCCTAAGAAGATGAATTTAATGAAAAAAAAATCAATAAAGAAATTTTCTGAAATGAAAGATATTAATGGATAATAAATCCCAGATAAAGTTTAGCATAATATGTGCGACATTTAATCGTGCTCATATTATCTCTCGTTGCATAGAAAGTGTTTTGTCACAAACAGTGAATGAATGGGAGATGATCATCATAGATGATGGTTCGACTGATAACACTTCTGAGATTGTATCAGAATATCTTATAGATACCCGGATCCAATACTATAAAATGGATGAGAATAGAGGTGTTGGTGTTGCAAGAAATTATGGTATAAGTAAATCAAACACATCTTGGATATTATTACTTGACTCCGATAATGCTTTTTTATCAGATGCTTTAGAAAAAATGAGGAATAAAATTAATGCCTTTCCTGATGTTTTTATACATAAATTTTGTGTAAAGAGTTTTGATGGTTATCCCATGGGAGAAAGTCCGATTGATTCAATATTGATACATGCCAATAATTATATATGTGGAAGGTTTAAAGGAGAATATCAACCACTAGTGCAGTCTGATTTATTGGTTTCTTATCCGTTTTTTGAAGATTTTAATGGAGGAGAGGCTGTAACTTGGAGTTTGATTGCACTTGATTGTGGATTATTAGCATATCATCCAGATATAGTTCAGCTTTATGAGAATGAAATGGATGATCGCTTATCGGTTCGTACTAGGAATTATTCACGTTTAAAGTATGTTTTTATTGCGGACATCTCCAATCTTTGGAAGGTTTATCTATTGAATTGTCCTTCTCAGCTGGTGATACGAGTCTTAAAGTTGATTGTGTATATGTTTCCTTCAGTATTTCGAAAGCCAATTGAAAAATGTGAGAAACTGATTTCTTGATTTGTTAAAAATGTGGAAAAATTTTTCTGGAAATTAAGCAATCCAGATATTGTTATACATATAGAAAATACTGTTCTAAGAAGCCGGTTAAAATGAGAAAACATGAAAAAGAAGTTGCACGGAAGCAACGTTTTGAGTTTGGCAAAAATTGGGCACGGTTTCTTTCAGTGCTGAATGATAAGCGTATTAAGGCGGCTGAGGAATCCTTAAAGGAAAAACTGGAAGTAGAAAATCTGAAGGGAAAAAAATTTCTCGATATTGGTTCCGGTAGTGGGTTGTTTAGTCTGGCTGCAAAGCGATTGGGTGCACAAGTATACTCCTTTGATTATGATCCCCAATCAATAGCCTGTACTATGGAACTAAAACGCCGGTATTTTCCGAATGATAAAGGATGGGTGATTGAGGAAGGCTCAGTACTGGATACGGACTATCTTGTCCGGCTTGGAACATTTGATGTTGTTTATTCATGGGGCGTTCTTCACCATACTGGAAATATGTGGCAGGCATTGAAGAATGTTGTGTCATTAGTGCGTGAAGAGGGACAGTTATTTATTGCCATCTATAATGATCAAGGTTGGGTCAGTCGTTATTGGTTAAAGGTTAAACGTTTTTATAATAGCGGATTTATTGGAAAAACGCTGATGATATTATTTCATCTTCCTTATCTATTGGGTGTGCGCTATAGTATTCGCTTGCTTACTGGAAGGCTGCATATAGAACGCGGTATGTCTATGTGGTACGACATGCTTGATTGGCTTGGAGGGTACCCGTTTGAAGTTTCACCCCCGGAAAAGATAATTTCTTTCTACAGAAGAAAGAAATTTATCCTTCATGGATTGAAGATTTTCCAGGGGCAGCATGGATGTAATGAATTTATTTTTAGGAAGATTTAATTCCTCCTATAAGGTCACTAAATCTATAAATTTTTAATATAATTTTTTTAATTTTCAATGCGTTGATTTATTTTCTAATTCGCATTAAAGGAAAATTATAATTGATCTTGCACCTGTATCCGCAATGAAGTAAATTCTGTGAAAGACTATAAAATCAATAGCTAAAATTTATTAGGATATTTATGAGAGTGCTGATACTTTTTAGCTCAAGTGAGTTAGGTGGTGCTGAACGAAGTCTCTCACGGATGGCATTGACCAGCACATCTATAAAATACCAAGTTTCGACAATTCAAGCAAATGGAGCATGGTGTGATTGGATTGAATCGCAAGGTATGCAACCGCTTATATTAGGTAAGAAAGGAGGAATATTGGTAGCGATGGTACGTTTATTTCATTATCTGCGCTCTTCTCCTGTTAATGTAGTTTATGTTTGTGGTATACGAGCATCGTTATGGATACGCCTTTTTCGTTTTTTGATACCTTCTATCAAGTTGGTTCATGGTGTACGCTGGAATCCAGATAGCAATAGTAAACTTGATCTCTTTTTTCGGTTTGTTGAGAGAACAACTTCATTTCTTGTAGATGCGTGGATTACTAATTCTCTGGCAGCGAAAAATACGCTTATTCAACGTTGTGGAATTTCAGAGGATCGTATTTATACCATTTATAATGGGGTAGACTCTTTTCCAGAGCAACTTCCCTATTTTGAATCACGCCCATTGGAAATTTTGACAATAGCGAATTTAAATACTCGGAAAGGACATTGTGAATATTTAAACGCCATTCAATTAGTAGTTCAATATGTTCCTGATGCACGTTTTATTTTTATTGGGCGTGATGATATGGAGGGAATTGTTCAAAAAGCGATTGAGAAAACTGGGCTTGAAGCATACGTCCGTTATGAAGGGTTTCAGCCAGATGTAACAAATTGGCTTATGCGGGCACGCTTGTTTGTACTGCCCTCGTTATGGGGGGAAGGTTGTCCGACCTCAATTCTTGAAGCTTTTTCGTTTGCAATACCGGTTATTGCATATGAAATTGATGGTGTGCCGGAACTTATAAATCATGAAGAGGATGGTTATCTTTTACCTCCAGGAGATAGTAAAGCCTTAGCTGATCATATTTTGAAATTGTTGCTCAACCCTTTGCAGAATGAAGCAATGGGAAAAAATGGTCGAGAAAAAATAGCGAGCTATTTCACACTTTCTACGTGTGCTTATAAGCATGAGATGATGTTTGATCAATTGGTAAGCAGGTAAATGTGCGGTATCTGCGGCTATTACACATCTGAAAAATCTGCTAGCTGGCGTGATTCTATTTTCGCCATGAAAGCTGCGATTGCACATCGTGGGTCAGATGATGGTGGTGTTTGGCAAGATGTCGCCGTGCAGTTTGTAGTGGCGCATCAGCGGTTGTCGATATTGGATCTTTCTCTCGCTGGCCACCAGCCAATGATATCAGCCAGAGAACGATATGTAATTGCCTTCAATGGCGAGATATACAACCATCTAGCGTTGCGCAGAGAATTTGGAGATTATCCATGGCGCGGTCATTCGGATACCGAAACGTTGCTAGCTGCGATCGAGGCTTGGGGACTGGAAGCAACATTACGACGTTCTATAGGTATGTTTGCGCTCGCGCTATGGGATCGACAGGAACGAACACTCTATCTCTCACGGGATCGCATGGGTGAAAAACCACTCTATTATGGCTGGCAGGATAATGTATTTCTGTTTGGATCAGAACTGAAAGCGTTGAAAGCGCATCCCGCGTTTCAAAGAGAAATAGACCGGGACGCGTTGACACTGTTCTTACGGCATAACTATATCCCTGCACCTTATTCGATTTACCAGGGAATCAGAAAATTACCTGCCGGAACTATTCTCAAGATTCAGCAAACCGGGCGACAGGAACGGGAAGAGCCGAAGCCCTACTGGTCATTGCCTACCGTTGCCGAACGGGGAATTGCCGCACCATTTTCGGGTGAAGAGACCGACGCAATCAAGAAGCTGGACGAATTACTGCGTGACTCAGTTCGGCAACAGATGATTGCGGATGTGCCACTCGGTGCTTTTCTTTCCGGCGGGGTGGACTCCTCTATGATCGTAGCCCTGATGCAGACACAAAGCGTTCGCCCAATAAAGACATTCACCATCGGTTTTCACGAAGAGAGATATAATGAAGCGGAATATGCAGAAAGGATCGCTCAGCATCTAGGTACGGAACATACTGAGCTTTATGTGACGCCGCAGCAAGCGATGGATGTAATTCCGAATTTACCTATGCTTTATGATGAGCCGTTTTCAGATTCTTCTCAGATTCCGACCTTTCTGGTTTCGCAATTGGCTAGAGAGCATGTGACAGTATCGCTCTCAGGCGATGCAGGAGATGAATTGTTTGGGGGGTACAATCGATATTTTCTTGCACATCGATTATGGAGCAGGTTATCACGATTGTCACCAATGGCACGCCGTTTTGGGATTAGTGCGCTTACTGCATTTTCACCGGATCAGTGGAACAAAATACTTGCACCAATTCAGCATTTCATGCCTGCAACATGGCGTTTGGCAAATCTAGGCGATAAATTACACAAAGGGGCTGGGGTTTTAGGGAGTGCTAGTCTTGATGCTCTGTATTTGGGGTTGGTATCTCACTGGGATACCCCATGCTCTTTAGTGATTGGGGGGCATGAGCCAGATACGCTTTTAACTGCCACTAATCCACATTTTTCAGCTTTAGGTGGTATTGAGCGCATGATGGCGTTGGATGCTCTGACCTATCTTTCCGACGATATTCTGGTTAAGGTGGATCGTGCGGCGATGGGAGTGTCTCTTGAAACCCGTGTACCCATGCTGGATCATCGTGTGGTTGAATTTGCATGGCATTTGCCGTTATCGATGAAAATCCGCAATGGCCAGAGCAAATGGATTCTCCGGCAGGTATTGTATAAATATGTACCGAAAAAATTAATTGAACGTCCAAAGATGGGGTTTGGTGTGCCTATTGATTCTTGGTTACGTGATCCACTTCGCGATTGGGCCGAAAGCCTATTGGATGAATCGCGTTTGCGGAATGAAGGTTTCTTTAACCCAAAACCGATTCGCCAGAAGTGGAATGAGCATCTGTCAGGAAAAAGGAACTGGCAGTATCATCTATGGGATGTACTGATGTTTCAATCCTGGCTGGAAAACGAGCGGAAAAGATGAAGCGTCTGTTATTTGTTATTTCTGAAGATCGTTACTTTGTTTCGCATCGTTTGCATTTGGCAAAAAAAGCGATGGAAGAAGGGTTCCAGGTTGGCTTTTCAGGTAATGTTTCTGCTTTCGGTCAACTACTAGAAGATGAAGGCATTGATGTATTGGAGTGGAAACATAAACGAGGATCGATCAACCCTTGGATTGAACTGCAATCTATGTTCCAACTGGCTCGTTTGATACTCCGATTTAGGCCAGATGTTGTACATGCAGTCGCCTCAAAACCCGTCTTCTATTCCTCTGTGATCTGCAAAATTTTTCGTATCCGGTCTCGTGTTTTTGCATTGGCGGGATTAGGCTACGTCTTTAGCTCTGAAAAGAAAAAAGCGCGCCTGCTTCGTCCTTTTTTAGTGGGCGTATTTCGCTTTTCATTGTCCGGAAAGAAAACCCGCCTAATTCTGCAAAATCCCGATGATCAGGCCATGCTACTAAAAGCAGGAGTCATCCGGAAAGAGAAAATCCGCCTGATTCGGGGAGCAGGGGTAGATACAGAGTTATTCTCTCCTATCCTGAATCATCAGTTTGAATCTGGTGCGCATGGCATTCTCCAGGTTATATTGCCCGCAAGAATGTTATGGAGCAAAGGGATTGGAGATTTTATAGCGTGTGCAAGAGCACTCCTGAAAAAAGGAGTGAATGCGCACTTTATATTGGTGGGAGATCCGGATCAGGAGAACCCTGAATCCACAACAAGAAAGCAATTACAGGAGTGGAGTCAGGAAAACGGGATTGAATGGTGGGGACAGTGTGAGAATATGACTGATATAATGCGGCAGGCATCCATCGTCTGCCTTCCGTCAGATCGAGAAGGACTACCAAAATCCTTGTTGGAAGCAGCAAGCTGTAGTAAGCCGATTGTTACTTATGATGTACCAGGTTGTCGCGAAATTGTAATTGATGGAAAGAATGGTTTTTTAATTCCGCCAAAAGATATAGAAGCCTTAACGCAGGCAATTTGGAAGTTGCTGGAAAATTCGAAGTTACGGGAAAAAATGGGCAACGCAGGCCGCGCGTTGGTGCTGAAAGAGTTCTCTCAGGAAAAAGTTGCAGCGCAAACAATACAGATTTGGCAGGAGGTGTTGTCTTGAATATTCTGTTGATAGAGACGTTCAGTGTTTTGCTTACAAGGAAGGGATAGAGAACAGATATTATGTATGATAAAACAATTTTTTGACTATTCTGTCAGTCTTTTTTTTCTCTTGTTACTTCTGCTTCCTATTTTACTGATCGGGATAGTAGTGCATATTACTTCTTTTGGTTCCACTTTCTATTGGTCAAACCGTGTTGGTTATAATAACGAAATTTTCAAAATGCCAAAATTCCGTACGATGCGTATAGATACCCCAGCTGTTGCAACGCACCTATTAGAAAATCCAGATCAATTCCTCACACCGATTGGTGGTTTTTTACGAAAAACCAGTTTGGATGAGTTACCACAACTATGGAGTATTTTAAAAGGGGATATGAGTTTTGTCGGGCCACGTCCTGCACTGTTTAATCAGGATGATTTGATTGCTTTGCGGACAGAAAAAGGCGTACATAAATTGGTTCCGGGGTTGACGGGTTGGGCACAAGTAAACGGTCGGGATGAGTTACCCATTCCTGAAAAAGTGGCGTTGGATGTTGAATATATGGAACGACAATCGTTCTGGTTTGACCTGAAAATTCTATGGATGACCTTTTTGAAAGTGCTCCGTCGGGACGGGGTTTCTCATTGATGTGAGACAGTTCTTTTCTTATTTCGCTTATCTCCCTCGTTCAGTAAAACAAGGGATAATGTTGGGAGGGGATATTGCTATTCTCTTCTTCTCTCTTTTCGCCGCTTTCTCCCTCCGCCTTGGCGAATTTTATCTCCCGCCATTTCCTACCTTCTGGCTAATCCTTCTTGCGCCAATTCTGGCAATTCCTATCTTTGTCCATTTCGGCCTATACCATGCGGTCATCCGTTATATTGGTTTTCAGGCGATTTGGGCAGTCGTCAAGGCAGTTTTCCTTTATGCGCTCGTGTGGGGTGTGCTGGTTTTCCTTAGTGGGATTGAAGGTATCCCGCGTTCCGTTATTTTGATTAATTGGGCACTCGCACTGCTGTTTATCGGTGGTTCGCGGATGGCGGCACGCTGGGTTGTGAGTGAGCAACTACATCGGCCTGCATCCGAGAGTAATAAAATTCCAGTGGTAATTTACGGGGCAGGGGAAGCAGGTCGCCAATTACGGGCGGCTTTGGCGCAGAGTTATGAATTCAAACCTGTCGCATTTATTGATGATGACCGGGCATTGCGCAAACAGCAAATTGCCGGTTTGCGAATTTATGCACGATACGATCTGGATAATCTGATCCAGCAATATCAGGTGCAGCAGGTACTGGTCGCAATTCCGTCACTAATACGTTCACAACGAAATGCGATTTTATCCCAGCTGGAAGGCTATCCAGTACATGTGCGTACATTGCCTGGTGTGGCGGAGTTGGCGCAAGGCCGTGTCAAAACCGAAGATTTGCGTGAAGTTAGCATTGCAGATTTGCTCGGACGGGATTCCGTCGCGCCAAATAAAAAACTGCTTCAGGCAACAATCACTGGAAAAGTAGTAATGGTGACTGGGGCAGGGGGATCGATTGGTTCCGAGCTATGCCGACAAATTGTTCAACTTGCGCCCAAAGCATTGGTGTTGTTTGAACGCAGTGAATTTGCGCTCTATTCGGTTGAAAAGGAGTTGTTAGAGAATTTTGTAGAGAAAAAATTAGCGCAGGAAATTCAGAATAAAACAAATGTTGAATTTTCTGGGTATTCTGAATTTCAGGGAAAAATTTTCCCGATTTTAGGTTCTGTTGGGGATCGGCAACGGGTACAGCAAGTTTGTCGTCGATTTGGCGTGCAGACGATTTTCCATGCGGCGGCTTACAAGCATGTACCGATGGTCGAGTTCAATCCCGGCGAGGGTGTGCGCAATAATATTTACGGGACATGGCATTGTGCGCAGGCAGCGATGGCGAGTGCGGTGGAAACATTTGTGCTGATTTCGACCGACAAGGCAGTGCGTCCGACCAATACAATGGGCTGTTCCAAGCGGGTGGCGGAATTGGCGTTGCAGGCATTGGCGGCAGCACAATCGACGACGCGTTTTGTAATGGTTCGGTTTGGCAATGTATTGGGTTCGTCCGGTTCCGTAATTCCGCTATTTGAGCGGCAAATCCATGCCGGGGGACCGGTGACAGTGACCCATCCTGATATTATCCGTTATTTCATGACGATCCCGGAAGCGGCGCAGTTGGTGATTCAGGCCGGGGCGATGGGGCAGGGGGGCGATGTATTTGTGTTGGATATGGGTAAACCGGTCAAAATTGTTGATCTGGCGAAAAAAATGATTCATCTCAGCGGCTTGGAACTCAAAGATGAAGCGCATCCAAATGGGGAAATTGAGATTGAATTTACCGGTTTGCGTCCCGGTGAAAAACTCTACGAAGAGTTATTGATTGGCGATAATGTTTCACCAACGGATCATCCGATGATCATGCGTGCAGAAGAGGAATTTTTGCCGCTGGAACAGCTTGAAATATTGCTCGGAAAAATCAACCGAGCAATTGATGAGAATGATCCGGAACAGATGCGGGAATTATTGATTGAAGCAGTTCCCGATTTTTCGCCACAGTGTGAAGTGAAAGATTTGTTGGTATCCAAAGAGAAGATTTCTGAGAAAAAGATGTGCGCCTGAACGACCAGCAAAAGTGGCAACTAGGCAATAGTAGCCACACGCATCAGAACTGTCTGCCCTGCATCCAAAAACACTTGTCCCTTTTCAGCAATCCCAACCTCTAACATCGCCAACCCTTCCCAATCGCCATTTTCGTTACGTGCAAAAGTGACGAGATTTCCCGCGCCCTGTTTGGATTGTGAATCAGGCGAAAACAGTTCGCCGCCCACCTCTGGCGTTTTGCTGCCATCAATCAGCACCGAAAACATCTTGCGTTTCTGTTTGCCGAGATACTGCATCCGTGCCACCACTTCCTGCCCTGGATAGCACCCTTTAGTGAAGCTGAGGCCGCCGACTTCTTCCAGATTGACGGTTTGCGGAATGAACATTTCGTAAGTCGGTATTTTCACACTCGGCATGCCGGAGCGGATTTTCAGCAAGTGCCACGCAGCCGTTCCAACGGGTGTGGTTTCTGGTTCCAGCATTTTCCAATGTTGCTGAATCGTTTCTATTGGTGCGACGAGTAGAAAACGCGCCTGATTTTCCGGGCTGCGCAGATTGATCATGAATGTCTCTTCAGATTTTGTGGCGCGATCATCCTCTTTTGGCAATTCGGAAAATGTTTTGGACAAAATTTGTTCCGCATTTTTCCCGACCACGCCCACCACTCCCCATGCATCGGTCACATCGGCCAGTATCACATCTGAACGCATCACAAACATCTGCAACCGTTTCTGAATGCGCTCCAGCAATTGCAGCGGCAGCAACAGGAAGAAGCGGTCGCCATCACGCAACACACGGAAAAACGCCAGCATCCGCCCTTTCGGATTGCACCACGCACTGAGCTGGCTATCTACCTCCGCTAATGCCTTGATGTCGTTGGTGAACTGGTTTTGCAGAAATTCCCCCGCGTCTGCGCCCTCCACCTGAATCATTCCCAATGGAGTTAATGCACTACGGATGTCTTGCGTGTAAGCAATGACTGCCTCCTGCTGCGCATCGCCAAAGTGGTGCAGGCCGCCATCTGCGAAAATTGCGCTCTGTTGTACAAGGAAATCATGCCATGTGTTACCCATTGTTTTCTGCTCCTGACATTGCAAAAGCGCAAGGTTAGCAGATTATGGTGTTTGTGCAGTAATTTCCCTCTACACATGCAACAATGCTATTCAGCATACCAATGTTTTATTCACAAGAGGCGTTTTTTGCAGAAAGATTAATCATAATTAATTTCGGAAAGGTGATTTTTATATAAAAAGTATTTATCTATAATTCTTTAGGCATAACAAAATTTGGCGGATATGGATGTGGAAGGTTTTGAGCAACAACTGAAAGACAACGAAAATCAGCAAGAACAGCGGTACAACGGCCTTTCAGAAAGCATGAAGCATGCGCGGAACCGCTTGCTTTTTTTTGTGCTGTTTTCTGTCTATTGCATGCTGGCGATTTTTGGCACCACAGACAAAATCATCTTCATGGAGCAGGAGATGAGCATGCCCTTGCTGGGCATCGAATTACCATTAATCGCGTTTTATATGTCGATGCCGGTGATTTTTTTGGTGTTACATTTCAATCTGCTCTATACCTACCGCACCCATAAGAAATTGTTGCTGGAAGAAAAAAGCCAGCATGACATGGTTTTACTGAAAAAATTGCCTTTCGGTCTGTTTGAAAGTGTGCTGCTGGAAAAAAATGGCAATTTGGGACGACTGCTTTATGGCGTAATGATGGTGTTGCTCTACTGGCTTGCGCCATTAACGCTGATGGCGTTTTGGTTCCGGTTTTCTGATTACCAAAATTGGTGGATGTCCACTTTTCATTTTGGATTGTTGGCAGCTTCTATTTTTATCCCATTCCAGTTTTTTCGTGGATTAGTGCGGGAAGAGGGGGCGAGGCGATTCGGAATAGTGAATACGTCTCTGTTTGGTATTTTTTTAGGGATGCTGATTTTCTATCACTTGCTTGTAGTTGTGGTCGTTTCTCTACCAACACGATTTATCATAAACGTAATGGATGAAAAACCGTATGTAAATTATTTGCAGAGTATAGAAAATATTTTGCCAGAACTTTTGGTTCCGCAATTGGTTTTGAAAGGGGAAGTGTTGGTACAAGCAGAGCAAAACTTACTGGAAATGTTACGGGAAGAGAAAGATTGGAATGGTGAAAAAGATAAAATTGAGCAAGAAAAAAGAGATAAAAAAGAACCATTGTTGCATTATTTACCGCCAACCGATTATTCTGATCGGAATTTTCGTTTAGCCAAGATTACCGATTGCCAATTGCCTCGTGTGGATTTGTCTGGTTCTGCGTTTCAGGCGGCAAATTTGCAAGAATCCACATTTCAGAAAGCAAATTTGGAACAGGCGAATTTACAGGGTGCAAGTTTGTTGGGTGTGAATTTTAAAGGGACGTATTTGTGCGGGATTCAGGAAATTACTGAACAATCTCAGTATGTCCACAGTGCGAAGTGGGATAATTGCAAAGTAATAGGTTTTTTGATGAAAACAGATGTTTTTGCAGGACAGAGAATTTCTAGAAGTAATTTAAAAGAGGTAAAAAGTTCTTTCTCGGCAGATGGTGAAGAAATAGGAAATCTGAATAGTCAACAGGATTTGGTTTTACATTTTTCTCGGTTGTTTAAAGAAGGGGAGTCTGAAATTGATTCTTGTTATGCAAGAAAGATGAGATATGGAGAACTGTTATCTTGGAATAATGTTGAGCTTGATGAGTGTATTGATAAATAGGTTTATATTACATGATGAAAAGACAGTATGGGTTAGTTATTTCTTTATGGTTTGTTTTTTTGGGTATGGGAGAGTCATTCGCATTAACTGTACCTGAGCAAATTAGAGAGAATAAAAAGAGTATTGCTTCTGTTCAGCCTCAAGTTGAGGAAAACCAAAAGCGTATTGATACGATTCAAAGAATGTTGATTCCCGCTGGCGCAGTGCTCCCTTTTAATCTGGATCAATGCCCAGACGGATGGAAAGAATATACGCCGGCCTATGGGCGTTTTATTCGTGGAATTGATAAAACCGGGAAAGTGGATTCTGATGGGGAAAGGAAACCCGGAAATCTGCAAGAGGATCAGCTGAAACAGACGAAATTTTCTGATCAATCGGGAAAAGTTACGCCTTACGATTCAAAATCGGAATCGCTAAAGAATCCAATCTGGATTTCCAAAGCCCCAGATAACACGCAATTGATGTATGAAGAAAAAATAGAGGCTTATAACATCGGCTCTGGAAAAGAGACCCGCCCCAAAAATGTAGCGTTGCTCTATTGTGAGAAGCAGTAGTTTGAGAAATCCAATGAGGAAAATTCTTTTCGGAGTTGTGGCAGCATTGCTACTCATCGGGCAGGGATTTGCTGCGCAAAATGAGTGTTCCCGCAATTATCAGCAGAACGGGGAAATTGGAAATGCGGTTCGTTGTCTGGAGAAGATTTCCGGCGAGAATTCCTGTACAGCAAAATATCAGCAGAATGGTGAAATCGGGACAGCGGTTTCCTGTCTGGAACAGAGGGTAAAAAATCGTTCCTGTGCCGAAAAATATAACCGGAACGGAGAAATTGGAGAGGCAGTTATTTGTTTGGAGAAAAGTCTTACTGCTGCTGTTTCCAACTCCAAAACCAAACCTGTTTCCCAGTCTGGTTTTGAATCTGTCCCTGAAAAACAACGCTTCCCCAATATGGGCAAAGATCAGTACGGTATTTATGCCGATGTATCCCTAAAAACCAATGCCCAGCCGGTTACCCAACGTTTTCGTTGGATTGAACCGGGCACGTTTATGATGGGTTCGCCGAAAAGTGAACAAGGCAGAGATAACGATGAAGTGCACCATCAAGTCACGCTGACGAAGGGATACTGGATGGCAGATACAGAAACGACCTTGCAGCTTTGGGAGGCAATCATGGGTAAACATGAAAACCAGGGATTTAAAGGGGAGCAACGCCCGGTTGAAAATGTAAGCTGGAACGATGTGCAGAAATTTTTGGAAAAACTGAAGCAGCGCAATCCGGAACTGAATGCAAAATTACCGACCGAGGCAGAGTGGGAATATGCAACTCGGGCAGGAACCACCACGCCGTTTTCATTTGAGGGAGAACTGACGTTAGAGAAAGTGAATTACTGGAGTGATGGCTCAAAGAAAGAGACAGTCAATGTGAAAAGTCTACCCCCAAATCCATGGGGATTGTATGAAGTGCATGGCAATGTGTATGAATGGACAGCGGATGCGTATGGGAAGCTCCCGGCGGAGCCGGTGAGCGATCCATTGGTGGAGGCTGGGAGCAGCAGGGTGATCCGTGGCGGCTCGTGGCTCAATAACGGCCAGCTCGTCCGCTCTGCGTATCGGTTCCACGACGGTGCAGGCTACCGGAACGATCTCCTTGGTTTTCGTATATCCCTAGGTCATTGAGCTCAGGTCAGGCGCGTAGCGCAGCCAGCCTACCCAGGCAAAGCCGGTGCGGAGCCCGGCGGCGGGGGTGGGGTAGGCCAGCGGAGGCGCATAAGCTTGGGTTTCGAGTTGCAGATTCCGTACCACTCCGTATGATTCACCCCGAAAAAAATCCCACCGAAATTGTCACGAGGAGAACCCCTTCATGATGTTCATGGAACGCACCCTTTTGTTTGCTGTTTCTATACTCGCTACCGCTTCCGCACACGCATGGCTCAGTCCAGAAGAGGGCGGAAAAATTGATGAGGCGATGACGCTGACTCCGGACATTAAAAATGGCAAAAAGATTTATGACCGGACATGCAAGATGTGTCATACGGAAAAAGGGTGGGGAATGACAACGGATGCGGGGAATCGCCTGCGTCCGGGGGCGTATCCGCAGCTTGCTGGACAGCATCAAAGCGTATTGATTAAACAGTTGCTTGATATTCGTAATCTGAACCGCGATAACCCGACGATGTATCCATTTACGTTGCCGCAATATCTGGGAGGCGGTATGCAGGGCATTGCGGATGTAACGGCCTATATTGGGACATTGCCGGAAAATTCGGAGCAGCATACAGGAGACGGGAGTGATCTGGAGCATGGTGAGGATATCTATAAGAAAAATTGTGCTCGTTGTCACGGCGATAAGGGAGAAGGGGATGCCAAGAATTTTTACCCTCGGCTCGCCAATCAGCATTATGAATATATGCTTCGGCAGATGCTCTGGATTCAGGATCGGAAACGCCGCAATGCCAATCGCAAGATGGCAAAACAGATTGATCGTTTCAGTTACAAGGACATTCGTGCGGTCGTCGATTATGCGTCTCGATTAACTGGGGAATAAGCGCGTACTCAGAAAATATTCAGAAAAACAATAAATTCTAAAAAAAACAGTAATTCTTGGAAGAAGAAATCTTCAGCAGAATTTGGAAAGAATGATCGGGAAGAAGCAATGAAAAATAGGAAGCAAAAGATTATTCCAGCACTAGCCTTTTGTATGGGAATGTTGGGAACGGCAGTAGCACATGCAGATACGCAGAATGCAGGAAACCCGGAAAATCTGGATGATGCGCTTAAAAATGCGGTGCTGGTCTCTGATTTCGAGCGCGTCCAATCCCTGTTGATGAAAGGGGCAAATGCAAACAGGCAGGGACGGTTAGGTTATACGCCGCTCATCCATGCGGCTGAAGAGGGCAATCTTGCAATGACGCGGCTATTGCTGGCGTATGGTGCGCGGGTTGACCGGAGCACCATCGGTGGACATACCGCACTCTCTGCGGCAGCGGATGAAGGGAATCTTGAACTGGTTGCCACACTGCTGGATGCGGGATCGAACCCACATGCGAAAACCCGTAATGGACTAGATCCACTGATGGTTGCGATTCGGGCTGGGGATGAGGATGTGATTTCCATGTTGATCGCACACAATAGCAATATCAATACTTCGGATCGACATGGGCGAACGGCGTTGATGATGGCAACAGAGTATGGCTATCTGGATGTGATCCATATGCTCCTGTTTGCCGGAGTCAGTCTGGATGTACGGGACAAGCATGGACGTACTGCGCTCATGATTGCGGCTGAAAAGGGTAATTTGGGAATTCTGAATGCGTTACTGACCCGGGGCGCAGATACGAATGTGGTTGATGATCATGGTTCTTCCGCATTGCATTACGCAGTTTCCAGAAATCACATGCAGGTCGTTGACTTACTTGTCAAATATGGCGCATTGATTGATATCCGTGATCATGATGGTTGGACGCCACTGACAGAGGCAGTGAGTCGTGGCTATACTAAAACGGCGAAAAAACTGGTTGGCTATGGGGCGGATACCGCGATTTATGATCAGGAAGGATTGACGCTCGAATCCATCGCAGAAATGAATAAATATCAGGAAATCGTTGATATTTTGCGAAATCCCAAAAAATAATCATCAAAAATAGTGGAATAGACTTTATATTTTATATTTAAGAATATTCTGATATAATCAAAAGATTTGTTTCGCTTGCATGGTGCACGCGATTTCCTTTAGGATTAGGATGCTTTGTGGAAGGAGCGTCCCGATTTTTTTGTGCATTTCGGTAGATTTTTTGGTTCCCTCCTTGCCAGCAAGGCAATCAGACCAAAAGAAGAGACCGGGAAGTCGTATTGTTTTTTAAGATTGTTTAAAACGCATGCTGTTTTTACACAATTCATGAAAAAGCAGATCAAAGGCAAAATTTCCGGTGAAACAAAATTCCCATCAGGAGGAGATATGAAACCAGCGAAACTCGCAATTGCTCTAGTTGGCGGATGCGTACTGAGCTTCTCTGCACTGGCCGCATCCAGCGGAGACA
The DNA here is from genome assembly GCA_964344325.1 of uncultured Piscirickettsiaceae bacterium. Classification (GTDB taxonomy): domain Bacteria; phylum Pseudomonadota; class Gammaproteobacteria; genus CAYFMX01. Next base: position 49,892 of record CAYFMX010000016.1, read on the forward strand.
GTATGAGCGGTGCTAGCGCGGAGTTGCTTGCCGGAACGTGTGGCGGTTGCCACGGTACAAAGGGTGCCAGTGATGGCCCGGCGATCCCATCTTTGGGCGGTATGTCCGCAGTTTATTTTAAGGAGTTGATGGAAGGCTACAAAACCGGGGATATTAAAGCCACGGTAATGGATCGTATTGCCAAAGGCTATACGGACAAAGAAATCGACCAGATGGCTGGATATTTTGAAAAACAGGCAATGTACATGCCGAAGCAGTCTTTCGATGCAAGCAAAGCGAAGAAAGGCAAAAAGCTGCATGATAAATTTTGCGAAAAATGCCACTCCGAAAACGGCACATTGGCAGAAGATGAGTCTGGTCAGTTGGCTGGTCAGTTGACGCCATATCTGCGTTACTCCATGGCAGATTTCCGTGATGGCAGCCGTCCGATTCCGAAGAAGATGAGGAAGAAACTCAAAAAAATGTTGAAGAAGGATGGGGATGCACGGATTGATCAGTTGTTGCATTTCTATGCAAGTGCGGCCAAGTAAGGAGGAATGGAAAAAATGAGTAAATTGAATTTTAACCGTAGAGACTTCCTTAAAGTATCCGGCGGTGCATTGGGTGCGGCTTCTGTTGCGAGCATGGGCGTCTATTCCGGGATTGCTTCTGCATCCACCAAAGGACGCGTTGTCGTCGTCGGTGGTGGTGTCGGTGGCGCAACCACTGCGAAATACATCAAACTGGCAGACAAATCCATTGATGTAACCCTGATCGAGCCAAAAGCAAAATACTACACAGGTTTCACCAGTAACTTGGTATTGAGCGGCATGATTGATCTGGAAACATTGGGTCATACCTATGAAGGATTGGAAGCACTCGGTATTAAAGTAATCACGGACAAGGTTGTCGGCATTGATGACAAATCTGTGAAGACTGCAGGCGGCAAGACGGTTGCATTTGACCGTTGTGTGGTTTCCCCAGGCGTTGGCTTCAAATTTGTGGAAGGCCACAGCGAAGAAATCGCAAACACCAAGATCCCACATGCATGGAATGCCGGTCCACAAACCGCATTGCTGCGTGATCAACTGCGCTCTATGAAAGATGGCGGCACAGTTATTTTGGGTGCGCCAGCGGGTAAATTCCGTTGCCCTCCTGGGCCATATGAGCGCGCAAGCCAGATTGCGCTATACCTGAAAGAGAACAAACCAAAATCTAAAGTGATTGTTCTGGATCCGAAGGACAAATTCTCCAAGTTTGGTCTCTTCATGGAGGCGTGGAAAAAACACTATGGATACGGTACTGATAATTCTCTGATCACTTGGGTGAAAGGGTCTGACGGTGGCGCAATTGAAGAAGTAGACGCAAGCACAAACACAGCTATTACGGCGTTTGACGAATTCCAAGGCGATGTTGTCACAATTATCCCTCATCAGAAAGCAGGCCAAATTGCAGTTGATGCAGGATTGGTAGACAGTAGTACTGGCTGGTGTCCGGTTGATTTGCAGACGTTTGAGTCTAAAAAACGCAAGAATATCCATGTGATCGGTGACGCAAGTGATGCGAGTATCATGCCAAAATCCGGTTATGCAGCGAGCACACAGGCGAAAGTTTGTGCGGCAAGCATTGTTGCGCTTCTGAATGGTCAGCAGCCAGGTACGCCTGCCTACACCAACACTTGCTACAGCATCATTTCCAGAAATGACGCATTCTCTGTAGCAGCGGTTTACAAGTTGGCGGCAGATGGTTCTAGGATCAACAAGATGTCTGGCGGTCTGACTCCAGGTGGTGACAAGTACGACGAGAAGATGCGTGAACGTGAAGTGGCATATGCATTGAGCTGGTACGAAAACATCACTGGCGATGCGTTCAACGATGCGCCAAAACTGGACAAATAAGCTACAGGATTCAACTCAGTTTCCTGAGTATTTGATTGTAGTGTCCTGAAACTGTCTGAATTTTCCTTCAATTCTTCCACCTTGGAGGAGGGTGAAAGAAAAAGGCGAAAGAAGACAGAAAAAGATGGAAGAGATGGAAGCCCCGACTGGTTCGGGGCTTTTGTTTTTTTTCAGGACAGATTTTTCTGCTCATTTCTTTCTATTTTGGACAGAAATTTGAATGGATTAATGATGAATCTGGAAATCATTCGGGCGGATTATTCGAAACCGCAGCATGAACAAGCGATCCAGCAATTGTTGGATGCGTATGCGCATGATCCAATGGGTGGCGGGGAGCCGCTCAAACCAGAAGCGAAAGAAAACGTGGTGCGGGAACTTGCGAAAATTCCTCACGCATTTTCATTGATTGCCTACTTGGATAATACGCCAGTTGGATTAGCGAACTGTTTTGAAGCATTTTCTACCTTTGCGTGCAAACCGATCATCAATATTCACGATTTAGCAGTGCTGGAAAATTGTCGGGGTAAAGGTATTGGTCAGAAATTGCTGGAGAAAGTCGAAGAGATCGCAAAATCGCAAGGATGCTGCAAAATCACATTGGAGGTGTTGGACGGTAATGAAGCTGCCAAATCAGTTTACAAAAAATTTGGATTTTCCAGTTATGTGTTGAGTGAAGAGACAGGGAAAGCATTTTTTTGGCAGAAGAAATTGGATATTGCCTAAGATACTTCAGGCTATTTTTTGCAAATGCTCCACTGGAATTTTGAGTTGGGTCGGCTTGTGCAGCAACTCAATCAACACCATTGCCCGGCTTTCGCCATCTTCCATCTGAAAAACGGCCTCAATGCCTGCAAATGCGCCTTCTGTGACCCGCACTTTTTCCCCTTCGGCAAAAAGCGTTTGGGTTTCTTCATCTGACAAATCCTGTTGGATGCGCAGTGCAACAATCAATTTATCCGCGACTTTGATCGGTTCACCCACCCCGAACCGCACCAAACCACTGACCCCTCGGGTGGAACGGATCGCCCCCCACCCCTTTGCCAACATCCCTGTTTCCAGATAGATAAACAGATAACGTGGAAACAATGGCTCTTCCAAAATATGGATTTTCCCGCGCCGTAGCCGCTCGGCTTTTCGCGTTGGTAAATAGCATTCATACCCTTGCTGCTCCAGATTCAGCAGTGCTCGCTGTTCATCGCGGGGTTTGGTATGTACCACATACCAACTCATATTCCCTTGGTGCTGCTTCTGTTCCGATTTCTGTTCTGGTTGATTTCCTGCTCGCCCCACGTTCAGTTTTTTTCCTTATTCCTGAAGTTACGCAACCCGAATCATTTGGAGTCCTTCAAAAGCACTCTTGATCGCT
>CAYFMX010000017.1:0-50370 GCA_964344325.1 uncultured Piscirickettsiaceae bacterium
AAGCAGAAATTGTTTACGAAAAAGGTTTATGAACACACGAGACCTGACATCTAGTGATACGCCATTCAACAGGTAGTGGTAATGCAAGTGGTCCAGAGTCACCAAAAAAAACGAAAAATATATACTCGTCAGTTCTTCTAAAGGCTGAAGCTCTCGAAGCTCCAGATGGATTGATAACACTACTAATCATCTGAATCCTGCATCCAGAAAAAATTTGCTCTAGCAATAGCCCCAAGCGTAGATATTCTTTTTCATCAATTGAGACAATCAGTACGCTGTCTTTAGGATTGAGCAAACGCTTGGCCAGCTTCAATCTCCGTTGCATCATCGCCAACCACTTTGAATGACGCCAAGCATCATTGGCATCCACATAGTCATTGTTGTACTTCCAGTCCTTCGCGCCTGTGTTATACGGCGGATCAATATAAATGCAATCTACCTTTCCAGCGTAGAGGTATTCAAGCAATTGCAAAGCGTGGTAATTATCTGACTCAATTAGAGTGTGCCAAGGTGCATCGCTCGCTCCATTCTGCACACGATTTACTGGCACCAATGCCGGAAAAATTGGTTCGCCAAACTGAAGTACTACCACGAGATTGTCTACAGAAATCTGCCGCGTTTCACCATTACTAATATTTCTGCAATAAGCTTCACTTTTATCTACAGATAGCACACGCCACAAATCTGAAAGTAAGCCATCCCGCAATGCTACTTTGCTATTCTTTTTAATTTTTGCACTATAAACGGGGGTCAGTTCAGGTAGATGATCTTCAAACACCAATCCGAATTTCTTCTCCTTGGTGATGCGATCCGTCTCTATGCGCAGCCGTTCACGTAACGCTTCATCTTCAATTTGAGCAATCAGGTCATCAATAGCAGCCATTTATGGAAGGTCTCATTTGATTTTTTTTATAATTGGAATTAAGACCAAATTCGCAGTATGCAGATATAGCCTAGATACAAATGTAGAAAAAAACAGAACAGTTTATAAAACCTACGATCTCACGTCACGAATTGCGTTTCACACCAGTTAGATTCCGCCGTACAACCACTTCATGCCGATTTTCCCGCTTACTGTGTTCTGCCAACTCGCGGTTGATTACATTTGGATGAAGTAACCCGGCTGCTGCCCCTTGGAATTTTTGCACGTAGATAATGTTTCCCACGCGCTCAGTGATCCCTAAAAAATCATCCCGTTTACGATAATTTGCCCACGTATCTTCGGAAATCCCCAGATGCAGGCATAGCCCCTGAATCGTCATTGCACGCATTTTAGACAATTCCGCCGTGATCACTTTTCCTCGGTAATGAAAGAGCTTTTGTACTTTAAGCAGATTGTTTTCCACCCACTCAAAATACTCGACGCATTTTTCCCACAATTCATCCTCGTTTTGGAAAATGCGCCGCCGACCATGCTTGGAACGTTTTTTCCAATACTGGTTTCCTTGCTTCGCTGCCATGCACTGCCTCCATAATTTGGTTTACCTTCAAAACCCGCATCCTTTAAACACCATAACAGCATGGTAGATTCTATAGAGCACCCCGATTGTCGGGGTAGAAAAATGCCTAAACCTGCCCCGACAATCGGGGCAAGAAGGTTCATTTTCTATGTATTTATGTCACCTGTGCCCCGATTGTCGGGGTACTTTCATCTATTTTTCGGGGCAGTGATTCTGTTTTTTCCGCCTGCTTTCTTTTTCGTGGATGCACCATTTTGGGTTTGGTTTTTTTCCACTCATTAGAAGGTGCTCGGGTTGGTCTTACATCCAGTTTGCCTTCACATTCATCAATTGCAAAAAAAGTAAATGCGTAAAGATGGGGCGCATACCGTCCCCCTCTTCGGGTAATGGTGATAAATTCATAATAAATCAACTCCTTAATCGCATTTTCGAGTGTCTCTTTCGAACGCCATCCCCGTTCTTTCATAACTGAATAGGCGGCGCATAAATCCCCATTATTGACCGTGCCGCCTTCTTTCATTTTTACTTGGGATGCCAAATCCACAAATAAACTTTTGGCCTTGAAGGTCATGTTCAAGAAATTTGGATGGTTCATCACTGTATGGGGGAACGCAAAAAAACTCCCTTTTTCCCGACGGTTTTTTGCCTTTGCCAATCCATTTCTTCTACTCACGGTACGCCTCGAATTTCAACAAATAGGCCAACTGGTTTACGCACCATGTCCCGTGTGCTTCCGCTCCCCTCCTGCGATCCATCGGTCAAGCACCTCCTTGAAATAGAACACCCGTCCCCGCTTGACGTATTCCGGCCCTTCTCCAGAACTGCGCATCATTGCCAATGTTTTTGGCTTCAATCCCAAATAACGGGAAGCGTTTTCCACATCCATCCGTCCGTCAGGAAACATGGTGACTTTGGTGGTTTCAATCTCTGTCTGCATAGAACAATCTATCCTTATATGTGAACAAAAACGAAACCAAAGAATAATTAAGCATTACGCGTATTGCAATAGAACACACGTAATGTAGAATAAAATAGAACAAAAAAGACAAGACAACCAAGGGAACAAAGCAATGACAGAGAAGAAAAAGAAGGGTAGCAAGCTTTATCGAACCCAAACTGTCACGGTACGACTTGATCCAAAATTGCGCTATTTAGCGGAGATTGCAGCCCGGAAGCAACGCCGTACCCTTTCCAGTTTTATTGAATGGGCAGTAGAAGAGAGCTTGAAGAACGTTAAGCTGCATGAGGGTGAAAGTGGTAATTACAACGATCCTTCTATCTCGGTTGCAGAGGAAGCAGAGAAATTGTGGGATGTGACAGAGGCAGAACAATTTGCACGATTGGCAATTTATTACCCTGAATTATTGACTCATGAACAACAACTAATCTGGAAAGAAGTCCAAAAATCAAGACTGCTTTCGCAAGCAAAAGACCCGCTATCTGGTGAATGGGATAGACATAATTTAGAAAATTTAGTTTTTCCTGAAATCAGAGAGCATTGGGAGGATTTTCAAGCCATTGCCAATGGCGAAGAACGTAAGTTGCCAGAATGGAATAAATTGAACCCGCCACTACCACCGCCCTCACCACCAAAAATGGACGATCTTGAGGATGAAATTATCTTTTAGGGAGTCATCACTATGGCAAAATCATTTCAATATTTAACTCGCCCTCTCATCCGCAAAACCAAGGCTGGAGCGAAAATCACCGAACACGGAATTACTTTTGAACGTCTCGCCGATGGTGATGGTCGTTACTCGGTTAATATCATGGTGGATGGGCAACGTGTCCATCGTGTAATTGGCAAGGAATCCGATGGTGTTACCCGAAAACAGGCCGAAGATTTTATCGAACAGACCAAAACCGATGCGCGGAAAGGGCGGCTGAATCTTCCCAAAGGACGCAAAGTAGTTTTGCGTTTTGGGGAAGCGACAGAAAAATATCTGGTCAAACTGGAACAGGAAAACGGCAAGGATATTCCCAAAAAACGTGCTCGTTTAGGCTTGCACCTTGTTCCGTTCCTGCATAGCAAACCACTATCACAGATCAGCACTTTTGACGTGGAACGCTACAAAAAGCATCGTCTCAATGAAGGTGCAGCACCGGGAACAATCAACCGGGAACTGGCGGCACTCTCCCATCTTTTCAACAAAGCAATCGAATGGAAATGGATTGATTATCGCCCTGCGCAAATCAAACGCCTGAAAGAAGACAAGGGACGAATTACCTATCTCACTGTCGAGCAGATGCGCCGTTTAATTGATGCCGCAAAAGAAGATCAAAACCCGGTAGTGTACCCGTTCATTGTGATTGGATTAGAAACCTCCATGCGTCGGATGGAAATCCTCTCGATTCGTCTGGAAAATATTGACCTGAAACGGCGGATGATCTACATCCCTAAAGCCAAAGCAGGGGCGCGGGAGCAGCCAATGACGGAAAACCTCGCACAATTTCTGAAAAGCTATGTGGATGCAGCCGAGCCAGGGCAGGAGTGGCTTTTCCCTTCTACACGTTCTACATCAGGGCATGCGCACAACATTGAAAGACCATTCCGCCGTGTGGTAGAAGCTGCCGGACTTGATCCAAAAGAGGTAGTACGCCATACCCTGCGACACACTGCCATTACCCACTTGGTACAAGCTGGAGTCGATCTGCCAACTGTGCAACGGATTTCCGGGCACAAAACGATTGATATGGTCGTGCGTTACAGTCACCAAAATGGTGAGCACATCAACGCAGCAATGGATCAGCTACAAGAGCGTTACCAATCACAAGCTTAAAAGCACCTTCCACTTTTTCTGCACAATTACACCAAAATTACACACGCAGAAAAAACCCCTATATGCGAAAAAGCACACAAAGTATTTTAACTTATTGATTGGAATGGTGCCCGGGGCCGGAATCGAACCGGCACGGTCGCAATGACCGAGGGATTTTAAGCCCCTAGAGGTTGCAGCACAACCAAATAAAACAAAGCGTTATATTGGACTGATCGGGAGAAATCGGACAGAAAAGACTGCGCGATGGAGAGATTCTGTCCGCGCTTTCATCAATCAAAACCCCGAAATCAGCGACACCGCACCAAACCAAAGTGCCGCATCCAGGATGAAGCACAGCACAATCAGCGCAACCAACTGCAAATAGATCAACGCGACTCCAGCAGGTCGTCCACATCACACGCCCTGCACCGTTGCCGGTACTCCCGCGCCGAGCCTTTCCCCGCGCTGGTATTGTAGTGTTCCGCCCAATACTTCGAGCGTCCCCGTCGCGTACGCGGAATTGGCTCTGGCACCGTCCAGTACCGCAGCCGCGCAAAGACAATCGCCAGTAGCGGCGAATGGTTCAGCTCGTCGTAGCGGATGTCGCCCAGCTCAAACCCGAATTCCCGGCGCAACTTCCGCGCAATCCAGTGGTATTCGTACTTGCTTTGCAGCCAGTAGAATGTCCCCATATCCACTTGGGTCACACCCGCCCCGGCATAGTAGGGCGTGTCGTCCGGATAGGTTCCGGCGTTGGTCTCCGCACAGGTGATTTCGACTATTGCATCATCCGCATTATCGTTGGAACCGTTGCCGATCACCGCGCACACATCGCGGGCGATTTCGACGATCTGCGACCGGCGCGTTAGTCCGTAGCCGGTCATTGTGTCGGCTCACAATCCCCAAAAACTCTGTCCCACCAATCCACACAAGGGCGTTTCACGCTCATTCCGCGCTCCTGCAAGTTGGTTTTTGCCAAGGAAGTTAAATATCTGTCTTTGCTTCTGTACCCCTCAACAAGCTGCACGTTTTGACGGTCCAGCCGTTCAATCTCGCGCTTGTGCGCGGCGGCGAGCTGCTTTTCCAGTCGATCCGAGCGTTCACGGGCAAGCCGCACCTCGCGCCGCTGGTCTTTCGTTTCCAGCATGGCAAGTGCGCCGACTCCGATTGCACCGGGCGGCGTTGCGCCAACTGCCGATGTCAGGCCGCCAATCAATGCGCCGGTTTTGAGCGACTGCACCGTGTCCACCACTTCGCCGCTGATGCGGTCGTTACCAAGCGTTCCACACGAAGCAACCGCAACCGCCATCACCAAAACCACCAATGAACGTATGACATTCATTTTTCCAAATCTCCGCGATCTTTCTGATTGAAGAGGATGCGCTTTGCGCCGCCGATCCGTACCGCCCAGCTCTTCGCCCATCGCCGCCAACGTGGCAACGACTCACCGTTTGGCAAGCGGTACAGACCAAGGTGCTCGTCGAAAATCCGGTTGGCCGCCACCCAGCCCAGCTCGCCCACCAGATAGTCGTGCAGCACCGCCTCTTCGGTTGCGTACCCGGCGGGCGGAAAGAGCAGGATTGCCCACTTCGGCGAGCTGGTCATATCGGTTTCAAACCCGGCAGGCACGGTGTGACCATGCAGGGTCATCGGCTCGACGAGCCGCCATAGCGGCAGGCTGGAGTGTGTGGCCGGGCGGATCAGCTCGACCTTTAGCGTTGGGCGTTCTGCTGTCGCATCCATCAATACCTTCTTCCCTCTGCAAATCTCGACATAAATTTAAGAAGCGTCCCTCCGCCAAGCGTCAACTCTGCGCCACGCATTGCTATCTCTGATGACTCTTTGGGGCCGAATATCGAAAAGAAGAGACAGAACATTCCTGCCGCAACAAAAATCGCGAACACCACACGCGTCAGCGAGAGGATGCCGCGAGACTCTTCCAGCAAGCTTTTGGTTGGCGGTGTGTCCATCTATTTTTTAGTCTGCTTTTTGCTGAAACCCTGTTTTCCGCTAACGGTTTTCGTGGTTTTTTTCTTCACGGAAGCGGGTTTTGCAGCGGTGGATTGTGGTTCCACTGCCGGCGCGTCCTCTTCCGTATCTTCTTGTGCGGATTCTGGTAAGGTGTAGGCAATCTCGTCTTCCAGACTTCGCAACCCGTCTACGTCCTGCGCTTCAAGCAATGTTGCGTATTGGGCTGCATACGCTTCACGTTGAGCAATCACAGATATTTCAATTCCAGCCGCCTGGCTGGACAAGTGGTAAACGCCTGCAATCAAATCCTCTCTGGTTCGTTCTGGCTCGGTGAGCTTTTTGGCTTCCCATAACAGGTCAATCGCTGGCGTAGGCGCAGAGTTGTCCAGCATCCATCTCGCAGATTCGATGCGAAGTATGGGAAAATTATCGCGCTCGTGCCGGGTGTACTTTTTCGCCTTGGTGTGCTGGGTGATAAAAATGTCCGCCCGGTCGTTGATGACAGCCAGCACGCCGTCTTCGCCAGTCAACTGTGCCAGTTCCAGTGCCTGCATTTCTGCCAAATCTTCCGCGCTTACAGTTTCCGTGCTCATTCTTCTGCCTCCTGAATTGGCTTGCGAATGCCAAGCAATGTTATTTCACCGCCAGTCATACTGGCTGGTGTGAGGATACGGATTGCATCTTGTTCGCCTGCGGGCAGTTTGCCGCCAACGGTGCGTGGATAGGCGCGTATGCTGCCCCGGTAGGAGTATTCGTATTCAATCACACCGATTAATGCACCTGCTTTTGGTTCTGTCAGCCCGTGGATATTGACCACACCGGAATAGTGATCGCCGCTTTCGCAAATCGGGAGCATGCTCATCCGTGTGCTGTAGCGTAGGTAGTTCGCGTTTTGCCATACATCGCCTGCACCCACCTTTAGGTTGATGCTGTTGCGCGTGTTCATCTGCACTCCGCTTATGCGAAGTTGTAAATCGCTATAACCGGCAAGGTCAGCGAAGGTGATTTGCTGGGTTGGTTCGGTAATTTCTACCGGGTTGGCGGCTAGTTCCCATGCCTGCATACCGCGCATCTCGTCATCAGCAAGCAATTCAGCCTCGGCTTTCAGTTCTTCCAGCCAGTTTTCAGACAAATCACCGGGCTTCCCGGAAAGCCATCTCACCTTTCCCCAGTCACCATTGCGGATTTGAACTTTTGCATCAGGGAAGCGACGCCGAAACGCCCGCTGAATTTTGTTTGTGCGATCCATCAGGAGAAATCCTCATATCGAATTGAGGCGGATGGCGAAGAGCCATAGCGTTTGTTTACTTCGCCGCCGATTTTTGCCCACGGGTTATTGGTTGTCGTATGTGGGCCAAACCGCACATCAAGCCGTAGCCGTTTGTCGCCCGCGTGATCTTCCCATGCGTCAATCGGAACGGGAAGAACGACAAATGGGTTGTTGCCCATCACGTACCCATAATTTGACCCGTGATCCAGATACTGATCGTTCGCGAAAACGGCGACAGTTACCCGCGTCCAATACGACCCTATACTCCCGGAATAAATCTGATTGATCCTCAAAATGATGTTTGAGGATTTCAGTTTTGATGCATACGGAATTTCAGACAAAAGCCGTTCTACTGAAAAAAGTTCTGCGCCATCAGTGACAAGCGGGTCTCTTGTCATCGGGATTACGGCATTTGTTTCCAGATAACCAGTTTCTGTGTCCAGCACACCTGTGCCGAGGCGCAGGCCGGACGGGTCGGCGTATTGTCGTCCTTGTTGGTAAACTTCCATCAGACACCTCCAACCGGCTGCCGGGATAGCTTGACCGCGCCTTCTACCCGCGCCCATAGCCGCTTGCCCGTTGAGACGACCACCCCTCTGTGCGGCGCAAGCGAGGGGCCGGTTATACCTGCAATCGGCGGGTTTGCGTCGTCAGTTTCTGCGACGAATACGGTGTATCCACCAAGGTTTTGAAACTCCACCAGCTCATCCACTCCGGCGATTTCTGTCCAGACCATGTTGCCCGGAATCGAAATATCAGACATCGTTGCCATCACTCAATCTCCTCTGCTGCTTTTAAAACCTCTCCCACACGCAAAATCCCCTGCGCCAGCGCGGTCTTGAGCTGCGCCAGCGTTACGGTTTGCCACGAATTGTCTGCGAGCTTCCACTCCGCCTCGGTTTTGCTCAACACTTCCGCCGACTGGATCGCCGCAGTCATGCGTGTAATTGATTTTTCGTTGGCATCGAACACCATGTCGTCCACTTCGACTGTCAACTCGTCGAGCTGCTGCTGCATGACGGCTTTGCGTTGCTGTGCTTCAAACACCTCTTTCAGCGTTTCATCTTCCGTCCATTCGCCGGACTCCTCGTCGAACCAGCTGTAGCTGTTAGGCGGGTTGTTGCGTTTGTGCGCCAGCTCCCATGCCGCAATCAGCGCATCGAAACCGTTGATGTCATCGACGCTGCTGATCTGGATGTTCAGCGCGGCATTGTGGAACTCAATCTCGCCCGCACCTTTCGCAGAAACCCATTGCACCGCATGAACGCCACTCCACTCACCCTCCCAATCCAGTCCAGCCAGCGACGGCAGGTCAATCTGGTAAAAATGGCCATTCAGGCCAATCTGGCTGTCTGGAACGATGACTGTTAAATAATCAAAAGCACTCATGCTGCAACCCCCACGTAACAGATAAAGCAAACCGCGTAGTAAGGCGGCAAGGTATCGACCGCAGACGATGTCGCAGATACAGATAGCGAATGGCCATGCGAACCGCCACCACCAACACCCTGTGTGTCAACCCAGCCCGCCGTCGCGCAAGAACTGCCCATATTGGAGTAGTTGCAGAATCCACTGCCGCCGCCGTAATTCGGCGCAACCGATTTGTCTTTATGGAAGGGCAGTTGAGATACAGACAATGTTGTATTGCCCACCGAGCCGGAAACGGTAATCGTCGGCGTGCGCTGGACGTATCCGCCCGTCGCGCCAGGGCTGTAAGTGCTGCCCGCACCAACAACGAATTTGTTGCGCATGTCTGGAGTCGTTTTGCCGTTAAACGTTCCGCCGTTACACAACGCGAACCCGGCCGGAATTTGCGCAACCGTGCCATCCCACTGCATGATGATTAGCCCGTTGCTGGACACCATCGCATCCGCAAGATGCTGCAACGCATCCGGCAGCGGCGTAAGCCCCAACGCCGCCCGCGCCGCTTCCGGCGTACCGGCATCGCTCAACAGATTGACCAGCCATGCCCGCAGCTCTGCATCAAACTGCAAGCGGTCGCCTTGCGTTGCGCCCAAGTGGTCAATCAGGCTCATGTTTGGCGGTGTTACTGCTGCCATTCCCTTCTCCTAGTATCCCTGCACAAACGCATCAACCGTGCCGGATGCAGGCAAGCCGTCGCTGTCGAGCAGCTTGACGGTTGGCCCGTCCGGCGCGTAGTCCACGATCAGCGCAGCGATTGCCCCGCCGATCCCGGCCTGTAGCGTCAGGTTGATGTGCTTGATTGCAAAATAGTCTTTCGTTACCGGCAACTGCCCCCCACCTGCCGGAACGGTGAAATCGTTGATCAGCTCTTCGATGTCGGGCGCATCGATCTGCACCCGCAAGTCGTTGATCGCCCCCTGCGTTGCGCCTGCCGCAATCGTCACCCGCAACCAGTACAAATCCCGACTGGCAATCAACGCACCGGGGAACGCCGCCCAGTTTGGCTCCGTCCACAGCGGATTGTTCCAATCTGTCCATAGCGGCTCATCCCAGCCCGTCCACAGTGGCGCGTCGTGCAAGCCATACTCGACCGTCACGCCCTCGCCCTGAATCTCCTGAAGCAGCCGCAAATCGTGCCCGACTGCCGCAGCCGATGGGCGGAACGATGCGATGTGCGTCAGCGGCAGATAGTCGCCCCCGCCGTCCGGATCTGCCGCAACTGCGCCGTCCGATAGCAGGTTGATCTCTTCCACCACGTTGCCGACAACCGGATCGCCCAGATCGGTATAGATCGCCGCCGACAGCACGCTTTCATTGCCCGTGGTATCGACCGCCTTGATCAGCAGCGTCACCGCGTTGTACAGCTCAATCGGCAACTTGTACGGGTTGTTGGTGACGACACCCTCGTGCAATGGCGACGCGTCGTCCCACTCGTCATTCTGTCCGGGACGGTAGCGGATCAGGTAGCCCGCCAGATCAGCATCGCCAACCGGATTCCACGACAGCCGATCCCGGTCAATGCGGAAGCCGGTCACGTTCGATGGCGGCACAGTCTTGCCCAGCACCACGTGGTCGACCACCTCCGCCCAACCGGAACGGACGCCCAGCCCGTTGACCGACCGCACCCGCACATCGACCAGTGCGCTATCAACCACCGGATAGAGGTAGATTTCCGCCCGGCTGGATACCACCGCCGTACGCCACTCGCCCGACGGATCGCTGTCGGTGCGCCACTGCACCTCGTACTCGCGCACATAGGCATCCGCCGCGCCGTCCCACGACGCGAAGACGCGGGAGATTACCTCGCCAGATTTTGCGAGCATCAAATGCGCCGTGCCGCTGTTCAGCGTCAGATTGGTGGGTGGTTCCGCGCGGAACGGATCAGGCAACGTGGTGTTGGGTGCGGTATCGTGCAGCGGTATCGTGCCGAAATCGTAGGACGCGTCCGCATACTCGCGCACCGTGATCAGTACCTCATCGTCTGGCTGCGGCTCCATATCCATGATGCGGAACTTCTTGCTGTCCCAGCCCGGCGACGGATGGGTTACACGCACCACGTCGAACACCCGGCACTGCTGTCCGGCAATCGTGCTGCGGAACTTCGCCGTCAACGCCTGCCGCGACTGGTTGAGGTCAATCGTGGCGATCTGCTGCGCAGTTGGCTGGTCATTGGTAAACGGCAGCCGGTTTTTGGTCTCCCGCACCTTGCCTTGGTCCTGCTGTGTGCGCAAATCCGCCGAATCTGCCGTGGCGATGTCGGACTTGCCGCGCATCTCAAAGCTGACGTACTCCGCACGCACGCGATTCCACGTCGTGCCCATCGAACCGCCACCAATCGACCAGCCGCCAACGATGTTGTCTTCGTTGAAATCAAACGTAGCCACCGTCGGGCGATCAATCGCCAGTGTGTAGAGGCCGCCATCCAGCAGCACGCCCCGGCAACTGCTCAACAGTTCGCGCATGTTGGCCATGTGCCCCTGCTGCCCGGTGATGATGCCGTTGCAGGTATAGCGTTTCGCGGATGTGCCGCCTTTGGCAATCATCTCGTCGCAGTAGTTGGCTGCCGCGATAATCGCCGCCTCGTCGATGCGCGATGCCGGTATGCCGCGCCCGTAGCGCATGTTTGTCAGGTAGTCGTAATTACACAACGCCGGATTGTCCGACCAGACCGTCTGCCCGGTGCGCAGATCGTAGACCTTGCGCCCCTTCCATTTGACGGTGATGCGCGGGATCGAACCGCCCCACACCTCTTGCGCCCATTCAAACCGGAAATAGATGTACCCCACACCGCGATTGCGGTGCGCTGTTGTCCACCAGTCGAGCCGGTTAACCAGCGCAGAGTCCGCCGCCTGATCATCTGCGCCGAGGTGAACGCTGTACTCCACCACGCCATCGAACCGCGCATCGGTGATCGGGATGTCGTTGAGGTAGATTTCCTCAATCGCGTCGATCTCGCCGTCGCACAAGTCCAGAATGACGTGACAATATTTGTTGTTTTCGCCGCTCGTGCCAAGCAACCGCCGCCGCCCACCTGCATAGCCTGTGCCGTAGAAAACCGGCAAGTGCCACGTGGTCGAATCGGTATTGAGCATCACGCCACTGGCGCGATTGTCCATTGCCTGCTGTTGCGGCTGATCCGGCGTGTCATTCAGACCCATGATGCCGCTGGCAACGTGCGAAACCGCCATGCCGACCACAGCGGATGTCACTGCGTAGCCAATCGACCCGATCGTAAAGCCAGCAGCCGTTGCTGCTGCGCTGCCTGCAACCGCGCTACCGACTGCAATGACTGCCGCAGCCACTAGCCCAGCCTCCAGAATTCAGCGTTTGCCAACGCCACAACCGGCGCGGATATAAAGCCGCGCTCTGTATCCACAGAATGAACGTATCCGCCATGCAACAGGTGAACGCAATCCCACCAGCGATCCGGAACCACTACAACAGAACCGGTTGTCGCAAGCAGCGGGTTGACCTTTGTCCAACCCAGATCGGACAGAATCTCACTCCAGCGCGGGTACTCTGCCGCGAATAACGCCGCCTCCCGCGCATTGCTGTATTTCCCGCGAATCCGCGCAATCCAGTCCGTGCCGCAGCGGTAATCGACCCACGCAAAGCCGAGCGTGTTGCAGTCGTTCTGCCCCCACGCGAACGGCGCGTTGGCATCGTCCAGAATCTGCAACAAACGGATTTCATCCTGCGGATTCATTTGCGCCCCCACGGGAATTCCTGTCCGACGTTGGGCGGCTGCTGCATGCCCATGTCGCCAGAAAACCACAGCTGCTGATCGGCATCGGATGCCTGCCGACCGGATGCGTGCTGATCTTGCGACCAGGCATTCGCCACCTCGACCGCAATCACGCTCTTGCCGTCTTCGGGGTTTTCATCCAGCCCCCAGCTGGTAATCTCGCCATCCCAAAAGTGATCCAGCACCCCTGCGACTTGCTCGGCATCATCCAGAAAGCCCTTGTGGACAATCACGCTGCGTCCCTTGTATTCCTCCTGCAAAACGCTGGCGAGGAATTCCTGTTCCACACCAGAAAGCGACAGTGTCGTGGTCGCAACAATCAGGTTGGACGACTCCTGAAACGCGCCCATGCCCAGCAAATAAGATTCTGCAGCAAAAGTTTTTCCGTCGTATTCCAAATGGCGGTCAAAGCTGGTGAGATAGACCGGTTCGCTGTCGAGATGCACTTCAACCAGCCAAACCGGATGGTTGACTTGCGCCTGTAGCTCGGCAATGGTGGCGGGATCGTTCGTGCGGGACATCTACAAGTCCTCCACCACGGTGATTGTCTGCACCTGCGTGACAGAACCTTCCATCACCTTCTCCGCCGCATCACTGCTCAGCCGCACCCGCATTGGGATGTTGGTGACGACCAACGCCTCGCCGTCGGTCAGATCGGCGCGCAGGGCAGGGGAGATGCCAACCGCACCCCCATTCAGTGCGGAGACCACCTTATAAAGCTTGTTGTGTCCGGAGAATTTCAGCATCGCGCCGACCTCCAACGCATCGCCTGCATCCCACCCCTGCGTATTGACCACCCGCACCCCGGCAGCGTGTGCGCCCGTCACAACCGGCGTTCCTTGCGGAACATCCGCCGTCTTGCGCAACTCCGGGATGATCCAGTCGAACGCATTGAGCTGGCCTTCCTGCTCCACCAGAAACGCGAATAGCTCGTTCGCTTCAAGGTGGCGCAGCGTGCGGAACGTAATCTCCGCCGTCCAGCGATGAGAGCCAACCTTGCGAAACTGAAATTTTCCGGAGTGTGCTTCCGAGCGCAGGTTTTTAGATGCAGAACGGAAAACCACCTTAACTGTACCCGGATCGGGCAATGTGCCGCCGATCATGCGAAAGCACCCCGTCTGCCGTGTTTGCGGGCTTCAGCGTTGACTACGTTGATGATCTGCTCTCTGTTCTGGTGGATCAGTCCGGCAACCGCCCGCGCATCCACTGCGCCGTTGAAATGAAAATGGAAGTGCTGTTCGCCGCCATTGCCGCCGGATTGCAAACCGTCGCGCAACGCCCGGACAATCGCATCAACCGGAGCCATCGCCGCCATCTGCCCCTGCGTGAACACCCCTTCGCCACGCTGCAAAATCGCCGGAACCTCATTCGCGCCGATTCGTCCACCCCGGTGATAACGGGGCGCATCTTCAAATACAGTCTGCGGCACGTAACGGCTGGCAAGCTGCTCCGCGCCAATCACGCCGCCGGTATGGGCAACCGGGTGGTGACGCCAACTGTCGATGTACTCGCCGCCGCCAAACATGCTTGCGCCGATCTGCGACAAAAACGAGCTGCCAGCCTGTGCCAATGGAGCAGTTACGTTCTGGCGAATCTGCATCCGCACCATGTCTTCCACGATGGAATTGGCCATATCCTTGAAGGACAGCTTGCCGGTCATCGTGGCTTTGACCATCGCATCCTCCATACTGCCAAACGCACGGGTCATCGCCTGCTCTGCAAACGAGGCTGCGTCCATTGCTTCCTCGGCATAGCTGCGTAATCCACGAGTCACGCCATCCTCCCATCGCTTGCTTTCCGCAAGACGACGATCCACAGATTCACGCTCGGCCTTGTCTGCGGCATCCAGCATCTGCTGGTGTGCAGCCATTATCCGCGCATAGTGGGCGGCATACCCGTCGCCCTCTGCATTTAATCCCTTGAGCTGTTCGCGCAGGAAGATGTCCGCACGGCGGCGCATCGCCTCATGGGTTTCCATGTGGCGCATTTCCATCTGCTCCAAGGCGCGGAGGCGTTGCTGTTGCTGGCTTTCTTGCAGCTTGCCCCACATAGATGTCTCGCCAACAATATCAAGCCCTTTCAGTCCGACATCTACGGTCGGAATATTCTCTTTCAGCCGCGTTTTGAACGTGTCCACCCTGGCCTGAATTTCTGTCTCGACTTGAGCAAGTGCCGCATTCAGTTTTTCCTCGCTCCATGCCGGCTTGGCATAACGATTCGTGGAAAGTATTTGATCTGTGAAATCACCCTCACGCTTGATTTTCAGTGCATCCTGAATCGCCGTCTTCCGATCCCGAAGGTGCTTCATTTCATCATGGAAACGTTCGTTTGTTCGGTCTCTGGTTAGCGCGTCTGTCCAGCTATCTAGCCCACCAGACGCACCCTGAACCGCCCATTTCACAAAATCAGAATCGCCGATCGCTTCAAGAAAGTTATCCCACGAACGCCCAAGCTGCTGGAATGATCCATCCAGCGAATCCAGCTGATTCGCCAAGCCATCCGCAAAACGAACATCACCAATGTTCCGCAAGTACGCTTCAATCTCCTGCGCATTGTTGCCGATAGTGGTGGTAACGCCTTCAAACTTCGCTTCGATTACATCGCCTTCACGTTTGAACTTGATACCAAACTCATTAAGCCGCTCGTACTGCTCCATCGTCGCATCGGCAACCGCTTCAATGTACTGCTCCAACGGTTTACCCAATGCTGCCGCTGTGTTTGCGTAGGAAATCAACGCCTCGCGGGATGGTTCCAGACCGCTTACCTTGAGTTTGTTTAAGCCATTGACCGCTGCTTCCAGATCCATTGGCAATTTGCGCAACCATTCAAGTTTCTCTTCCGCTTCTGCCTGTGATCC
This sequence comes from uncultured Piscirickettsiaceae bacterium, assembly GCA_964344325.1. Taxonomy (GTDB): domain Bacteria; phylum Pseudomonadota; class Gammaproteobacteria; genus CAYFMX01. The sequence continues at coordinate 15,488 of CAYFMX010000017.1, forward strand.
AAATACCGTTTTCAGCGTGGCTTCGTAACGGCTGGCGTTGCGATGCGCATCCAGCCATTGATTTGCGATCACTCCAACACCAATCCCCGCCATCACCGCGCCAGCCGCTTTTGCCGCACCTGACATCAGGTTTAACTCAGCTACGCTAGACCTGATTGAGCTAGCAAATTTCTCTGTATCCTTAGAGAACTGCCTTGTATCTTTTGCAGCCTTGCCCATCTCCGTCCGGTACTGGCGACCGTCGGCCTTGATGTTGATGACGATATTGGGATCGTTAGCCATTGTTCTGTTGGTCTGCTTTTCTCTGCTCGTCCTGATAGGCCATCTCTGCCGCTTCAATGGCGGCGCACAACTCCAGCACCACATCCTCGCGCCAACCACGCGAAGCAGTTAGCGAAAGCACGAACGGCATATCCAGCCCCTCGCGCCCACCGAAGCCAACCTTCCACACGCCCCGAAACTGCATCAGCAAGTCCCACAACGGCTGCTCCCACGCCAGCTCTGGCGGGTAGTCTGCCGGAGTGTCGCGGTTGGCCTTTTGCAGCTCTTCCAGCACGGTATTGCCGTGCGGCAAAACCTTTCCGCCCCCCTGTCGATACCATTGCAGCAGGGCGGTTAGTCGTTTTTTGCAATTTTCATCCCATTAGCGATATGCAAGTTGACCGATTTAATCTGCTGGATCACAAAATTCTGCGCCGGTTCGATACGCATAAACTGCTCAATATTCTTCTCTGTGCATGGAACCGGCTCGCCCTTGTCGTCAACCACATCAGTCCAGTCCTTGATTGCAGCTTTGCCCAGCAATTGCGCATAGAGGGTGCTGTCGAATTTCCGGCGCGGCGCATCCAGCGGCTTGCCTTTTTCGTCGTAGTCTTCCCACGCGGTTGATTGCTGCGCAAACTGCTGATCCTGATCCGAGTAAACCGGAACCATCGTCAGGATGATTCCAGCCTCTTCCCAGGGCACGTCTCGCGTGCTGCTGTCTAAAAAAATCATGGCGACTCCTAGTAGCTCGCAATAGTGTTGATGATTTCAATCGTTGGTACAGCCGACAGGTTGCTGTCGTCGCGGGATGTACGCCAGTTGAGCGTTTCCACGATTGAGCCGCTACCGGCAACGTTGGTCTGTGGCTCATCGAAGGTGACGCGCGGCAGAATCAGTTTGAACGTTTCGTTTCCACCCACGGAACGGCTCGCCAGTGTCAGGTCAATCGGCGTGCCTGCACGTGCAAGGTCGTACACGCTGTCGCCCGTTTCGCGCAGTAGCGTTACGCTACCGCTTACAGACTGGAACGTCTGCCCGGTTGCCCGTGCGATTTTGCCGTACCCCTGCTGCCCATCGACCAGCGGGAACCCTTCGAGGTTCGCGTCAATCTGAAACGAGCCGGAAGTGATTGACCCCAATGTTTCACCAGAGGTGGTGGTAATGGATGCATTGCCCGGAATCGCCCGTGCCAGTGCGACTGCGGTCGGAGTGGAATCCCACGCACTTGCTGGCGTGGTCTCTTCGCCGCCGATCATGCCCAGCGTTACGCTGGAGCCGGATTCCATGATGTTCCACGCAAACGTGGAGATCAGCATGCCGGAGAGCCGCCGCCGCTGCGCATCGGTCGCGCCGTTCAGCTCCATCAGTATGGACGCGCCTTCGCCACCCATTGCAAAGGTGTGCTTGTAGAGCATGTCCGTCTGGTCGCCATCGGCATTGTAATCCTGCCCGTCGGTCGCCTCGTCGAGCGTGACGGTAGTCGGCTCACCCCATAACGCCTTGAGCAAATGCGGCATCTTGTTGAGGCACGGCTTGACCGTGAGTGACTGCCCGTTGAGGAAGTAGTCCTCCACGTAACGGTCGCCCGGCAGCGGGTGTGCCGAGATGGAATTGTCGTCCTCGTATTTTGCTTCCCGCCCCAGCGTGGCCTGCTCAAACGGGAGGAGAATCGCGCCTGCGCTGCCCGGTTCCGTGCGGAACGACGGTTCGGATTGTATGACCAGTGAATAGTCTGATCCTTGCAGTGTTGCCATAAGATTTTGCTCCTAAACTCTTGTTTCGGGATCGCTCGCAAGCGTGCTGTATGTCACTTCAAACCGCAGGGAGATGTTGCCCAGCTCCATGCCGCCGCCTTGCCGACCGGCGCGACTCATGCCGAGATATTCGACGAGATCGGCATCCAGTTCTGCGGTATGCATCTGCTGCTCTACCCACAGGGCGATGCGCTCTTCCTGCTCCGCGTCGCGCAAATTGGTAAGCACTTCCACGTCGATCACCAGTGATCGCTCCTGAACCGGATCAGTAGCTACCGAATCACGCGTATTGATCGGCTCGTTGGCAGTCACAATGTGCAGCAGCGGCAACTCTTCCGAGCTGTACGCCGCAACGCTGTTGACGAAAACGCGACTGCCTACGTCCGCCTGCCCTGCAAGCGCGGCTGCTACCGCGTCAATAATCTGTTTTCTAACCTGTGCCATTGGCTGTTCTGTTCCTAGTTTTTGCCGAGATACAGCTCGACGGTGATTCCGTCCGCCATGCGGAAGGGGTTGCGCATGAGCCGGTAGGTGGTGCTGTCGATCTCCACCACGTCATTGTTTTTCAAGCCGGACAGATCGGAATCCATGCCGGTTGCAATCACCTCCATGCCATCGACCACGATGCCGCCCATGCGTACCGCTTGCGGGTCACGCTCCAGCGCAATGCGTGCGCTGTTGCCTTCGCCCCATGTCATGGTGTAGTTGCCTGGCACGTCGGCGGCCAGTGCTGCGGCGATGTCGTCTGCGAAATCCATAATCAACTCTTAATAAACCAAACAATCAGCCCAATGATCGCGCCAGAAACTGCTCGTCCTAGCCAGTCGGTCAAGTTCCATCTCGTTTTATTGACCGCATCGCTAGAGCTATGCCTGTTTTCCAACACGCGCAATCGCTCTTTTGAAGCTTTGTCTTCCGTCTTTAATTCCCGAATATCGTTTTCAAGATGCTTCTGGTTGGTTTCAATCCGCACCAACTCATGCAGGGATTTTGCAATCCCGGAAATCTCGGTACGAATCCCGGTAATATCCGCGCCAAGCCCACGTTCCAAGGTTTCAACTTTTGCGGAGACATGGGCAATTTGCTTGTGAAGATCGGCATCACTCATAGGGCACACCACCGGGATCAGTTGCCCCCGATGGCTTTACCTGTTGCTGTTATGTAACCGCATCTTTGAAGAAGTAGCCCAAGTCCGGTGCGGTAATCAGCTCTTTGACGGACTCGCCAACCATCACGCGCTCGCCGCCATCCAGTCCCATATCACCCGGCTCTACTGGTTTTGTCCCAGCACGACGCTCGCCGTACTGTGCGGTCAGTCCGAAGGTTGTGCCGCGATCCACGTCTGCCAGCTGGTCACGGTAGATCAGCGCGGCATGCTTGCCCCACAAGCTCTGCAAATCCATCGCCTGCCCTTTGTTGGCGGCGTTATAGCGGGATTGCCCCACGTAGATCGCATCCAGCTCCAGCTGCTCCCGAAGCCACTCCAGCGGAACCAGACCCTTGTCGCCCAGCGTGCCATTGAATGCCTTTACAACCGCTTTGTTCTGACGGATATGAAACGCAACCGAAGAGCCAAGCACCAGAATGTTGCCCGGCATAATCATGCCTTCTTTTGCAGTCAGAATAGTTTTGACTGGATCACTATCGACATGGCTCCACTGCCCATCGCCCGAAAGCGTGGTTTTGTTGTCTGCATCGTAAGTCGCAGCATTAAATACCGAATCAGCCACACGTTTCTCGCGCCCAAGTGCGATCTGGCTTGTCAAATATTCAGTCGCTCGACCGCGTGGATCATAACCCTCTGGTGCGTTATCAATATCCTGATACGGGATCGACTCCGCCAGCGCGTAGTCCTCTGTGCTGGAAGTTTCACGCGTTGCGTTGGTTTCCACCTCGTTGACCTTGGACTTGCGCCCGATCTTGGACTCGGAAATCGTGAAAGCATCTTTCTTTTCGTACTTCCAGTACTTGAATTCCTTTTTACCCAATGGCGAGGTGCGTGGCAGCACCTCGTCTGCAATCAGTTTTTTGTTGTGATACGCAATTGCAATCGCCGTCATCTCCGGATCGGTAGGAAATGGCGCGATAGTTCCGTTTTCTGTAGGCATCTCTCTGCTCCTAAAACTTGGTTAATTCTGTGCGTTACGCACTACCAGCCACTGCCAGTACGCAACGGTCAATCAGGATCGGATGAATATCCCCGTCTACGCCGTCATAGCGCGCATAGCCGATGACGTGTGTTCCCTCTGTGGTCGCTACTACCACCTTGCCGCCCGTAGTTGCGGTCAACGGATCGCCCGCTGTGATGGTTCCGCCGTACGTTACGTCCGGCATGTCGCTCATCACCACATCAACAACGCCGCCTTGCTCTACTGAAAACGAGCTGGTAACACCAACCAAATGCGCCGTGCCGTCGCTTGCTGCAACCACTGTGTCGTTAGTTGCGCCATAAATCACGATGCGACGCGCTTCAATTGCGCCGCCTGCTGTGAATGCTTTAATCAATCCCGGATTCGACATAATCTATTCCTCCCACCCGTTCTCTTTTACATAGCGCACCGCTTCCGCCGTGCTGATCGTGCGACCTTCCGCTTCGACTTTCGCCTTGTAGCTCTTCGCTTTTGTCCCAAGCTCTTTTGCGTCCATCTCTACCTTGCCGCCACCCAAGTTGTCACCAGCACCGGCAACGGTCTCGACCGGCTTTTTCAGCGCACCTTTCTCTGCGTTTTCCAGATACTCGGTTTGCGAATTGGCTTCTGCTTCCAGCACCGCAAGTGCCGCCTCGCCAGCGGTTGTATGACCATCCGCCGCCAGTTTTTTGAGCAACTTGTCATGCCCAAGCTGGCGTACTGCCAGCACCTCTTTGACGCGCCGGGTTTCGTCTGCCGCGCCTTCCTTGCGGGCGGCTTCCAGTGCTTCCGCGTTTGGCTGCACACCTTCGCGTGCTTCTGCCTCAATTGAGGCCAATAGATCGGGAGCATGTTCCGCAAGGAACTCCCGGTTCAACTCACCTACTGCAAATGTCTTGGACATACGTCCTCCTTGCTGCTTATTGTTTTGAAGGTCTGCGATGACCTCCTCCAAAGTTCCCAGACGGTCAGCCATGCCTGCGGCAACCGCATTCGCGCCGACCAGCATCCCGCCCTGTCCAAAATTCTGTTTGACGTGGTCTTCTGTCACACCGCGATACTCCGCCATGCGTCGAATGAAAACCGCTTCCATGTGGTCGATATGCGCAACCAAACGGCGTACATCTTCCGGATTTTCGCCATCCGCCACTTTGTATGGCGCATGAGTAGAGACCACACGCATCTTTCGGCTTTTCGGGTCTGTCTTGAGCAGACCAGAAAGCACGCCGATACTGCCCACCTCAGCGATCTCGTTAATCACCACCTCACCAGCCGCAGCACCTAGCCAATATCCGGCGGAACACATCATCCCGCCACAATATGCGACGACCTGTTTTTCGCCGGACAATCTACGAATCATCCCTCCCAATTCCGGGACACCATGCGCATTGCCGCCGGGTGTGCCAAAATCCAGCACAACGCCATGCACTTTCGGGTCTGTCCGCACAACTTCCATGTTTCGCGCAATCGTCTCGTAAGACATCGCGCCGCAGATTTCCTCAAACGAACCGGCGTACTGCGTCAATACGCCGCGAATCGGCAAAACCGCCACATCGCCGCGCATCTGCACGTACTCTGCGCCGTTCAACCGTTCGCCGTACTTGGACTGCAACGCCTCAATATCACCAAACGGCAAATTTTCGCGGAGTGCGATCTCCTGCATCTCCTCCAGAATTTCCGGCGGCATCATCCAACGCTGTCCGGCAATCTCCTGCAAAACCCGCAACGCAGGCAGTTTTCCACTCATCAACTCTGCTCCTGAAAATCTAGTGGCTGTGGCTCGTATTGCGGGATGAACATCTGTGCCTCCCGGCGCATCTGCTCTTCACGCACCCGGCGGGCGTGGTTGGTATCCCAATCGCCGCCGTTTAGCTCTGCCGTGTTCTGTGCGGCGGTAATCCAGCCGCGTTGCTCTGCGATTTCACGCGAGCGCATTTCTTTTAACGGGTCAATCTGCGGCTTGGATGGCCCGATCCACTCTGATCCAGACCATGCCTGCCGGATCAGCGGATCAGTGAAGTAGCCCGGCGCGTGGATGCGCCCGGCTGCAACCTCTTCGTCCAGCCATGTTTCGTAGACCGGTACGGAGTAGCCCCATGTCTCCCATTCACGCTCGGCGCGGAAGTACCGCCACGCCTCTTCCAGTGCCGCGCGTGCGGCGGAATAGCTGGCCGTGAAGTGCTTGATCAGCAGCTCAAACGGCAGTTGCAGCTCTACGCCGACCTGCCGCAGAATCGCCAGCACGAACGGGTCAAACGCGCTATTGGGTCTGCCGGGAGTAGGGGATTCGATTTTGTCGCCGGGAAACAGCCCGATCTGCCGACCGTATGCGGTTTCCGCCACATGGGAGGATTGATAGAAGCCGTTGCGTTGCTCGACGTACCCCTCCAGTCCGTCATTACCAGCCATCTCTGCCGCGACTTCGCCCAGCTCGTTGACGTGGTAGGTCACGTTCATTCCACTGATTACAGCGGCAGCCAGCTCGCCTTCGGTGTAGTCGCCGAGCTGTTTTAGCGCCTCAATTACAGTGGAAAGGTAGGGAGTGCCGCGTGTTTGTCCGGGACGTTTCTGCCGGTAGTGGTGAATTACATTGCGGCGACCGTTTTCGCCAAACGCCTCAACCCGCGTCCACTTGCGGGATTTTTTGGAAATCGTGCCGGGGTGGCCGTTTAAAATCTGGTAAGCAACCGGCGCACCGTATTGGTCTTTCTCAACACCCTGCGCCATCTCGTCGGTATCTGCGCCGTGGTTCGGGTTGCAAAGCCGTTCCGCTTCGATGAACTGTAGCCGCAGCGGGTTTTCCAGCCGCCCGTCGTCCATCCGCAACAAAACCGCCAGCACGTCGCCGCCTTCCTTGCGGGCGCGATGCACCAGTGCCTGTGATTCGTAGAAATTGACGGTACGAGCGATGTCGCAATCCTTGGAGACTGCCCACAGCTTCCAGCGACGTTCGGCGTTGCGCTCCCATGCGTCCGCCGCCTCGCGGGAAATGCCCAGTGCTTCGTGGTTGATCCGCGCCTGAAATTTCAATCCCGCACCGATAACGCTGGTGACGTTGGTGTTGATCGCGCCGCCTGCCAGCGGGCTGTTGCGCGCCAGATCACGGGAACGGTTGCGCAAGGTGCGCAAATTAGTCGCGGCGAGTTGGTCCGCGCTTTTTTGCGATGCGCTTGCACCCCAGCCCCGGAATGCCTTGCGGGTGTGCGATGCCCCGTTGTAGCCGCCTGCGTATGCCTGCGGGACGATTAGTCCGCTTGGCATCAGGGCGTGGCCGGCTGGCGGCAATTGCATCTGCCCTGCCATCAGTAGACCACCCTGCGACGATTGGGGTTAAAGCGTGCCGCCTTCTTTTGCCAGTAGTCAATCTGGCGACGAACTTCGCCCAAGTCGTGTCTTTTGTAGGTGCTGCCCGCAACCGACCACGAATCAAGCTGGTCAAGCTTGGATTCAATGTCTAGCCAGTGCTGTAGCTGCTGCTGTGCATGTTGTAGAGAAAATCCACTCATGCCCCCCTATTATTGGCATAAAACGACGGCTGGGTAGACGCAAATTGCAACACCCCTGTCAATGACGGGAGTGCGTCAGTCGCCGGCAGACCGTGCCGCGGCGCGCAACTGCACCATCAACTGCGCAGCCAGTACCGCCAATCCCGGCACGCCGGATTTCTTCCAGCGCACCACCGTTGTGCGGTCAATGTTTGCCAGATTGGCGAATTCGCCCTGTGTCATACTCAGGTCGTCGAGCATGGCGAAAAAGTCGCGGTTCTGGTCGCTCATACCATTCCCGCCCCCGGATTTGTCCAGCGATTACTCAGGGCACCACTTGCTGCCGCAACCGGAGAGCGGGGGTTTTCCTGTTTTGGTTGCGGGTCTGCACTGGCTTCGGGTTGCGGCGCAGGCATGGCGAACAGATCGCCGTTGAGCGGTTGGACGACATCTTCCAGCCGCTTCCAATCGCGGTCGCTGTACTTGTGTACGCCGAGCTTGTAGAGCGCAGCGAATGCGTAGACCATCAAATCCAGCGCCTCATTCCGTGCGTGGGACGGCTTGACCCACTCGGAAATCGGATGGCCTTTAACGTAGCGCACCGTGCGTTTTTCGGCGGTAAGCTGCTCGAAGTAGTCACCCGGTAGCTCGTCGGAAAAGTGAAGGTATCCTGGTCCCGCCTCTTCCAGCTGGAAGAGCGCGAAAATCCTGTCCTTTGCGGTATCCGTGCCGACCGGCCACAGATCAACGCCGCTTTTGATGGTGCGCCCGCGCACATTGACATCCTGCTTGCTCGGCCTGCCAATGATCGGTTTGTTACGCTGGCTTGCCCCCTTGACAGCGAAAACGCCCTGATAGCGACGCGTGCGGCAGTAGTCGTAGACCTCTTGCGTGAAGTGACCACCGGAATCGACAGCCATCGCTTCGATTTTCAGCGTTGTACCGCAAACGTGGTCGTAGACGCGCTCGCGCACTTCGTCGAGCTTGTCCCATGCGACCTGCATTGCGGGTGATTCGTGGATCACGATGACATCGATCACCCACATCTCCAGCCCGCGCCCGATGGCGGTGATTTGCACTTCAAAGCGGTCGTCCTGTGTATCGACCGATGCCACCAGCATCAGACCGCCACGCGGCACAACGCCGAGCGGGTAGGGTTCGGCGCGATCCTGTAGGTCTTTCGCTTCGGTGCGGTTGGCTTCGTCGTCCCACGTTTCGCCCAGAATGGTGTTGGCGAAGGTTTTAAGCAGATACGGGTCTTTTTGTGCTGCCAGCCACTTCTCGGCAATCGTCGCCCAGGTCTCCCAAGGGGAGTAGAGCGAGCTAATGTGATAGCTGCGGATGTGCGCGGGTGCATCCGGGTTGGATGGAATCCACTCCGCGCCATTTTCCTCTGCCAGCATCCACGTTTTATGATGCTCTTCGATCTCCGCGCCGCATTCGGTGCAGACGAGATGCGCTGTTTCTGGCAAGTGGTTGCCGTGTTCATCCTTGTGCCACTTGATGTTGTCCCAGCGGATCGGCTGTTTTTCGCCGCAATGCGGGCAGGGGACGTGGTAATAGCGTTGGTCTCCGGTTTTGAACCGTTTTTCGATGCGACTAATATCGCGCACGGTTGGCGTGGAACCGCCGATGATCTTGCGCCGGAAAAACGTTTTAGTGCGATTGATCTGCAACTCCAGCGGATCGCCCTCATCGCCCACGTCGAGCGGGTAGCCGTCAATCTCGTCTGGCAACAGAAAACGTACCGGCGCAGAACGCATATCTGTCGCGGAATTTGCGCCAACAAAAATCCACACGCCGCCCGGAAACTGTTTCATCAGCGCGGTATTGTTGCTGTCGCGCTTGCGTGCCGGAGGGATACGCTCGCGCACCACTGGAACGTCCGCAACCATTGGATCAATGCGCATCTTTACGTGCCGCTTTATAAGCGACAGCGTTGGCTGCACAAACATCGTCGGCGCGGGGTGGATGTGTGCGACATAGCCGAGCATGTTATTCAGCACTTCTGTCCACGATACCTGCGCCCCTTTCATCACCCACACCTGCTCGACCGGCGACTGCGGAGACATGGTGTCCATGATCTCGCGCATGAATGGCACGCGACTGGTTCGCCAGTCTCCCGGCTCTGCCGAGGATGTCTGATTCAGCACGCGGTAACGATCCGACCATTCGGACAGCGTAATATCCGGCGGCGGACGTAACGCGCTTTTCGTCGCCTCCAGCCAGATTTGCGCACCGTTGGCAAGCTGCACAGCCACCTAGCTTTCCTCTTCCGACTGTTCCGTGCGGAACACTTCATCCGGCTTAGTGGCGATTTCCAAATCGGAAACAACCACTGTCTGCGCAGATTCAATCCATCCGTCCAGCGCAGTGCGGATTTCCTGCGTCAACAGATCGTGAATTTCTGTCTGGTCGTCCATTGTGACCAGTTTCGGCGCGTCTCTATCCGGGATCACCATCAGCGCATTGGAAAGCGATTGCGCAGAATTGGCAGCCTGCTGCTGCACATCGTCGGCGGATACCAACGCGCCTGCCATTGCCTGCGCTTCCATCTCGGCAACGTCGGCTTCGGCGATTGCCTTGCGACGCTTGGCGTTGCTGTATTCGTCATCGGTTTCGCCGCGTCCACTGGCAGCCGTACCGGCGCGTTGATATGCGCAGTATTGCGCCACGTTTTTTTTAAGTGGGTATCGGGAGCCTTCCTTTTCCAAAACCCCGTCTTTTGCCAGATACTGAATCTGACGTGGCCCCTCCAGCCCAACCCATTCCGCCAACTCTTTGGAACTGACTGTTAGGTTGCGCAGGTGGGCGGTGTACTGCATCGCCGTGGCAGCAAGATCGTAGCCGCCGTCCTGCATTTTGGGGATCACGCCCGCGCGGGAGAGCTGCTGCAACTCTTCCGGCGTTGTGGAAAGCAGTTGGGCGATTTGCGCAACGGGAATGACGTTAGACATCTATTCTCGGCTCTCCGGGTTGGCCATCAGGTTCAACCCGGACAAAGACAGATTCGCAATCGTCTGGTGTTCCATTACGGTTTCAAAAATTTTCTTGATCTTCGCTTTTGGAACGACCGCTTCGGTTTCTGGATCGTAGATCCCCCAGCCTGCTTTTTTTGCAATTTCCAAAGGGGAGCCTGTCAGTTGTGGATCACGCGGCGGCTGCTTGTGTAAATCCAGAAAAGTGCGCAGCACCTTCAAGTGAAACTTTGGATTGATCCATGCCGCGTAGGCGATCGCCAATTCCTCGCACGCGTAGGTTCCGGGTGCTTTTCCGCCCCGAATGCTATGTATAGCCTCAAAGCGTAAATTTACGCTTTGGGTCGAGCGGGAATTCCCGCTCGGGTCAGATAGTACTTCTGCGATCAGTTCTTGAGTTTCTGTGCGACGCACCCACTCGCCTGGTCGCTTGCTTTCTGATGCGCCGCTTGCACGGTGAAGATCGTTGAGTCGGTACAGTCCGTTTTCGTCCTGATGAATTGCACGCGAGTAGATAGTTAAAGCAGTCATAAACTGCCCTCCGTATAGTTTAGTAGTGCTCGCCAGAATGAGGGCGAGCGGGACTCAACTACCGCTATACGACGGCTGGGCATATTCCCCCGAAGGGTCTTGTATTGCGCCCTATCATCCCGCCCATAGATTTTGGGCGTAAAAAAACCGCAAGATTGACGGATGCGGAAACCGCGTATAGAAGTAGTGCCTCGCACACTACCCAGCGCACCCGCCTCTGTCAAATTCGCGGCGGTTTTGACCAGGCCGCCAACTGGAATCCATAATAGAAAGTCCTTACTCAATCCATTATGGAGAAACTTTATGTCTGAGATAGACAATGACACCCTTTCAGCTGCAATTATCCTTGCAGCACACGTTAAATCTGGCAAAGTCGAATACGACATTGACTTACCAGAAAGCTCGGAAACAATGGCTAAAGATTTAAAAAACATCCGTAATGCCATAATCAAATCAAGAAAATCCGAAAAAGAACCAGAGAGACCTAGAGAGCGCTCTCTCTAACAGCCTTTACCGCGAACAGCCGATCTTCCGAGAGGAAGCTTGGCTTGTCTCCGGCGCACACCCCATTCGGCGTACAATTCCTTCACTGCGCACATTCCGAACATCCCTAAAAACACACCACCACCAATCGTTAAAATCTGCTCAAGCATTTTTCTTCTCCTTATCCCACATAAGCACCACACAAAAACGCCAACGCATCCGCATCGGCAGAATCACCATCAAACCCCTGCTCGCGCTTCACCAGTTGCAGCACAATCGCCACTGATTCGTCCTGCGATGCAGAGAGTGTGAATTTGCGTTTCACCGGAGGTTTGTTGTCATCGACGAGACCAGCTACCGACGCAGGCTCTTCGGCTGGCAAGTCCAGTTTGATGTCATCGAACAACCCCAAATCCTGCGAAGTCTTGGACAAATCGCGCAGGGATTCAGTCAGCAAGTCGGAATCAATGTTTGACAGCTCCGCGATCCGGTTGTCCTTGAGCATGATCGCAACAAGCCGATCCGCCGTGTACCCGGTCATAATCTTGCAATTCACTTCCGCATGACCGGCTTTTTCATGTCCAAGCGTTCTGCCGTGCCCGGCGATAATCACATACATCGCCCCGACGGGCTGGTCTCCATATTCCGCCTTCCACCCATCCGCAATCGGCGCGATCAGAACCGGCATGGTAACGCCGTCAAACGTCATTGATTTTGCCAGCTCGTCAACCTGCAAATCCGAATGGGTGTTCGGGTTTTTTGGATGCGGACAGATTTGACCTATCGGGATCATCTGCTCCAGTGAGATTTGCTCTTGCATTTTTATCCTTTGAGATTCTCAAATTTTTCTTTTAAAGCTGCTATTGATCGCTTCACCCAAGTTTTCTTGATTTGAGCAACCAAATTACTGATCTTTCTAGATTGTTCGTTCAATACCTTCTCGCAGTCCTCGCAAATGTCGCAAAGATCATCTGTCCGATAAACCTCAACAATTTTTTTTACCGCCACCCCTTCTCTTCCGCAAACATCACATTTAGTTATCTGCACTCTTAAATCCTTGCGAAGCGAAATGCCTCGTAAATTTCTGAAACTAAAAAATAAACGGGGTGTTAATTACCCGTATTTCGGAGTTTCCCCACAGTACCTTTTGCATTTATGGCTACTCCCACCGCGCCGTTTTCATGGCGTGCCGGTATGCCTTTTTGAATTCGGAGTTGTAGTGGCGATCAACTGTTCGCCGACCCACTCCATACCAGTCGATCCGCTGGTTGTAGTGGACGCGATCCACAAACGCCAGCACCGGCTCCAGCTCTCGCTGGCTTCCTCTTACGCGCTCGCGGTAGATGCCCCGTGCATCGTGGTGTTTGCCATCCTGATAGAAATATCGCCATGTCCCTTTGCGCCGGTTTTTGCACTTGCGGTTGTTGAGTGGCGATTGCTCCGGTTGCGGAATGCCTAGCTGATCCATCTGCATCTGTGCGCGATTGCGACGCCTGCGACAGTAGTTGACGTTCGAGGTGTAGCCGATGTCGTCGCGTGCACCGATCTCTGCCAGAACTTTGGTGATACCGGACTTGGGCAGATTGCCGTAGCGGTCGCGCTTCTGGTGTTTGGACGGGATCGCGTACTCGTCCGGCTCCAGTATTCCAGCCCGGCGCAGCATTCGCTCGCTGGCTTTGAGCGGACGATCGCCGCCCTTGATGTGCGGCAAGATGCGCTGTTCCGCAGTTGTTCCTCCGCTGTCGCCCCGGTCATTGATCCAGACCTTTGCAGTGATTGCCTGCTGTTTTTTGTTGGATGGCTTGATGAACACCGCGCCTGTCGTCCAGCGGGAGACCGCCCTGAACTTCTGGCGCATCTCTTTACGCTCGGCCTGTTGCACACGTTTCGCCGTGTTGTTGGTGGCGAGCGACGTGGCGAAGGGGAGCTGCTTCTTTGCCACGTTCTGCAAACCGTTGGCGATCTGGTCGATGTTGTGGTTGAGGTTGATTTTCACCGCTTCACCTCTTCGTGTATCTGTATAACCCACCCGTCAATCACCGCAGCCGCGCCACGCAACTCCGCCGCGTCAGAGATGCCTTTCCCGTATGCCTGCTCCAATGCATCAGCGGCATCACGCAACGCCGCCTGCGCTTGGATCAGTTTATTGATTGCAATCTGCTTGTCGCTCACTGCTTCGCCTCCATGCTGACATGCTCTATCGCATTTACATTTCTCAGTACATTTTTGGTTGATTCGATAGCAATTGCCGCCAATGCCGCGTTAGCAATGGATGCGTGTTCTCGACCGGGTACAGCTCCGCCCAGATCGGCGATCTGTTCTAGCGCAGCTATCGCTATCGTTAAGTTGGTTTTCTCACTCATCGCTTCACCCTCTGTTGGTCTCTGTGCGCCTCACACGCCATGCGTGCCTGATCTGCGCTGGTATGCGTACCTAGATCGACGACATCAACTGCGCTGGTGATATAGCCCGCATCGGCAAGCCGCGCCCGTGGATCGCAGCTGGCGGCGTAGAGATAGCCCTCGCTCGCTGATCCGCTGCCGACGATGGTGTATTCGCCGCACTTCCACAGGTTGAGTCTGATCCGCTTCCAGTTCATCGGCTGCATGACTGACTTCCTTTGTGGTGTAACACCCGGCTGTTACAGGGTGTGACAAGGGTGTTACGGCGTTTTTTCTTCATAAACAAAACGTTATTCGCTGTAACACCCGTAACACCCAAATTTTCAATGTTTGACTTGTGAGGAAACAAACTTTCCCAACTGTGGAAAGAAAAAAAGAATGCTCTACATGCGTGTGCGCAAGAAATGGGTGTGACGGGTGTTACACTCAAACAACCGTTTGATTTTAAAAATGAAACACTGTCACACCCTCTGTAACACCTGTAACACCTGCCTGTTACACTTCGGGCGGATTTTGAGCAGGGAAGTCGCCTATTCACTGGTCTTCTCCTCTGCCTTCTCCGCGTTTTCTCTCACCTCTTTTTCGACTTGCTCTGCGGTTTTTACCCACAAACGAACCATCTTGCTGTGCCTTCTGCGCTGCTTTTTCTCCCATCCGAGACGGGTCATCACCTTTTTAACGCGCATTGAAACGCCTTGGTGCTGCTCTTTCAGTGGTACGCCGACTGCCTCTTTCAGTAGCTCGCCGGGATCGGCCTCATCGCCTTTCCCTTCTAGCCACTTGGAGATGGGTTGCTCCCACGGGTCTTCATCAAACCGGGCGGATTGCTCTTTCTCGGTATCTGGCGGGAATACCCACCACGGATCGCCGCGCTTGAAGCGGTAGACCGCCTCTGCCCATAGCTGGTCGCGGTTCTCCCGCAGCCCCTTCCAGTCGCTCTTGGTGCAGCGAATCGGAATGAATCGCCGTGCGCCGGTTGCATCGCGCAGGTACTGCGTTTCGTTGTTAGTTCCAACGAAAACACACTGGCGCGGGTACGCTTTGGCGTAGTGTGCATAGGAGGCGCGGTAGACATCCTCGCGCATGGTGATGACCTGCTTGATTCGATGGTCTTCCGCTTTGGAAAACGAACTCATCTCCTCAATCTCCACGCCCCATCGTCCGGGCAGTGCCTGAAAGAAATCCTTGTTGGTGGGCGACTCCATCGCCGATGCGTAATTTTCGGGGCCGAACAGAATGCGCACCGCCTCTGTTTTACCCTTACCCTGTCCGCCCTCCAGGATCGTCATAAAATCGACCTTGCTGCCCGGATTCATCACGCGGGAGACCGCCGAAACCAGAAAATTGACCGCTGCCGCCCATTCGTAGGGCACGTCCTCACCAACCGGCTCCGTCCATCGTTCTGCACCAAACGACCCTTTCCACTGTTTTGCGCCGAAGTAGTCCAGAAAAAACGACGGCAGTCGCGGCTCGCCGTCCCATTTCAGCGACTCCAGATACTCGCGGACTCGGTGATAGCTATCCTCCTTTGCAGCCAATAGCGCGGCATCCATCACCTGATTGGGGCGCACGCTGATTCCGTAGGTATCCGGCTTTCCAAACCATGCACCGATGGCGGCGACGTCATAATCGCCGAATTCCTCATCGCTGTTGCCGTAGGGCAGTTTCCGCGTTTTCACAATGCGCCCGGAGAACTCCTCCCAGCGCAGCAACCCCCTCCATTCCGGGTGGTGTAGCAGCACGGTCGAAATATTGTGCAGATTGGCGATTAAATCCGTACCGCGCTTGGTGTAAGTTAATAACTGACTCCAATCCTCCGGCTCTGTCTGGCTTGCCTCGGTCGGTTTTTCAAACAGCTTGCGCAGTTGGGTTTTAACCGCTTCCAGCCCTTCGGCAACGTGCAAATCGTTCCAGTCCGATTTTCCGGCAGGATCAGCAAAAGCGGGATAGACCACCTGCGTATTGCGCTTGCGCTTGACCTCATCACCCTTGATGCGCCCGGTATTGTGCGGCTCGTTTTTCACCCGCGTTTCGTGGTCGTCGTCCGCCGCAAAGATGATCTCGCGTGACGGGTAGAGCTTGCGCAGTGCGCCAATGACCGGGATCACATTCCCGGCATTGAAGGCGACTACAACCGGATATTTGGAATCGGTCGCCATGCGTACCGATGCGCCGGTTGCGTACCCTTCGACGATAAAAACCGGCTCATCGCCAGCCAGATCGCCGAGCGCGTGGAAATTGCCGGTAATCTCGCCGCCAGAGAGAAACCGCTTGCTGCCATCGGTGTTGATCCATTGCAGATTGCGCAGGTCGCCCTTGCTGTTGCGCATCGGCACGACGACTCGACCTCTGGCAAACCGCAACCCGAACGCTGCTACCTTCTTTCTGGATAGATAGTCGGATTTCCCCTCAATCGGCAAGCCGTCCCATATTCCAACCGCACGTTCGGCGGTTTCGCTGTTCTTTTTCTTCTTTTCGGCGCGGGCTTCGCGCTGGATGCTGGCTTGCTTTTTTGCCCACGCCTGTCGTTCTGCTTCGGTGAGCTTGACGGCATCGCCAATCTCGACGAAAAAGGTCTGATCGGAGTAACGCCAGCTTCCGTATGCACCCGTGATGACCGAATCGCCGCCGCTCAGGACGAATTCATGCAGGATGTACCAGCCCGCCTTGTCGTTGGATGTTTTGTCCCCATCCGCCCGGACGCGATTGATAAAGCCGTTGACGATCAGGTTGCCGTCGATCTGCAACCCGATTGCCTGCATGGCATCAAGGACGGCGGCTTCGTTTTTGTAGCTCATTCACCGTCCTCCTGTGTGTTGCGGCACTTGCCGCGCCTGTTTCTATACTGCATAATTAGAACCTTGAGTTGTTATTGCTCTGTGAGTGATAGCGTTGAAAAACCCGCTCTGAACCAGCGGGTTTTTCTTTGCCTGAAATCTTTGTAAAACGGCGATCATTACCAATGCTCTTCGTTGTCATCGCCTGCCAACTCTTCTCGTAACGCATCAATCGCATACTGCGGCACGTGGTAGCCCATCGCGCGTATCTCTTCCAGCCGGAAGGCCGCATCCTCTGCGGTATCAAATGCGAATATCTCGCCATCGTAGAAGCCGTTGATCGGTTCGCGTTTTGCGGTATCCAAAAACGCTTGCTGCTCTTGGAGTGCTAACTGGTGCTCTTCTGGGGGAAGCCCCGAAGGGGCGGGCGGCACATCGCCCACAACGCGATTGTCTGCGACGCAAATCACAAAACGGTCGTCGCGGTTTTCGTAGACATAAACGTCGCTTTTCCAGTTATCACTGCTGAATCTGCAATAGCTCATTGGTGCGCCCTAAAACGGAAAATCTTCATCCAGATCATCCGCTCCGCTTGCTGGCGGTGCTGGCTGCTGGCCTGATTGTTGATCACCTGCGGGTGCGCTGCCTTGCTGCGGACTGCGCCCCAACATCTGCATCGTGCCGTTGATATCGACCACCACCTCGGTCGTCCAACGATCCTGCCCGTTCTGGTCTTGCCACTTGCGGGTCTGGAGCTTGCCCTCGACGTATACCTGCGACCCTTTCTTGAGGTGCTCCGCCGCGATCTCCGCCAGCTTTCCGAAGAAAACCACGCGATGCCATTCGGTTTTCTCGCGTTGCTCGCCGGTCTGCTTGTCCTTCCACGTCTCCGACGTAGCAATGGAGATATTGGTGATTGCCCGATTGTCGGCGGAATAACGCACATCCGGGTCTTGCCCCAGATTGCCCACCAATATGACTTTGTTTACGCCGCGCATAAATTCTGTTCTCTAAATCCGAAAACACAGCACAGCCCGAAAGCTGCGCTGTATCCCTTTCACTTGGTCGTTTGACTATCGGCTAGTCGTCGGTCTCTTCCGGGAAGAAGTCCGCAACCATGTACGCGCTGTCGTGGCTGATGTCGAACGCAGCTTTGGGCTGCACAACTGCCGTAATCACGCCGAGCTTGGACAACGTGGATTCGTTGCCTTCTGCGCTGTTCCACGTCGCCATCTTCCACGCGATCATGTTGTCTACTTCATCGTCAACCAACTCGCTGTAGACCAACGAGACTGCTTCGCCGTTAGGCGCACGCACCAAGAGGGCGATGTCGCAGTCTTCTGGCAAATCCACCTTGCGGATGTCGTCCAGCATGCTCACCACATCGCCGCCTTTACCCTTGGCGACGATGTCGTCCAACGCTTCCTGTGCCGCTACCGCAATACCGGCCAAACCTGCATAATGCAAAGCTACTTCTGGCATCTTTACTACTCCTTACGTTTTGGGGCATTGCCCCGGTTATGGACGGCGAACCGCCCGAAAAAAATCTATAGGCTTGCGCGTGCCGGGCGAACCGGCCTCCATAGCGCGTTGAGCCGCGCATGCTGTTCTTGAGAACCGTCTCTACACTCCGGGATTGCTGCTCCT
Organism: uncultured Piscirickettsiaceae bacterium; assembly: GCA_964344325.1. Taxonomy (GTDB): domain Bacteria; phylum Pseudomonadota; class Gammaproteobacteria; genus CAYFMX01. Next base: position 33,938 of record CAYFMX010000017.1, read on the forward strand.
GTAACCTCGTACAGCTCACCTGTCTGCGATGACCTCCTGCGAACCAGCTCAAATACACCTGCTCTTATCCCCTCAAGCACCCGCCCACGCGCTGCTGAAACTGAAACACCGAGCAGGCTGACAACATCCTGTCTGGAAAACCGCCGCCCGGTAAATTCCGCCCGGATCGCCTCAATATCTTCGCGTTCATTTTCGCTCGCCGATTTTTTGGATTGCGGCATTCGCTGTTCCCATTCCGGCGAAACGCGCCAGACATAGGTTCTGGATCGTCTTGTGCAAAAAAATGCTCTTGTCTCCAAGCCAAGCATCATGCTTCCGTTTGTCTGCGACACTGATAAGCCGAGCTTTTCTGCGACATCGGCAACCGTAAACTCGTCCTCACCGGAAAACGCCTCTGCGATTCGCTTGATCCGCACTTCGGACAGGAGCTTCTTATTCACAGGTCGGACACCCCGCCATCAATTCGGCGAACTGGTCTACCAACTCCCACGGCGCGTCGTCGGCCAGTAGACACTGGCGGCAGTTGTAGACCCCTTCCTGAAGCTCCAATCCGCATCCTTCTCTGGTTCTGCGCTCGCAGTGGTCGCACTGGTGTATTGGTTGGCTCATCCAGCCTTCCTCTCTTCCTGTTTTTTGTTATCCACCACCGTCAACTGCTTGGTGGGTTGCTGTTTTTGCTTTTCCAGCGCATTGCGAACCGTCTGCCGCACGCCAGTAAAGGCGGCGATTGCATCGGTCAGCTCTGCATCTGCGCGCTCTAAATCCTCTTGCGGATCGTCAGCATTGATCGCGCCGTCGTTCTGAAATAGCGGGGAAAGTGCAGATACCGCCTCGCCGCTCTCCTTGAGGATGTGCGAAACCTCCATCATGCCTGGCACTTCTGCGGGTTTTGGAACTGGCAGGATGTCCAGCAGGTCGGCAATGAATCGCGTCGCCTCGGCTTTCTGCTTTTCTGGCAACTCATGGATTGCCGCAAAGGCCAGATCGACCGGAAGACTGTTTTTGTTGATATAGCGGAAAAGTGCTTTTTGCTGGTTCTTCCGCTCTTCGGTGGGATCTGCATGGAAGGGGATGTTTGTGGTCGGCTTGGTTTTCGCCTTCGCCATCCATGTGCGAAACGCCCCCCATACCCGGACGGCAAAATCCGTTTTGCCTTCCGTCCGGTCTTTTTTGGTGCGGCGCGGGCTGACAACTTCGTTGACCAGTTCGCGCAGCAGTTTGCTGATAACGTTATTCGAGGTCATTTTTTGTCCCTATGCCGTCATTGGCTCCCGTGCCGCGCTTTGCGACACTGGAACCGTGGAATAAAAACCGCCGCTTCCTGTATGGCATAACAGGAAGGGCGGCACTGCTCTCACCAAAGGGGAGGGGGGTGAAACTTTTCATGCGGCTTTGGCCTGTTGCTCTTTGAGTAGCACATCGTAGACACGCTGTACCCGCTTGATTCCGGGATCATCAAAATCCCCCTGGCGGAATCGCCCGACCCAGCGCGGCGAAACATCTGCCAGACGCGCAATTTCACGCACCCCAAGCGACGTTTCACCGATCATTTCTTGTGCTTTGTTCAAAATTTCAAAACCATTCATAGGGGAAAACTATGGACTATTATCCTCACTATAGTCAAGGACTATTGTCCTCAAAACCCACCAAAGTCCACGCAAGCTGCTGTATCGTTTGGAAAATGAAACGGCGTAGCTCCAATGAAATTTTGAAAGAAAATATCCAGAAGCTACTGGATTACAACGGATGGAGTGCTCGCCAGCTTGCCACAAAAGCCAAAATTGACGGCAAAACAATCAGTAAAATATTTAACAAAGATTCTGCGCCAACATCCCGAACGATTGATGCAATTGCCGGAGCGTTTCGACTGGAAAGCTGGCAGCTAATGATCCCCGGGCTTGATCCAAATCAAGTTAAAGGGGTGCGGTTTCGAGGCGTGATAGATGCCTATCTAAACGCCTCCGAAAACGGTCAGAAACTGATAGAACAGCAAGCCGAATACATCAAGGCAAACAACCATAACCCCGCAAACGGCGACAAGGTAAACCATTCGGGGCGGCTGGCTGGGTAATCGGAGCGACCCATTGCTGCCCAACTTGTGATGCCGGAAAGCCATGCGATAGGCACGCTGCCAACGCATCATCCGCTGATGTTATCCTTCTCCAAGATTATTCACAGGAGAGAAAAAAGACCATGAGAAATTTTGTGTTTTTACTACTGGCTCTGCTTGCCACCACAACAGAAGCCCAGCCAGAAAGCTGGTACGTTGAGCAATCCTGCAATGGGCTGATTGAGTATCGCTTGCCGGATCGCACCCGCGTGGATTGCTTAACTGATACTCACGCCATCGAATACGATTTCACCCGCAAATGGCACGAAGCCATCGGACAAGCATTGCACTATGCGCTAATGACCGGAAAACAGGCTGGAATTGTGCTGATTGGCACACAAGATGATCCCGGATACAAACGGGCGTTGCGGATTATTCAAGAACATAATTTACCGATTACGCTAAATACCCTTAAACCATAAGGATTACCTATGATCTGGAAGCTCGCAGAGCCAAATATTTATCTTCTGGGGGCTGTCCATTTCCTTGAAGACGGAACAAACACACACTCCAAGCAGGTCGATAAAATCTACTCGGAATCCACACATATTGTTCTTGAGGCAAATACGGATCAAATGAATCCAAAGATATTCCATTACCTTGATGGGCAAAAACTAGCCGAAAACACTCCTTCCGAATTGTTTAATCAAACAAAAACAGCTTGGCTGCAACACAATCTACCGCTACACAGCTTAGAAACAATGAAACCATGGGGGGCAGCACTAGCACTGCTTGAGCACCTGTTTGCAAAGCAAGGATTCTTTCCTCAAAACGGAACGGATTCACAGATTTTTATCCGTGCAAAACGAGACGGAAAAACAATCTCTTTTTTAGAACCTCCCAATGCTGGACTGGATGTTTTTGATGCCGCACCAAAACAGGAACAGATAGAGTTTTTATCCTCTGTAGTTAATGACCCGCAAGACCAGATTGATACATTAAAAAAAATAATAAACGCATGGACATCCTCCGACACAAAGACACTGGAATCAATCCATGACGACGCGCTCCGCAAATTTCCTGTGCTGATGACAGATATCATAATCAACAGGAATAGAGCGTGGGAACCTGCGCTGAAAAATATTATCAACAGAAGGCATTCGACATTGATTACCGTTGGCGCGCTTCACTGCGTCGGGAATGAAAGGCTCGGCAGCCCTTATTTCCTCTAGCATCATCTCAGCCCCAATTATCGCCGATAAAGGAATAGCACCAACGACACTCATCTTCTCTTCCTCTCTTTTTTGTTGATTCAAACCGCCCATTGAGGCGGTTTTTTGCGTCCTCAAATAATATGAGGACAATTGTCCTTGACAAGATGGGGACATAAGTCCACACTCTCCCCCAACAAAAAAAACGTTCCGCACGGAACACAACCAAATACCAACTAGCCATGAGCAATAGCCTAGCGGGCGGTGGCGAAGTAACCGGATCGGACTGATTGGTCTCACAGTCGCAGATCGAACCCGCAGCCATGCAAGGCAGCGGCCCTACAGGGTCGTCTTCCATCCAGCCTAACCCGCCGGATTTGCCAAGGCATGACGGACTCGCCGGGGAAAGACCGGCACAAATTCAAAACGGAGAGCAGAGATGAACACAAGAAAATACAGCCTGCCTTACTACCTTGCCATGATCGTCGTGCTGCTGATCGCACTCGGCATGACCGGCAAGGGGCTGCTTGGCCTCCACCTCTCCGAAACCCGCAGCACCTCGGACGCAAAGCCCGACCCCATCACCCAGCGCGAAAGGCACGGAAAGCTAGTAGATAGCATCGCAACGATGCACGCCTATGGCGGCAACATTGTGCAAAACCCCATCTACCACGGGGCGCGTTGGGATCACTAACAACAACCAGGGAGCGGAAAGATGGCAACACCAAACCAACGCAAGGAACGCTGCCGTATATGTGGCGGCGAAATCCCGGAAGCGAAATACAGAAGGGTAGGGGGCGGTTGTGCCGCTTGCGTAGGCATGACCCGCAAACAGTTCACCAACTATCGGCAGGTGATTCACCAACTTAAAACTGACCGCGACGGGGTGCGTTTGCCATGATCAAAGTGAATGCAAAACAGCTCCACGCCGATCTCAAGATGGGCGCAGCAAATGGGCGTGGCAAGCTGCCAGTTTTGAACTGTGCGCTGCTATATGCCGCCGACGGCATTCTCTCTGCAACCACGACCGACATGGGTCAACACATCACCACGCGCACCGAAGCGCAAACCGATGAGGAGCTGCGATGCCTTCCAAATGCGGTTGAGCTAATCGCCAGTCTTAATGGGTTAGACGGCGATGTCACGCTCTCAATTAATGAGAAAGATAAAAATCTCCTCTCCGTGCGCGCAGGGCGACGCCACTACCGTATCGCCATGCAAAACCCGGATGATTTCCCCAATATTCCGAGCGACCAATTCGAGCCGAAAAACCTTGACTGTGCCGAGCTGGCGCGCGCAATTTCCGAAGTGCAATACGCGATGGCCGCTAAAGATGGTTCACGCCATTATCTGGAAGGGGTTTGCCTAGATAAAACGGACATCGTAGCCGCAGACGGACATCGGATGGCGTGGGTCTCGGTTCAGACCATGCCGCAAGACCAGATCATCATTCCGCGAAACTCAGTAGCAAGCATTGTCCGCGCGATGGAGATGGATGGTGCAACTTTTTCCGCAACCGACTCGCTAATCAAGATCAGCAGCCCCGCCTGTAGCGTGACCACGCATCTAATTGACAACCAGTTCCCAGAATGGCGGCACATTGTAAAAAGAGAATTCCCGCACGTTGCAACATTCAAAAGCAGCGAAGCCGTCCCAGCCATTAAGCGCACCATGCGAATGGCGAACAAGTACAACAGCATTGAATTAATCGCGAAAGAGGGCGGTTTTTCCGTAGTTGATCACCTTATCGGAGAAAAAACAGCATCCCGCGCGAACGACTGGTTCTCTGCGGAAATCAGCGACGAATTCCCCGAAATATACAAACTCTCCGCAAACTATTTGCTTGACGCCATGCAAAACGAACACATCACCCTGCGCACATCGGGAAATGAATCCCCGTGCTTGATTGAGGTTGGTGACTCTGACGCAAAACACATCATTATGCCAATCGGCAAAAAGGATTCTCCATGAAAACACCGGCACTCTATACCGAACGCCAGTGGTGGCAAATTATGCAAAGCACCAAAATGCGCGTCCTATGTCCGGATCAAGACGGGGCTGATTGCCTGTGTGAAGCCGGGGATTGCGACGACGACTGGAAAATTTCAGCGGACAAGTACCCAGACGGATACCATCCAATGGATTTGGCTGAAATCTACATCGATCACGTCATTCCAGACGTGTACCGCTATGCGGTAGCCATGAAGCACGAAGACCCGTTCCACACAATAGGTCGAGCAATCTCCGGCATTTTTGACAAAAGCTGGAATGATTTATCTGTCGCCCCGCAACAAGCAGGTCTTGCAGCATGAGCCAACTCCCAAGCCACCCATCCAAGCTGCGCCGGAAAACGGTCTACTCCGTGCCGGTCGATCAGCTCCACCCGCACCCGTACCAGCCGCGCCAAACGTTCCGCGAGGAACCACTGCAAGAGCTGGCGGATTCGCTCAAAAACAACGAGCAGAAAGAGGATATCCACTTTCTCTACGACAGCGAAAAACGGCAATACATCATCAAGAACGGAGAACGCCGCTGGCGTGCCGCGCAAATCGCCGGAATCACCCATCTGGAAGGCAAGTTTATGGGGCGGCTGGAAAACGAAAACGCCGCCGACCTGCTGGCCGCGCAGTTTCTCTCCAACGCACACCGGGAGCCGCACACCCAGTGGGAAATCGCCGACTTTGCCCGCCGGATGCGCGACGACCACGGCAAAACCGTCGAAGAGATCGCCGAAACTCTCGGCAAGAGCCGCAGCAACGCCTCCAAGCACCTGCGCGTATTCAGTGCGCCGGAGTGGGTGCGCGATATGCTCCGCGACGAGTGGCTTACGCTCGCACACATCCAGGAGCTACTAAAGCACGTCAAGCACGATGCGGTGTGGGACGCGCTGGAGAAGAAACTCCGCAGGGACGGCAAGGACAACGTGCCTGCTGTGTCCAGCATCTGGTTTGCAGTCTGGGAAATCTACGGAAAACACCTTTCGCCACTAAGCAGGATACATGACCCGCTATCCGTGCCCAGCACCACAAGCTGCTACGGATGCAAAGATGTTCACCACGTGCTGCACCACGCATTTTGCCTTGATCAAGAGTGCTGCGAAAGGAAAGTGGAGCAATACAAGCAACTGCTGATCGACGAATCCAAACAAAAGCGCACCGAAGCCCGTCGCCTCGACGAACTGAAAGCAGAGCAAAAGAAAAATGCACAGCCAGAACCACCGACCCAAAAGCCAGCGCAAACAGAGAAACTGGAAGCAGAAACGCAAACAGAAAAACCGCAACCGCATGCAGCAGCACCAGAAAGCAGTCGAGCAGTTGCGGAAGTAGCGACAACCAAACGCCCAATCTCTGAATCTAGGAGGTTGAGCATAGGAGGCATTGTTCCAGACGACCTTGCTGAAGCTGCTAACGACTGGCTGGAAGATGGGTACGACCCGGAATTTCTAGCTGCGGAATATCTCTCTATCGCACAAGAACTGTTGAATGAACAGCTAAATATGAGCTGCGCAAATTCCAGCAGGATTGAGGCGCAAACCAAGCTAATCAGCGAATGGTTGCGGCAAATGAAATACGAAGAGAGACGAGATGGATAAAACAGAACCATGACCCAACCCCTCTACCTCACCGCCGCCGCGCTGGATTTTTTCAGTTTTGCGGTCGCGGGTTAATCAAAACAGGAAGCATGCAAATGGGCGATACATACAAAAACGGAGATCCGGAAGACAAGCTCGTAGAGGAGTGTGGCGAAACGCTGCAAGCTCTAGCAAAAGCCAAGCGGTTTGGATACTTCAACTTTCACCCAGATCGACCGGATAGCACCAATATCGAAGAACTAAGAAAAGAACTGGACGATCTGATCGAATCCGCCCAAAACATGCACGCACATCTGGACACTGTTGAGCGAATCAGAAGCGCATTTCTTCCTGACTGACGCACTCCCGGCATTGACCATCATGTCTCAACTGCTCAAACTCACAGACGCCGCTGAACGGCTCAACTGCTCCGCAAAAACCGTGCGCAGATTGATCAACGGCGGCAAGCTGGAAGCGATTCGCACGGGGGCAACCAGCAAATCCGACCGCATCCACCCGGATGATCTGGAAAATTACATCAACAAAGGACGCCAATTGAGGCCAACAACATGCCGATCAGAAAATGGCCCAAGGGCGGCTACCAAATCGACGCCAGTCACAATGGGCGGCGCATTAAGCGCGTTTTTAAAATCAGCAGACAAGACGCCCTCGCGCTCGAAAAGCGTTTCCTAGAACAACTCCGCGAAGAAGAACGCCGCGAACTGCTCGGCCTGCCACCTGCGGCAACGCTCGGCGATGCAATCGCCCGCTACCTTGAGGAAAGGCAACACCTCAAATCCTATAAAAACCTCATTGACAAGGCGCGACACTGGCTGCCGCTGGAGCAAGTGCTACTGGAAAGCTGCGTCCCGGCGGTCAATCAGCAAAAAGCCGAATGGCAACGCACACCATCCAGATCAAACCCGAAAGAGATGCTGCAACCCGCCACCATCAACCGGCGACTGGCGATTGTGCGTTGCGCCCTCAATCTCGCATACGCCGAGTGGGAGTGGCTTGACCACCCACTGGCGCAAAAAATCAAACTGCTGCGCGAAGACAACGAACGCCATATCTACCTCACGCCCGAACAACTCTACGCACTCGCCGATGCCGCCAAAGAAGCGAAAGAACTGGTGCTGCTGGCGGCGTTCACAGGTCTGCGGCAGGGGGAGATGCTCGGCCTAACACGCAGCAACATTGACGGCAGCACGATCATTCTGGATGCGAAGACCAAATCCGGCAAGCCGCGCCCCATTCCAATCCCGCAAGAAATGGGCTTTCTGCTCGACGCGATCCCGGCAAAACTAACCTACAGCATGCTCCGTAACCGTTGGGAAAACGCACGGAAGGTCGTCGGTATGGAATATCTCCACTGGCACGACCTGCGCCACACCTACGCCGGATGGATCGCCAGCAAAGGCACGCCGCTATTCATGCTGCGCGACCTGCTTGGTCATAGCAACATCAGCGTGACTAACCGATATGTCCATCTGCAAAAAGACCACTTAGAGAAGGCCGTATCTGGACTGCCTGTCCATATTGCCGCCCAAAACAACACAGAGGAAAGCACAAATACGCTCCATTAAGAACGCACAAAGCTTGATCTATTTTCGAAGAGCTTTACGGTTTGTCCATACAACAATCGCACCATCTCCGACGTATGCGCGAACCTTAACTTTTCCAGTCCATTTAGAATCAATTATGGAAACAGGAATTCCTGCTTTAGTTATTACACACCCGTTGCCAACTAAATATTTAAGAGCACGATTATCTTTATCAACGGCAGCAGAAACAAATTGATCATACAAATCTTCTGTAATACATGCACCGTATCCCTTTTTAAAAGTTTCGGCTTGCGCAGACATAGAAACGGCAAACAAAAGCAGTAAAGAAATAAGCTTTCTCATTATTTTTTTCCTTTTTATAGAGAAGTTAAATTCAAGAGAACCTGAAGAGTAGCAGTCGAGAAAATTTGACACAAATCAATCCTAAAGCTATGTTTGCGGAACTATTTGCTTTCAGCGGTTACCGCACCCGTCAGTCACGCGGTTTTTTTACGCCCAAAATTTATGGGCGGGATGATAGGGGAAAATGCAATACCCGAAAGGGAAATACCCCCAGCCGTCTGAAAGCGGTAGTTGAGTCCCGCCCGCCTCACTTTGCGGGCACTACTAAATCTTTCAGGAAATAAATCATGAACAACCTAATCCCAGTGAATTTTCACGACGATACCCTTAATCTAGTTGAACACAATGGAGAGCCGACCGTGGTCATGAAGACCATAGTTGAATCTCTAGGCTTGGACTGGAGTCGTCAGTATCGAAAAATTATTGGAAATAAAGAGCGTTGGGGAGGTGTTGCCTTAAAGGCAATACCTGCAAGCGGGAAAGGCGGAGCGCAGAATACGCTCTGCATTCCGCTTCGGAAACTACCTGGTTACTTGATGACCATCAACCCGCTCAAAGTGGCTACTGAGAAACGCGCCAAAATCGTCCAGTACCAGAACGAGTGCGACAACGTGCTTTGGGAATACTGGAATAACCGTACTACGCCGGAAAGAGCAAGCCTGCCTATGCGGGCGGAAACGATCCGCGTGCTTACGGAAATCAATCCTGACGGAACCACAACCCAGCGCACACTCGACCCCGACGAGTGGGTGTTACGGCTGGATGCGTTCCGGGAAATGGTCGCCAAAGCCGATGGCGCGATACACGTTTCGCTAAACGATATCCGCAGTGTGATGGCGGATGTGATTGCGCACCAGACAGAGATATGGAATAGCCTATACAGGTTTGGCGAAAAGCACGGACTGGATATGCGAAACGCTGAATAAAAACCAACCCCGCTTCGGCGGGGATTGCCGTCCATTCAAAAACCAATCCGTCTAGCTGCGCGGAACAAAAAATACAGAGGGATCAGGAAAATGTCAGAAAAAGTAACGCAACCAATTGTTTTAGAATGGTGCCCGGGGCCGGAATCGAACCGGCACGCTCGCAATGAGCGAGGGATTTTAAGTCCCTTGCGTCTACCAATTTCGCCACCCGGGCAGGGGAGGAATTTCGGTAGGAAAAACAAGCGGCGAAGTATAGCGGCAACCACACTGAAAAAACAACCAACCGATTTGATCAATCTTTGGTAAGATTCATCATTTTTTGCACATTCTTCTGCAGCTTTCATGAGCCTTTTTTCCTTTCTCCAAGACAGCTTTGAGCACGGTGTCCATCCGACCCATCACAAGGGACAGACGGAACATCTGGCAATCCAGCGCATTCCTTTTGGCAAACGTTATGTGATGCCGCTCAACCAACACATCGGTGCGCCAGCCACAGCGATTGTGCAACGTGGCGATGCGGTGAAACGTGGTCAAAAAATTGCCGAGCCCAGCAGTTTTATCTCCACTGCACTGCACAGCCCGGTAACCGGCAACGTAGTCGAGATCAGTCCACAGAGAACGCTGGACGGCTCATTTCAGGACTCAATTGTCATTGAAGCCGACCCGTTTTCCGCGCAAAAAGTGGAAACTACGCCATCTCCCAACTGGGAAACGCTGCCGCTGGAAAAATTTATCAGTTTGGTACAAGAGTCTGGAATTGTCGGCATGGGTGGCGCAGCCTTTCCGAGCCATGTCAAATATTCGTTGCCGGATGGTGTACAAATCGACGATCTGCTAATCAACGGCGCAGAGTGTGAACCTTACCTGACCAACGACCATCGCTTGATGGTCGAACAACCGCAAGCCGTCATCCGTGGCACTGAGATTTTGCGTCAGCAATTGGATGCCAAACACGCGACGATTGGCGTGGAAAAAAACAAACCGGAATCAATAGCAGCACTGGAATGGGTATTGGCGAACACCAGTGAAGAATTGCCGATTAGCGTCGTACCGCTAGAGGTGAAATATCCGCAGGGCGCGGAAAAAATGTTGATCCAGTCGGTCTACAAAAAGGAAGTTCCAGCAGGACAATTGCCGCGTGATATCGGCATTGCGGTTAATAATGTCGGCACAATTGTTGCGATTGATGACCTGTTCCATACTGGTTCTCCGTTGATTGAACGTGTGGTCACCGTTTCTGGTCCAGGTATTGATTATCCGGCGAATTTGCTGGTTCCGCTCGGTACACCGGTGCGTGAAGTGCTTGATTTTTGCGGTGGACTGAACGATGAAACAACCGAAGTGATCATGGGCGGGCCGATGATGGGCTTCCCGATTGCCAGCCTCGATGTGCCAATTTTAAAGGGCAGTTCCGGCATTCTCGCTTTCACCAAAGAAGAGACTGGACGACCAAAGGAATATCCGTGCATCCGTTGCGGACGTTGTCTGGAGGCATGCCCCTATTTCCTCAATCCGTCGCGCCTTGCACAATTGAGCCGCGCCCGTCGCTACGAAGAGACCACCGATTATCAGGTGATGGATTGCGTGGAGTGCGGCGCGTGTAGTTTCTCCTGCCCGTCGTATATTCCGATTGCGCAGTTGATCCGCACGGCGAAGAATAATTTGAGGAATTTGCCGAAAGAAAATTAATCAAAAATCTCCCCTATCCCCTCTTTACAAAAGAGGGGAACCTTTATTTTAAGATCAGAAGATAGGGTTCAGTTTTCCGTAAATTCTGTTCAAAAAGGGAGAAGTAATTTCAATACAAATTGAAATTTTCCATAGCGGTTCCCTCCTTTCATAAAGGAGGGTTCCGAAACAAAACTACGATGTTTTTAAACTTGGAACCAAATGTCATGCATACGATCAGTGATACCCATTTTCACAGCCATCTGAACCAAACTTTGGATCAGGTCGTTGAAAATCACACACCGATGCTGATTACCCGACAAAACGGAAAACAGGCGGTGGTGATGGGACTGGACGATTTTCACGCCTATGAAGAAACTGCTTATCTCATGGCCAGCCCGAAAAATGCGGAGCGTTTGAACCAAGCGATTGCAGAAGTCGAGGCAGGAAAAATCACCCAACACGATCTGATTGAAGCATGATCCTCAGTTGGGCCGAACAAGGCTGGGAGGATTACCTCTTCTGGCAACAAAACGATAAAAAAATACTGAAACGAATCAATACACTCATTAAAGACATGAAGCGGAATCCTTTTGAAGGGATCGGCGACCCCGAACCGTTGAAGCACAACTGGACAGGATACTGGTCACGCCGCATTAACCGTGAACACCGGTTGGTTTACCGACCAGAAAACGGACAAATCACCATTGTACAATGCCGCTATCACTACTGATGAGCAACTGAATAAACGACTGATGAAAAAACGAGACCCCAATCTTCTCCTCCAATCTGCCCCGCTGTTGAGCCAGGGGATGAACACACCTACCGCAATGCGTGATGTGTTGCTTGCGCTCACTCCTGCACTGCTCGCCGGATTCTGGTTTTTTGGCCTCAGCGCAGTGCTAGTGGTATTAGTCACCATTTTAGGCGCAGTTGCGATTGAGTGGGTTTTCACCAAACCAGAAGAACGTGCCCGTTCGCTCGGCGATGGCAGTGCAATTTTGACCGGCTTACTGCTGGGGATGACGCTCCCCCCTGCCTTACCATTGTGGATGGCCTTTATTGGCGGTGCGGCAGCAATTGGCCTCGGTAAAACGCTTTGGGGGGGATTGGGACAAAATCTCTTCAATCCAACGATTATCGGACGCGCCTTTTTGCTTGGCACATTCCCGATTGCGATGACCACTTGGTATCCTGCGGGCGGGCCGGACAATTTTTTCCTGCTCTATGACAGCACGTTGGCGACACCCTTTATGCAATCAGTGAGCGATGATGTCACTTCCGCATCGCCACTTGGCCTGATGAAGTTTGAACAAACCGGCACAGCTATTTCTGATCTTTTCTTCGGCAATACGGCGGGTTCACTCGGTGAAACCAGTGGTTTGCTGTTGTTGCTCGGTGGGATTTTTCTATTACTGCGGCGCGATATTGACTGGCGCATTCCGGCCGGGATTTTCCTCACCGCTGGACTGTTTTCGATGTTTTTGCAGTGGATTGATCCGGTGCGTTTCCCGCCCTTCTATTTCACCTTTTTATCAGGCGGGATGATGCTCGGCGCGATTTACATGGCGACCGATCCGGTCACGTCTCCGGTCACGCCGAAAGGGGCATGGATTTTCGGCTGTGGCATTGGCTTTTTGACCGTGCTGATCCGCAATTTTGGCGGCCTGCCGGAAGGGGTGCTCTACGCGATCCTCTTCATGAACGCCGCAACACCACTGATCAACCGTTACACCCAACCGCGCGTTTTCGGGCGCACTGACAAGGGGGAACGCGCATGAGCGAACAAAACGAACCGCAAAATGACGCGCAAATTCCGCAGGAGAAAGAGCCATCTTCGTTCCGTCTGGTCATGACACTGGTGATTGCCGGTTTTATTTCCGGTGCGGCAATTATCGGAATTTATATTTCGACCTTGCCAACGATCACCGAAAACAAGGCGCGTGAACTGAAAGAAGCCGTCTTCAAAGTACTGCCCGGCGCAGCGCGGATGGAGAAATTCCAATACGAAGCGAAAAAAGGGGATTCCGGCACAATCCGTGTACGCACCGAAAAAGGAAAAGATGACAACACCTTGTACGGTGCTTACGACGCGAACGAACAGTTCATCGGCTATGCGCTGCCAGGTGCGGGGCCAGGATTTCAGGATACAATTTCGCTGCTCTACGGCTATCTGCCGGAAAAACGCAAAGTGGTCGGGATGGAAATTCTCGAAAGCCGCGAAACGCCGGGATTGGGCGATAAAATCTACAAAGATGCCTATTTTGTCTCCAATTTCCACGATCTGAGTATTGATCCGGAAATTGTGGTCGTTAAAAAAGGCTTGCGTGACGAACCGCACGAAGTTGACTCAATTACCGGCGCAACAATCTCCGCGAAAGCGGTGGTGCGGATTATTAACCAGGCCAATGAGCGTTGGTTGGAGAAGTTGCCGCTTACCCCTCCATAGCTTTATATTTTCATCACCAGTTTTTACACTAAAAAAAGCTGAGCTTCGTCTCGGTAAGCTACCTGCTACGCACTGCGCTAGTTATGGCTTGCTTAACCTTGCCGACACATGACTTTTTCCGCTGGAAACTTGCCTGCGCTAAAGCCAAGATTATTGCTTCGGAAAGTTGCACTAGCAGTGACGGTGGTTTAAAACCATTAAATGATTTTAAATTTCTATTTCCTGATTATAACAGTGTTAGAATTTATGCATTGACAAGTATAAATGCTGAAATATAAACAAGTTAAAATATTATAAAAAATCTTATTTTCTGAATTTCAAATAATATAAAAAATTTATTTTTTAATATATGATTTTGTTAATGCATAAGTTTTGTTGATTTATAAATCTTTTCAAGATTGAGTAAAAAAATAATCGAATCCTTTTGTGTCAATTGGTTAATAATTTTTCAAGTGATCGCCTTATTTTAAACTACCTAGTTATAGTCGTATTCGACAAAGTTGATTACAATTACGTTTCCAGTGTACTAAATCTCTCTCAAATACCTGAATCTGCTTTAAATCTGTTGATGTTTTTATGAATCATTCCAAACTGAATCAATTGTTGCTCCATCCTGACCGCCGTTTTGGCGCAGACCTCGAGACCTGGCTGGTTGATATCGGCGGTGAAGGGTTGGAAAACGCGTTGAAAGACCCTTATTCCATTCTCCCCGCGATTTGCGAAGCGCAGCTGCGTGGTATGGGCGGCAGTGGTTTTCCCGTCGCGACGAAATGGAGTGCAACTGCCGAAGAACCGAATGATCAGGACAAATATCTGATCTGCAACGGTAACGAGGATGAGCCGGGCACATTCAAGGATTGCGCATTGCTGCAAGATACGCCGCACCAAGTCATTGAAGGCGCGATGATCACTGCGCTGGCGACAGGCGTGAACCAGATTCTCTTCTACATCAATCCGCACCAGAAAAAATCGCTGGAAGCGATGGAAGAGGCGATCCAGCAGTGGGAAGAGACCGATTATGTGGAACGCGCTTCGCAGTTTTTGGGGCGGCCGCTGGAATTTTACATTGTGCCGAGTTCTGGCGAGTACATCGGCGGTGAGGAAACGGCAGCGATTTCCTATATTGAGGGCAACTTTCCATTCCCGCGCCAGAAACCACCCTACCCAGCCAAGGAAGGGCTGTTCGGTTGTCCGACGTTGATCAACAATGCCGAAACGATTGCCAATGTTTCACACATTTTGCGCAAAGGTGTGGATTGGTACAAAAACCTTGGCGAAGGCGATGCGCATGGCACGAAATTATTCTCGCTGAGCGGTGACATTTTGAAACCAGGTTTGTACGAATTGCCGATGGGGACACCGCTTTCCGAGCTGATTTTTACCCACGGCGGCGGAATGCTGCTTGACCGTAAACTGAAGGCCGTTTTCACCGGCGGTCCGTCCAATACAATTTTGACCCCAAAAGATCTGGATGTGCCGCTTGATTTCGAATCAGTGCAAAAACGCCGTTCCAGCCTCGGTACGGGCGCGATGATTGTCATTTCGGAAGGGACTGGCATTGTGCGGCGCGTGACTGAATATATCACGTTCTTCGCCAACTCCTCGTGTGGGCAATGTCCGCCGTGCAAGACTGGCTCGACCTATGCGTCACAATTGTTGACCCGTATTGACAGCGGACATGGCACGCAGGCCGATCTGGATGCGCTAATTAGTTTGAATGATATTTTGCCCGGAAGTGGGCGTTGCCATTTGCTTAATGGCGCGATGAAGTTGCTGGATAGTTCGCTTTATCATTTTATGGATGAATACAAACAAACGTTGCGGCAGTTTTAGTTTTTGCCCGTGCTACGAGTTTATGATGCAGATAAAAGAATTGCACCTGCTGTAGCTGTTAGTTCAGGTAAACCAACAGACATCGATACTATCGAAGATACTTTAAATAGATACTCCCATACCTTATTTCCTATTTCAGAATCTCTCATATTTTCTCTGAATTCTTGATCTATTATTGCATGCCCAATGGTTGACTCTATATTTTCCATCACTGGCACTATGCCTGATATAAAATATTCATCAATGGAAGCAATTATTCTTTGCAAACTTCTTACTAAATACCGCTTTAATTCTAGGTCAAGTTCATTTTGTTGAACCTCATCTATTAATTCAATCAATTGATTCTTAATCTCCGCTAATTTCTCATTATTTAATCCTTCAATATTTGAATGTGCTTTAAGCAAACGAGAGCATAATTTAAGATAGCTAATAGAATGCTGGTCTATATGGTTAATGAAAGAATCCCAGTTTGCATTCAAGTTTTGTTGCATAAATCCATTCGAAACTTTTTTAACCCAATACTGATGAGCTTCATCATCATGTTCATCTATTGATTCAAGCAACATCAACGCCTGACTTGGCAGATCCATAACTTTACCAAGTCGAGACATTAACTGAGATTCAGAAGGATCATCTAACTCTAAAACTTCACACCAAGCAGTTCTACAATTCATATTTACTCTGATGAATCTGCCACTCTCTAAAATTTCAAGCAATCTCTCAGCCGGATTATCAAAAATCAACTTAAATTTCCTTCTTTTATAATTAGACTTGTTTCTTCAAATTAAATCATTCGCTTAGGCATAAATGAAAGTTCC
>CAYFMX010000018.1:0-49012 GCA_964344325.1 uncultured Piscirickettsiaceae bacterium
TTGCTTTTGGTTCATCTGTGGATTGTAAGGTATGGAGAGTGCGTAACTTCAGTTAATTTACGAAAAAAGTTTATAAACATCCGAGACCTGACAGACCTATAGTACAGTTGTGTGGTCGCACGAACTTAGACTCTGGCTCCAGAGTATCTTTATTTTCTGTCTTTCAGAAAAGACCATGAGTTTCAAGAGCAATTTAAAAAATGGGGTTATATTGCTTAATCTGGCAAAACAATCTGATATTCTGCCAATTCATTTTCATCTTCATCCCCACGCCCAACAATCGCAAAGTTTCGAATTGAAATTCCAGCGTCATGAACGCTTTCTAAATCTCCGCTCACCAGCGGATGCCAATCAGGCAACGATTTTCCTTCGTACAATAAACGGTAAGCACACGTTGGTGGCAGCCAGTGAAATTCTTCAATCCGTTCGCGAGTGAGGAAAACACATTCCGGCACGTTTTTGTTGCGGTTGGGGTAGTCAGTGCAGTGGCATTGTTCCAAATCGACAAGAGGACATGCAACTGCGGTATAGATCACTTCTCCAGAATCAACATCCTCCAGTTTTTGCAGACAACAGCGGGCGCAACCATCGCAGAGCGACTCCCACTCTTCGGTCGTCATCTCTTCCAGCGTTTTTTGTTCCCAGAAAGGGAAGGGCGAATGGGTGGATTGTGTTGGATTGGGCTGGTTCACGTCTGTTTTCACGGTTATTCTGATCTTGTCTGACTGTTTTGTTTTTTTTTAAAGATTTTCTGAAAATGGTGTTTTTCCAAAAAATCCTAGCCTAGAGCCTTGTCTCTATAATGACAAACGGGCATTATACCGTCCTTTTCGGCTTGGCAAGTTGAGGATCGTTTCATGGAACTGACTGGCGCACAGATTGTTACGCAGTTTTTGCAGGACGAAGGGATCGAATATCTGTTCGGTTATCCGGGCGGCGCAGTGCTGCATATCTATGATGAAATCTACAAGCAGGACGGATTTACCCATGTATTGAGCCGCCATGAGCAAGGAGCTGTCCATGCGGCGGACGGGTATGCGCGTTCTACAGGCAAGACCGGCGTGGCGTTGGTGACTTCCGGCCCGGGTGCGACGAATGCAGTAACCGGGATTGCAACGGCGTATATGGATTCGATTCCGATGGTTGTCATTACCGGTCAGGTTCCAACCGCGATGATCGGCAATGATGCGTTTCAGGAAGTCGATACCGTTGGCATTACGCGCTCCTGTGTAAAGCACAATTTTCTGGTCAAGGATGTTAACAAACTGGCAGAAACACTGAAAAAGGCGTTTGTGATCGCTGGATCTGGTCGTCCGGGACCGGTTGTGGTTGATATTCCAAAAGATATTACTGCACAAACAACAGATTACACATATCCGGAACGGGTAGAGATTCGCTCTTACAAGCCGGTTTGTTGTAGCCCGGTGGAGCAGTTGCAGCGTGCAGTTGACCTGATTTTGAGTGCCAAAAAGCCGGTTGCTTATACGGGCGGCGGCGTGATTCTCTCCAATGCGGCAGAATCATTGACCGATATGGCGCGTCGTTTGGAATTGCCAGTGACCAATACCTCCATGGGGTTGGGCGGCTTCCCGGCAACCGATCCGCAGTTTGTCGGTATGTTGGGCATGCATGGTACATATGAAGCGAACATGGCGATGCAGAATTGCGATTTGCTGATCGCGATTGGCGCACGTTTTGATGACCGCGTGACGGGCAATATCGAAAAATTCTGTCCAAATGCAAAGATCATCCATGTGGATATCGATCCATCATCGATCTCCAAAAACGTACAGGTTGATTTGCCCATTGTCGGTGAAGTCGATGAAGTATTGCGCGAGATTTTGCGGTTGCTGGATCAGCGTTCTAGTGAGTTGCGTTCCGGGCGGTATGAAGAGTGGTGGCAGGAGATTGCAGAGTGGCGCAAGAAAGATTGCCTCAACTTCAAGAAAGTGGAGGGTGTAATCCAGCCACAAAAAGTGATTCAGACGCTGTACGAATTAACAGAGGGTGATGCCTATATTGTTTCTGACGTAGGCCAGCACCAGATGTGGGCTGCGCAGTATTATAAATTTGATGAGCCGCGCCGTTGGGTCAATTCTGGCGGGTTGGGAACGATGGGGTTTGGTTTTCCGGCGGCAATGGGTGTGCAGTTTGCCCATCCAGACGCAACGGTTTGCACCATTACTGGCGACGGCAGTATCCAGATGAATATCCAGGAATTGGCGGTGTGCAAACAGCACAATTTGCCGATCAAGATCATCAATCTGAATAACGGTTATCTAGGGATGGTGCGCCAGTGGCAGGAATTTTTCTACGAGAAGCGGTATGCGGAAGTCAATATGGAATTCCAGCCCGATTTTGTCAAACTGGCGGAAAGTTATGGGCATGTCGGCATGCGGATTGAAAAACCGGAAGAGGTTGAATCTGCATTGCAGGAAGCATTGGCGATGAAAGACCGATTGGTGTTTCTGGATGTTGTCACCAACCCGGAAGAGAACGTCTATCCGATGGTTCCGGCGGGTGCATCGCTGAACGAAATGATTTTGATCTGATACCGAAGGGAGAAAATAAGACGATGAAACGACATATTATTTCCCTGTTGATGGAAAATGAATCCGGGGCGTTGTCGCGGGTGGCCGGGCTGTTTTCAGCACGTGGCTACAATATTGAATCGCTGACTGTTGCGCCGACCAACCAGCCTGCATTATCGCGGATGACGATTGTTACTTTCGGCACAGAAGATATTCTGGAGCAGATCATCAAGCAGCTGAACAAGCTGATTGATGTGGTGAAAGTCGATGATTTGACGGCAGAAGGGCATATTGGGCGCGAATTGGCATTGATCAAAATTGAGGCAAGCCAGGCGGATTGCGATACTGTACAGAAAATTCTGGATGATTATGGTGCCAAACTGGTTGATGAATCCGGCTCCCTCTGCACAATCGAAGAGCGCAAGATTTGTGTGGTTGAACTGGCGGGGAACAGTGAGAGGATTGGCGCGTTTATCGCTGCACTGGAGCCATTTTCAATTCTGGAAGTGGTGCGTTCCGGGATTTCCGGCATGGCGCAGGGCGATTCAATATTGAAAGTGGATGATCACTGTTAATATGGTTTTTTTGATCTGATTTTTTAGAACAAACTGGAAAAACAGGGTATGAATCCGGTTATAATTAGCAGTTTTTTTGATCATAAAAAATAATCACTAGAATCCACTATTAGAAAATGCGAAAAACAGATGAAATGAAGCGAGCGTAAAGCTGGAATCCGGCTGAAACGAAGCGGAAATGAAATTTGGATTTCACTGAGAAGAAACTAAGGAACGAGGAAAAATGAGCGTAAACGTTTACTACGACAAGGATGCCGATCTTTCTATTATCAAGGGAATGAAGGTTGCAGTCATCGGCTACGGGTCACAAGGCCATGCCCATGCGAACAATTTGAAGGATTCCGGCGTGGATGTGGTTGTTGGTTTGCGCTCCGGCTCCCCTTCTGCGGCAAAAGCAGAAGCTTCCGGTTTGACTGTAAAACCGGTTGCGGAAGCCGTTGCGAGTGCAGATGTGGTGATGATTTTGACGCCGGATGAATTTCAGTCTGTGCTGTACAAGAAAGAGATTGAGCCAAATCTGAAACAGGGCGCGACTTTGGCATTTGCACACGGTTTTGCAATCCACTACAACCAGATCGTTCCACGTAATGATTTGAATGTCATTATGATTGCGCCGAAAGCACCAGGTCATACCGTTCGTAATGAATTTGTGAATGGCGGCGGTATTCCGGATTTGATTGCGGTCTTCCAGGATGCGACCGGCAATGCGAAAGCGATTTCCCTCTCTTATGCATCTGCAATTGGTGGCGGTCGGAGCGGCATCATTGAGACTACTTTCAAAGATGAAACGGAAACTGATCTGTTCGGTGAGCAGGCGGTACTGTGTGGCGGTGCAGTCGAGCTGGTGAAAGCTGGTTTTGAAACATTGACCGAAGCAGGTTACGCGCCGGAAATGGCTTACTTTGAGTGCTTGCACGAGTTGAAATTGATTGTTGACCTGATGTATGAAGGCGGCATTGCGAACATGAACTACTCCATCTCCAACAATGCGGAGTATGGTGAGTATGTGACTGGTTCCAAGGTCATCAACGAAGAAAGCCGCAAAGCGATGAAGGAAGCGTTGAAAAACATCCAGACCGGCGAATATGCGAAGAAGTTTGTTTTGGAAGGTCAGGCGAACTATCCGGAAATGACTGCGATGCGTCGTCTCAATGCTGCGCACGACATTGAACTCGTTGGTGAGCGACTTCGTTCCATGATGCCATGGATCAGCGCAAACAAGATTGTGGATAAGAGCAAGAACTAAAATTCTGAATCCCAATCCGAAATTGCAAAAACGCTGGTCCGATGATCCTTCGGGCTGGCGTTTTTTGTATGGGAAGAAGTGGGTGTGGATAGCTTGGGAATTTGAGGAAGCGTTGTTATTAAGTATAAGTAGCAATTGTTGTGTCATTTCGACGAGGAATGAGGAGAAATCTTGAAACAATCAAATAGATTTCTCGCTATGCTCGAAATGACGAAGTTCTTAACGTAATAACACTGTTTGGAGTCAGGGGAGAAGGAGCAAATGACACAGGGGCAATCAGCGCAGGAAAAAGAGGAGAAACCGTGTAGAGAAAAACGGGGACGGGGTATTTATCTACTACCAAACCTGTTCACGACGGCTGCGTTGTTTTCCGGGTTTTATGCGGTGGTTGCTGCCATCAAAGGGCAATTTGAAATTGCAGCAATTGCGGTGTTTGTGGCGATGGTGATGGACGGGCTGGATGGGCGCGTGGCACGACTCACTAATACACAAAGCGCGTTTGGCGCGGAGTATGACAGTTTGGCGGATATGGTTTCATTTGGGCTGGTTCCGGCACTGATTGTCTATCTGTGGGCACTCTCCACATTGGGCAAAGTGGGTTGGCTGGTTGCGTTTATCTACACCGCGAGCGCGGCGTTGCGGTTAGCGCGGTTCAATACGCAGGTAGGAAGTGCAGATCGGCGATACTTTCAAGGGCTGCCCAGCCCGGCGGCGGCGGCAGTGGTGATGGGGATGATCTGGGTTGGTGTTGATTATGGATTTGTCGGGGAAGAGTTGTCATCCAGTGTAGCCTGGATTGCGGCAGTGATAACGGCAGTTAGCGGTTTGTTGATGGTCAGCAATATACGCTATCACAGTTTGAAAGAGCTGGATTTTAAAAATCGGGTTCCATTTGTGGTGTTGCTACTGGTTGTTGCGGTCTATGTGGTGATTTCGATTGACCCACCGCAAATCTTGTTTGGCATATTTTTTCTCTATCTGTTGTGGGGGCCGTTGTTTACCTTGGTCGAATTGCGGAAGAGGCGGGCAGAACGCAGTTCTAGTAATAAGGTATGAGGGAATGGAACACGTTTTTTAGGAGTTTTATAGCTTTTTTATTATGAAAAAATTGGGATATTTGTTTTTCATTTTATCTGTATCTGGGTGTTCTCTTTTTTCTGAGAGAGATCGTAATCAGTATAGTAAAGCTATAGTAGATGCGGCTGTAGTTGAAGATAATGAGATAAGAAAATTATCTTTTTTGCAAGGAGATGAAGGAAAAAAGATAAAAGTTGTAACATGGACGGAATATCCAGATAAGTTTCTAGGTGAAAAAGTGGTAAATGACTGGGATGATATATGGGTCACGTTAGATAATGCAGTTAAAAATAAATGTAAACATTTTAATGAAGATAGAATGTTTAATAGATTGAGGAAATTGTTAGGATTACCGCCTGATGAAGCAATACTGAGAAAATTTGTGACAATAGAAGTGAGTTTTAAAGACTTATTTAGGCCATGCGCAAACCCAAGTTTAGTTGAAGATTCATGTTCTGCTGATTTTCCAGAAAATATTTCTTCAGAACATATGAGATGGTATGCAAAACAAGTATCTATATCTTATAGAGATAAAGGGTTTCCTTGGACTAGATTAGGTTATACATACGATTGGGGAGGGGAAAATAATAATGAATTTGGTGTTGAAGAATTTGTTATTAGAAAAAATTCTGAAATTTATCCCTTATCTATAGAAGATACTGGTTCTTATTGTATAAAAGATTGAGTTTTAATTTTTTCTGAGAATCGAAGTTAGGATAGGAATATAGTTCTAAATTTGAAATTGTAGATGGTAATAAGAATTATGAAAAACAGAACATTTCCAGAATGGTTCCAAATGCTGTTCCTCCCGCAGGGCGGGAATGAAGCAAGATGAAATGAATTGAGAATAGAATTCAGAAATAATTTTGAAATCAAATAGCTTAAATAGAAATTGAGTATAGAAATGGAAAAGATGAACCCAAAAAATGACCAGCTGATCATTTTCGATACGACTCTGCGTGATGGCGAACAAAGCCCCGGCGCATCGATGAATCTGGACGAAAAAGTGCGGATTGCGAAAGTGCTGGAAAAAATGCGCGTCGATGTCATTGAAGCGGGTTTTCCAATTGCCAGTATTGGCGATTTTGAATCGGTCAAGGCGGTAGCAGAAGTGGTGAAGGAGAGCACAGTGTGCGGTCTGGCGCGCGCGCTAGAGAAAGATATTGCTCGTGCCGGTGAAGCGCTGAAACCGGCGGAATCAGGGCGTATCCATACATTTATTGCGACGTCGCCGATCCATATGGAGAAAAAACTGCGGATGTCGCCCGATCAAGTGGTTGAACAGGCCGTGCAAGCAGTGAAATGGGCGCGGAACTATACTGATAACGTCGAATTTTCCCCGGAAGATGCCGGGCGTTCGGAAGCCGATTTTCTGTGTCGGGTGATTGAAGCCGTGATTGATGCAGGCGCGACGACGATCAATATTCCAGATACCGTCGGCTACAATCTGCCGCATCAATTTGGAAACCTGATCAAAACGCTGATTGAACGCATCCCGAATGCGGACAAGGCCATTTTCTCGGTACATTGTCACAACGATTTGGGGCTGGCAGTCGCCAACTCGCTGTCCGCAGTGCTGAATGGTGCACGGCAAGTGGAATGTACCGTCAATGGTTTGGGGGAACGTGCGGGTAACGCCTCATTGGAAGAAGTAGTGATGGCAGTGCGTACACGGCAAGATCTGTTCCCGTGTGATACAAGGCTGGATACAACACAGATTGTCCCAAGTTCCAAGCTGGTTTCCGGAATTACCGGTTTTCCAGTGCAGCCGAACAAGGCGATTGTTGGTGCAAATGCGTTCGCGCATGAATCGGGCATCCATCAGGATGGTGTACTGAAGCAACGCGAGACTTACGAAATCATGCGTGCGGAAGATGTCGGCTGGTCGGCGAACAAAATGGTGCTGGGCAAGCACTCCGGGCGCAATGCGCTGAAAAGCCGTCTGTCGGAATTGGGTGTCGAGTTTGAGACCCAGGAAGAGCTGAATGAGGCCTTTGCGCGGTTTAAGGATTTGGCGGATAAGAAGCACGAAATCTACGACGATGATTTGCTGGCACTGGTAGCAGACAACACCACCAAACGAGACGAGCGTATTCGTCTGGTTTCGTTGAAGGTTTGCTCCGAAATGGGCGAAACAACAACGGCGGGTGTTACTTTGTCGATAGATGGCAAGGAGCAAGAAGCACAAGCGGAAGGTGCAGGTCCTGTTGATGCAGTTTATAGCGCGATTGAGGAGATTGCGAAGGGTAATGCCAAACTGGAGCTTTACTCCGTCAACAGCATCACTGAAGGGACGGATGCGCAGGGCGAGGTAACGGTGCGAATGAGTCGTGATGGATTTGTAATCAATGGCCAAGGCTCTGATACTGATATTGTTGTTGCTTCGGCAAAGGCGTACGTCCATGCGCTCAACCGGTTGGAAGCAGCTTGCGAAGAGCGGGCGCATCCGCAGCGGGATTAATCTGGCAAGTTAGGACGAGACTGAAGATGCAATTTTCCCCGCATCTTGCGGCGATGGGGATTGAGCAATGGGTGCGGCGGGATCAGCTTCTTGCTGAACCTGTTGCTGAATCCGAATCCAGTCACTCCCGCGAAAGTGGGAGTCTAGACGCAGCTCCCGTCCCAACGCCTCACACCACCTCTCCGCAGGAAGGGAACGTTGTTGAATGCACTTCATCTGAATTTTCTCCTACAGGGAGAAAATTTTCAGCGGAGGAGTGGGAACAACTCCAGCGCGAAGTGAAAAATTGCACGGGCTGTGCGTTACACGAAACGCGTATCCAGACGGTTTTTGGCGTGGGCAATCCACGAGCCGATTTGTTGGTCATCGGTGAGGCACCAGGCGCGGAGGAGGATCGGCGTGGTGAACCATTTGTTGGACGTGCCGGTCAATTGCTCGACCAAATGCTGAAGGCGATCCACCTGCAACGCGCAGAAATTTTTATCGCCAATACACTCAAGTGTCGACCGCCACAAAATCGCGACCCACGTGCGGAAGAAGTGAGTGCGTGCCGTATTTTTCTCAATCAGCAAATAGCAATGATTGCGCCGAAACTGATTGTCTGTGTCGGACGGGTGGCAGTGCAGAATTTGTTGCATACGCAGCAGAGTATGGCGCAATTACGTCGGCAAACGTTGTGGCTAGAACGAGATGAGGGCGAGAAAATTCCAGTCATTGCTACTTATCATCCCGCCTATCTATTGCGTAGTCCACGCGAAAAACGTAAGGCGTGGGAAGATTTAAAAAAAATCTATCAGGTGTTGTATGGGGAAAACCAATCTGCCTGATCATTCAGTCAATTCAGACCCGATTACAATCCGCCGGATGCGTACGGAGGAGTTGCCGGATGTGGAACGCGTCGATGCAAAAGCGTTCCCGTTTCCGTGGTCGCACCAGATTTTCCTCGACTGTTTGCAGGCAGACGCGTTGATCGCCGTGCTGAAGGTGGGCAATGAAATTGTCGGCTACGGAGTGTTGTCGCGCATCGCGGCGGGTGAAACCGAATTGCTCAATTTGGCGATTGATCCGCAGCAGCAAGGCAGAGGATTCGGTGAACAATTGTTGCGTTGGTTGATGACAGAAGCGCAACAGGCGGGCGCGGAGATGATATTTTTGGAAGTGCGTGATTCCAATCAGGCGGCGCAAAAGCTCTACGAAAAACTGGGTTTCAATGAAATTGGTCTGCGTAAAAATTATTATCGTACGCAGGATGAAAAGCGTGAAGATGCGCGACTGTTTGCAGCGCAGTTTTTCAACGAATTTGAGATGTTTGACCGTTGATTTTTGGGTTCGCTTCGCCGATAGTCGGTTTTATAAACCTCTTTAATTCGCCCTTTTTCAAAATGGCGTAATACAAGCATTCAACCGAACACAATTGATAATAAAAAGGACACACAATGGCACAAAATTCTGCTGAAAATGATTCCCGTATGGTGGTGACTTGCCTCGATTTTGAAGGGGTGTTAATTCCGGAAATCTGGATCGGACTGGCGGAGAAGACCGGCATTGAAGGGCTAAAACTGACCACCCGCGACATCAAGGATTATGACGAACTGATGCAGCATCGCTTGAAAATTCTCGACGAGAATAATCTAACGCTCACCGATATTGAGCAGGTCGTTGATACGCTTGACCCACTGCCCGGTGCACTCGAATTTTTAACCTGGTTGCGTGAGCGGAGCGAAGTGATCATTTTGTCCGATACCTTCCGTGAATTTGTCACACCATTGCTGAAAAAGTTGCAACACCCAACCATTTTTTGCCATTCATTAACACTCGGCGAAAATCGGCGCATTGCCAACTACAATTTGCGTCAGCAAGATCAGAAACGTAAAGCGGTGCAGGCATTGCACGGATTGAATTTCCGTGTAGTTTCTTCAGGCGATTCCTACAATGATTTGAGCATGTTGGAAGAGGCCGATTCCGGTATTTTCTTCCGCCCGACGAAGAAAATCACCGAAGAGTATCCGCATTTTCCGGTTACCCATGAATATGAAGAATTGAAAAAGCAGTTGGTTGAAAAGGAAGGATTTCCTGCGTAGTGAGTTTAGCTACGGTTTGGTTTTTCTCCCGTTGCAATCAGGAAAAAAATAGATGAGAAAACTGTTGTTAGCGGCATTGTTGCTTTTCACATTTACCGTGCAGGCAGTCGAGGTTGCACCCCGCATCACTGATCGGGAAATTATTGAGTCGTTGTCGGAACTGAAAACTGGGCAGGTAGAGAATCGAGCTGAGATCAAAGTGCTCCACGGACGTTTTGATGCGATGGAGAAGCGCTTTGACGATATGAAAATGGAGACGAATCGTCGTTTTGACGATGTGAACCGACGTTTTGAAAGTTTGGAAAATCTGATTTTCGTGATTTTGGGGATGATTGCCGGGTTGTTTGGGTTGATCGTGGCGATGTTTGGTTATCTGTTATGGGATCGGAAGAGCGCAATGAAACCGCTGGAACAATTGCGGCAGGATGTGGAGCGTGATCTGGAGTTACGGCATGCAGATGGTTCACGGATGCAACGCGTGATTGATGCATTCCGTGAGTTGGCAAAGAGTGATCCGAAAGTGGCGGGAATTTTGCGGAGTTTTTCGTTGCTGTGATGTGATGCCTACATAGCAAGATTGTTTATTTTTTGATTTTTAAGCGAATTTTTAATCTGGAAACAGCATGAAACTTGAACTGATTGGTTTTAAACCGTGTCCGTATGCCCAGCGTGTAGCAATTCTCCTGCTGGAGAAGAATGTTGAATTCACCACGACCTATATTAATCCACAGGAATTGCCGCCGTGGTTTAAGGAGATTTCTCCAACTGGAAAAGTGCCGATTTTGAAAGTGGATGATGATGCGTTATTTGAATCCGCCGTCATTTGTGAATTTATCGACGAGGCATTGTCAGGACAACTTCATCCAGCAGAACCAGTGCATAAAGCGAAACATCGGGCATGGGTAGAATATATTTCCGGTTGTTTGGGGACGCTCTACCAGCTTGCCCATGTGAAAGAGCAAGCGGAATTTGAGGAACAGGCGCAACAATTAGAAAACCAGTTGCAACGGTTGGAAGAGACAATGGATGGTTCTTATTTTGGTGGGGAAACAATATCGATGGTCGATGTTGCACTTGCACCATTATTGATGCGGCTTGATTTTCTGCGTCAGTATGGGTTGGAATTGCTAGATTGCAATACGTTCCCGAAACTTTGCATATTGCAAAAAACGTTACTGGAAAAAGAGAGCGTGAAACAATCTATTGTTCCGGAATTGCCAGAGATGTATAAAAATATGCTCAAAAATAATGGAGGGTATGCGGGGACTCGAATTGATTGAAGAGCAAAAATCATTAATCAAAATAATAAGGGAGAAAAGAGATCGAAGAAAATAGACAATAAAAAGAATAAAAAGAATAAAAAGAATAAAAAGAATAAAAATACTAAAGTTGATAAATATAAAAAAACCAAAGGAAATTATTGAGAGGAATATCTCATGGAAAAAGAAGAAAAACAAATAATCAAAACAGAGGCGCAAACCGAACGCCGTGACTTTCTGAAGAAAGCAGCGATTGCAACGGGTGCAGTTGCAGGTGCGGGCTTGTTACCTGCTGTTTCTAATGCGGCTTCCAAGAAGAAATTTAAATGGAAAATGGTGACTACTTGGCCGAAAAACTTCCCCGGTCTTGGCACAGGCGCAAACCATTTTGCAGATGTCGTCAACGAAATGAGCGGTGGTCGTCTAACCGTCAAAGTGTATGGTTCCAAAGAACTGGTTCCAGCAATGGAGACGTTTGATTTTGTCTCTCGTGGTGGTGCAGAGTTGGGACATGGTGCGGCCTACTACTGGAAGGGCAAGGTAGAAGGGGCGCAGTTTTTCTCCACCGTACCGTTTGGGCTGAATGCGCAGGAGATGAATGGTTGGCTCTTCAACGGCGGTGGTTTGGAGTTGTGGACGGAGATGTACAAGCCGTTTGGTATAATTCCGATGCCAGCGGGCAATATGGGCGTGCAGATGGGCGGCTGGTTCAACAAGGAAATTAACAGCGTTGCCGATTTGAAAGGGTTGAAGATGCGTATCCCTGGTATGGGCGGCGAAGTGCTGAAACGTCTGGGTGGCACGCCAGTCAACTTGCCGGGCGGTGAGCTTTTCACCGCGATGCAGACCGGTGTGCTCGACGCGACCGAGTGGGTTGGACCGTATAATGATCTGACGTTTGGTTTCCACAAAGTAGCGAAGTTTTACTACTATATCCAGGCTGGCATGAGCCAGGTACTTCGTTGGAATTGCTAATCAACAAGGAAGCATTTAACGAGCTGCCGAAAGATTTGCAGGCGATTGTCCTCAATGCGGCGAAGGTGGCGAATGCGGATATGCTCAACGAGTACACCACCCGCAATAATGATGCATTGAATCAGTTGATTAATGATCACAAAGTGCAGATTCGTCGCTTCCCGGATGATATGCTGCGTCAGTTGAAGGTCGAGGCAGACAATGTGGCAAAAGAGTTGTCCCAAAAAGATGCGCTGACCAAACGCACGTATGAATCATTCATGAAATATCGTGATCAAGCGCGTGCGTGGCATAAATTCTCTGAACAAGCCTATTACGAGGCGCGTTCGCTATAAGGGTCGTCGGTCGACTTTGGAGGAGCATATTGTATATGCTCCTTTTTCATTTTCGGGGTTGTGGATTGAATCATGAAAACAGTTTCTACGTTGGCATCACAAAGCCAGATTCCTCAAAATTCGGCAGA
The DNA here is from genome assembly GCA_964344325.1 of uncultured Piscirickettsiaceae bacterium. Taxonomy (GTDB): domain Bacteria; phylum Pseudomonadota; class Gammaproteobacteria; genus CAYFMX01. The sequence goes on from CAYFMX010000018.1 coordinate 12,669, forward strand.
ATTTTATATTTCTGAAGAAATAGCTTCGGATGTGCAGGATGATTTTTCAATTTCAGATACAACAAAAATTCTGGAAGGCATTGCGCGTGGGGAACAGGCAATTTTGGATGGGCAAATACATAGCCATGAAGAAGCCAAACAAATGTTGGGAAAATGGCTCGAATAATTTGGACAAAACCTGCGTTGTCCGATTTGGATGAAATTGCTGAATATATTGCGTTCGATAAACCCTCTGCTTCCAGAAAATTGGTGCAAAAGATATTTTCTGTCGTGGAACGGCTTGAAATTTTTCCCGAATCGGGTCGTGTCCCACCTGAATTGGAAAATTCGGATTATCGGGAAGTTATTGTTTCACCTTGTCGGATTTTTTATCACTTTGATCAGGGTGAAGAAGGCAGCGTATATATTCTGCATGTAATGCGCGGAGAGCGGCAGCTTCGTAAATTTGTGTTGGAGCGGGATTTTTCCGTTTGAAAAATAAGGAAAAAAGAAAAATGCAACCACTGCTTTATGACTCCGATTTTTACGGCTGGACGGCAAAACAGGTTATGTTGTTGCGTGCCGGGGATTTTGCGGCGGCGGATTTGGAAAATATCATCGAAGAAGTGGAAGATATGGGAAAAAGCATTCTTCGTGCGCTGGGCAGCCGTCTGGAAGTGTTGCTGATGCATCTGTTGAAATGGCAATACCAACCGGAGCGTCGGGGAAAAAGCTGGCAAAAGACGATTGCGGAACAACGGATTCGGATTGGAAAGTTATTGCGCGACAATCCAAGCCTGAAATCCAAATTGTCACAACTATTGGAAGAGAGCTATGCAGACGCGCTCCAGTATGCGGCGGTAGAAACCGGGTTATCAGAAGAGACCTTTCCAACCGCTTGTCCGTGGGCGTTTGAACAAGTGATGGACAAGGAATTTTGGCCAGAGTCTGTTTAAGGACGATAGAAGCTATTTCATCACTAAAACCGCCCCGGTTGTGACCATAATTCCCCCAGCGGTTTGGTTCAGCCGTTTCATGGCACGGCTACTCTGAAATTTCTGACGCGCCTGCGTCGCCATCCACGCATAGCCGATCAGCACTGCGCTGAGCACCACAGAAATCACTATTGCGACCCAAATCACTTCTTGCATAGAAAGGGCATTCAAATCCAGAAACGCAGGTAAAAATCCAAGATAAAACAGAATTACTTTCGGATTACTCAGTGTGATAATCAGGCCAGTGAGAAAGCTGGTCTGTTTTTCTCCTGTTTTGGTTAGTTCTTCTGTTTCAATTTCGGTGAGTTTGGGCATGTTGCGTAGAATGTTGATGCCAAGCCAAATCAAATAAGCCCCGCCCAGATATTTCACCAGAATAAAAAACTCGCCCATCTGTTCCGCAATCGCAGAAAGCCCGAAAATCGACAGCAACAGAAAAACCAAATCACCCAGAACAATTCCCGCTACACAAAACAGCGCAGGACGAAATCCGGAAGCCAACGCCCGTGCCACGGTCGCAAAAACGCCAGGTCCTGGGGTGAGGGCAAAAATAAACATTGCAACGGCAAGCGCCAATAAGCTGAAAAATGTCATATGGTTTATTTATTTGACGGTCTATTTGATCGCTAAAACCGTAACGAAATTAATCGCCTGGAAAACAGTTTCTACCTGCGAAAAACCGGCCTTTTTTAACCGCTGAAAATGGGTTTCCAGATTTTCTGCAACCAGTACATTTTCTAGTGCGGTGCGTTTTTGGCTGATTTCCAGTTCGCTGTAGCCGTTCGCCCGTTTGAAGGCGTGGTGCAGGTCGGTCATCCGCTGCTGCTGGTTTGGATCATCAAACACAATTTTTTCGGAGAGCATCAATGCACCGCCTGGTTTCATACCGTTGGCAATTGTTTGCAGAATTTCCAAACGTTCTGCCTGCGGCAAAAATTGCAAGATGTAATTCATCACCACAAATCCAGCGTTTTTGATTTCAATTTTCCGAATATCGGCGCACTGGATTTTAATCGGGATTGGAAAATTCGCTTCAGCGATATTTTTTTGGCACTGCGTCACCATTGCTTCGGAATTATCTACCGCGATAATTTGGTAATCTTTTTGGCAATCACTTTGATAATTTTCAGGATTTTGATCGGCAACGGCACGCGCTATCGCCAATGTTGATGCGCCGAGCGAGCAGCCTAAATCGTAGCCTCGGCTGTCGGGTTGCAGATAGGTTCCGGCGAGCAGGCCGGTCAGCGACAAAACGGTTCCGTATCCCGGTACGGAGCGGCGTACCATATCGGAGAAAACAGCGGCAACACGCTCGTCAAAGCGGAAGGCTTCCACAAGATCAAAGTCGCTGGCGTAGACTTGGTCGCGGTTCATGATGGGATTTTTTGAAAAATTGCAAAAATGTTTGTACAGCTACACGGGACTTAAGTTCGCATATCCCGCCACTAACCACTTCGTCCCTGCACCACCGTCAAACCGTACCTGCACCCGCGCCTGTGCGCCAGTCCCTTCAATCTGCAAAACCGTACCATTGCCAAATTTCGGATGCGAAACATTCTGTCCCGCTTGCAAGCCTGTTCCGGTATCTTTTGGCTGTACACGACGCGTTGCTGGCGATTTCTGGGTATTCGCAGCAGAAATACGATTTTGTGTACCATAACTACCATATCCTGAACTGCTAGAAGCGGAACGCGAATGGGCAACTGGACGTGAAATATTGCCGCGCAACCGCACTTCCTGCATCAACTCGGTGGGAATCTCTTTCACAAAACGGGAGACACGCGGATAGTGCTCTTTACCATAGAGGCGACGGCTTTCTGCATGGGTGATGGTTAATTTCTGTCGCGCACGAGTGATGCCAACGTAACAGAGACGGCGCTCTTCTTCCAGCTTGTCTGGCTGTTCCGCCGAGTTATAGTGCGGAAAGAGTCCTTCTTCCATACCAGTCAAAAAGACCTGCGGAAATTCCAGTCCTTTTGCGGAGTGTAACGTCATCAACTGTACACAGTCTTCCCATTCATCAGCCTGACCTTCTCCGGCCTCCAGCGCAGCCTGTGCGAGAAACTCATCCAGTGGACTAAGGACATCATCTGCCGGTGAAAATTCTTTCGCTGCGGTAACCAACTCTTTCAGGTTTTCGACTTTACCTTGCGCGGCATCGCCTTTTTGTTGCTCAAAATGAGCTTGCAACGAGCTGTTGCGCAACATCACTTCGACCTGTTCACCCAACTTCAGATTTTCACATTGATGTGCTGTTTCGTCGATCATATTCAGAAACGCGGCGAGTGCATTTTTCGCCCGTGCATTCAATTCTGTGCCGGTCTGGATTTGTTCCAGCGATGCTTGCCACAATGAAACGCCGGTTGTCCGCGCATAATCACGCACAATATCCAACGTGCGGTCGCCGATACCACGCGTTGGCTGGTTGACGATCCGTTCAAACGCGCCGTCATCGTGACGATGTGAGATGAGCCGTAGATAAGCCAGTGCATCCTTGATTTCCGCCCGCTCGAAAAAGCGCAAACCACCATAAATCCGATACGGGATTTGTGCCGCCAGCAATGCCTCTTCCAATACACGTGATTGCGCATTAGAGCGATATAGAACCGCACATTCTGCCCGTGCTCCGCCTTCTTCGCCCCATGCTTGTACCTGCTCAGCAACAAAACGCGCTTCGTCGAGATCGTTGAATGCGGAGTAGAGTTGGATCGGCTCGCCTTCAGAGCCATTCGTCCACAGTTCTTTACCCATTCTTCCAGCGTTATTCTGGATCAGCGCATTCGCCGCATCAAGAATCGTTGCGGTAGAGCGGTAGTTTTGCTCCAGCCGAATCGTCTCTGTATTGGGAAAATCCTTCACAAAATTGCGGATATTTTCGACTTGTGCGCCTCTCCATCCGTACACGCTCTGGTCATCATCGCCGACCACAAAGGTATGTCCGGTATCACCCGCCAGCAGCCGTAACCACGCATATTGCACAGTATTAGTATCCTGAAACTCATCGACCAGAATATGCGAAAAGCGTTCCCGTGCATTGGTAAGCAAGTCGGGATTGTCGCGCCAGAGTTCATGGGCACGGAGCAACATTTCGGCGAAATCGACCAGCCCAGCCTGGCGGCATTGTTGTTCGTAGCTTTCGTAGATACGCACCATTTGCCCGAGCCACAAATCTGCGCCCAGTTCGATGTGTTGTGGGCGCAGCCCTTTGTCTTTTTGTTCGTTGATCCACCATTGCGCCTGGCGCGGCGGCCAGCGTTGTTCGTCGAGCTGTTTTTCGCGCATGATGCGCTTGATCATCGTTTGCTGATCTTGGCTGTCGATGATCTGAAAATTCTGCGGCAATCCAGCTTTTTCCCAGTTTGCCCGCAAGATACGGTGCGCAAGGCCGTGGAAGGTGCCAACCCACAGTTTTTGTGTCGGCACATTTAATAAAGTCTCCAGCCGCCCGCGCATCTCTTTCGCTGCCTTGTTGGTGAAGGTAACAGCGAGGATGCTCCAGAGCGAAACGTTTTTGGTGTTGACCAGCCACGCGATGCGCTGCACCAGCACACGGGTTTTGCCGCTGCCGGCTCCGGCGAGTACCAAAGTGTTTTGGGATTCCGTCGTAACGGCTTCGTATTGCGCCTCGTTGAGCGACGCAGTGATGTCAGTTTCGTGCATATCCATAAGGGTGCGGCATTTTACCGGAAGCAGCGTGGCGGTGAAGTGGATTTTATGATGCAATAAGAATTTTTTGTGCGCTTGTCTGCGCCTGTTTTCAATTATTTAGCCAAAAATCAGGGAAATTCGGATGAAAATCACGTTGGAAAATTTCGGGCCGATCAAACATTTTGAGTTTGATACGGAAGATGATTTCACGTTGATTTTTGGGAAGAATAATACTGGAAAATCGTATGCGATTTCGGCTATCTATTTAGTTTTAAAAAATATTGCAAATGTAAATCATTATAATCTTTTGAATCCACTTTCTAATTTTTCACAGGAACTTAGAGAAATATTACTAGACAGCCAAGAGAAAGATGATATAAAAAAAGAAATAGAACATCTTCTCAAAGATACAATATCTGCATTTTTAGAAAAGAATATCAATAACTCTTTTTTGAATACATTTGGTTCTATTGAAAATTTAGAGAATGTGTTTTCAAATAAACATTTATCAATAAAACTAGAAACTGAATTCTTTAAAGTTGAAATTAGAATATATGATAAAAAAATGCGCATCAAAAATATTGAGATCTGCAGAGAAAAAATAACATCAGCCCAATATAAAGAAAAAAAACATCCCACTGACAATGGAAGGGAAATATATTTTTATATCCCAGAGAATGCCAATGATAGAATTATTTTTGATGATGATGGATCAAGAGCATTTATTTTTGAAAAAATAGGTGAATTAACAAATGAAATTAGCCAGTATATCAAAGGATTTTACTATTTGCCTGCTTCTCGTTCGGGATTATATCAGGCACTAAGTAGCTTTGGTCAAATTGTAGCCAGTTTGTCTTTAATGAGAATGTATACAAATCAAAAAATTGAGCTTCCCAGTATCTCAGAGCCTGTTAGTGATTATTTTCTAGGATTATCAAATATTGATAATTCCAAACAGAAAGAAAAAAATAAAATTTCAGATATTACATCTAAGATAGAAGATGAAATATTGAATGGAAAAGTAGAGTTCGACAAGGAAACAAAAAAAATTATTTTTAGACCAAACAATACATCATTAAGTCTTGATTTATCGTATTGTTCTTCAATGGTATCTGAAATATCTCCAATTGTTTCTTACTTGAGAGATGTTGTGAACTCTCCTGAAAATTATGGAGATAGAAATATTCTTGATCCACATGAAGATATGATTTCTTACCTTACAGAAATGCATATTCGTGGAAAGTATACAAACTTAGTTAAAAAGTCTTTGGTATTTATCGAAGAACCAGAAGCCCATCTACATCCAGAAATCCAAGTAAAATTGTTAGAGCAGTTCGCAGAATTAGCAAAAAATGATGTAAAATTTGTGATTACGACACATAGCAATTATATGTTTAATAAATTCAATAATCTAGTGATTTCTGGTGATATTGATCCAGAAAAATCAAAAGCCCTATTGTTTAAAGAAACGCCGGAAGGAAGTGAATCCATCACTATGCCAATAGATGAATTTGGTGTAGATGATCAGAATTTCGTGAAAACGGCTGAAAATCTTTACAATGAAAAACTGGACTTGATTGAAAAGATAGGGCAGGAGTAATCAGGATGATTGAAGAAATTAAAAATCACCCTGATTTAAAGCCGTTTACTTGTTCAAAATGCCGTGAAAATAGTATTGAAGCAACAATTGATGAAGAGATTGACAATATCCTCATTTTAAAGCCGGATGATTTCTACAATGCGAAAAAAATTGGAAATAGACCACCAGCAGTGGATTGTCTCATTTTAGTAAAATGTGACAATACAAAAGGCTACCATCTCTATTTGGTAGAATTGAAGAATATTAACAGCAGAAGGCGTTTTAGGACAGGTAATGTGACTTCAAAGTTTACAGGTGTTGTTGAGAATTTCTTGGAAAAGAAAATGGAAGAGGGAGGATTTAAAGAACTATTTCCTATAGATCAGATTACAAAATTTCAGTGTTATTTTGTCTCTAAAATAAGAAACATGCATCATGATCGAAATCTGATGTTTGACATTGCAACGGCAAATCCATTTGATTTTGTTGAATTTCGAGAAAGAAAATATCCCATCAGATCAGTCCCGCCGAATCCAATGATTGCTGGATGTTAAAGGAGCCTCTGAAAAATACCTTAGAAGCTGTTTGGAAATTCCCGAGATTAGTGCGAATCTGGGATTTTCCCGAAATAAACAACCCCGCTGCTTGCGGCGGGGTTGTTTATTTCGGGAAATTTAGCCAAAAACTGTTGGAAAATGAGATTAAGGGCGGTTTTTTAGAGCTTTCATACACAAAACGCATCTAACACGCTATTAACTTTCAGATGAATTTCCTGCAATTCTTCTTCCGGAACTGAATTACCGATAATTCCCGCGCCTGCATAGAAGGTCGCCATTGTCTCTTCCAGTAATGCGCAACGCAGCAGGACGAAAATTTCGCCATCACCATCCGCATCCAGCCAGCCAATTCCGCCGGAATAGAGCCCGCGTTCTGTATCTTTATGCGCTTTCAACCAGGCCAGCGCATCATACTGGGAAGTTCCGCAAATTGCCGGATTTTGGTGCAACAACGGGATCAGCTCAAAAATAGAATGTTTTTGCTCCAATATAGCCGTGATTGGTGTGTAAAGGTGTGCCAGCGTATGCAATCTACGCACGGTCGGCGTGCCAGGTGAATCCATAGTTTGGCTGAGTGGCGCGAGTTGTTTGCGAATCGCTTCAACGACCAGATGGTGCTCATGGCGGAGTTTAGAGTTGAACAGCAACTGTTCTGCTTGTGCTTCTTTCTCTTCCAACGACTCTCCACGAGGCACGGTTCCTGCTAACGCGTCACAATGAAGTGTATTGCCGGTTTTGCGCAGTAGCCGTTCTGGTGGTGCGGCCAACAAAATTTTTGTGCCGTTTTGAATCCACAACGCGCTGCCGTGCCCATTTTTGGCACGCTGTTCCAGATTTTTGAATGCGGAAACGACATCCGGCTCTTCTTCAAAACAGACGGTTTGGGATTGGCTGTAAACCACTTTTTCCAGCATGCCAAAACGGTTTTGTAGCCGGTGAATTGTCCGTACTACGCGACGCACATTTTCCAACCAGACTTCATCTTTTGGTTTTCGAATGGTCTTCTTAATTTTCGTTTTTATTTCGGCTTCGTTTTCAGGTGCGTTTTTGCATTCTTGTACGCTATTTTTTTCATGAAATTTTTCAATGAAGACAAAATCGCGTTGCAGCGTAGCAAGATCTTCAATCCACTGCTTCAGAATCGCTTCCAGTTGCGATTTTCGGGCAAAATTTTTTTGCCGTTTGGCGGTTGCCTGGAAGATGGCTCCATCCGCACAGGTGTGGGAGAAAATGAGCGCGGTTTTTCCTTCTTGCTGGATTAGCATCAAGCGCGGCAAAACCAGTTTGGTATTTTCAAACCCTTTCCACTCTTTTTGCATCGGGTCTTCTTCCGCAAATGCATATTGGAAGAAGAGACGCGGTTTGATGCCCGTTTTTCCATGGTCAACAACTGCCCAGTTTTTTTGCAGTTCGGAAAATTGTTGCTGGATGGTTTGAAAACGCCCTTCGCCAGATGCAGTTGCTTGCCATGCAGTACTGATGGATGCAATCCGTTCTGGATGTTCTTTTCGATGTTGTCCGGTGTAGTTGCTCCAGCAGAGACCTTGCGGGTCTTCCGGAAGCGGAAAATGCTGCGGTGTTGTGAATGGAAAAATAACGGAGATACAAGCAGGAAAAGATTCCTGCGTTAAAAGAGCCTGTAACTGCTGATGAAGTATCTCGATCACGATTGATCCTGTTTCAGGGGCGGCGTTGAAACCGCGAAAAGTCTGGCGCACGTTTCTCGTTGAACGCATTGCGCCCCTCTTGTCCCTCGTCACTCATGTAAAAAAGAGCTGTGGCATTGCCCGCCAATTCCTGAATTCCGGCTAGGCCATCTGTATCCGCGTTGAAACCGGCTTTCAGCAGGCGCAAAGCGGTTGGACTCCACTGCAACATCTGGCGGCACCAGTCGACCGTCTCTTCTTCCAGTTTTTCTAACGGCACGACGATGTTGACCAGTCCCATCTCTAGTGCTTCTTGTGCGCTATACTGGCGGCAGAGAAACCAGATCTCTTTCGCTTTTTTCATGCCGACGGTACGTGCCAGCAACCCTGCGCCAAGACCTGCATCAAAGCTACCGACTTTCGGCCCCGTCTGCCCAAAAATCGCATTTTCGGAAGCGATGCTCAGGTCGCAAAGCAAGTGCAATACGTGTCCGCCACCAATCGCGTAGCCGTTAACCATTGCCACGACTGGCTTTGGCAGTGAGCGAATCTGTTTCTGTAGATCTAGTACGTTGAGATGCTGCGCTTCGCCATCGGCATCGTTGTATCCATGTTCACCACGAATTTTCTGGTCGCCGCCAGAACAGAACGCCTTGTCGCCTTCGCCGGTCAAAATAATTGCGCCAATTTCCGGATCAAGATGCGCGTCCGTGAACGCAGAAATCATCTCCTTCACCGTCTCCGGGCGGAACGCATTGCGTACCTGCGGACGGTTGATGGTGATTTTGGCGATCCCTTCCGCTTTTTCGTAACGGATGTCCTGATCATTGCGGTTCGAGGTGGCTGTCCAGTTGATTTTTTGGCTCATTTTTGATCTTTTTTCTGTTTCTTATTGATTTTTTAACTATTTTTTAATTCATCTTCAATTCAATCAAATTGCAACAATCCTGTTCCAATGCAGCATGCAATGCCCCTTTAAAATCCATTATGTTTTCCACAATGTGATACTCCAATTCAAATAATTTTGCGGCGTATAAAAAATCCAGATTGGTCGGCGTGAGCCAGATTTTCTCGAACTCTGTATGCGGTAAATGCTGGGGCGAAAGCTGGCTGAAAATCTGTCCACCACCATTATTGATTAATAATATGGTGATATTTCGATTGAGTTCTTTTGCAAGTTTTAATGCATTTAAATCATGATAAAAAGTGACATCACCGATGATTCCAACAACAGGAATCTCTGCATCTGTATTGCTGGCGATGCCAAATAGCGTCGATAGATTGCCATCAATCCCGCTTGCGCCACGATTGGTAAATAGTTGCAGTGGTTCCTCGCGATTCCCAAACCAGCGGTCAAGTTCCCGAATTGCTGTGGAGTTAGCGCAAAACAGTTGGGTATTTGCAGGCAAGGTTTTCTGCAAAACCTGCATAACATCCGGCAGAGTAAGAGAGCCTTCAGTTTGTGTCTCCGATTGAACTGGAAGGTTCCCTCCTTTTGTAAAGGAGGGACAGGGAGGATTTTTGTCTGCTGATTCCGATAATTCAGGTAAAGCTTTTACCAATGCAGTACAAAAAAAATCTGGCTTTATCGGAAAAAAATGCGTCATTTGTAAATCTGGATCAGGCCACAAATGATTATTACAAATAGTAATAAATGTTTCCGGTGCGGCCTGTTTTATTGCATTGTTCAGGTTTTTTGATAACAGCGGTCTTCCAAACTGGAGAATCCATTCCGGTTTTTCTACCGGTTTTCCGGTTTCTGAATTTTTCGCCAAAAATTGATCATATTCGCTGCAAAAAAAAGGGGAAACTTCGTTCCCCCAACGTAAATTCGATTGCGCATCGGCAAAAATCGGTGCATTCAATCTTTCTGCTAATTCAGAAATTTGTTTTTGGAAACTGGATGGATAATTTCCACTACCACATAAAATCCAGCCCGATTTTCCATTGATTTGTGTGGCGAGATTTTGAATTTGATTGGATTGTTCTCTATTTAGTTGTTCAACACGGTTTTCTAGCGGAGAAAAAATCTGAACTCTTTTTTTCGGTAATGTAGAGAATAAATCAGCAAAAAACTGATCCAGTTTTTCCGATTGTTTTACAAAATTAGGTAATAGTGGCTCACGCAATGGAATATTCAAATGCACCGGCCCGGCGAGTGGAAATTGCGATTCATGCATCGCCTGTGCAGCCAAATGCGATAAATAATCAGAATTTGCGACATTGATTTCCGGCGTTGGTAAATTGTGGAATGCGCGGACGTGGTCGCCAAAAATTTTTGTTTGATCAATCGTCTGGTTTGCGGCGCGTCCGATCAACTCTGGCGGACGGTCGGCAGAAAGCAAAATCATCGGTGTCGCAGAATGGTTTGCTTCAACCACAGCTGGAAGCCAGTTGGCAACTGCCGTTCCGGAGGTACAAATTAAGGTACTCGGTTTTTGGTTGTTTTTAGCTTGTCCCAGCGCAAAAAAAGCGGCGGAACGTTCATCAATAATGACCTGATATTTCGCTTGCGGATGTCGCGCCACTGCGAGCGCTAACGGCGTGGAGCGTGACCCTGGCGAAATGACGAAATTTTCCACGCCCGCTAAAACTAGTCCATGCACCAACTGCAATGCCCAATACAAATTGAGCGCACCCAAATCTTGTTGTAGCAATTGCTGTAGTTGCGTGTTATTTGCAGAAGTTGCCGAAGCATCAACCATCGAAATGATACCTCTCCAATGCAGCCTGCAACGTACCTGGAATTTCCACTTTTTCGCCAGTTTTTGGATCAATGCAGACATGCACGGTCTGCACGGTTGAAACGACGGTTTCTCTTGTATCCAAAAACTGCGTGTGAAGTGAAAAACTGTGTGCGCCAATGTTGGTAACGGAAATCGTCAGTTTGATTGGGTCACCATGCAAAATCGGGGCGAGGTAATCCGCTTCGGCATGTACCACCGGGACAAAAATTTTTCTGGCAGGAATTAGTTGGTGTAGCGGAAAACCAAGCGATTCGGCAAATTGCTCGTAAGCGGTGTGGGCGATGGTGAAAAGATGGGAAAAAAAAAGTCGCCCTGCGGCATCGGTTTCGTGCAGCGTGATTTGATGTTGGGTCTCAAAGCCGGTCTGCGTCAAAAAATGCCCATCCCAAGGTTCGTGTTACGGTTCGTTTGGAAGTATATGGATGCCTAATCCCGGTATTTTAGGGAAGGACAGTATCCCGTTTTTGATCCGGGGTGCAACCGCCAAGTTTTTTATAAGGTGATTAGCGGTGTCAAGGCCATGTTTCCATTGATTTTTTGGATCAATTGAAGCCGCGCAATGCGCAGCGGAGAGCAGTCCGATATTGCTTTCCAGCGCGGAAGTAACCACCGTTTCAATGCCGAAATCTTGTAATGTTTTGGCGAGTCGGAATGTCGTGAGCGGTCCTCCGAGCAACATCGGTTTCAGTACCACACGGCGCAAATGATGCTGTTGTAATTGTTTTGCAAATACCTCTGTTGATGGGAATTGTGCTAAAAAATTGGACAATGACTCATCCAGTGCAATTGGAAACGTAATCTGTTTTTGCAATTCTGAAAGTTGTGCGAGTGCTGGTGTTTTGATGGGTTCTTCTAACGCATCAATTTGGGAAGATATGGCATGAAAGTTCCCTCCTTTTGTAAAGGAGGGACAGGGAGGATTTTTGAAGTTGGAAAGAAACTGCTGCGCAGTCGCAAAATCCCACGCCTGATTCGTATCCAAACGTATTTTCATCGTTGTTGGTAATGCAGCCAGCAAGTTTTGAAGCATTTCCAGCTCTGTTGCTGGCGAAGCAACACCAATTTTTAATTTCACAACTGAAACATCAGATTTTTCCCATTGCGCAATCTGTTGCGGAATTTGTACAGGCTGGAACGAAGCAAGCGTGCCGCCAGCCAGATTTACCTGAACCTGAGCAGCTGCATTTTTAGATAGCCAACGATTTAGCGGTTGTTGTGTCTGTTTGGCTTGCAGATCACACCAGGCCGATTCCAATGCGCAATGTACTGCTGGAAAGCGATTTTTCCACGGTAATGGAAAGTTGTTGCGATCAAAATTTTCCAGACGGGAAGGAAAAGAGGAGTCTGTACAGATTCTTTTTAGTTGCTGTTGTGCTTCTGCAATGGTTTCTGTGCCCATTGAGGGCAGAGGAGCACATTCACCAATACCCGTTTCCCCATTTTCTGCGTGCAGATAAAGCAGAAAAACGGGACGTTTGGTCAGTGTTTGCCGACCATCCTGCCACGGTGTTTTGAATGGCAGAGTGTGGGTGGTGAAAGAGAGATGTGTGATAGTCAGATTAAATGTAGATAGACACTACGATTATTTGTCTTTAGCAGAATCTAGGCCAATATAAATCAAAAATCCAGCAGCAAACACTAAAACTAATGCAACAATGATTTCCATGCTTATTTTTCCTTCAATTGGTCAATCCTTCCCTGAATTTTCCGATGTAGCAGAAAAACAGTGGTGAAGATCGAAAAAAGTGTGATGATGCTGGCGGTAACAAGCAATACCTCTGCTTTTTCGTAATGGGTTACCAGCCAACCAATCAAGCTGATGTTGGTGACAATGAAAATGCCCAACCATAGTTTCATATAGGCAATTTGCTCTTTGAGGTGATCCAGTTCGGACATTTTTCCTCTACCCCTACGCCAAGCTTGCACATCCATCTATATTCAATTCGGTGTGGCAATGTCGCATTTCAACCGATTGAAGTCAATTCAGGAGATTGAGCATGCGTTTCACATTCTGTGTTGTCATTTCCGAGATTATGTCTACACTTTCACCGCGTAACGCAGCAATTTCGGCAGCAATCTTTGGGATTTGTTCCGGGCTGTTGCGTTCACCATTAAGCCAAACAGGTGGTAAATCTGGCGCATCGGTTTCTAGTGCCAGCACATCTAGCGGCAATTTTTGCGTCAATGTGCGCAATTTTTTTGCATTAGGACGCGTCACTACGCCGCCGATACCAATCAGAAAGCCCAAATCAATATAGCGTTTCGCCTGTTCCCAACTGCCGCTGAAAGCGTGGGCGATGCCACCATGGTGAGCCTGTTGTTTCAGGATTGGCAAAGCCGTTTCATGGCTGTTGCGCAGATGGAGCAGCAGTGGTTTTTGGTGTTTTTCTGCAAGTTCAATTTGTGCAGTGAAGAGTGCTGTTTGCCGAAGTTTTTGCGTTTGTCCTGCTTCGTCATTTTTCAGACGGAAAAAATCAAGACCGACTTCGCCAACCGCAATGATTTCTGGATATTTTTCCAGCAATGAATCCAATTCTTGCAAATCAGCTTGCTGATTAAATTGCAGATTAGATTGAAAATTCAATTCTTGACCAGACTGTTGATCTGTATTGAGAAATAGCGGATGAATACCCAACGCTGGCAGCAATTTTGGGGCTGTTTCAGCATTGGAAAAATGCTGGGTAGTGTGTAGTAATCGTGGCCAGTATTTGCGTTCCACACCGGGCACAATGATGGTTTCGACATCCAACTCCACGCAATGCTGTAACAGAACCGCACGATCCGCATCAAACGCAGGAAAATCAATGTGTGCATGGGAATCAATAAAACGAGGCATCTGATTGCTCATCACCGGTCATTTCTGCGCATTGCCATGCCAGGAAACCGGATCAACTCGGTAAAATTTTCGCAACTCGACATACAATTTTGGGTGTTTTCGCTTGAGCTTGGCGGGTCGCTCAAAAAAGGTCTCTGTGGCAACAGCGAAAAATTCTGCTGGGGAAGTCGCACCATAATTGTTCATCACATCCCGTCTGCCGCGTTGCGCTTTCTCCTGGAGCAAATGGTATTCGCGGCGCAGCACCTCCGCCCAGGATGCATAGTGCGAATCTTCGCTTAAAATTGGTAAACCATCCATCACATGGTCTTCCTCATCCAGCTTGTGCGCGAATTCATGGAGCACTACATTGTAGCCATCGTGTGGTTGCGATACTCCGCGCAGCACCTCATTCCACGACAGAATCACTGGCCCCCGATACCATGATTCGCCCGCCCGGTGCTGTTTTCCAGCAATTTCAATTGAGCCGTCGCGTTGCACCTGTTGCGCACGGTAGCTTTCCGGGTAGAGGAGAATGGTTTGGAAACCGGGAAAATAACGCGGGGTACGGTTCAGCAATAACAAGCAAGCTTGCGCCGCAATAATCAGGCGGATTTTGTCAGTGATGACAATGCCATCATTGCCGAAGAAACGTTTTTCCGCCAAGAAAACGTGGACATGCCCATGCAATTCTTCGCGCAGTTTGGACGGTAATTTTCGGTAAATCGGTACTTCTTTATGCAGAATGCGTTCCCACTTTTTCGGGAATCGCTGGTTGCGCAGGTCAATACGCCGTTGCCGTTTCTGTTTGCGTCGAAAATGCAAAAAGAGAAAGAGAATCAACAGCGCAACGCACAGCAATAGAATCGGCACTATTTTCTGCTCCCGTTCTCTTGATCTCTCTTTGATTTAGGCTGTGATTCAGTCCGTTTTTAGCTTGTAGGTAAAAAAAGTAGTTTTTTCCGTGAAAACGGCTATGCAATTGAGTTAGACCTTGGAGTTGCGATGGTTGTGCAGCCCTTCGTAATCGGCATCCAGATCAAACTTGGCATATTCCGGGAAGAGCAACGGCCCTTTCAGATCCATCGGCATATTGGCGTTTGCCAGTTCACGACGGAGCTGGTTGAGATGCTCAATAGAAAGCTTATTGTGTTGCTTTTTGCGGCGGAAAGTGGCGGCTGCGCGTCCTGCCTTGCGCCCGAAGCTGATAATTTCCAGCAGCGCATTGCCCATCAGTCGGTTTTTGCCATGAATGCCGCCGCTTGTCTCCCCGGCGCAAAAGAGGCCAGGCACGGTCGTTTTGCCATTTTTGTTGATTACCACGCCACCATTTTGGTAGTGCAGTGTCGGGTAGATCAATAGCGGTTGCTCGAGCGGAGAGATACCTGCTTTTTCGCCCAAATGCATCAGTTTTGGGAAACGTTCTTGCAGCATCCCGGGTTGACGTTTTTCCATTCCAGCCGTATCAAGCCAAACCCCACAGTCGCCGAACGGGGTTGTAATGCCACGTCCTTCGTCGCATTCGCGGATAATTGCCGCCGCAACAACATCACGCGCTGACAATTCATCAACAAAGCGTTCGCCGTAGGCATTGACTAACCACGTTCCACAAGAACGCACGCCCTCGGTGATCAAGCTCCCCGTAAGGTGGTGCGGATAAGCCAGCCCGGTTGGATGGTACTGGAAGGAATCCAGGTCGCGTAGTTTTGCGCCAAGCCGGTAGGCCAATGCCAAGCCATCGCCCGTCGCGCCAAAATGGTTGGAGGTTGGGAAATCATTCAAATGCATTCGCCCGATGCCGCCGGTCGCCAAAACCACCGCCTTGGCGTTGATCATGATATAGCTACGTTCTTTCAGTGAAGAAACTACTGCACCGGTACAGTTGCCTTCCTCATCGCTGAGCAGTTCTACCGTTGGGCAGTAATCCCACAGTTCAATGTCGTCGCGGGTGAGTACTGACTCGCGTAGCACACGCATCATCTCCAGCCCAGTGTAGTCGCGGTAGTAGCAAATGCGGTCGGCACTTGTCCCGCCAGCGCGACGAGTGAGCAAATCGCCTGAATCGTCGAGATCAAATTGCATTCCTTGCTGAATCAGCCAACGGATCACATCGGGGCCATCCATCGCCAGTTGCGCGACCAGATCATGGTTGCCATAACGGTGTCCCGCTTTCAGCGTATCGTCAAAATGACGTTGCGGTGTATCCTCCTTGTCAACCGATGCCTGAATCCCGCCTTCTGCCATCACCGTATTGCTGTCGCCCAGACGCAATTTGGTTGCAAGGATCACTTTTGCGCCTTGCTGTGCGGCAATGATTGCAGCGGCGCATCCGGCTCCGCCACCGCCGATCACCAATACATCAGTTTCAACAGTGGGTGCGCCAGCGAGATCGGTCTCTTCAATGCGTGCATCTGATTGCAACACTTCCGCCAGTTGTTTGTGGCAGAGCATCCCCTGGTTTACACCGACTTTGAGGCGGGTAATGGTGCTTTCAATGTGATCCGGATGGTATTTTTTCAACAGCGTTTGTGGATCAGGCCGGTCTTCTGGAAGCGGACGATCTGATAGTGGCTGATAATTGGAGAGTGCGGCTGAGTAGGGAATACCTGCGATATTCGCGGAAGAGTTGCTCATGATGCTGGATTCCCTCTTTATTCCCGATTGATCTGCAATTCGCCGGTGCGGATTTTTTCAAGGCGATTAATCAGATTGGAAGGCCGGGTGTGGAAGTAGGCGGTGACACGCCGCGCAAACAGACCGACATGATTCGGCGCGATCTGCTCCGGACAGCCCGTCATGCAAAGGTCGCACATGATGCAATCAAAAAAGAGTTCGCCTGCTTCCTTGAATTTCCCCTGCGCTGCCAGTTTGACACCATCCTCTACCGGAATCTGCTTCGGGCAGGCAGTGGTGCAGCCGTGGCAACTACGGCAATTTTTCGCTTCCGGGAAGATGGTATGGAATTCGGATTGCACTTCCCATGAGTTAGGGATCTTGTTCAGCTTGTATTTGTGCGGAACTTTGGTCGGAAACGCGAGGAACATCACATTCATTCCCTTTTCCACCAAGGTTTGGCAGCCCATCTCCATGTTGATTTCTTTGGAGCCTGCGCGGCGCACCAGCACCCGGCAGGAGCCGCAGACTCCTTCCAGACAGCCAACCCCTTGCACACGCGGATACCCGGCACGCCAAAGTGCCTGAATAACCGAAAGAGAGGGGGGAACAGTGATCGGTTTGCCGTTGACGGTGAGATGAACCTCACCATTATATTCAGCTTGTTCTTTAGTCGTTTGCGGACACATACAGAATCGAAACGTTATGGACAATCGGTAATTATACGTGTTGTCTTGTGAATTTTCAGTGGAAAGTCCATGCGGCTATTTTTGTCATTTTGAGCATGGCGATAAATCTATTGTATTCGCTGAAGATTTCTCCTCTTTCCTCGTCGAAATGACAGCAATCAAGGTTAAATCCTGGTTCACTGATTTTGAGATTTGATTTTCTCTGGCTTCTGCGGTCTGATGAAGAGAAGTCTAACGCTCCAAATTGAAGGATAAAACCATGTCGATCACTTCCTCAATTCCCCCGGAAATCCACGAAAAAATCGTTGCATTCCGACGCGATTTGCACCGTCATCCTGAACTGAGCGAGCAGGAGTTCCGCACGGCTCAGCAAATCCGCGATGTGCTGGACGAGCTGGAAATTCCACATCGCACACTTGCTGGAACCGGTATCGTGGCAGAAATTCCAGGACAACAGGATGCGCCATTTATTGCGTTGCGTGCGGATACGGATGCGTTGCCGATTCAGGAAGAGACAGGCTTGCCATTCGCTTCGGAAATTGATGGGCGGATGCATGCTTGCGGTCATGATGGGCATGCGGCGATTTTGCTAGGCACGGCGATGTTGCTCAAAAATTCCGAGCCGCCACCATTGCCGGTACGCTTGATTTTTCAGCCTGCCGAAGAGAATGTGATGGGTGCATTGGCAATGATGGAACTCGGCGTGTTGGAAAATGTTGCAGCGATTTTTGGTGGGCATTTGGATTACCGCTATCCGTGTGGCTCGGTGGTGATTTCGGATGGGCCGGTTGGTGCGTCGAGCGATAAATTTACATTGGAGATTCACGGCAAGGGCGGTCATGCAGCGCGTCCACACGAAACGACCGATACCGTAGTGGTTGGTAGTTTGTTGGTGATGGCATTGCAGACAATTGTGTCGCGCGAGATCAATCCGGCGCATCCGTCGGTCGTTTCCATCGGCAAGTTTAATGCAGGGACGGTGCACAATGTCATCGCCGGACATGCGATGTTGGAGGGTTCCATCCGGGCGCAAGAACAAGAGGTGCGCGAAGCATTACATACTTCAATTCGCCGCATTTCCGAGTCGGTCGGTCAACTGCATGATGCCGATATTCGCGTAACAATTGATCACGGCACGCCGCCGTTGCTCAATTCGCCAGAAATGGCTGATCTGGCGCGGCAAGCGGCTACGGAAGTAGCTGGTGCGGAAAATGTGCTCCAACTGGCGACGGCGAATATGGGCGCGGAGGATTTCAGCTATTATCTCGAAAAAGTGCCAGGTTGTTATGTGCGGTTTGGCGGACAATTTGATGGGCAGGAGGGCTATCCAGCGCACTCCAGTCGTTTTGATTTTGATGAGCAGGCGTTGGATACCGGTGCGGCCTATTTTGCACAGTTGGCGCGGGTTGCAGGGACGCAATTTTCGAAAAATTGAGGATGTTAAAGATGAGAATGTTTATACCTGTTTCGTGGCTAAAGTTTTTGGTATTTGGTCTGGGATTATTACAGTTATCAATATCGAATGGGATTGCCGAAGACTGTACAGTAGCAGATATTCCACCAGAACAACTTTTTCCGAAAGCAATGAAAGCAGAGCCAGTATGTGATCAGTATGGCACATATGCGGATGCGGAAATCAAAACTAATGCGCAATCTATTACCCAACGTTTCCGCTGGATTGAGCCAGGTACATTTATGATGGGTTCTCCAGAAAGCGAAAAAGGTCATAGGGATAATGAAGTGCAACATCAAGTCATATTGACGAAAGGGTATTGGATCTTCGATACAGAAGTGACGCAAGCGTTGTGGGAAGCAGTAATGGGCAACAATCCGAGCTATTTTAAAGGGAAACAACGCCCGGTCGAAACAGTGGGTTGGAATGATGTGCAGCAGTTTTTCAAAAAAGTAAATCAGTTGAACCCAAAGTTAAATTTGGAATTACCGACTGAAGCGCAGTGGGAATATGCAGCACGTGCAGGTACAACGACTCCGTTTTCATTCGGGGAGAATATCACGACAGATCAGGTGAATTACAATGGGAATTATCCTTACAATAATGGTCAAAAAGGGAAATATCGGGAACATACTGTTGATGTGAAAAGTTTGCCGCCGAATCCTTGGGGTTTGTATGAGGTGCATGGCAATGTCTGGGAATGGACAGCAGATGCAGGTGGTGAGCTCTCGGCGAAGCCGGTGAGCGATCCCTTCAGGCAAGCTGGGGCGGGGCGTGTCATTCGTGGCGGCTCGTGGTTCAACTTCGCGCGGTTCAGCCGTTCTGCCTACCGGAGCGCGCTCCGGCCTGGCTACCGTGACGGCAGCCTTGGTTTTCGTCCGTGCCGAGTTCAAGCGAGCTCAGGCCAGTAAAGCAGGGCGGAGCGCAGCCAGCCCACCCAAGCAAGCCGGTGCGGAGCCCGGCGGCGGGGGTGGGGTAGGCCAGTGGAGCGTTTTTTTGCCTTTATTCCTAGAGTCATAGAATCTAAATTCGGATGTCTCTATTTCTTTATATTGCTATTTAATTATCAATGAATTATTTAATAAATGTTAGATGAAATTTTCATTTTTCTATTTAACTACTTGTATTTATTATATAATTTTTTATCTGGCAGAATTTAATAATTCTATCACAGTTTGTTCGTATTTCTTATTCAATAAATGAAATCAGTCTGTTAAAAATACTAATTAGATTTTTTGTAAAGAAACTTTCATCATGTCTTTACATTGCCGGATACACAGAGGGAGTGGCACAGCAATAGGTAGATACTGCCTCTCTTTTTTAGTCTAGCCGGGAATGGTTCTTACACACATATAGTTTTATGTGTACTGGAAAATTAACCATTATTTTTGGAGACAGTATTCATGTCCGTTAAGAAAGTAAACATTAAGAAAATCAAGAAAGTGAAAAAATTGAACAAGAAGCTTAACAAGAAAGTGAAGCTTCACGTCAAGAAGCTCAACAAGCATTCCAAGAAGCTGAAACTTCATGTGAAAAAAGCAAAGCAATTGAAGAAGTTGGTGAAGAAGATCAATAAAAACTGGATCTAAATCAGCCGCTTCGCTGAACAAGGCTGGAATTGACCATCCGGCCTTTCCCTTCTCTGGCCTCCTCCCGGGGGAGGGGTTTCCGATACAATCCACCGTTTTTCGTGATGCTTTTTTGTGATTCTGGGATTGTCTGGTCATGTCTACATTAATTCTCTTCAACAAACCCTACAATGTACTGACTCAGTTCACTGACCCGGAAGAGCGGGCAATGTTGGCAGATTTCATTCCACTGAAAGGCGTTTATCCTGCCGGGCGATTAGATCGCGATAGTGAAGGTCTGTTGCTGCTTACAGACGATGGCAAATTGCAGCATCGCATCAGTCATCCCAAGCGCAAAATGGAGAAAACCTACTGGGTACAGATCGAGCGGATTCCAGATGAAGCTGCGTTGCAGATGTTGCGCAACGGCGTAGTGCTGAAAGATGGCAAAACTGCTCCAGCAAAAACACGATTGATTAATACTCCAGAAATTTGGCCTCGTAATCCGCCAATTCGCGAACGTAAAACGGTTCCAGATTGCTGGATTGAGCTGAAAATCCGTGAAGGGAAAAATCGTCAAGTGCGGCGGATGACAGCTGCAGTGGGGCATCCGACGCTTCGTCTGATTCGTGCCCAGATTGGGGATTGGAAATTGGGTCAGTTGCAGCCCGGTGAGTACAAAGTTCTCCAACTATAAATTATGGTTCGTAAAAAGGCGGAAACCCTTCCGGCTGGCTTTTGAAACGACGATGCAGCCACAAATATTGTTCCGGTTGGCGACGAATTTCCTGCTCGAAATGATCCATCAATTGTTGCGTGTCGGCCTGATCATCCCCGCTAGGGAAGTTACGGAATGGCGGGTGGATGGTCAGCTCATATTGGAACGGGTTTTTGCTGTGCGGGTTGCCAATGCGGTGAGTGGTGACCGGTAATACTGCCGCGCCGCTCATCTTCGCAATCTTTGAGGTGGCTGCAGTGGTGGAGCAGGGAATACCGAAGAAATTGGTGTAAACACAGTTTTTTCCGGATGAGTCCTGATCCATTGCGTACCAAATGGCGGCGTTCTTGCGTAGTGCGCGGAGTAGGCCGCGTAGGTCAGCACGGTCGATCAATCCTGCTAGCGTGCGGTTGCGGCCATCTTCCATCGCGGCATTGAAAACGGGGTTGTTCTGTTTGCGGTACATCGCGTGCAGCGGAGTAACTTGAGCCACGAAACGCCCTCCGATCTCCAATGTGGTGTAGTGCGCGGTCATTAAAATCACGCCGTGCTTGCGGGCAAGCGCGTTTTCTAGATGCTCCTGCCCGTGGAGAGTGATGTGGCTGTGCAGTTTATTGTCCGGCAACCACCACGCCTGCGCTGTTTCGACCATGCCGATCCCGACTGACTGGAAATTTTTGCGTAGCAATTGTTTGTGCTGTTTATCAGTCAACTCTGGAAAAACGGCTTGCAGATTGCGTTTTGCTGATTTGCGCCAGCGTTTTCCGAGCAGTAGTAACAGCATCCCCAACCCTTGTCCGATGCGGTATTGCACCGGCAATGGGAGCAGCAGCATTTTGCGTAGCAGAAAAAGTCCAAAATGGGTTGCAAGTCGTTCCATAAAAAAGCCCATAAAAAATCAAAATGGGGCGAAAATAAAATTTAATGGGAAATATTGGAATAAAATTTGGAAGCAGAAACAACGTGATATTGCTGAAAGATTGGGCATAATACGCGCTTTTTTTCCGAATGTAAGGAGGAGAAGTATGACAGATTCCAAACCCATTATCGTTGCGCTGGATTTCCCGAATGCGGAGAGTGCAATGGCACTGGCAGACAAACTCGACCCGAACGGCTGCCGGGTGAAAGTGGGGAAGGAACTGTTTACCCATGCGGGACCGGGGCTGGTGGGGGATTTGGTGCGTAAGGGGTTTGATGTTTTCCTTGATCTCAAATATCACGATATTCCGAATACAGTTGGTCGGGCTTGTGCGGTCGCAGCGGATTTGGGCGTGTGGATGGTTAATGTTCATGCTTCCGGCGGGCGCAAGATGATCGAAGCAGCGCATGAAGCGTTCACATTGATGGTCGATGCGCCAAAACTGATTGCAGTAACCGTGTTGACTAGCATGGATCGCACCGATTTGAAGGAAGTCGGATTGGATCTGGAGCCAATTGACCAAGTGGTGCGGTTGGCAAAACTGGCGAAAGCGTCTGGCGCGGATGGTGTGGTCTGTTCTCCGAAAGAGGTAGAAGTGCTTCGCGGTGAATTGGGTTCTGATTTTGGTCTGGTGACGCCAGGAATTCGTCCTGCGGGGAGTGACCAAGGTGATCAGAAACGCATCACTACACCGGCGGATGCAGTTCGTATGGGCAGTGACTGGTTGGTAATTGGTCGTCCGATTACCGCTGCGCCTGATCCGTTGGCTGCGTTGAATGCGATCAATGCGGAGATTGCAGCAGTTTAAATTTTGAATTCCTGTTGAAGATTGCGACTTGCAATCTAACGTAAACGGTAGATAATGAGTTTCAACATTATCTCTAACGTTAACGTTAGTTTTTTTATTCGATTCCAGAATTCTAAGTCTAGGATTCCAAATTCAACAGGAGAAAAATCATGCAGGAAATTCAGACTGCGGATGTGATGGTGCATATTGATGATGAGCTGGATACCGCTCAGCGGGAAGCGATTGAATCCAGAATGCGAGAGGTTGATGGGGTGATCGCGCCACGTTTTAACACTGCGAAAATGTTAGTCATCTATTACAACGTGGATATGATTCGTCGGGCATCCTTATTGCTGGATACAGTGCGTGCGCTGGGGTATCGAGCGCAGTTGATTGGTGCATAGCAGGATTAGTGGAAGGGAGTGAAAGAAGGTCTCCACAAAATTGGTGAGGTGGCGGAGTTGCTCGTTACCTCCGTCCGCACCATCCGCTATTATGAGGAAGAAGGGTTACTCACGCCGATTCGTACAGAACGGGGGACACGGCTCTACTCCGAGCGGCATATTGCACGGTTGCGTATTATTTTGCGGTTGGCAAAAATCGGTTTGCCGTTGGAAGCAATCCGAACGGTTGCCCAAGTTCGTGAACAAAGCACAACCGGCAGTGCCAGTAGCCAGCAGGTTCAAGCGCATCTGAAGACGTTGCGAAATGGAATTGAGGCACAAATTTCCGAACTGCGTCAGCTTATGGAAGAGGTGGATCAGTCCAAACGTATTGTTTCTGGTTGCCGCAATTGCCAAAATATGCCGAGTAGCGTCGGCTGTCCAGATTGTCCGGTGCGGAAAAACCTGGATCAGATTGAGTTGCTGAATCTGGTTTGGGATACGGATTCTCCGGACATTTCTTAAATTTTCCGTTTTTTCACACACATTTTTTCTTTGATGTTTCTTTCTTTTTCTTTGGTTTTTCTGATGTATTTTTTGTTTTCACATAAATAGTAGGTAGGCGGATTGATGCAAACCGCAACGATAGAAGAACTTACCTACACCATCCAAAATGCAGAGGAAAAGCCGATTTTCTTTTTGGGTGCGGGCGCGTCCAAAACCGGTGGAATTCCGTTAGCTGGGGAGCTTGCCCAAGCGATTCTGAAAGAATACGAAAATAATCCAAGAATCCAGAAACTAGATGAGGCAGGTCAGCAAGATTATTCTCAGTTAATGGATTGTCTTACGCCCAAGCAACGGGATGAATTGCTCAAAAAGTATATCGACCAAGCAAAAGTCAACGTCACACATATCTACCTTGCGCAATTGATGAAACAAGGTTTTGTCGATTATGTGTTAACGGTCAATTTTGACAATCTGATGCTCCGGGCATTGGCACTCTTCAATGAATTTCCGCCAACATACGATATGGCGATTCTGAAAGATTTGACAACTACCAAGCTCAAGGAAAAAGCGGTGGTTTATCTGCATGGGCAGCATCATGGGCTGTGGTTGTTGAATACGCCGGAAGAGATGGAAAAGGTTAAAGAAACCGTTCCACGTATTTTGGATAGCATCAAACACGGTCGTCCTTGGGTGTTTGTCGGTTATAGCGGGAACGATCCCATTTTTGAGCACATCAAAAATTTGGGACGGTTTGATAATAATCTCTATTGGGTCACACATCGTGATGCAGAACCATCGGGTCATTTACGGGAATTTCTCGAAACGCCAAACACCAATGCTTTTTTGATCCAAGGATTTGATGCGGATTCTTTTCTACTCAAGCTGAATACAGAATTAGGATTGGATCAACCAAAAATTGTAGATCGTCCTTTCAGTTCTCTTCAGGAAATGGTCAACAATATCGTTGATATTGAAGATGAAGAGCATTTCCAAGATGTAAAAGAGCGTCTGGAAATCGCAAAACGGCAAATTAGGGAAGCAATTCGGAAATTTGAAGAAGGGAAAATAGAAAACCTGGAAAATTCAGAAGAATCTAGAAAAAAATCCGAAATAGATCAGCTGAACAAAGAAGTCATCAATGTGATGGTTAAATTTAGTGGAAGAAACGATTATCCAGCAGATCAGATTTCTAATTTTGAAAAACGAGCGGAAGAGATTGGAAATGTAGAGGTTAATAATCATCTTGGTAATCTTTATTACAATTGGGGAAATGATTTAAGGGATTTGGCTGAAACAAAAACTGACGAAGATGCAGAAATTCTATATTTTCAGTCATTTGATAAATATCGGAAGGCTATTGAAATCAAACCAGAATTGCATGAAGCTCTTAATAACTGGGGAAATGGTTTAGGACGTTTGGCAGAAACCAAAACCGGAGAGGAGGCGGAAGCGTTCTACCAGCAAGCTTATGAGAAATACCAGAAAGCGGTCGAAATCAAACCGGATAAGTATGGGACTTTTTGCAATTGGGGAAATAGTTTAGGGAGTTTGGCAGGAACCAAAACTGGTGAGGAAGCAGAAGTGTTCTATCAGCAAGCTTTTGGTAAATATCAGAAAGCAGTAGAGATCAAGCCAGATTTACACGATGCTTTTTATGGTTGGGGTTTCTATTTATTGGAGTTAGCTAGAATCAAAACAGATAAAGAAGCTAAATTACTTTATCAGCAAAGTATTCAGAAATTAGAAAAGGCTGTTGAATTAGGCGATGGGAGTTACTATTTATCGTGTGTTTATGCCGTTAATGGAGAGAAAGAGCCTGCGCTTTCCTATTTGGAAAAAAGTTTGAAAGCGAAAGAAATTACTGCTGATTTTGTGAAAAAAAATGAAGATTGGAAAAATTATTTGCAGGATGAAGAATTTCTTGCGCTATTGGAAAAATACGCTTAATCGTTGAAAGAGAAAACTATGTCCACATCTCAACACTCCCTCCAAAATGCCCGACTCAATTTGCAGGAAAGTCGGGTCAGCGTCATCAAGTTTGGCAGTGCGATCTTGACCAATGACGGGGAAGGATTGGCGGCGGATGCGATTGACGGTTGGGTGGAGCAGATCGCTCGATTGCGTAAAGCGGGGAAACAGATCGTATTGGTCTCTTCCGGCGCGGTGGCGGCGGGGATGCGCCGTCTGGGAATGGAAAAACGACCTCATGCGATTCACGAGTTGCAGGCGGCAGCAGCGGTTGGGCAGAGTGCTTTGGTAGAGATGTATGAATCGTGTTTCGCCAAGCGCGGCATCCACACCGCGCAAGTGTTGTTGACACATGATGATTTGAGCGACCGGCGGCGTTATCTCAATGCAGGGAGCGCAATCCGCACGTTGCTGTCGATGGGTGTAGTGCCAATCGTCAATGAAAATGACACTGTGGCAGTCGATGAAATTTGTTTTGGGGATAACGATACCCTTGCCGCGTTGGTTGCCAATCTGATTGAGGCCGATTTATTGGTCATTTTGACCGATCAATTGGGCATGTACGATGCTGATCCGCGCACCCATCCGGAGGCAAAATTGCTGGATGTGGTGGTTTCAGACGATCCCAAACTGGATGCGATGGCAGCAGAGGGCATTGGCACGTTGGGGCGCGGCGGGATGCAGACCAAAGTGCGTGCGGCGCGGTTGGCGGCACGTTCTGGCGCATCAACGCTGATTGCGCCTGGACGTAAGGCGAATGTGCTGGAGCAGGTGTTTCAAGCCAAATCGGTGGGGACGCTCTTTATGCCGGGGGTCAACCAGCAGATGGATGCGCGGAAACGCTGGCTGGCAGGGCATCTGCAAATGAGCGGTGCATTAGTGCTCGACAATGGCGCAGTGCAGGTATTGCGTGAATCGGGGAAAAGTTTGCTGGCGGTTGGCGTGCATGCAGTAGAAGGCGAATTCCAGCGCGGCGATGTGGTGGCGTTGATGGATAGTAATCACCGTGAAATTGCACGGGGACTGGTCAATTATCCATCGCAGGATCTACGCAAAATTTGCGGACAGGGCAGCCAGCAGATCGAACAATTATTGGGCTATGTCGATGAAGAAGAGATCATCCATCGCGATAATTTGGTGATGGTGTGAGTTTTTTCTCATTGGAGAAACGCGTTGTTTGGGGCGATGCATTTCGCCTCTATCTCCAACCCAAAGTTCGCGCCATGCTGTTTTTGGGGTTTTCGTCCGGGTTACCGATCCTGCTGGTTTTTTCTTCCCTTTCATTCTGGCTGCGCGAAGCAGGTATTGAACGCAGCACGATTGGTTTTATCAGTTGGGTCGCGTTGGCATATGGTTTCAAATGGATCTGGTCGCCACTGGTGGATCGAATGCCGTTGCCATTGTTGACGCGCTGGTTTGGTCGGCGGCGTGGCTGGATGTTGCTGGCGCAAATTACCATCATCAGCGCATTGGTGGGGATGGCATTTAGCGATCCACAGCAGGATTTAACGCAGCTGATCATTTTTGCGGTGATTGTCGCGTTTGGTTCGGCGACGCAGGATATTGTGATTGATGCTTACCGCATCGAACGGGCGAACACCGATGCGCAGGCGGCAATGGCGGCGACTTATATGGTCGGCTACCGGCTAGCGATGATTCTGGCGACAGCCGGTGCATTGGGATTGGCGGCGTGGGTCGATCCGGATGAAACCACCTACCAATTTGCACCGTGGACATTTGCCTATTTGTGCATGGCAGTGGCGATGGGAATTGGTTTGGTGACGACATTGTTGGTGCGTGAACCCAATATTCCGGAAAATCCAGCGGTAGAAAAACGTGAATCTGATGTGCGTCATGCATTGGAGAAATTCGTTTTCTTACCATCGTTTTTACATCGATTTTTCGCCTGGTTTTCCAATGCCGTCATTGGGCCATTTGCCGATTTTCTGGTTCGCTATCGCTGGCACGCGGTACTGATTTTATTGCTGATCGGCACGTATCGTATCTCCGACATTGTGTTGGGGGTGATCGCCAATGTTTTTTATGTCGATGTTGGTTTTACCAAAGGCGAAGTAGCGACCATCAGCAAATTTTTCGGCGTAGTGATGACGCTGCTTGGTGCAGGGCTAGGCGGGGTGCTGGTGACGCGATTCGGGGTGATGCGGATTCTATTTCTAGGGGCGTTGTTAGCGGCAGCGACCAATCTGCTTTTTGCGTTGTTAGCAACGGTTAGGAATGATGTAGTGTTGTTAACCGTTGTGATTTCTGTAGATAACCTCAGTGCGGGAATTGCTACTTCGGCGTTTATTGCCTATCTCTCAGGTCTGACGAACATTTCCTATTCGGCAACACAATACGCGCTTTTCAGTTCGGTGATGCTGTTGTTCCCGAAATTTTTGGGTGGTTTTTCTGGTGTAGTCGTTGATGTAGTTGATTATCCGACATTCTTTTTGATGACGGCGTTAATTGGGTTGCCTGTGTTGGTGTTGGTTGTGCTAGCAATGCGTTGGATTCCTGCGGATTCAGCAAAGGAGTCATAACGCTCCCGCAAAGCGGGAGGCTTGGCGGTTGTGAGCAGCCCCGAGGGCTGCCAGCATTAATATTTACTTAATTTTCAATCTCTTTCTTCAAAAAGCGCCCTTCTCATCGGAGCCAAAACTATCCAGCTGTTCTTGATCTCGGATATAACATCTGATTTGGGATTCTTCAAAACCTACTGTAGATACCGAATATCCCCTTGCCCAAAAGGATTCACCATTGAAATTCCTTTTCCTACCACCAAACTGCCGAGCAACCATGATCGCACTTTTCCCTTTCAAATATCCAATGACTTCTGCTGCTGCATACTTCGGTGGTATCTCTATCAGCATATGGACATGATCCTGCACCATATGCCCCTCCAATATGTTGCATTGCTTCTGTCGTGCTAGCTCATGGAATGCCTGTCCCAAATATCTCCTGATCTTTCCGTACAATACTTTCTTTCTCCCCTTCGGGATGAATACCACGTGATATTTGCAGTCCCAGTTTGAATGACTTAGGCTTTTGTATGACATGTGTTTGTTTCCTTTTCGGTTGGTTGCCGCCAAGCATCAACCGGAAACTTCACATGTCACCTTCAGCATCGCAACACTGAATCTAAAGGCCAAGCCTTGGGAGTCCACTAGTCAAACTAGTGGTTTTCCTATCAGCAGAATAATTTCACCAGGCTTTCGGTTTGAATTTCTTTGCATTGACAATCGCAGCTGAATCTCCTGTGGCGCGGATCACGAACATCCCCCGTTTTTCTGCCATTTCTACCGCCTCAGAATCTTCGGAGAGATACGCCATTGCGCCGTAGATTTTGTTTTTCCGATAGCGGGGGAGCCATGTTTTAAACTGGTCGAGTTTTTTTCCAAACTTCTTTACATCTTTTGGTCGTAGTGTCGTTTTTACCTCAACGACGACCACTTCATCCCCATTGTGGGCAATAATGTCGAACTCATAATTCCTACCGCCTTGCAGCTTGCCGCGTAGGCGTGTGGTGGTGTCGCAAATGGCAATGCCGCGCCGGTTGAGAATATTGGTTAAGTCGCCTTCTACCAGCGATTCCATTAACCGCCCCCAACGGCTATCGAATGAGGCTTCTGTCCGTTTGATTTGTTCCGATAATTCCTTGACGATCCGGTCTGTCTCCTGAAATTTCCGGTCTGTCTCTTGGAACATCCGCCACACATCATCAAATGTTGGTGCAGGTGTTTGTGCTTCTGAAACTGTGGTCGTTTCCATTTTTCATCAATCTCTTTCTGCAAAAAGCGAATCCTACCAGTCATCTCCATATATACGAAAGTGTAGTGGTGAAGTTGCATCTGTGGTTTATTCTGCGATTTTGATGGGTTGCAGGTAGAATACGCCGCTTTTCTAATTTGTACCCCATTTGTAGGAAACCACCATGAATCCGATGCTCAACACCGCCGTCAAGGCTGCCCGCCGCGCTGGCTCCGTCATTCTTCGCGGAATGAACCGCTTTGATACGCTTACGATTGAGAACAAAGCGAAAAACGATTTTGTCTCCGAGATTGACCGCAATGCAGAGGCGGAAATCATCAATATTTTGCGTGCGGCTTATCCGAACCATTCGATTCTCGCGGAGGAGAACGGCAAGCTGGAGGGCGATGAATATCAGTGGATCATTGATCCGCTCGATGGCACAACCAATTACCTCTACGGTTTTCCGGTATTCGCGGTTTCGATTGCACTCGCGTTTCGTGGCGAGCTGCAGCAGGCGGTGGTCTATGATCCGCTTCGAGATGAACTGTTCACTGCGAGCAAAGGTTCTGGCGCAATGATGAATAACCGGCGGATTCGCGTGACGCAACGTCGCGGATTGGAAGGCGCGTTGCTGGGAACCGGGTTTCCGTTCCGTTCACAACAGCATCTGGATTGTTATGTCGAGACTTTCAAGGCGGTTTTTCCCGATGCAGCGGGCATTCGACGTGCCGGTTCTGCGGCGATTGATTTGGCTTATGTCGCTGCCGGGCGTATGGATGGGTTCTGGGAAATTGATCTCAAACCGTGGGATATGGCGGCTGGGATTTTGCTGGTTCAGGAAGCGGGCGGCGTTTGCACCGATTTTGGTGGTGGGGAAGAATATTTGACCACAGGTAACATCATTGCGGGCGGACTAGAAGTACGTGCAGCGATTGAGCGTGAAATTAAGCCGCATTTGACAGATGAGTTGAAGAAATAAATTAAAAATCAATGTGTCGGTTTTTAGGGGCGTAAAGCATTACGCCCCTGCTTCGTTAACTAATATTGAATGATTGCCATTTATCGCAATCGTAACTTTTGTCCCACATAGAGTAAGTCACCGCGTTTGCGGGTTTTGTTCAGTTTTTTCAGTTTTTTGACAGAAATGCCGTGCAATTCAGCGATTTGGCTGAGGTTTTCTCCCGGCGCGACGATATGCACATTGGGCGGGATTTTTTGCGTAACACCAACCGGATATTTTTGCGCAAAAACACGGATACCGCGCATCATCGCTTCCGCCAGTTTTTTCTGGTGGGTGGCGGAACGTAGTTTTTGCTCTTCACCGGGGTTGGTGATGAAGCCGGTTTCGACCAGCAGGGAAGGGAAATCGGCGGTCGATTTCAGCACTGCGAATCCAGCCTCCTGCACGCCGTGGTTGCCATGTAAATCGCCGACACGGTCGAGCTGATGAAGTAGAGTTTTGCCAATATCGCGACTGGCGCGGCGGTTAGAAGATTGTTCCATCCTCCGCAACGCATGGTTCAGATGGCCTTCACTTTTTTGGTTGACGCCACCGAAGCGGTCAGCGCGGTTTTCCTGCTTCGCCAGCCAACGCGCCATTTCGGACGATGCGCGTTTGTCGGATAAAATATAAACGGATGCGCCATGTGCCGATTTTTTGTGAAAGCCGTCAGCGTGGATGGAGAGGAATAGGTCTGCGCCATGTTGCCGCGCTTTGCGTGTCCGTCTGCCCAGACTGACGTAGTAGTCGTCATTGCGGATCATGATCGGGCGCATTCCGCGTTCTTTGCGGATCAATTGATTCAGTTGTTGTGCGATTTGTAGCACGACGGTTTTCTCTTTGGTACCGCGATGACCGACCGCACCGGGGTCTTCGCCGCCGTGTCCCGCATCAATCGCAATTACCAGTTCGCGTCGCCGCGAGTGCTGGGATGGCTGTGGGCGCGTGTTCCACAATTCTGGTTGTTTTGGATCGTATAAATCAAGTACGAGGCGGTGTTTGTAACTTTCATTGGGTGGTAGCAAAAAAGCTTGCGGATCGACCGTTCTTTTCAGCGAAAGCGCAATTTCAAATTTTTTCCCTTGATTGAGGAAGCGGGTTTGTATCGTTTTTAGACGTGGATCTTTGGGAGTTTTTGCATCCAGTCTAAGGATCGGACGTGCGCCGTCTAAAATGAGAATGATTTTTTTGCCGTTGGCGTATTTTTTGACTTTGAACGTGGCTTTACGGTTCAGGTCGAGCACCAGTCGCGTGCGCTCTGGTGAAACCCAGCGGCGGATGCCAAAAATTTCCACCGCCCGTTTTGCGAACGCGGATTCTGCCGCCAGACAAAGTGGCACGGCAGAGGTGAGTTGCAGGAAGTTTCTCCGTTTCATCAAGCAGTGTGATTCAATATCGAAAGAGGGTTATTTTACGTGTGGCGGGAAGTGTGTAGAACACAGCATTATTTCAGATTCGGCTCAGATTTGAAGTGTGGATGCGCGTTTTCCGTCGAGACGAATTTCCCGTCCTTCCTCTTTTTGTGTGATGGTGACGGTCAAATCCGGTTTCGGCAGCACACCTGTCCCTTTGTCCGGCCATTCGACGAGGCAGACCGCGTTTTCCAGATAATCGCGAATGCCCATGTATTCCAGCTCTTCCGGGTCGCAGAGGCGGTAGAGGTCAAAATGGTAGAGTGGCGGTTCCAGCGCGTAGGGTTCGACGAGCGTGTAGGTGGGGCTTTTGACGTTGCCGCGGTGTCCGAGTTGTTGAATCCAGCCGCGTGCGAGTGTGGTTTTTCCCATGCCGAGGTCGCCGATCAGAAATACCAGCGCGGGGACGTTGATTTGCTTCGCCAGCGTTGCGCCGAATTGTTCCATTGCGGTTTGGTCTTTGATGAAGATTGGGGTTGTCATTTTTTGGGATTCTTTTCGGTTTTTATGGGCTGCGGTACGCTGTTAGATTGTTTTCAGAATCGGATTTTCTGCGCAGATTTTATCAAATCCTGAAATTTCAAAAAGAGATCGTGAGCATTTGGAATTGGCAAGCGATTGTGAACCGTTTTATGATAGATCTATTTTTGTTTTTGGAATCGCTTCGGAACGGTTTTTCTCTGTTTTTTTAACGCATTATCATCATGTCGAAAGTTTTTATCAGCTACAGTCACGAAGACGAAACGTGGAAAGATCGTCTGCAAACCCAACTTGCTGTTTTGGAATACGAAGGGTTATTTTCTGTTTGGGAAGATCGACAAATTGAAACTGGTGATGATTGGTATCCTGAAATTGAAAAAGCATTGAATGAAGCTGATGTTGCGATTTTGTTGATCAGTGCACATTTTCTGACTTCAAAGTTTATTCGTGGTGAAGAAATTCCCCGATTATTGGAACGTCGTGAACAAGAAGGGATTCGAGTTATCCCTTTAATTCTAAAACCTTGTCCTTGGCATAAAATTGATTGGCTTAGCGCAATACAAGGCGCATCAAAGGACAATATTATTCTTTCTGGTCTTTCCGAGCATGAACAGGAAGAAATATTCGCTCAATTGGCAGACAAGATTGATGATCTTTTAAAAGAAGCAGAAGTCAAGAAAAAAGCGCGAGAAGCAGAGGCACAAGCTACCGCAATTGTTTCTCCCAAAACAATCTACACAGACCGCCTTCCGACTGTAAAAGGTGATTTTTTTGGTCGTGCTGCTGAATTAAAGATGTTGGACAGCGCATGGAATGGCAATGAAACCAAAATTATCCAATTTATTGCAGCAGGCGGAACCGGAAAAACCGCATTGTTGCGCTATTGGATCGACAAAAATAATGATCAATTTGATGCATTGATTGCGTGGTCATTTTATTCGCAAGGTTCGAGCGAAGATAAACAGACTTCCGCAACGCCATTTTTCAGCGCAGTGCTGGAAAAATTCGGCGAAATGGATCATCCATTTTCTACCGATGAAGCCAAAGGCGAATTTGTCGCGGAGTTGCTGCAAAAACAGCGCACATTTTTGGTTTTGGATGGCTTGGAACCGCTACAACATGGCGGCGCGACGATGCGTGGTGCATTGAAAGATCGTGCATTGTTGCAAATGCTGAAAACGCTCGCAGGGCAAAATTCAGGATTATGTGTGATTACCACGCGGATTGCGGCAGAAGAGTTGCAAGACCGCGCTGCGGTGGAATCGCACGACCTCGAAAATCTGGAATTGGACGATGGCGTGCAATTGTTGCGCAGTTTTGAGATCAACGATTCGCAAGCCGAACTGGAAAATGTGGTGCGTGAATTTGGCTGCCACGCGTTAGCGTTGAATTTGCTCGGCAATGCGGTGCACACGTATTTGGAGGGCGATATTCGCCGCCGCGATACGTTGCCGGAGTTGATTGATGATGCCGATCAGCCCGGAAAACATGCCATCAAAGTGATGCGGGCGTATGAAAATTGGCTCGCAGGCACACCGGAATTGCAATTGCTTTCTATTTTGGGGTTGTTTGACCATCCGCTGGAACCGGACGTGCTACAGGTGT
This sequence comes from uncultured Piscirickettsiaceae bacterium, assembly GCA_964344325.1. Taxonomy (GTDB): domain Bacteria; phylum Pseudomonadota; class Gammaproteobacteria; genus CAYFMX01. The sequence continues at coordinate 46,487 of CAYFMX010000018.1, forward strand.
TGCTGGATGCGCAAATTCCGCACCTCACTGCCGGATTTGCGGAAAAGCAGTGGAAAATTGCGATCCGCGATTTGCGCGAAAAGCATCATCTGCTTGCGGTACATGAACCGTCTCCTCTGAATCCGCGTCATTTCGACGAGGAACGAGGAGAAATCTCCAACACGGCAGCACAGATTTCTCGCGCTGCTCGAAATGATACTCTTTTGGATTGCCATCCGCTGATCCGCGAACATTTTGGCGCACAACTCAAAAACAACCAGCCCAAAGCGTGGAAAACCGCGCACAAAACGCTCTACAAATACTACAAAGCTCTGCCAGAAAAAGAATTTCCCGACACACTGGAAGAGATGCAACCGCTCTTTCACGCGGTGGCGCATGGCTGTGCGGCGGGATTGCATCAGCAAGCATTGGATAAAGTGTATTGGCCGCGTATTAAACGCGGAGAAAAACAATATATTTATCACAAACTAGGCGCATTCGGTGATGATTTAACAGTCGTTTCGCATTTCTTCGAGAAACCGTGGCGGGTTCCTGCACAAAATCTGGAACCGATGTATCAAGCAGGTGTGTTGAACTGGGCAGGTTTTGGATTACGCGCCCTCGGGCGGCTGCGCGAGGCAGTGGAGCCGACGCAGGCCGCAGTTGAAAACTTTGTTCAACAAAAAAATTGGCAACAAGCAGCAATCAACGCTAGCAACCTTAGCCAACTGCAGCTAACAATTGGTGATGTGGCGGATGCAATCAAAACAGCGCATCAAAGTGTGGAGTATGCAGATCAGTCGGACGATTTGTTTCAGCGTATGGGAAACCGCACTACCTACGCCGATGCGTTGTACCAAGCTGGGCAACAGGAAGAAGCACTTGCGTTGTTTCAGGAAGAGGTGTTAGCAGTAGTAAGGTTTGCAACAAATATAAAGCGGGATAATTTGGGATCAATTGGGATTTAATGGGATCAAAACCTATTGATTGGTGGGGATTATATAGATATTAGCCATGCAATATGGCGAAAATAGTGAAATACACCAAGGTTTGCAACAAACCGCATATCTACCAAATTCCGAAGCATAGTTTGCAACAAGCCTACCAAGTCTTAAATCCCATTTAAAAATCGTTTAAAAACCGTTTATCCGCGGCAGCATATAAGTCTGCCGTTTTTTTACGCCTGCGAAATGTCAAAAATGTATAATTGATAGAGTAAAAACAGGGCGTTTTTCATAGATGAATTGATTAAATATATTGTTTTTATTGGATTATTAAAAATGGAATTGCTTTTAGAAGAGGCAAAAGAAAAATTTAAAAATGGACTGCTTCGATCTGCAAGAATTACACGTTCCACAGTAGAAGGGTGTGATGGATTTGTGCTGATTTTTAGTGTCAGAGAATCAGGCCAACTATCTGAGGCATCCTTAAAAAAGCAGAAGAAAAGCGCGAAAGAACAGTCTCTTAGAAAAAAATGGCGGGAGTGCAAGGAGCACCGAAAGCTCTACCAGACAGAAACCGCAGCCATGCAAGATGCGCGGCGGATTGGGTTCCTTACAGTATTGGTGGAGCTGTAAAACAGCTACGCCGCCTCTTGCTTTTCCTCAACCACACCAAGCGGCGCATTCTTTAATCGCTCATTCTCTATTTTCAGGCTGTCAATTTTCTCTTTTTGCAGTTTGATAGTTTCTTTCTGCGCATCCACTAAATCACTCATCACAGCGTAGTCGGCTTGCGGCTCTGCAACGCATGGCGGCGCGGTTTGTGGGGCTTCTGTGTATGTGCCTGGGCGCATCTCTCCTTCGCCGGTTGCAAGCCAGCAAACCGATACTCCGCCAGCTTTTGCAATAAGCCACAACCTCTCCAGATTGGGCGTTGAATCGCCAGCCAAATACTTACGAATCGCAGTCTCCGAAACAAGCGTTTTGCTCGCAAATGAGCGCACAGACTGTTTTCCTATCGCTTGTTCGAGTCTGGCAATAAAGCTTTCAAGTTCAAGCCCTGAACTTGAAAGAGCTGTTTCAAGTTTGATTTCCTCTTTCAAGTTTAATTAATCCATTGTTTTTATTTGAAAATAACCGCAAATCATCCCAAATAGGTGCAAGATAAACTTGAAAGAGCTTTTTGAGTTGACTGTGCGTTTTTTTGAGCGTAATATTTATTGACATGACAAGGATAGATAGCAAAACAAAAGAGCTGTTCAAAGACCCGCTAAAACGTCGGGCATGGGTCATTTACCAGCTCTCTTTAAAAGGGCAATCCCTTGCTTCTCTGGCACGTCGCCACGGGCAATCCCGTCAGGCTCCGGGGGCTGCGCTATCAGAACCTTATCCAGCATGGGAAAAGCGTATTGCCCATGAGATAGGAATTGAGGTGCATATTCTCTTTCCGGAACGCTACGACACGCACGGCAAGCCGAACCGCATACGCGGACGGCGTCCCACTGTCTTGTCAAGTAAAGAGAATAACACCACAAAAAGTGGGTGCAATAGACAAAACAGGGAGGCCGCATAGATATGGCTCCCCGCGATCCCCAAACTGCTGACC
>CAYFMX010000019.1:0-44044 GCA_964344325.1 uncultured Piscirickettsiaceae bacterium
AAAGAAGCAGAAATTGTTTACGAAAAAGGTTTATGAACACACGAGACCTGACACTACAGGTTGCAGATGATTGTTCACACCACATCACACCAGATGGAGTTCCCGTTTATGCGAAACGTTTTGATGAGGTATTAAAATTCCACGCACCGGGTTTGGCACCCGTCTCTCAAAATGGAGAAGCATGGCATATTCATCCTGATAGCTCTCCTGCCTATACACATCGATTCAAACGCACCTTTGGCTATTACGAAGGGTTCGCTGCCGTTATTCATGCAGATGGCTGGCATCATATTTTTCCCACCGGAGTTTCTGCTTACAAAGAACGGTACGCTTGGTGTGGCAATTTTCAAAATGGACGTTGTACGGTTCGTCGCTTCGATGATACCTATTCCCACATTCTGCCAAATGGTAAACCTGCATACGATGCATACTGGAAATATGCGGGAGATTACCGCGATGGTATTGCGGTAGTACAAGCATCGGATGGACGTTCTTCACACATTGATTTAAATGGCCAATTCATTCATCAACATTGGTTTATTGATCTCGATGTTTTCCATAAAGGTTTTGCCCGTGCACAGGATGAAGAAGGCTGGATGCATATTGATATCCATGGTCACCCGATCTATTCACGCCGATTTGCGACAGTCGAACCTTTTTACAATGGGCAAGCACGGGTCGAACGGTTTGATGGTTCGCTCGAAGTCATTGATGAATCCGGACAGACAATCACTGAATTACGCCCTCCCCGCCAATCCGAGTTTGTACAACTTTCCAGTGATATGGTCGGATTTTGGCGAACTCAAACCATTGGTACTGCGGTTAAACTGGGCTTATTCGAGAGATTACCTGCTACAACAACTGAAATTGCAAATCGTTGCAATATGATTCCTGACCACGCCAAACGGCTATTGTATGCTTTGGGTGAACTACAGTTGGTACAACTTACTAACAAGCAAGACAAACAACAACACGAACAATGGAAATTGACTCCTCGAGGTCTATTTCTCCAAAGCAAACATCCACTTACCCTTGCGGATGCAGCCCTAGAATATGCAGATTCATTTTCAACACTATGGAGACAACTACCAGAAGCCCTGCAAAATCCAGAATGGCAAGCCCCTGAAATATTTAGACAGGTTGCGCAAGATCAAACCCGTTGTCAGTCACATCACCGAATGCTAAAAAGCTATGCACAACATGACTATGCCAGTATTGTTGATGTGCTTGACCTACAAAATATAAATCACGTGATTGATGCAGGTGGAGGGCTGGGCACACTTGCAGCATTGGTGTTAAAAAAATACCCATCACTCTCCGTCACTGTGCTTGATCTACCTGAAGTAACGGAACTAGGACAACAACAACTTAAAATATCTGGATTACATTGGCATCCAGCCAACATTTTTGAACCTTGGAAAATCGAAGCAAACGCGATCCTTTTAGCGCGTGTTTTACACGACTGGGATGACGAAAAAGCAGCACAAATTCTACGTCAAGCGCGAAACGTGCTTCCCACAGGGGGACGCATATTCATCATTGAAATGCTGCTTTCTGAACAGCGTATCGCAGGCGCATTGAGCGATTTACATCTATTAATAGCAACAGGCGGACAGGAAAGAGCGTGCAAAGACTTTGAAGCACTATTGCATCAAACAGGCTTCAAGCTGGAAGCGGTACGCACTGCCAACGCATTACCTTCCATTCTTGTAGGAATTGCAGTATGAGTGGTGCATGGCAAATTCCGCCTTCCACACTAAAACACATCCAGAATATCCCCGATCATCGTCCAATTGCCCTCTTACTTCGCCATTCGGTCCGAGAGGCTCTCCCTACCAACAATGCGGGAGATTCTGTTCCAATCACAGAGATTGGATACCAATTGGCGCGTGATTTGGGAAAAGTACTTCATAGCCGTTTACAATCAGTGCATTCCAGCCCAGTTCTTCGATGCATGCAAACTGCGCAAGCGATACTGGAGGGCGCAGAAACAAACCAAAACATCATTGAAGACCGACTATTGGGTGACCCCGGCATTTATGTGTTCGATGGTCAAGAGGCTTGGCAGAATTGGGAAAAACTAGGCCATAAAAGTGTCATTGAACATCTGATGACCGAAACTCATGCGCTACCCGGAATGGCGCCCCCAAAACAAGCTGCACAATTGCTTGTCCACCACATGCTAGACATCATTGGGCAACATCCTGGTTTCCATCTGTTCATCACCCATGATTCATTGCTTGCGTCAACCGTTGCGCAAATTTTTGGAAAACGACTCAAACCGAGTGATTGGCCTTGGTATCTGGAGGGCGCTTTTTTCTGGAAAGATGAACAAAAATTCTCTATTGCATATCAGGATGACATCACGCAAGACATTCTGTAAAAATAGTCTGTTTTTTATCAAGAGATCACGGAAAAGACCATGAAATCACGCTGGGACGACAACGAAGCCAAACAATACCCGACACTACTCGAACAACGCGTCTACACCTCACGCTTGCTGGGTCAGGATGACACACTGGTACTCCATGGCGGCGGCAACACCTCAGTCAAGGTACGCGAAACCAATCTGGTCGGCGAGGAAGAGGAGATTCTCTATGTGAAAGGGAGCGGCTGGGATTTGGTCTCGATTGAGGCCGCCGGATTTGCTCCGGTACGTCTGGAACCGATGAAAAAACTGGCCAAACTACCCTCTCTCAGCGACCCACAGATGGTCAATGAACTGAAAACGCAAATGACTCGCGCAGGTGCACCCTCCCCTTCCGTCGAAACGATTTTGCACGCAGTATTGCCTTTTGTTTTTGTCGATCACACCCACGCCGATGCAGTGGTAACGCTGACCAATACCGAAAATGGCGAAGCACGGATTCGTGAACTCTACGGTGATCGAATCATTATCGTGCCATACGTGATGCCCGGTTTCGATCTGGCGCGTGAGGTAGCCGAGCGTTTTGCCGCTGAAGCAACCAATCAAACCATCGGCATGATTTTGCTCAATCACGGTGTTTTCTCGTTTGCTGATGATGCAAAAACATCTTACGAACGCATGATCGAACTGGTGTCGATGGCAGAAGAGGCACTGCAAAAAGAGCAGGCTTGGGAACTGGATCAACCCACTGTACAAATCAATGCCACGCCCGCACGAAATGAAATCGCTCAATTGCGCAAACAGTGGTCAGAAATCGCCGGACAACCGATGATTTTGCACCGCACCGATTCGGAAACCGGGCTAGCTTTTTCTCAACGCGATGATGTCACTGAAATTGCTACCCGTGGCCCAGTCACACCGGATCATGTGCTGCGCACCAAACGCATCCCGATGGTTGGGCGCGATCTGGGCGTATACAAGCACTCCTACACTCGCTATTTCGACGAATATGCACCGCAGGCGAAAGAACCAAAAACGATGCTTGACCCCGCACCACGCGTGATGCTCGACCGCGACTGGGGTTTGTGCGTTGCTGGAAAAAGTGCGAAAGAGGCAGCAATTGTTTCTGATCTTTATGATCACACGATGATCTGTATCTCCCGTGCAGAAAAACTGGGTGGCTGGAAGGCCCTTCCGGCACAAGATATTTTCGATCTCGAATATTGGGATCTGGAACAGGCAAAACTGCGACGCGGCGGCGCAAGCACACTCCCCTTCCAAGGGGAAATCGCATTGGTGACCGGCGCAGCTTCCGGCATCGGAAAAGCATGTATTACCTCCTTTCTAAAACGCGGCGCGGCAGTGATTGGGCTGGATATTGATCCAAACATTGAGCAGATGGACGATTTTCAGAACCGCCCGGATTTTCTTGGCATCACTTGCGATGTGACCGATGAAACTGCGCTGCTGGATGCACTGGAGCAAGGTGTACGTCGTTTCGGTGGAATCGATATGGTCGTCCTCAACGCAGGAATGTTCCCCGGTGGGCAGCGCATTGAAAATCTCGATATGGAACTGTTCCAGCAGGTGATGCGCGTCAACCTCGACAGCAATCTAGTATTGCTACGAGCGCTCTATCCATTACTGAAAGAAGCACCAAACAATGGGCGTGTCGTCGTTATGGCCTCAAAAAATGTACTCGCACCGGGTGAAGGTGCAACCGCCTACTCTGCCTCCAAGGCGGCGTTGACCCAAATCATGCGCATCGCTGCGCTGGAATGGGGCGGCGCAGGTATCCGCCTCAATGCGCTCCATCCCGATGCGGTATTTGATACCGGTATCTGGACGGATGAAGTGCTTCAGGCACGCGCAAAACACTACGGCATGAGCGTCGATGAATACAAAACCCGTAATTTGATGAAAGTAGAAATCACCAGCCACGATGTGGCGGAATTATCCGCAGAATTATGCGGACCATTGTTTGCCAAGACTACCGCTGCGCAAATTCCAGTGGATGGGGGGAATGAACGAGTAGTATGAGAAAGTGAATTTTCTCTGTAGGGGCGTAATGCCGTAATGCTTTACGCCCTTACACGGAAAAAGTACCATCGAATCACTATAAACGCATCACATTACTGAACGCTCAGAAAAAAGAAGCAATCAATTGTAATCCAACAAACGCATAAATCCCTGCCAATACATCATCCAGCATCACGCCAAACCCGCCAGAAACTCTGGAATCTGCCCAACGGATTGGCCACGGCTTCCAGATATCAAAAATCCGGAATAACACAAACCCAACCAATACCCACTGCCAACCAACTGGTGCGGCACACATTGTTACCCAATAGCCGACAAATTCGTCCCAGACGATTGCGCCGTGGTCATGCACACCCAATGTTTTTCCAGCCTGATCACAAACCCACACGCCAAACATAAACGCAACCGCCAAAACCAGCAAATAAACTGGAATCGATAGGGAAAAAGATTGAAGCAACAGAAAAAACGGGATCGCTGCCAATGTGCCAAACGTTCCCGGCGCAACGGGCGACAAACCACTGCCCAGCCCAAGCGCAAAAAACCCTGCCGGATTACGCATCAAACGCAACAAAGCAGGGTCAATTTTGAACTGCTTTGACACTGTTGAAATTGAAATGATCGTTTCAGATTACAGTTTCAAAGGCCAATTACTTTCCTTCACGCAATTTTCCAGCAACGCGCAAACGCAATGAGTTGAGTTTGATAAAGCCTTCCGCATCTTTCTGGTCATACGCGCCTTCATCATCCTCAAACGTCGCGATATCCTCATCAAACAAACTGTTGGTTTCGGACTTACGTCCTACCACCATCACATTGCCCTTATAGAGCTTGACACGCACCACGCCGTTGACCACTTCCTGCGTCTGGTCAATCGCTGCCTGCAACATTTCGCGCTCTGGCGACCACCAGTAGCCGTTATAGACCAACTTCGCATAACGCGGCATTAGTTCATCTTTCAGATGCGCCGCTTCGCGGTCCAGCGTCAACGACTCCATCGCCCGATGCGCTTTCAGCAAGATTGTTCCCGCTGGCGTCTCGTAGCAGCCGCGTGATTTCATCCCGACATAACGGTTTTCAACGATATCATCACGCCCTACCCCATTTTCACCCCCCACTTTATTGAGGGTCTCCATCACCGTCGCTGCGCTCACTGGTTTGCCATCAATTGCAACGACATCGCCTTTCTCGAACGTCAACTCAACATAGGTCGGCGTATCTGGTGCTTTCTCCGGAGAGACCGTCCAACGCCACATATCGTCGCTCGGCTCATTCCACGGGTCTTCCAGATCATAACCTTCATAAGAGATATGCAGCGAGTTCGCATCCATTGAATAGGGTGATTTTTTACCTTCGCGCTTTTGCTCAACTGGAATACCATGTTCTTCTGCGTACTTCATCAGCTTTTCACGCGAGAGCAAATCCCATTCGCGCCACGGGGCGATAATTTTCACATCTGGCATTAACGCATACGCGCCCTGCTCAAACCGCACCTGATCATTGCCCTTACCTGTTGCACCGTGGGAAATCGCATCAGCACCTGTCTCTTTCGCAATCTCGACGAGACGCTTGGAGATCAGTGGGCGCGCAATTGATGTGCCGAGCAGATATTCACCTTCATAAATCGCATTGGCACGGAACATTGGGAAAACGTATTCCTTTGCAAATTCCTCACGCAAATCTTCAATATAGATTTCCTTGATGCCTGCTGCTTCTGCCTTGGCACGCGCTGGCTCAACCTCCTCGCCCTGCCCTACATCCGCAGTGAATGTCACGATTTCACAATCGTAGACATCTTTCAGCCACTTCAAAATGATGGAAGTATCCAACCCGCCTGAGTAGGCGAGCACCACTTTCTTCACGTCTGATTTTTTGCTTTCTGACATACCTTCGTTCCCTTTTTCCAACGCTGCTTTTTACGATAAAAAACCGATTATTTTACACAGAATACCGCGAATCTCCGACTAAAATCATAGGAAATCTCGCTCAAAACTTCACATCAAATTGCAGTAATACTGGAGTCAACGACTACGAACGATCACTCACGCCCGCCCGCCTCTACTTTTAGCAGACTGTCTATATCGTTTTTCTCCACGGATATTGCGATTGGAATGCTGTTTACCCGGACTACTTCCAATTTTTGGTTTTTTCGGGCGTTTCGGTTTTTTCGCTTTCTTCAAACCAGCCGGACGACGCTCAATATTAGATGCCGGCAATTCATTGGCTGGCTCAAACCCGGCGATTTCCTTGCGTGGAATGATCTTTTTCGTCAAATATTCAATACCCGCCAACAATGGAAATTCATCCGCGCAGACCAGCGAGATCGCCTCACCCTCATGACCCGCCCGCCCAGTGCGTCCAATACGGTGAACATAATCTTCCGGCACATTCGGCAGGTCAAAATTGACCACATGCGGCAACTGGTCAATATCCAAGCCACGCGCCGCAATATCCGTCGCCACCAACACCTGAATTTTCCCCTGTTTAAAATCGGCCAACGCCCGTGTCCGCGCTCCCTGGCTTTTATTGCCATGAATCGCTGCCGCGTGGATGCCCCGTTTTTCCAAAAATCCCGCCAAGCGGTTTGCACCATGTTTCGTGCGGCTGAACACCAACACCTGCACCCACTGATGCTCCAAGATCAAGTGCGCCAACAATTTGGATTTGCGCGACTTGTCTACCGGATAGACCCACTGCTCGACGGATTCTACGGCAGTGTTCCGTGGACTGACCGAAATTTCTACCGGATCATGCACCAGCGTTTTCGCCAAATTCCGAATCTCATCCGAAAAAGTCGCAGAAAACATCAACGTCTGCCGTTTTTTCGGCAAAATCGCCAAAATCTTGCGGATATCGTGGATAAAGCCCATGTCCAGCATTCGATCAGCCTCGTCCAGCACCAGCACCTCCAACTGGTCAAATTTCACTGCATTCTGGTTGTACAAATCCAGCAGCCGTCCCGGCGTTGCCACCAAAATATCGACGCCCCGGCGCAATTTCATCATCTGCGGATTAATCTTCACCCCGCCAAAAACCACGGTTGAACGGAGCGGCAAGTTCTTGCCGTAAGTCTCCACACTCGCTTCCACTTGTGCCGCCAATTCACGGGTAGGGGTCAGGACAAGCGCACGCGCCTGGTTTGCCTTTACCGCCCCCCCTTTCGATAGCCGTTCCAGCAATGGGAGCGTAAATCCCGCTGTTTTGCCCGTCCCCGTTTGCGCAGCTGCCATCACATCTTTACCTGCGGTTACGGCTGGAATCGCTTCGAGCTGGATTGGTGTGGGTGTGTCGTAGCCTTTTTCAGCCACGGCCTCAAGAATCGGGGCAGATAGCCCCAAAGAGGAAAAGCTCATAAATTTTGAATTTCTCTGTTTCATCAACACTGAAACATTGAAATCAAAATCAAGTCAGCACTGAATCGTTTGGATCAACCTGAATCAATCTGACCTCACCCAAAATTTGGACAGATAGAGACAGATAGATTTTAGACGATTGATTGAAATAAATAGATTGTAATCAATAGAACAACGCATCGAATAAACGCGAAGTACGTATAGCTTACAGGATCATAGGATCCCGTCACCTGTTTCCTGAAGATTGCGCCAAAAAACGATCCAGATGGTTGGCAAATGCCTGTCGATCATTTTGGTTGAGTGCTGAAGGTCCACCAGTATCTACGCCACTGGATCGCAATGTATCCATAAAATCACGCATATTGAGCCGCGCTCGTACATTTTCAGCGGTGTACAGTTCTCCGCGCGGACTGAGCGCATTTCCGCCTCTCTCCACCACTTCTGCTGCCAGTGGAATATCACTGGTGATAATTAAATCACCCGCTTCCATGCGTTTCACAATTTCGTTGTCTGCCACATCAAAGCCGGCTTTTACCTGAACGGATTGAATATAGCGTGATGGTGGAGTGCGGATAAACTGGTTTGCCACCAAAACTAACTGCACTTTTGTACGATTCGCTGCTTTAAATAAAATCTCTTTGACTACAACTGGACAGGCATCAGCATCAACCCAGATTTTCATTGTAAATTTTTCTTCGCTTCAATAAACATCCAGTTCAAAATATTGAATAGGTTTTGCAAATCTTCTGCCGCTGAATAGGAAACCACTTCCATCGTTAACTCATTGCCGCACAATTTTCCAAATTGCCAAATCGCCCCGTTCGTTACAATTCCGAAAATCTCGCCTTTTTCATCCTGATTAAATCGTTGTGCAGCGATCATTTCAGAAAGTGCTTGCGCCCATCCTTCATTAAAATTCTCTTTCTTCGCCTCCGCAACGCAAATCACTGGATTTTTAAATGTTGTGCCAATATCGGTTGCTGGCGCGATAATAAAATCTGGAATTCCAACTAATCCTTCGTTTTCCGATAAATCAAACCGCATATGCGACCAGACTGGTAACTTATGCTGCCGCGCTACAATATGAAGGATTGGCGCAATAATACTTTCGCAAATTGCATTTTCACTCACATAATTGCGTTTTATATCCAGATTTTCCCGTACAAAACCAAACAAAACAGAATCAATAGAAAAAGATTTCTCCTGCATAAACCGCTTTTCTACCAATTTTATTTCAAATTTGGTCGCAACCTCTTCGTAGGTACTGAATTTTCCGTAGGACATTGCGCTTATTTCTTTTTCTTCTTCGGCAACAAATCAGTAATTGTCCCTTCGGCCATCTCTGCCGCAAAGCCAATCGTTTCAGAAAGCGTTGGATGTGGATGAATCGTCAATCCAATATCCTGCATATCTGCGCCCATTTCAATCGCCAACGTCGCTTCGGCGATCAATTCTCCCGCATTCGGCCCGACAATTCCTGCACCAATCACTTTCCCACTCTCTTTTTCAAAGAGCAATTTGGTCATCCCTTCATCGCGACCTAAACTTAAACTACGTCCACTCGCCGCCCATGGGAAAGCCCCTTTTTCGAACTCAATGCTCTGCTCTTTGGCCTGCTCTTCGGTCAGCCCTGTCCACGCCACTTCAGGATCAGTATAGGCGACCGATGGAATCGTCAACGGTTCAAACGCTACTTTGTGACCACAAATTACTTCTGCTGCCACTTTCGCCTCATGCACTGCCTTGTGCGCCAACATTGGCTGCCCGACAACATCGCCAATCGCAAAAATATGAGGCACATTAGTACGCATTTGCGCATCGACATGGATGAATCCGCGCTCATCAACATTGACACCTGCATTTTCTACACCGATTAATTTGCCATTCGGCGAACGCCCGATAGCGACCAAAACCGCATCAAATTCGGCCTGTTCTGGCACTTTTTTCGGCACATCCTTGCCTTTAAAACGGACGATAATCCCGGAATCTTTCGCCTCCATCTGCTCCACTTCGGTGTTCAGATAGAGATTTTCGTACTGCTTCTGCACCTTGCGCTGCAACGGACGCACAATATCCGGATCTGCCCCCGGCATCAACTGATTGCCACGATTCAGCACTGTCACCTTGGAACCCAGCGAATCGTAAACCGTTGCCATTTCCAACCCGATGATACCGCCACCAATAATCAACAACCGCTCTGGCACTTCGCGCAACCGTAACGCATCGGTCGAATCCCAAATCCGTGGATCGTCATTCGGGAAACTGGGGATTTCAATCGCCTCTGAACCCGCCGCAATGATCGCATGCTGGAAGCCGATCACCCGTTCCCCTTCTGGTGTTACGACGACCAACGTATTTGGCGAGGAAAACCGCCCTTCACCATGCACTACCTGCACACTACGCTGGCCTGCCAGGCTATTCAAACCACCAGTCAATTTTTTCACCACCGCATCTTTCTGCGCCCGAACTGCATCCAGATCAATCTTCGGTTCGCCGAATGACACGCCATGTTTCGCAGCACCTTTCGCTTCGTTGATAATCTGCGCAGTATGGAGCAATGCCTTCGACGGAATACAACCCACATTCAGGCAAACCCCGCCGATGCGCTCGTAGCGTTCTACCAGCACTACCCGCTTGCCCAGATCGGCAGCGCGAAACGCCGCGGTGTAGCCTCCTGGCCCAGAACCGAGCACCAGCACCTCGGTTTCAATATCGGTGTCCGGCGAAGCGTTTGTCACTTCTGCATGGTTGTTTTCTGTCATTGCAACAATACCTTAAAAAATTCCTGAAGATTCTGGCTCAAGTGAGTTACAAACCGCGCCCCATCGGCTCCATCAATGACGCGATGGTCATACGAAAGCGCAAGCGGCAACATCAGTTTCGGCGCAAATTCACCTTTTTCTGCATCCCAGATTGGTTTCATCTGTGCACGCGCTACCCCGAGGATCGCCACTTCCGGCGCATTCACAATCGGTGTGAAATTGGTTCCGCCAATCCCGCCGAGGCTGGAGATAGTGAAACTGCCGCCTTGCATCTCCTCCATTTTCAGCTTGCCTTCACGGGCGCGGCTGCTCAAATCCATCAACTCTGCCGCCAACTGGTAAATACTCTTCTGATCGGCATTTTTCACCACCGGCACGACCAATCCATCCGGCGTATCAACTGCCACGCCGATATTGTAATAGCGTTTTACAATCAATTTTTCATTGGCCACATCGGTTAAATCCAGCGACGCGTTGAATTGCGGGAATGCTTTCAGTGTTGCTACCGTTGCTTTCAGAATGAAAACGAGCGGCGTTAGCTTGACTCCCTCTGCCACCGCATCCGCCTGCGCTGATTTGCGGAATGCCTCCAGTTCATTGATGTCTGCTTCGTCAAACTGGGTGACGTGCGGAATATTGAGCCAACTGGCGTGCAGATGTTTGCCAGAAAGTTTCTTGATCCGGCTCAGTGACTGTTCTTCAATTTCGCCAAACTGGGAAAAATCAGGCAATGGAATTGCCGGAATACCACTTCCACCAACTGTCCCAGCCGAGGATGCAGCTGCTGGCACACCGCCTGACATCGCCTGCTTCACAAACTGTTTCACATCTTCCTTGGTGATACGCCCTTTGCGGCCTGTGCCGGAAACTTGTTCAATCGTAACGCCCAATTCCCGCGCAAAACGGCGAATGGCTGGCGACGCGTGCGCCAAATTACCTGTAGTTTGACCGTCAGTATTTTGATTGTTGCTTTCTGTTCCAGAAAAATTTTGATCTACTGATTTTTCCGCTATTTTCTCAACGGATTTTTCAACCGGAGTTTCAGTTGGCATTTCAGTTGGTTGTGTTGTTTCAGCCAATTGCCCCACAGACGTTTTTCCCCGCGAAGCCGCTTTTTGCATTGTTTCCGCAGACGCTTCCAATGTCAGGATCAAATCCCCTTCAGAAAGTTTATCGCCCAGCTTCACTTTCAACTCTTTCACCACACCCGGATAGGGGCTGGGAATTTCCATCGTTGCTTTTTCGCTCTCCAGCGTGATCAGTGGGGCTTCCACTTCGACCGCATCTCCGGCGGAGACCAGCACTTCAATGATTTCAACATCTTTGAAATCACCGATGTCGGGAACAGGAATATCCAGCACGCCACTTTGTGTGTCTTGTTGTACGCTGCTCTGTACAATCTGTGCCGATTGTTGCGCAGGTTGTGAAACTGAATCCGTTTGCGCTACTTGTGTCTCTTTCGTCTTAGACGGATCAGAGACCGTATCGGATGCTATTCCAGATTCCGTCTCCATCATCAAGATCAAATCACCTTCGGAAAGCTTATCGCCGAGTTTCACGCTCAATTCTTTGACGGTGCCAGAAAAAGGCACGGGAATGTCCATCGTCGCCTTTTCACTCTCCAGCGAAATCAATGGCTCCTCTTTTTTCACTGTCTGATTTGCAGCGACGAAAATTTCAATAATCTCCACATCTGCAAAATCGCCGATATCGGGAACCACTACCCTTTTCACTTCTGTCTGCATTGCCATCAATCTGCTCTTCCTTTTGGCCTTTTGACTGTTGTCTATTGCGCCACTTACTGCGTCATGGGGTTCGGGGATTCAGAATCAATCCCGTATTTTACAATCGCCTCCTGCGCCTTGCTCGCCTCCACCGTGCCTTCCTTGCCGAGTGCCTCTAACGCAAGCAATACGACATGATAGCGATCTACCTCGAAGAAACTGCGCAAGCTTTCACGCGTGTCACTCCGCCCGAAACCATCTGTCCCTAATGTTTCGTACCGTGCTGGAACAAACGGACGGATTTGCTCCGCATACAACCGAATATAATCCGTCGCAGCAATAACCGGCGCATGACTGTTTTGCAAACATTCTGTAACGTAACTTTGGTTTTTTTGACTTTGATCCTTCTGCTGTGCAGACGCTGTCGGATGGAGGCGATTCCGACGTTCCACATCACGTCCCTGTCGGGTCAGTTCGTTGAAGCTGGTGACGCTCCAGACTTCTGTAGAAATACCCCAATCTTCACGTAGTAGATCCGCTGCCGCTTCCACCTCACGCAAAATCGCGCCACTGCCGAGCAAGCGAACCTGTGCCTCTTTTCCGCCGTCACTATCGTTACCATCATTGCCATTGCGCGGCAATTTATACATTCCCTGAAGAATGCCCGCTTCCGCCCCCTCCGGCATTTCTGGGTGCGCGTAATTCTCATTCATCACGCTGATGTAGTAGAAGATGTTCTCCTGCTCTTTTTCCATCCGCCGCAGACCATCCTGAATGATTACTGCCAGTTCATAGGCGTAGGTCGGATCGTAAGAGACACAATTCGGAATCGTGCTGGCAAAAATATGCCCATGCCCATCCTGATGTTGCAACCCCTCTCCATTGAGCGTGGTGCGCCCGGCTGTGCCGCCGAGCAAAAATCCACGCGCCTGAATATCACCCGCCGCCCACGCCAGATCCCCAATGCGCTGAAAACCGAACATCGAATAATAAATGTAAAATGGAATCATGCTGATACCATGGTTCGCATACGAGGTACCCGCCGCGATCCACTCTGCCATTGAGCCGGCCTCGTTGATCCCCTCCTGTAAAATCTGGCCTTTGCGATCTTCGCGATACCACATTACCTGATCACAATCCTCCGGCTCGTAGAGCTGACCGGAAGAGGAGTAAATCCCCAACTGGCGGAACATCCCTTCCATGCCAAACGTCCGCGCCTCATCCGGCACAATCGGCACAATGTGTTGCCCGATCTGCTTATCCCGCGCCAACGTAGACAAAATGCGCACAAATGCCATTGTGGTGGACAATTCACGCTTGCCGCTACTTTGCAGTAACGCATCAAAAATCTCCAGCCCCGGAACCGGTAACGGCTCCGCAACGCAACGGCGTTCTGGCAAATAACCACCCAACTCCTTACGGCGTTCGTGAAGATATTTCAGCTCTTCGCTGTTTTCATCTGGACGGATAAACGGGATATCTTTCAAATCATCGTCAGAAACCGGGATGCCGAAACGGTCACGGAAGCGGCGCATGTGCTCAATGCCCATCTTCTTTTGCGAGTGGGTCGCATTTTGCCCTTCGCCCGCCTCGCCCATGCCGTAGCCTTTAACGGTCTTGGCAAGAATGACTGTTGGCTGCCCTTTGTGATTCTGTGCCACCTCGTAGGCTGCATATAATTTACGCGGATCATGACCGCCACGCTGCAACCGCCAGATGTCCTCGTCAGTCATATCAGAGACCAATTCCAGCAATTCCGGATATTTGCCGAAGAAATGCTGGCGCACATACGCGCCATCTTTCGATTTGTAGGCCTGATATTCGCCGTCCACTACCTCTTCCATCCGCTTCAGCAACAGACCGGACTTGTCCTTCGCCAACAATGAATCCCAGCCGGAACCCCAAATCACTTTGATCACATTCCAGCCTGCACCACGGAACAACGCTTCCAGCTCCTGAATGATTTTGCCGTTGCCGCGCACGGGGCCATCCAGCCGCTGTAAATTACAATTGATGACAAAAATCAGATCGTCGAGCTTCTCACGCCCTGCAAGTGTGATTGCGCCGAGTGATTCTGGCTCATCCATTTCGCCATCACCAAGAAATGCCCAAACATGCCGTCCTTCGGTGCAGCGAATATCGCGATCATGCAAATATTTGATGAATCGCGCCTGATAGATGGCCTGAATCGGCCCCAGTCCCATCGAAACCGTTGGGAATTGCCAAAATTTCGGCATCAACCATGGATGTGGATAGGAGGAGAGTCCATTACCACCGGTCTCCAAACGGAAATTTTCTAGTTGTCCTTCGGAAATCCGCCCTTCCAGAAAAGCGCGTGCGTAAATGCCTGGTGCAATGTGTCCTTGGAAGAAGACCAGATCGCCGCCGCCTTCTGCGTCATTACCGCGGAAGAAATAGTTGAAACCGACATCATACAACGTCGCAGATGAGGCAAAACTGGCAATATGACCGCCAATATTCCCGGAACGCAAATTGGCCTTCACTACCATCGCCATCGCATTCCAGCGGATATAGGAACGCAATCTGTGCTCAACTGTCTGATTGCCGGGAATGCACGCCTGCTGCGTGACCGGAATCGTATTAACATACGCGGTATTGGAGCTGTACGGCAGGTGTGCCCCGGAACGCCGAGCCCGATCCATCAACCGTTCAATCAGGTAATGTGCCCGGTCTGTGCCATCCTGCTCAATGACTGCTTCGATTGATTCAATCCACTCTTGCGTCTCTTGTGAATCAATGTCTTGTGTTCCCATTCCATTACGCCTCTGAATACCGAGATAAAGTGAGCTATGATCAGGTTTTTAAAAAGTCAGGTCAAGCACACAATCGGTTACAAATCAACGTAATATAAAAATGTTATGGACGCGTAGATTATGGCTCTTCCTCTTCGCGATACCTTCTTTCCCACTTGTAATGTGTAATGGTCAAGTTTTTTTGTAGAGAAATTAAGCTGCTTTTTTGATCTCTGGTTTTAGTGACTGTGATCGCTGATGTGGCGTTTGGAAAAAAATAGTAGAATCCACACTGATAATAAAAGCTAAACCTCAACACTATTCAACCAGTTGTCGTGCTTATTACAGAAACTGGTTGCATAGAGCTTGCCAGTATATTGACCAATATCAAAGTCGGAAACAGCATCATCTTTGCTTGGATCCAGCATCTTTTCACCTAGCAGGTTGAAATCCTTGTCAAATAGCATGTGTTTGACGATATAGTGTTTGCTGCTCATGCCATGATCAGTAGTGATACGAAGGGTGCTCCCCACCTTTTCCATTTGTGGTAGATGGCTATCGATTTTTTTCGCCCAGCGTCCCGGATTTTCCTTGGTGTAAAAGACAGAACCCGCCAGTTTGGTTTTCAGTGGGTCGCCGATGAAGAAAGCTTGTGCAGCGGTAACCGGCAAAATCAGACCTGCGCCGCTGAGGGTAAGAAATTTTCTACGATCCATAATGCTTTTCCTGTTTTCTGGTGATTTTCTGAAATTTTTAATCTCTTGCTATTCAGCAGCAGACTGGATGCTCAGCGCATGGATATGCTCCGGCATTAGCGGATCAACCGCCGCATAGACGAGCCGGTGTTGCTGGATCAAGCTCTTCCCGGAAAACGCGGGAGAGGCGATTTTTATTGTAAAATGTCCACCGCCATTTGCCTGCTGATGCCCGGCATGTTCGTGGGAGTTGTCCTCAATTTCCAGACGGGTCGGTGCCAGTTCTTTCTCTAGCAACCGCTGGATTTCAACGACACGGCTTTCCGGGGTCATGGCAGTACCTTTTTGAACGGTTTGACTGTGACGGTTTCATAGACACCTGCTTCGATGTAGGGGTCTTCTGCCGCCCAGGATTGTGCCGCCTCCAGCGAAGAAAATTCAGCGACTACCAGACTACCAGTAAATCCGGCGGAACCCGGGTCTTCACTATCAATTGCCGGATGGGGGCCAGCCAGAATCAGCCGCCCTTCGGCCTGCAATTGGGTCAGACGATCCAAGTGGCGAGGGCGCGCCTCTAGCCGTTTTTCCAACGTTCCTTGCTTGTCTTCACTAATGATTGCGTAAAGCATGGTTTCCGGTGTTCTCCGTATTGAAAATCAAAATGTAAGATCAAAATGCTATTTGAGATCAAAATATTTGGGAAGGATTGAATTTATATTTGAATCTGAGTTTAGGGCTGAATCAGGATTTGAATGGTTCACACTAGTGTTTAGTGTTTTCATTGGTTTCTTCTGGCTCTTCTTTTACGTGTCGGGAAAGGTAAACGGCTTGTGCCAGCACAAACAAAAGGGTCAATCCCATCACTCCAAAGAGTTTGAAATTGACCCATGTATCAGTATCAAAAAAGTAAGCGACGTAAAGATTGAGCACACCAACACCAATGAAAAATCCGCCCCAGCCCCAATTGAGGTGTCTCCAGACGAAATCGGGTAGGGAGACTGCTTTCCCCATCATCCGTTCTGCTAACGTTTTTTTGCCGATCCAGAAACTGCCGATAAAGACTAGCCCAAATACCCAGTTGACCACCGAGACTTTCCATTTGATGAAGGCTTCGTCCTGAAACAGGATGGTCGCACCGCCCAGAACCACCAGCAATCCGAAAGTGATGACATGCATCCGCTCAAAGCGGCGATGTTTCAGCCAGAAGAGTAATACTTGCAGTGCAGATGCACCAATGGCCACGCCAGTCGCCACAAAGATGTCGTACATTTTATAGGCGATGAAGAAAAGGATGACGGGGAAGAGGTCAAACAGGAATTTCATAGTGTAATCAGTAAGATATGAGAATTTCTAAGATTCTGTGGAGTATTAGTAGTTTGTATTTTGGTTGATATTTTTCGTATCGTTACAATTTTGTTGCATACTACCAATGAAAAAAGTGCGCGAATTCTACACCGCTCTACCTTACTATTGGAACCAGTATTGAAACCTGAGATTCAAAAATTTAATGTATTTGAATTTAATTGATTTGGAAAATTCCATTGAATTGCGATTTACACTGCCACTCCACTGTTTCTGACGGCACATTGACTCCCACCGAATTGGTTGAACGTGCGGCGGCACGGGGTATTGATCTGTTGGCGTTGACAGACCACGATGAAATTGCAGGGATTCCAGAAGCGCAACAGGCTGCGCAGCAGTACGGCATCCAGCTGGTGACTGGTACAGAAGCTTCTGTTACCTGGAACAAAGTGACCGTTCATATCGTAGGACTCAATTTTGATCCGCAAAATGAGGCATTGAATGCCGGTTTGGCACGAACGCGGGAATTCCGCACCTGGCGTGGCGAAGAGATTGGACGCAAGTTGGAGCGTGCAACGGGGATTTCGGATGCGCTGGCTGGAGCAAAAGCGCAACAGCGCGAGGGAAAATTGTTGACCCGTACCCACTATGCGCGGTTTTTGGTACAGGAAAAGATCGTTGATTCGATGCAGGATGCATTCAAAAAATATCTGTTACAGGGCAAACCAGCACACGTCTCCGGGCAGTGGGCGGATCTGGAGGAGGCAGTCAACTGGATCACCGGCGCAGGTGGAATTGCAGTGGTTGCCCATCCGGCGCGTTACAATTTGACGCGCACTAAATTGATTCGCTTATTGGATGAATTCAAAAGCTACGGTGGGCAAGGATTAGAGGTAGTCTCCAGCAGCCATTCTCCGAATGAAATCCAGACGATGCGCCGCCATGCGGAGGAGAAAGAGTTGCTAGCTTCACGGGGTTCCGATTTCCACGAGCCGGGATTGAAGTGGATTGATTTGGGGAAAATTCCACCGTTGCCAAAAGTATGCAGGCCGGTTTGGGAAGAGTTTTTGTAATTACACTTTGCCTAAAATCTGTTCTGCAATGATTAGATCGCCGGGATGGGTAATCTTGATGTTTTCGGCAGAGCCTTCCACCAAATATGGCGTATAACCTGCCAGTTCCATCGCTTGCGCTTCGTCGGTCACGGTTTTTCCAGCCATAATGGCAGACTGTAATGCATCTCGCAGCATCCCAAGACGAAACATCTGAGGTGTCAATGCCCGCCATAGACTTGAACGATCCACGGTTTTTTCAATGTTGCCTGCGTCATCAGATTGTTTGATGGTATCGGTTACGGGAGCAGCCAAAATCCCACCAACGAGATGATTCGTATTTGCTAATTCCTGAACCATTTTCTGCAAATCCGCTAACGGCACACAGGGACGCGCTGCATCGTGTACCATCACCCAATCCTCTTGATTTGCAATTTCAGAAAGACAATCCAGCGCATTCAATACAGTGTGGAATCGTTCTGCACCGCCTTCTGCTAACAGAAGCAGTTTAGAAAATTGTGCCGACAGTTTTTCTGACAATCCCAATTCTGCCCACCATTCATCTTCCGCAGAAATGGCAACCACTGCGCCTTGAGTTTCATTCAGTGTAAGCAGTCGTTCCAAGGTGTGCTGGATGACCGGTTTGCCACACAATGCCAGATATTGCTTGGGGCGTTCTGTCCCCATCCGCTTGCCGACACCCGCTGCGGGAACTGCACTCCAGACCATCATCGGCTCTCCTGCAAACTTTCATGCAGGTTTTCACACCCTTCTGGCATTCGGTTGGGATCGGATTGAGCGTTTTCTTCGTCGCTGGAGAGATAGAGATAGATTTCATCTGGAAAAATCATGCCGAGATCATTACGGGCACGTTCTTCCAGTGCATCCTCGCCGCTTTTCAGGTCAATCACTTCGGCGCGGAGTAGGCGATTACATGCTTCCAGCCGTTGGTTTTCTGCCTGTTGCGTGAGAATCGCAGCTTTGCGCTGCTGCAAATCGGGGATGCCACCGGGGGAAAACCAGAGCCAATACTGTACTACTGCCAGCAATGCCAGCAGGATCACAGTCCAAACTCCAGTCGTTTTTCCCATCCGGTGAGCCTATCAAATCAGGTTACAAATTGCTTGCAAATTAACCGGAAAAATCAGGTAGATTGTAGAATGCTTTGCGTCCCGCGTAGTTCGCTGCGCTGCCCAGTTCTTCCTCGATGCGGATCAACTGGTTGTATTTTGCTACGCGGTCGGAGCGTGACATAGAGCCGGTCTTGATCTGTCCGGCGCAGGTCGCTACCGCCAAATCGGCAATGGTCACATCTTCGGTTTCGCCAGAGCGGTGGGAAATGACGGCTGTGTAGTTAGCCTGTTTTGCCATCTCAATCGCCGCCAGGGTTTCGGTTAAGGTGCCGATCTGGTTCACTTTGATCAAAATGGAGTTGGCGATATTTTTGTCAATACCTTCCTTCAAAATCTTGGTGTTGGTGACGAACAGGTCATCGCCGACCAACTGGATTTTCTTGCCAAGACGCTCGGACATCGTTTTCCAGCCATCCCAGTCGGATTCGTCCAGCCCGTCTTCAATCGTCAAAATCGGGTACTGGTCGACCCAGCTTTCCAGAATGTCGATCATGCCGTTGGAATCCACTTTCTTCCCTTCGGACGCGAGATCGTACTGACCGTCTTTGTAGAATTCGGAAGAGGCTGCGTCAATGCCGAGGAAAATCTCTTCGCCCGCTTTGAAGCCGGCTTTGTGAATCGCTTCCAAAATTACTTCAATCGCCGCTCCATTGGAAGGTAAATCAGGCGCAAAACCGCCTTCATCGCCGACTGCGGTGTTCAGCCCTTTCGCATTCAAAACCGACTTCAGTGCATGGAAAATTTCCGCACCGTATCGGATCGCTTCTTTCACCGAAGAGGCACCGACTGGCAATACCATAAATTCCTGCAAATCGACGCTGTTATCAGCATGGGAGCCGCCATTGATGATATTCATCATCGGCACCGGCATATCGTAGCTGCTGCGTTCAAACAACGAGCGGAACAGCGATTTGCCATTCTCTTTCGCCACCGCTTGCGCCGTTGCCAGCGAAACCGAGAGCAATGCATTTGCGCCCAAACGTGCTTTGTTCTCTGTGCCATCAAGATCAAGCATGATCTGATCAATTTCGGTCTGGTTCGCTGCGTCCTTGCCCAGCAGCGCATTTTTGATTTCGCCATTCACATTGGCGACTGCCTTGGTGACACCCTTGCCACCAAAACGGGATTTGTCACCGTCGCGCAACTCAATCGCCTCGCGGGAACCGGTCGATGCGCCAGATGGCACAGCGGCACGGCCGACCATGCCGGAAGCAAGTGTCACACCTGCTTCAACGGTCGGGTTTCCACGAGAATCGATAATTTCACGCGCAACGATATTTTTGATTTCTGACATCTTTTTTCCTTTTTTGCTTCTCTTTTACTCTTTGATTTACTGTTTATTGCCAATTCAACATGCGCCAGTGGTTAAAACCACTGGCTATGCGCTCCAATCCCGATGGGATTGTTACGATGTATGATTCAGTTTTGTTGTCCAGCTTGAATGAAACGGCTCTGTTTTCCCCAACGGGGAAATGGCGTAGAGCGGGTGGTTTCAACCACACGCGGAATTTTATTTGTTACAGTTTTATTGTTTACAAATTGCTTTCAGCGAAAGGGTTTGCTTTTACCAAATGATCTATCTCTTTCAATGTCTGGAGCACATTCTCCAGTTTTCCAATAGGCCACATATTTGACCCATCGCTCAACGCCTCATCCGGATTTGGATGCGTTTCCAGAAACAGCCCGGAAATTCCCGCAGCAACCGCAGCACGCGCCAGAACAGGCACAAATTCGCGCTGTCCGGAGGATTTACCGCCACCGCCGCCCGGCAACTGCACAGAGTGCGTCCCATCATAAACGACTGGACAGTCCGTTTCACGCATCACTGCCAGTGAACGCATATCAGAAACCAGATTATTGTAGCCAAAACTGACGCCACGCTCACACACCATAATTTGCTTATTGCCGACTGCTTTCGCTTTTTCGGCGACGTGTTGCATCTCCCACGGCGACAAAAATTGCCCTTTTTTGATGTTGACTGGCAATCCTTGTTGCGCCACATTCTGGATAAAATTGGTTTGGCGGCATAAAAACGCTGGTGTTTGCAACACATCAACTATCACAGATACTTCGTTGAGCGGGGTATCTTCATGCATATCCGTTAATACTGGCACGCTGATTTGCTGTTTCACCTTTTCCAGAATTTTCAATCCGGCTTCGATCCCCAACCCTCGAAAACTGGCAGAAGAGGTACGGTTGGCCTTGTCGAATGAGGATTTGTAGATGAACGGAATATCGAGCTTTTGGGTGATCTCTTTGAGTGCGCCTGCCGTATCCAGCGCGAGTTGCTCGCTTTCGATCACACAGGGCCCTGCAATCAAAAAGAGCGGCTGATTCAATCCAACTTTAAATCCACATAATTCCATTAATAGTAAATCTCAATTTAATATCCGAACGATTTTGGCGGATTTCCTTTCATGTATACAACCGAACGGACGAATCCTTCCCATTTTCCTATTCCGTCTAATTAGAAACAGATAACTGTTTTCCAATGATTTGACAAGAAGGAATAGAAGTTTACGCTTACATTATAGGCTCAACCCCACCACCACCCGGCGTTTTCACGGTAACGGTTTGTCCTTTCTGGACAGAAATTGTGCATTTTGGCGGCAACAATTGATCATCTAGCCAATTCTCCCCAGCTTCTCCCGATTTTCCACCATCTAACCCCCACGGCGATTGCATACGGCGTTCTGTCAGTAACGTTACCGTCGCTGATTCCAGAAACCGGAATTGACGCTCTAATCCGTCCCCACCACGATACTGCCCTACCCCACCTGAATTCTTGCGAATTGCATATTTTTCTACTCGCAATGGATAGTTCATCTCCAGCACTTCAACCGGCGTATTGAGTGTATTGGTCATGTGCGTCTGCACACCAGACAACCCCGCGCCATACCTATGCGCTCCCATACCGCCACCGATGGTCTCGTAGTAATCCCAATGCCCGTTTTCATTTCCGTTGGCATCACATCTGGAACCGCCCATCGCCAGATTATTCATGGAGCCATGGCTCGCTGCCGCCATCCGCTGCGGAACCGCCTGCGCCAACGCCCCCATCACCACATCGACCACGCGGGTGCTGGTCTCGACATTGCCTGCCGCCACTGCTGCCGGACGTTGCGCATTCAATAGTGAACCTTCGGGTGCGACGATTTCAATCGCACGGAAACTGCCTGCCGCCGCTGGCGTGTACGATGGCATCAGGCAACGAAACACGTAATAAACGCCCGCTGCCGCTACCGAAAGTGGGCAATTGATGTTCCCTGCGGTTTGCAACGCAGTACCGGAAAAATCGACCCGAATTTTGCCTTGCCCAATTTCAACTGTGACAGAAATCGGTAAATTTTCATGCCCTGCCCCATCATCATCCATGAAATCTTTAAACGCGTAGGTTCCATCCGGCAAATCAGCGAATGCATCTTGCGCCAGCCGTTCTGCATAAGCATTCAGCTCTACCAATCCAGACTGAAATGCATCCACACCGAGTGTTTGCACCCAATTTTCCAACCGCTGCAAACCGGTTTTATTTGCGCTGATTTGCGCCTCAAAATCGCCCCGGGAAATGACCGCATTCCGCAATCCGGAAAGAATCGAATCGTACGCTTTCTGCTGCAATTCCCCGGCACGGATCAGCAACGTTGGTGGAATGATGATGCCTTCTTCTTCCAGCGATTTCGAAACCGGCATCGAACCGGGCGTGCTCGCACCAATATCGGCATGATGGGCGCGGTTGGCGACAAATCCCAACAATTTTTCGTCGAGAAAAAACGGTGCAACCATCGTCACATCGGGCAAATGCGTGCCGCCAAGAAACGGATCATTCAGCACCAGCATATCACCCGGTTGCCAATCCTGACTACCGACAATCCCGCGCATCGCAAAGGCCATGCTGCCGAGATGCACTGGAATATGCGCTGCCTGTGCGCACAACTCGCCATTCGCATCAAAAATGGCACAGGAATAGTCGAGCCGGTCGCGGATGTTGGGCGAAAAGGCCGCATGTCGTAAAACCAACCCCATCTCTTCACAAATAGCAGCAATCTGGTTAGAAAAGAGAGTCAGCTCAATCGCATCCATCAATCATTATTTCCACAGTCAAAAAGAAAACCCTGTAGCAAAACTACAGGGTTTTCGTATCTTCACACAACCAACTGCATTAGTGCTCTAATGTTATCTACTTGGTTACATTAGAACAATTAATGCGTACGCCACCTTGCGCTACATTACGGGAAAGCGAGATCAAATTGAGCATGGTTTTGCTAATACGTTTGTAATTATCACCCAGATTCTTCCGGAAAATGCCCTCTGCCCGATTTTTAAGTGCCTCAGAATCCTTGTAATGCTTCTGCTTTAGATAAAACTCTGCCAAATCATTGAGTGCTACCGCAGTATTCAGGTGCTCTGTACCAAATCTGGATTCGCTGTGCAAAATTGCCTGCACCAGTTCTGTTTCACCGCGTGCAGGCATAGATTTTTTTACATTTTCTTGCCCGGACTGTGATGCCACCTGATCTTGCAACGCACATGCGAGACTAACCCTCTGTTCCCCTAATTCACGAGAAAGCGCGGTCAAATTCAGCAAGGCAGCACCGATCTGTTCGTAATCTTTCCCTAAATTATCCTGAAAAATACGCAACACGCGACTTTTGAGTGCTTCAGCATCTTTATAACGTTTCTGCTCAATATAAAACTGCGCAAGATCATCCAAAGCCACGGCAGTATTCAGATGATTCGCACCATGCTGCTGCTCACTCTGCCACACTGCATGCACCAAATCTTTCTCCTGATGGGCTGGTGTTTTTTCTACAGCAATCGGCTGGCTGCCCGGCTCCGCGGTTGCACCGATGTTGGTGTCCTGTTTCACATTCGTCGCAGTACAGCCGACCAACGACAACCCCAACAGTCCCACCCAAACAAGATTTCTCCGTTTCATTCTATGTTTCTCCTTCCCTTATTTTCTATTATTTTAAGTTAAGTTCTGAGTCAAACCTGATCCAGAAAAATAGGAACCAAACCAACATCCTACTCGCTTTCTGTTCCCCTTCCTCCATAGCTTTTTTGAGCTTACCCCAAAAAGCAGATAAAAAACACAGACAAAACGCAAGAAACAGCCTGAAATAGGCGATCTTTGGTCATATGATTCCGCAAATTCGTGCCATTAATACCCCGAATTGCGTTATTCATAAGTTTCATGCACCAATCCCATGGCTTCCCATACAATTCAAAAAAAACGAAACACCAACTATGGAAACCAACACAATGGAACAAGCACTACAAGCCCTCTTCGACGCATTTAAACAAGAAGCCCCAAAAACCAAAACCGATCAGCACACAGACGGATGCACTGTAGAGAAAGAATTCTCTTTTGATCTGGACGCTGATGGTCATGCCAGCCTTAAAAAATCCGGTCATGGATTTGGTAAATCCGCCACATGCAGCGCATGGATAGAAGCACCGGAAGATGCCACGTTCTCGCTCTCGATTGATTCTAATGATGGTGATCATTATCACTGGGATAATATTCAAACCGGGCAAAACGTGAACTTTAAAGTTCATACCAAAACATTTGATTCCACTTCCGTCACTATTGAGTTGCAATCGACCGCTAGTAATGTAACTGGAACCGGGAAGCTTTGTTGTAATTTGTAAAACAATGAGCCCTGGAAGCTGTTTGGAAATTTCCGAGGTTAGTGCGAATCCGAGATTTTGCCGATGACTAATATTAAATCTGGAATGCTCTTCTGTTTCCCTTGATTTTTTTATCTTTGATTCAAATATTAATTTAAATTTCAGGTTGTTTGCGTTGGATTGGATTCGCCAATTTCATCCGGTTCCAATCGCACGATTTTTCCATTTTTATAAACGATGGCATATTGTCCCAAGCGGCATTTCTTTTCCAATTCATCGGCGACGGTGTGTTATAAAACTTCTTTCACTTGTTGCGCTTTTTTCTGCATTTCAGTCATAGCGGTATATTTAGGCTAACTATTTTGTAATTCTGCCAATTCTGCATCTCGACGATAGTAACCGGTTTCTTTGATTAGCCTCGCTGCTTCTTCGATATGTATTTGCACTTCATTTTCCGATTTGTTTTCCGCCCGCAACAATCGCGCCATTTCCAGATGGTAATCGGTCAAAAACAGGCGCATACCGCTACGGTCAGCAATCTCAAACACCTCCTGCAAATCTTTGTGGGCAGCGGTGAAATTGTCTGTTTAGCGATGGAACGTAGCACGGGCAAGTAAACCGCGCGGTAAATGGTCTTGTGTTCCTGCTTTACGTAAACCATCCACGGCTTGATTCAGCCGCTCTTTTGCTTGTTGACGATGCCCCTCAGCCCCAGCCCTTCTCCCAGTGGGAGAAGGGGGAAAAGCAAGTTGCAGATGGGCGCGTCCGAGCGTGAGTTGATTCAGAGCAATATCTTGCAAATTTTTGGAGCCATTTTGTACGATATTTAACGCATATTTTGACCGTTCTAGTACTTCCGCTGTTTTGCCTTGCGCTAGTAGCAGATCGCAGTATTGAAAACCCGGCAGCGAATAGAGACGCGGATATTCTGGTTGCCGCTCTTGCTGAATTTGCTCCTCTTCCTGTAGGCCGCAAAATTGTTTGCAACACCTCGCAACATAGTTTGCAACATATCTCACAGAAAAAAACCAAGCGTGACTCGGCTTTTTTACTTTGTGTCTACGGAGATACTTTTTACGCGGTGCGTGAAGATAAGCAGTCCGTTTTTACCGAGTCTTACGAATGGTATACGGAGTAGCCAGTCTACTTGTAAAGATACATTGCAATGTCTAAAACAGACTGTACAATGTCCTTTTTAGACAAAAGGAGCTATTTGTGATGATTACATACTCAATTTGGAACAATAAAGGCGGCACTGGGAAAACTAGTCTTACATTTCAATTAATCATGAGATTTGCGGAGAAAAACCCCACTAAAAAGATTTTAGTGGTAGACATGTGCCCTCAGGCAAACATCTCAGAAATGCTGTTAGGAGGGCAAGAAAATAACGGTAGTAAGAACCTTTTAGCCAATCAAGGAAAAACTCCGCGTAGTAGTATTGGTGGTTATTTTGACCTTAGACTGAGAGCCCCATATGTACCACCAGATTTTGAAGCTAAAGACTATGTCTCTGATCCTCATATTTCTAATAAAGAGGTTCCTGTAAATATCGACTTAATTTGTGGCGACCCTTTATTGGAGCTACAAGCTATTGCTATGAACACTCTTGCCAATGCTGACCTTCCAGGTGTAAACACATGGCTGGGTGTAATTGATTGGTTAAGAGATATTCTTAATAAGCTTGAGTACGACTATGTGTTTATTGACACGAATCCTAGCTTCTCAATGTACACACAAATTGCACTAGCAACTTCAGATCGAGCAATTTTGCCTGTGATGGCGGACGATTCATCCCGCAGGGCGATTCAGAATGCATTTTCTTTAATCTACGGTCTGAAACTCCCATCAGAGGTCTATTCGAAATATACTTTTGCTAAAAAACTTAATGATGCTGAACGTAGTTTGCCAAAAATTCACTTGATCATAAAAAATAGGCTTACTCAATACATGGGAGCCGCTTCAGCATATCACGCAGTACTTATAGGGATCGACAATGATGTAGAAAATTTACAAATTAGTCACCCTGATTTTTTCACATTTGAATCAATTGGAGAAGGTATTGTGAACGTTCGAGACTTTGGTACAACCGGAGTAGTGGCATTCGCACGAGGTTGCGCATTCTCAAACATGCCTACCGGCAAACTAACTTTGGGTGGACGACGCGTACAAGTGAAAAAAGAATATAGAGATCAATCACTTGAAGCTGTAGATTTAATAGTGGATAAAATAACATGAATATGTTGGTAAACAAATATAACAATTGCAATCATGCGAAATAATTTTCCACTGCGCTCTAAATTATCCTATATTGCGAGCATTCCGAAATCTTAGAATGCTTTTTTACCCCTCGACTCCCGTTATTATCGGGAGTCGTTCCCCTGCTTCCTGCTATGCTAGATCATAATTCCGGATCAGCACTTCATTCGCTTTCGGCCTTGTGCCTTTTCCCGCTGAATAGGTACAGGTGGCTTCATCAATCTGGAACACCTGAAATATCTCCCTGACCTCCGGTGTGTCGTTCAAGCTGATCAGGCAACGCCCTTTGATTTTTCCGAGCAGTTCTGCCAGTTGTGCAAAATCCTCCCGGCTGAATATCTCTTTGCCGTAATAATCTTCACAGCCCCAATACGGTGGGTCGCAGTAGAAAAAGGTTTCCGGGCGATCATACCGCTTGATTATTTCCGCATAGGGCAGACATTCAATGTAGGTGCCAGCCAAACGCAGATGCCCGGCACTCAGTTCCTCTTCAATCCGTAACAGATTCAGGCGTGGCTGCCGACTCGGCGCATAACCGAACGTTGGTTTGCCACTGATCCGCCCACCAAAGGAGTTTTTCAGCGTGTAGTAGAAACGGGTTGCACGCTGGATATCGGTCAGTGTTTCCGGATCAGCCTTCAGCCAGCGTTCAAACTCATCACGGCTGTTGAGCGTCCATTTGAATGAATCCACAAATGCGGTCAAATGGTGCTGCAGCACGCGGTAGAGTGTGATCAGTTCCTTGTTGATGTCGTTGACTACTTCCACTTTGGAGGGTTCTTTTTTGAAGAACGTCCATCCAGCACCTGCAAACAGCTCCACATAGCAGGTGTGGTCTTCCGGAATCATCCCGATAATGCGGTTGGAGAGTTGGCTTTTACCACCAATCCAGCCAGAAAATGGGCTTTTTGTACCTTTTACACGATCCATAAATTGTGAGTCCTTCTAATTTTCGTAGTAGACTCCACCGCGCCTTGTGCACAGAGGCAGGGAGCCTTGGTTGACTCACGGCTACATCCCGTGGGTTGACGGCTGTCTGGTGTTGTCGCACCAGACAGTCGCTTTCTTTTTTCACATCTGTCAGTTTGCAAAAACACGCAGTTTTATATTTTTCGCAAACTGAACATTGATGCTTAACAAATCCAAATTTTTAAAGATCAATTTTTCGTGGCTGCCGTCTTGGGCAACTCCACTGAAACTTGTGTGACCAACCCGGAGCCATCCAGCGTGTGGGTTGCTTCTGTCACCAGCCATTCTGTATCCAGCCCTTCCCGCATGCCAGACAGTGCCACCTTGCTTTCCGCACCGATTGCGGGGTTGCCTATAGCCATGCCCATCTCGCCAACGCCTGCACTCCGTTGCAGTGCGTCCAGTTTTGCAGCTGCTGAACGGGCAGCCTCTTCCCGGTTGAGGAAGGTCTGGCGGATCGGGAAAACGGGTTTGCCTTCACCTACGGTGACCGAATCACGTTTCGCCGCATTGAGGTCGTGCCATTCAGCCTTGACCGCCGCATATTTGTTGCAGCTGGGCAGCACAAAATCCCATTCTGTCAAATCGCCACGTACCAGTGGGAAAACCGGCATCAGCCCGCCAGAGGCGCGTTTCGCTTCCCCCTGTTTTACAAACAGCAGGTGCCCATAGGCCGGTTTGGCCACTGCGCCATACTGTTGCCCCAGACGGGTCAGCAGGTGCAGGTCAGATTCATTGGTCTGTGCCAGACATGCAATTTTCACATCAGCCAACCCTTTGCCAGTGCGTGGCGTCAGGCCATGCTCCTTGGCAATGGTGGTGACAATACCGCCCAATGTTGTGGATTCCCACTTGCGGGTTTTCGGCGCATGTTTGCCACCCAAAAAGCCGACTGCACGGCCACGGATTGTCATGACATCCGGCACGCCAGAAAGGCCAATTTCATCTACGGTGTATTGGCCTGCCTCTACCAGCCCGCTCTCTATAAAACCGAGTGAAACAGTCAACATTGCCCCTTTGCGCGGCAGTTCAATCAGGCCGCCTGAATCATCCAGCTGTATCTCCACGTTGTCTGCCTTCCACCCGGCACGGTCAACCACACGGATGTAGACCAACCGTTCGGCAACCACACGGGTGATATCCGTACTGTCCACCGTTACGCGGAAAATCGGGGTCATCAGTCGTAGAGCCTCACTGTTGGTGTGATGGATTGCTGTTGTGGCTGCACGTTGTCTGGCAATTCAACCAATAGCCCGGCAGGCAGGATCGCGCCGTGGGATGCCAGCCCCGGATTGGCTGCCAGTACCGCCTCAACGGTGCCGGTTGGCGTGCCGTAATGGCGATGGCAAATGGCATCAAGCATATCGTTCTGGACTGTGCGGTATTGCGCCATCAGGAATTTCCCAGCAGCTGTGCGGCAATGCCAGACACACCGCCCAGCAATTGTCCTGCAGGGAGGTTGCCGGAGAGCATGCTATTGGCCAGACCACTGGCCATGTTGCCCCGCCACGGCGTTTCGTTGCCGTAGTGCGACAATGCGATCTGGAATTCAATCTTGCGTGGATTATTGTCGGCATCAAACAGGGTGCGGTCATCCGAGACAGAGACAATGACCCATTTGTCGAAATAGCTGCCGGTACCATCAATTAGGCGCATCGGCTTGCCACGTGCGGCATCGTCCCGCATCCCGTCAATCTGGTATAAACCGCCTTTAAACGTCGGGTAAATTGCGCCGGAAATGGTAATGGTATCCTCGCCAACACCTAAAAACTGCAAGGAAGGGCGTTGCCCGACCCGTTCCTGCGGCATCCAGCGGTATTCAGTCACACGGGAAAGTTGCTCACGCCCTTCGGTATTGGTGGCGAAACGGTATGCGCCCAACGCGACCATCACACCTTCCTGCAGCATGTCTGTCATGGCGTGCATGCCCCATCGTAGAGCGCGTCCCGCAATTCGGTAGCCTGCTTCCGGTCATGAGCTTCCAGCTCACGGCGCATCTGTTGCGCGGTCTGTTTGGCATTTGCGCCCGGCTGTGGTGCCACTGTGATGTTGTAGTTGTTTTTTTGTTCAACCTTGGTGCCGCCACCACCAAAGCCCTTCCAGTCCACTGGCTTCAGCTTCCCGGTGAGGTCAGACATCTCACGATATTTACCAATCGTGCTTCCCAGATTGGCAGACTCCAGACTTTCCGGCAATGCCCAGTCCGGCATCGCGGCAAAAACAGTATCCATTGACTCCAGCACCGATACCACGCCATCGGCAAACGTCGCCTTGATCCGCACCCAGATATTACCAAATGCATTGGCGAGGGTTTCCCAGTTCTGGTAAAGCAGATAGCCAGCGGTGCCAATGGCGGCAATCCCCAGCGTGACCGGGTTGAGCGCAGTCACAATACCTGCCAGTGTCGCCACAATAGGGAGTGACACAAGGATCAGCGCGGCATTTTCCCAACCGCCCACAAATTCAGCAGCCACATTGGCATAGCCTGCAATTTCTTCCACCACATCCACCAGTTTGCCGCCAAACCGCCATGCCTTCTCAAACCCGCGAACCAGCTTGTTGGAGAGCAGCTCTGCATATTTTTTCACCTCACCACTGGCAGCCAGTTCATTCAGTTTTTCCAGTGCACCGCCCAGTTTGCCTTTCATCCAGTCAAACAGGCCGGATTCCATCACCATGTTCTGGAAATTCGTCCACCAATCGGAGAGGTTGCTGATCATTCCCGCCCATGTTGACGACATTTTTGCCATGCCGCCTGCATAGTTGTTGTTCAGGATTGTGGTCAGTGTACGCTCAATCTCCAGCCGGTTGTCTTTAGCGGCGGTAGCTGTTTTTTGCAGGCCATCTTTCAGGTCAATATAGTGGTAGGTGATTTCATCGCCATTTACGCTGGCTTTGATGCTGAACGCTTCCTTGAGACGCTCGTTTTCCCCCATGACTGCATCAGCAATCGCTTCCACACCAACGCTGACATCTTTTCCGAGTGCTGCAGAAGCATCTCCCAACGTTCGCAACAACCCATTGGTTGGGTCAAACCCATACGACTTTAATGTCTTGAATGCGTCGGTAACCTGACCCAGTTCGTACGGCGTTTTGGCAGCAAAACCGGAAACCCAGTCCATCGACTTCTGTGCCGCTGCACTGGAACCCTCAATGGTCTCCAGAATTGTCCGGTACCGCTCAAATTCCGAGGCCGTATCCACAAAGGTACGTTTGAATGCCCAGCCACCCGCAGCCAGTAACGCACCGCCCTTCATTGCGTATGCGCCCAACTTCTTGCCACCCTGCAGCAGGGTGTTGAAATCAGACTTGATGCCGGAAGCGAGCTTTTTCGATGCACCCAGCACTTTCTTTGCCGGGTTGGTGAACTGATCCCCCAGCTTGACCAGCATGGCAAAGGTGAGGTCACTCATCTTCCTTGCCCCACATCTTTTCAATCCGCACTGCTGCCCGCCGGTGCCAGCCCAGCAGCTCCGATACGGACATTGCGTCCATTACCTGCGGTGTCCAGTGGAATGCCATTGCCAGATCAGCCATCGGGTCTTCTATTTCATCCGGCAGTGCGGCTATTCCGCACTCATAAAAAAACCAGCCACCTCTTTGGCCAGTATTGCCAGTGGCACTGGACGCAGTGTGGCAAATACTGCTGCATCAATGTTCGGCGATTCAGTGATTCGGGGGATCACTTTACCCAGCTCATCTACATCGGTGGTCACCAGCTTGCCGATGCTGACCCCGCGCAATTCACCGGCCATCGGTTCGCGGAGTGTGACTTCCTTGTACTCCTTGTCTCCAATTTTGAGTGGTTCGGCAAACTTTACTGTAACTGTTTCAGCCATCTTCAAATCCTTTTTAAACTGCTTTTAAATGCCCAGATGTTTCCGGTAATCCGCACGTATATCGACACCGTTGACAATGAACACGCCGTTGGGCGGGTCAATCTCATGCACCACAATGCCGTCCACCTCTTCGCGGTAGTAGCGCAGGGAGAACACCCCTTTCAAAGCCGCTACCTGTGCCGGTTTCCATGTGCCACGATCCAGCTCGCGCAGGAAACCACGGCCATTGATTTTCACCGGCTTCTTTTCACCGTATTCATCTTCTGTAACACCGCGCAACGTAATCTGTGTAGCATTGCCGGGAGCCAGCCCGAATTGCCTGATCAGGGTTGGGTCGTAGCTGGTCAGTGAAAAGCCCAGCTCCATCTTTTCCACCCGTCCAGTTGGCTCTTCAATGGGTGCGCTCATGCCGCCGTTATTGATTTCCATGACCTGCTGCACCAGCTTTGGCGGGGATACTTCATCAACAGCACCCGCATAGCCGTGCCCATCCACAAACAGCGAAAAATCCTTCAATATTTCCTTGGCCATCAGAAAATCTCCTCAACGTAGTCGTTTACCATGCGGGAACGGAACGTGATGCGCTCTGCCGGGTAAGGTGGCGTGAAATCAAAATCAAATGTAATTTTTCCCTGCTCAATCTGGTCTGGTGTATTGGCCTCCGGGTCAGCCCATGCCGCGCCACCCAGAATTGCCTTCATTTGTTTCAAGTGCCGCAAATAGGCATTGACGCTTTCAGCCACATCTTCGACATAGGTTCTGGTGATCCCCCGGTCAACTGCCCAGAGGTGCGCCCGCAGGATGGAATCATTGATCATATCTGCGGTACGGCGTACCGAGAGGAATGCCCATTTCGGATCACTGGAACAGGTGCGGTTGCCCCACAGCCGGAAGCCATTTTCCTGAATAATGGTTGCCACCTCGTTTTCATTGAGATGGTTGGCACGTGCATTG
This sequence comes from uncultured Piscirickettsiaceae bacterium, assembly GCA_964344325.1. Taxonomy (GTDB): domain Bacteria; phylum Pseudomonadota; class Gammaproteobacteria; genus CAYFMX01. Next base: position 32,829 of record CAYFMX010000019.1, read on the forward strand.
GCATCCCCCAACGCAAAATCAATGGGGCGGCTGGTGCCATTGATCCCCAGAATTTCCTTGTTGGACGGCGACCACCAGAATCCACGGTCGTTATCCGTTTTGGCGATCAGCCCGGCAACCCGCGCAGAGGGAGGCTCTATCACATTGGTACTGGTTGCTGTATCCCAAACCGAAACATACGGATCGACAACAAAAACACGCGGCGAGGCGAACAGCCCCCGGAATGTGACCGCTTCCGCATCGGTAGTATCCGTGCCATCTGCAACCACGACCGCACGGAGGCGTTCGGCTACAGTGGTCAATGCATCAATCACGTCCTTGTCTGCATATCCCGGCGCGATCAAAATGCGCGGGGTGACATGGACAGTGCTTTTTGCGCCTAGCAATGCGGAAATGCCGGTATATGCGCCGGTTCCGCCGTCCACACCACCAATGATGTTGGTTTTGGTGGCCTCTTCTGCCGTAACGGCCTCCACTGGTGGAGTGGCATCGGGATCAGCCGCCACAGCCACACCGACTGCAACCCGGATCACCACCACCATTGCAGCCGCCTGGTCGAAAATCCCGTCCAGCGCGGCAGGCAGTGTCCCCAAACCATTCCCGGTTGTATCCAGCTTGGCAGCCTCAGTACGACGCCCGGCAATCAAAACGGGGGTATTGAGGGGGAACGCAGTTGCATCAGCATCCGGCGCGGTGCCCACCACGCCAATGACGCTGCTTTTTACGGTGCGGATGGGGCGTGTGCCGTTGTCAATTTCAACAACCTGCACCCCGTGAAGGAATCCTGACATCACTGTTCTCCTGTTTGATTGGGAGAAACCATACCCAAGCGGGTGGACTGGCAGTTTTCAAGCGGTTGAAAGTTTACTGATAGCTGTGGCCATCAATTCTGAGATCAATACAACGTCGTAGGTAATCTGCTGCTGTGCCTTTCCCTGCTTCAGTGTTGTAGTGCTGTTTCCAATATGTTGCCCGTTGCTCTATTTGCCTTGGAATTGGTTCAGGGACTGTCCAATACCGCAGCCTTGCAAATACCATCGCCAGTAATGGAGCGTTACGCAGGTCATCATATTGGACATAGTGCAACCGTATGCCAAAAGCATCTGCCAGCTGTTGGCTGATCCCGGAATCTTTATATTTGCCTTTGAGCCAATCAAACGTGCCTTTATCTATCTGGGTCAATCCTACACCTGCACGATATGGTGTCAGGTCTCGCGCTTGCCCCAGCAATGTCTCTGCCGCTGCAGTTTCCACCAGCATCGGCACTGCTGCGCCAGTAGAGCCGTGACCAATCACATCGCAAACTGCCCGTGCATACTCTGGCACTTGTGTGGTGCCTGCCAATCCATATCCAATCATCATTTTTTCCCCTGAATCATCTTCAAAATGGCTGTTATCCCGCCTTCCTCTACCGGAACACCAATGGAGGCATTGCTCCTGATTTTCTTGTACTCCTGCCGTTTCACGAAAAACGACTGCACAATCCACAGCAGTGGCGCAGAAATTGCGATAATTTGTACCCACGAATTTTGTATGCCGGTAATCACATCGGCCTTGCCTGACCAGCTCGCTGAAACCAGTGCCGCAATTACCCCTATCGCAATCAATGAGAGCGTGACCGTGGAGATCAACGCACACATCGGGCGTATCCAGCTCCACGGATGGTTTTCAGCCGCAATGGCCTTCTGGTTTTCCAGCCAGTTTTCATCCCGCTTTGCGAGGAGGAGCCGTTCGTTTTCGCGGTCTTCATTGCGCAACGCTTCCATTTCAACACGCCGTGCAGTGAGTTCATCAGCAAATTTCTGGCCTTTTTCGGGATCATTGCTGATCACCTCCATTGCTTTTTCCGCATCGGGTTCCCCGGTGAGGGCAGTTGCAATGCCGACCACCTTGGTCGCTGTTTTGGGGCTGATGAATTCACCGACTTTTCCGGCGATCATTTTGTCAACGCCGTACATCTTGGCGACTGCAAACAGCCCGTTTGCAATGGCTGTAATTGGGATCATCCGAATGTGCCCCCCATGTTCTGGATACCTGCCCAATCTTCAGCCGCTTCCAGTTTTTTCAGTTGGGCAACCCGTGCACATTGCCGTTTGGCAATCCGTATTTTTGCCTGTATATCCATTTCTTATCCACAATTATGCAATTGGCACAACAAAGCTCATTGATGTCCAGCTTGTACTGTAGTTGGTCACTGAAACTGAACCATCATTCGAAACGTCCATTCTTTTTAGTACATTGCCGGATATCTGGGTATAGAGGATCATTGTTGAAGGCGGCCTGAAACCTTCCGGCAGGATCATGATGGGATTGTCTGTCCCGCTTTTTGCAATGCCGGTCATCATCAATAACCCGGCTTTTTTCCGGAACTTCAGCTTGTACTGCTCTGAATGGCTGACCCAGCTGTTCTGCATCATCCCGGCCACATCTTCACAATTTTGCCATTCGCTGCTTTCCAGTACTGACCCCACTTTTGACCATGTATGGAGACCGCCCGATTTTGCGCCCAGCTCAATAATGTCCCCGATTTGACCGCCTGTCGCCTGCGTGCCATCGGTCTCCATCAATATGCATTTTGCACCCACAGGGCCGCGCCCACGGAACGCATCAAACATTGTGGCAGAGGTGATGGGGAGCAGCGCATTCCTGCCTAACGGATGCCCGCTGTCAACATGCGCGATATTCCAGCCGTTTTCGGCCGTACAAAGCAGTTCCACACTTTCACCCGGATAGAGTGTCAGGTCGTTTGCGTGGTTTGAACCGTTCAGGCCACTGATTGCAACACCGGTCATCGGGCTAATCACATACAAATAATTGCTCTCATTGGTGATACGTTGCATATCGCCCGGTTCATATGGCGTCAACCCTTCGCCAACCAGACTTGCACGTGTCCGGACAGTACATGTCCCTTGCGCAGTCCCCCGGTAAACAACCCGCGTCCTGCGGTACTCGCGCACCAGATAGCCGGTGCTTGATGTCTCAATACGCAATGCCCCAAGCACAGCATTTGAGTCCGCTTTTTGCGCAAGCGTTGCTGCCAGATTTTCTACGCCGGTTTGTGGGATGGGCAGGGAAACCCCGCCACTTGCTGATAAGCCGAACCGCATCTCCTGCCTCCTATGCCACTGGCTGCTTGTACAGGGACGAGCCGTGGCTGCATCTTGCCCACCCGTACTCGCCTTCCATCACTGTTGGCTCATCGCCCAGAAACCTTGGCACACCACCTGTACCTGCGGGCGGCTGTGTGTCTGTATCCCCCGTACTGGCGATAAAAACCGGCTTGAAGCGTTCGTCCGGGTCGTTAATTCCAAACGCCACATTGCCGTCTGTTGGCGTGCTGATTGGATGCCATTCCCCATCGCCCGGAACAGGGACATCGGGTTCTGTTGCTGCCATTTATGTGCTCCTCACCATTACATTGTGCCGACTTCTTGTCCGTCGTTATCCAGAATAATCAAGGCCATATGCCCCACCGCCAAATCCAGCGCATCTTTCAGGTCGGATAGCGGCACTTCCGGCTCACTGTTGTCCGCCATGCGCCAGCGGATCAGCGTGCTGTCCGGGCTGCCTTTCACCACCTCATTCAACACACGGTCAGCAATGCGTCCGCGTGAAATTTCATCGGCCTGATAGGTATTGTTATTTACCACCACAGCAAGGGCGGCAATCTCATCGGTCTGTGTCTGTTTTGCGCTAATCCTGTCCAGCTCTGACTGCTCTTCCTCAGACAATGGCGGCTCTTCAAACAACGCACCCGCAGGTGGCTCAACGTTGAGTTCAGTGATTTCAAAGCGGTTATGGCGGTCGTCAATCCAGTAGACTGTGCCGCGCCAATCCGGCACGGTATACCATGTGCCAGCGCGGTAGGATTGCGGCACATTGCCACCTGCATTCCAGTAAACTACTGCCTCATTTTCGCCAGCCGCAGGCGGTGCATAGGGTGCAGAATATGCAGGGATCAGTGCTCTGCCTGTACGCGGATCAGGTTGTGCTTCCCGTGATCCGGTATATTCGCCAGTGATTGGGCTATAGTCGTGGATTTGTTGTGCTGTCATTTCCGTTCCCCCTACACCCAGACACAGGCCATAAAAGCGATGTTACGGGGATATGTATCTCCCGATGTGCCATATAGCGTTGTGCCTGTCCGCTTCGCTACATGAGCACCTTCATTCCATTTTGCATCTGCATCGCTACCTTCTCCTGCACCGCCACTGCCGCTTGCTCCGGTGCCGCCGATCCCGTGACGATGTTCTTGAGTGCTTTGGCTCTGCCCACTGCCCAACACACGCCCTACATCAACCCCGCGCCCGTGATCCCAGAAACGCGGAAATTCAGCACGCGCATCCAGAATATTGAATGTATTCACGCCATCGCCATCACCGCCACGCAGTGACGGAATTGCGTAAATATCCTCGTAGGCAGTACGGTCAAGCTCCGCGCCATCCAGCTCAATTGCACCTGCAGGCGGTGCTGTCCCTGGCCAGAGGAAAACCACGCCTGGCACATGTTTTTGGTAAACGCCATCGTGGTTATGGTTTGTTGCCGCAAATTGGGTTGGGTCAACCGGATCGGGCATGGACTGCTGTACCTGTGTGATCAAATGCTTCAGGTATGCATCGCGCTCCATCAATTGCAACATCTTTTCGTTGAAAGTCTGAAATGATGCCGCTTCGTTATAAAATTCAGTGACTGCATGAAATGTTGCGGTTGCCTCGTTCGGTTCTTGCAGATCAGACATAAATCATGCCTCCGTCCAAAATTTTTCCCCCATCCAGATTCCATGTGCCGTCGAGAAACAGCGATGCATAGCGGATGCCCTTCAAACGGCTACGCTCGTTTTTGTAGATGTTGACCCGACGGATGATTTCGTTGATTTCCGCCTGTGTGGGGATTGAGCCGGTGTCGATGTCCACCTCAAACAGGTGCGCCGCCAAATCCAGCCGTTCAAACTGCCAGCCACCCAGCGTTTCCGAGCCATCCAGATTCCACGATCCATCCAGTGTTTTTGTCGTGCCGACCCAGAATTTCCGGTATTCGTTGAGCGTGACGTTGTTGTAGCCCATTGCCACCAGTGCCTCCCGAACCGCATAGGCAGTCCCTTTGTGGCGGTGTACATCTGCGCTGGTACGGATTACCGTGCGCTTGGTCTCTTCTGGCCATGCGCTGTCCCACTCTTCAACAGAAACTGCCCATGCCAGATGTCCCAGCAGGTGTGCCGGGCAATCATTTGGTGACCATTGGTTAAAAATCCGGTTGACCGGGATTGCGTCCAGTTGCCGTGCCGCCAACCGGTCTATCAGCTTGACCAGTGGCGATGCGGAAGCAGGCGCGATGGTTTGTGGAAGGTTAGCCATCCGCCAATCCCCCATCAGTGATGGTGATGCCTGTGCAATAGGCCACTTGCCAGCGGTTACACTCAACCCGTGCTGTTGGCTGGGTCAGGTTGACCGCAGCCACACCAGACTGGTGCAACGCGGCATAGATCGCGGAGAGTTCCACATCGCGCCCGATGCTATGCAGTTCAGCAACCAGCACATCTACTGCTTGTTGTGCTGCCGCCAGTGGCACCGCCGGATCAGGGCCGGGCAAAAAGGTGAGCGTCGCCTCAATCTGGTATTCAATGACCCCTGCGCCACGCACGTAGGGATGGTCGGTAATTGGGCGGATACGCTCTTCATTGAGCGCACTGTCCACGATGGCAACCGCCTCCCCAGAAGGTGTCCCGTTCCCATTGCGCCCCAATAGCGTGACAGCAACATCGCCCGGCATCGGGCTGTCCATCCCCACTGCATCCAGCACCCGGATCAGTTTCACATCTGCAGGCAGGGTATTGATTGCCGCTGTATCATCTGGCGGTGTGTAGGTTTCAAATTCTGGTGCTGCCACGGCAGCATCCTTGATCTCCTGATGCGCACCCAGTGCATGGAAAATATAGCCACCTGCAGAACCGGCAGTGGAATAGCCCTCCATCGCCATTTGCATCCGCGTGCGCAGCTCTTCATCAGATTCCCGTATTTCCGGCACGGGTGGCACAACCGTGTCATCTGCCTCTTGCAACACCTTGCGGGAGAGATTGATGAACGGCAATGCGCCGAGGTTGTCGAGGTTCGCACCAGTGGCCTTGGCCAGCATCAGCGACAGGCCAAAATCATTGGCCTGCTGACGGATATGCAGTTCCCTGTATGCAAGCAATTGCAATGAAACTGTCAGCGGTTCGCTTTCCAGTTCCAGTGTTTCTGCTGCATCCGGAAATTCCGCAATGAAATCGGCTTTCAGCTGGCTAAAAATTGTCTCAAAATCGGCTGACCCGACCAGTTCCGGATCGGGCAGTTTGGAGAGGTCAATACCGGTGAACTGGCTCATACCGCGAGTCCCTCCAGCGTGACTGGATTGCCGTGCCGGTCAACCATCTCCAAATCAAGCACCAACCCGCTATCCCACCATGCCTGTACCCGGCGCAACAGCACCCGTGGTTCCCAGCGGTCAACCGCATCTGCAACCGCTGCATAGCATTCCAGTACCAGATCGTCGCTGAATGGACGGTCAACCAGATACGGCAATGCAGAACCATACTCCCGACGTTCCGGGCGGGAACCGATACGGGTAGTGAGGATATCGCGGATCGACTGGCGTAGATGTTCTGTTCCTTCAATGCGCCTTCCGGTTGCTGCATCCATGCCAACGTAAGCCATTACTGTGGCTCCCCGGAGATGCCACTGCCCGGCATGACTGCAGTGTGTTTGTGGCTCTTGAGGCTCTTCCCGCCGCCAACCACATCAGCAGATGCGGTAACTGTGCCGGTAACGTCCACATTGCCCGTGATGGTTACCCCACCGGGTGCAGCCAGCACAACTGTGCCACCTGCAGGCAAAGAGGCAGACAGGCAGTGCGTTTCCTTATCGTAGGCAATCTCCGCGCCGTCACTGTAGATGCGGACACGCTGTGCCGGATTCTCTGCAGGCGCAGCATGTTGGTTCTGGTACAACGCAGGCAATACCGCACCATTGGCGGGATCGCCGCCCGGACAAAGCAGCAGAACCTGCTCGCCTTTTGTTGGCATATCCCATGTGCGGTCATCGCCAGCACGTTGGGTCAACCACGGCAGCCAGTCGCTCTCAAAATCACCTGATTTGACCTGCACCCGCGCCGCTTCCGGATCAACAGCCACAACGGTGGCGTAATTGATCAGGTTGGCAAGCAGCCGTTGCAGTTCGGCGATTTGGTATTGAAGGCTCATGCCGCAAGAATAGCGGCAGGGAGGCAACCGCAGTTTTCAAGCGGTTGAAAGTTTAGGTGGCATCCTGTTCCAGCAATTCACCACCGGAATAGAGTTCGGTCGGAAATACAAAACTTGGATCATCTGCCCAACGGTTTTCGCCGACTGTGACTGATTGCTGCCAGTTGACTGCCCACAGCGCAACACCTTTGCTGTCCACATTGCCACTGTAGAGGTTGCGGGGCTGGACTTTTTGGGCTGCACCGCAGGCCACATCCCAACGGTTGTCAGCGATCAGGGTGCATAGCCCTTCTGCCAGTGCTGCCGCGCTTTCATGGCGGGGCAGGTTTGGTTTGTCTTTGGTGACGATAAAAGCAGCCAGCGACAAATCCAGCTCCCATTCCCCACTGCTTTTTGCTTTGGCAGGCGATGCGCCGAGGCAGGAGAGATAGATGGCAGGCGCGGTTTTCATCACCTTTTTCAGTTCATCCGCATCAAACCGCCCACCGTGGATTTCACATTTTTTTAAATCAGGGAAAGCGGATTTAAACCGCGTTTGAATGGCATTTAACAGCCCGTTAATCTTGCTTTCCGGCATGGCTACAACCCCAGCAGGTCATCAATCCAGTTTTCCAGCAATACGACAAGTTCTGCATGGTTGTCCGCAGAAACACCGAGATAAGGACGGGCTGGAATATCGCCCCACGGAATGGGGAATGAGCCTTTCCGGGTTTTGTAATTTCCCGTGCCAAACTCACCTTGTTTTGCGCCGTGCTGATGGGTTGCGCCATATTCCAGACTAGTGCCAACTTCCACACCACTTGGCACTATTCGATAAGCGATATCTTTTAGCAAATCACCATCATTCTCTAGCAAAGACTGGTTGTCGTGGCGCGTCTCAGCATAATCCGGTGACCAACTGTCCCACGGCGTCCCATCCGGAGCAGCCTTTTCTTCTGAAATTCTGGTTTTGACTTGATTCTCAACCTCGCCGCCTACAGCTTCTGCCAATAAATTCATATCCGCGTCAGCCAGGCGGCTAATCTTTTTAGATAGCCGAATTAACTCAGCATCTTCAATTACGATCCCCGCACCTGCCATCCGTCCTATTCCTCAGAATATGTTGGTATCGCGCGTGAAATGGCGGGTCTGGGAGACCAGTGTTGCACTACCGGCGGACACAGGCGCAGCCCCGTCCTCACCACCCGTATCTTCAGGCGGTGTGAATGAGAGCGCGATCTTGTCCGTTGCGATCTTGTCCAGTAGTGCCACCGCATCCTCGTAGCGTTGGCGTTGCCCCTCTCTCGCACCCTCGTAGCTGGAAGCCAGCTGGTAAACAGCAATATCGACACAAATCTGTACCAGTATCGGCGGTGTGCTCTCCAGCGGCAGGCCATATTGCCGTGCCACATAGAGGTCAATCTCCGAACTGGCGGATTCCAACGCAGCATCGACGGCTGCCGAAATGACCGCGCTGTCTTCGCTGTCCACCACCATAGGCGCAAAATCCACGCCATAGCGGGTCTCCAGATCGCTGAGGGTTGCGTAGGGCATGGGTTATTCCCCATCTCCCTTGCGATCCGCATCGGGCTGTTCCTGCAGCTTCACCTCCAGACCTGGCTCTGCTTCCCAAACAGTACGCTGGGTTTCGGTGTAACCGCCCACTTCCGTCCACTCCTTGCCATAAAAACAGCGTCCACCACGGCAGAACCGCTTGTGGTTTTTGGGACGGATCAGCAGGGTTGGTTGTTTGGTATTGTGGTTTGCCTCACCTGCCAGCAGTTGCTGGTAAGCCTCCCACGCTTCATCCCGTACAGCTGCACTTACATCGCGGTCACCCACGCCGAGCCACTCTGCCACCACGTCCACATTGGGCTTTTCCTCCGGGCGGCGGTTGGAAAGTTCCGCAAGGATTTCTTCCATTTTTGCTTTAGCCATGATGCCCCCTTACAGATATTTTGCCCGCAGCAGCTCAAACTCGCCGTACAGGTCATTGGACTCGCCACTGTTGATGAACTCTTTTTTCAGCAACTGGCTTGCCTTTTTGAAGTTCCCCGGTTTGACGATCAACAGGTTCGGGCTTACCCCCAATGGACGGCCACCGTCTGCTTTGAAGTTCATCATCTCCTGACGCGCAGCCCAGACATTCTCGTAGTTGAGTTCAGACCTGGAGGCATACGCCAACTGCCAGAATGCATACCCCGCATTGCCGCGCATATCTGCACCATAGCGGTATTCAGCTCTGGTGAAGACGTTCTCATCCGTCTCGGAAACCATCGCCACAAACTGCGGTTTTTTCCGCTCCTGAAAGATCAGCGGCTTGATCAACTGCGTGGTGTCGAGCAAAAACCATTCTTCACCCGTGGCAATTGCGCCAGAGGAATAGTTGGCATCTCCCGGACTGACCACTGATCCGCTATATTCCAGCTGGATATTGGAGACCGTACTTTCTGTGCCAGTGCCATCATGGTTTGCATAGACCGGGTGGTCAGAATCAAAAAAGTTCTGTCCATCAAAGCATAGTGTTGAAAACCCGGCTGCCAGTGCGCCAAATACCAACTGATCCGGCTTGCGTGCCGCAGCACGTCCCAACCCTGTCATACGGATGGCAGTCCCGCCCAGCGTGTTGTCTTCAACATCGGTGCGCTTCACGCCAACCGTGGATTCAAACGGCTTGTTCTCAATCACATAGGCGTTTTCCATCATGTCTTTTACAACACGGTCGCCAATCCATTCCCGCATGTCCGGATAATCGTTGAGCCAACCATACGCCTCGCTCTTTGAGGAGCTGGTCACCAGCTCGGCAATCTTGTCCCATTCCGGTGTGATTTCACTGAACCCGTCCTGAAAGTTCTTTTTGAACCCGACCCGTAATGCGCTCAGTGTCGCTGCATTGATGATCATCCCTGTTGCTCCTCTTCTTTCTTCGCCTTGGCAAACTCTTCATGGGAGATTCCCATCAGGTCAGCCGCCTGTTTCTCTTCTGCATTCAGTGCCACACCGGCATTTGGCGGGTTGCCATCCAGCCCTGCCGGGTCTGCAATCACCGGTGCAGATTCGACAAATTGTTCAAACTGCTCCAGTCCACCTTCAGCACGGCAGGCGGCAATGTGGTATTCCTTGGAGGATGGCGCGATCTTGCCCGCCTCAATTGCCGCATTTACTGCAGTTTCAATCTTTGTGTCCTGATCTGCCTGATCCCGGTCTGCCAGCGTCTGCTCTGCAGTAGTGGCGCGGTTCATCGCCGCATCGTAATCTGCACGCGGCACGAATTTTTCAAGGGATGGGCTTTCCGCACGGTTCAGTGCAGTTTCCTTGTCGGTTTTGAGTTGTTCAATCGCAGTCAGTGCGGTTGCCTCATCCGCATCCTCCGCAATGCCCAACGCCTGACACATTGCTTTACTCAATGCCATGTCATCGTTTCCTTCTGGTTGGTTTTGCGCCCGGTTGAGCGCGGTGAGTTTCAGATTGGGCTGGTTGGTTAGCCCGGCAGAGAGCAGCTCCAAAATCTCGCCACTCTCCTTGTCGTAAACAAATACAGGCGAGAGGTAGCGGTAGGATTTTTCGCGGACAAGCCAACGTCCCTCACCGACCCATTCCACCAATCCCCAAACTTCATCCCCTTCGCCACGCAGCTCCAGTTTCTTGATCCAGCCCATTGCAGGCGCAGGTTCACCTTCTGGTGCTTTCAGTTCTGTGGAATGTTCAACATCAATGGGCAGGTCAGCACCGCGCTCTTCAAACGCCTGGACAATTGCCCCTGCATCGCTTTTCTTCCATTTGCGCCCATCCCGGCCTTCTACCTCATCCCCTGCAGGCAACAATTCGACCCACAACGGCAAATCGGGATCGCTGGCCATCTGCTCCAGCAACGGGAGCAGTTCAACATTCAGCGCAATCTGTTTTCTATCCATACCGCCTAGCGTAGCGACACGGATCAGTGGGCAGTTTTCAAGCGGTTGAAAGTTTGGTCGGGAAACCGGTTTTTCTGGTCAGAAAA
>CAYFMX010000020.1:0-23365 GCA_964344325.1 uncultured Piscirickettsiaceae bacterium
GCGATCAAGAGTGCTTTTGAAGGACTACAAATGATTCGGGTTGCGTAACTTCAGTAAATTAAATAATTCCTGCTTCTCTTTTTCCCATTCCTTGAGAGTTTGTACAGGGGCAGCATGGCTCAGTGCCTTCTGCGGGATGTGATGGTTGTACAGCCGCAAATACCGTTTCAAAGTGGCCACTAAATCTTGCGATGAATCAAAATGCGTGGTTTTCAAAATATCGCAGATCCGTCCGTTGAACCACTCTACCATACCGTTGGTCTGCGGATATTTCGGTTTGATAAACCCGGCGCGTCGCCCGGTCGATAGCGACGAATTCGCGGGTTACAACCAGTAGGTCATCTAAAGCGGCAGAAGTAACATTTTTTGGATTTCCACCACCACTTTCTCCTCCTGCGCCTCTGACAATGTGGTATTTAGCCTGTGTGGGCGGTGGCTATAGTCACCAGTGCTGTCCCGACCCTGCCATTTTTGGATGGTGGCACGGGTCACGTTATACCTTTCCGCCAGTTGCCTTTAGGACAGCTTGGAGGATTGGATCTTAGCACGGATCGCTGGGGTGGTTCTGGCTTTTGGATGGATGTTCATCAGTTTTGGCCTTGTTGTAGATCAGCGACAATCTGTTCCATGATCCCCCCCCAAGCACGGAAGAGCGGGTAGCTTTTTTCTGGAATATCATCTTCCGAGACCCAACACTTTGGGATTACTGTTGTTTGTCATTGTCACAACAACCGATGTACAGGATCGTGAGAGCGCACGCCTGTTATTGTCTGGAGTCAAAACTGTTTCCATAGTGCCACTTTTCCCCTTTATTTTTATAAAACAAGTGGAACTAGTTTGCACTATGGTTGCATTTAGTTTCAATAAAAACCTATTAAACAATTTTCAAATTTCGTTTAACATATTGTTTTCACTGAAAACAATTTGGCTCCCCCGGCTGGACTCGAACCAGCGACCCAAGGATTAACAGTCCTTTGCTCTACCAACTGAGCTACAGGGGAAAAGAGCTGCGGATTATACCGTTCCGTTCAGATTGGTCAACATCAGAATTTACTAAACAATGCTTTCTTTCAATTTCACCAGCACCCCGGAACAGCGGCGTGATTACGCCAGATTGATGGTGGAGGGAAAACTATAGCAGCAAACGGGTGATGGAAATCTCCAGTTCTGGCGCATCGGCTGTAACGCGTTGGAAGAAGAAATATCGCGAAGAAGTGGATTTAGTTGCAAAATCCATGCGGCAGTAGATGCCTTGGGCAACCCTATGCGTTTTATTCTAACACCGAGGCAGGCTTTGGATATTGGCCTGACAGAAAATATGGTGGTGGAGATTGATGCTGAAAAGGTGATGGCAGACAAAGGCTATGATTCCAAAGAGTTTATGGAATGGATAAATAAACAAGGGATGTCCGCAGTCACCCCTTCCCGTTCCAATGCCTTGGAACCAAGGGAGGTGGGTATGTCTATAAAGAACGCCATCTGGTTGAATGTTTTTTTGGCAAGATCAAATATCACCGCAGAGTTTTCTCCCGGTTCGAGAAAAAGGCTGTCAACTTCAGGAGCTTTTTGTATTTTGTCAGTGCTTTGATTTGGATGCGTTAGCTATAATGCTAACAGAGCTTAGTGTAACTTCTTGTCTCCAGATGTCACAATACGCGCCCTTCAAGATGAATTAAAAACAATATTAAGAAATTGATATGAAAGAAAAAACAAACATTTTATTTCTGTGCACCGGAAACTCTTGCCGTAGTCAGATGGGCGAAGGATGGCTACGCCACCTGCGCGGCAATGATTTTGAAGTCTACTCCGCCGGAATCGAAACCCATGGACTCAACCCGAATGCAGTCAAAGTGATGGCGGAAGCAGGCGTGGATATTTCCGACCACCAATCTTCATTGGTCGACGGTTTACCAGTGCAGGAATTTGATTACGTCATCTCCGTCTGCGACCACGCGAACGAGCATTGCCCGGTTTTCCCGGCGAAAGTGAAACGGCTGCACCACAGTTTTGACGATCCACCCAAACTGGCGAAAGAGGCAAAAACCGAAGAAGAGGCACTCAACCACTACCGCCGCGTACGGGATGACATCCGCGCCTTCGTTGAACAAATTGACCAGCATCTTTCAACCGCCGCATAACCTGCCATGCCCAACGAATCGCAATCGACTTTTTTGCCGTGGCAGCAGGAAATCTGGCAACGGATTCTTCATGCGAAACAGGCAGATCGTTTGCCGCATGCACTGTTACTCAGCGGCTTAGCGGGAACTGGAAAAACGCAATTTGCAACTGCGCTCGCGCATGCGTTACTATGCCAAAATCCGCAGGAAAATGGCACAGCGTGCGGAACCTGCACTGCCTGCAAATTGCTGCATGCCGGAACCCACCCCGACCTGATTCCAGTTGGTGTAGAAGATGGCAAAAGTACGATTGCGATTGACCAAATCCGCGCCTTATCGCAGACACTGAGCATGACACCGCAAATTGCCACACGGCAGATCACAGTGCTGCAACCGGCAGAAGCGATGCAGAATGCTGCGCAAAATAGCCTGCTAAAAACGTTGGAAGAACCGCCCGGTGAATCGGTATTGATTTTGGTTTCACACCAGCCGAATATGCTGTTGCCGACGATCCGTAGCCGTTGCCAGCAATTTTCTTTTCCGGTTCCACCCGCTAAAACGGTGCAAACGTGGCTGGAAAATGCGCATCAAATTGAATCCGCAACCGCGCAACAGGCATTGCAATGGTCAGGTGGAATTCCGTTTGATGCGCTGGCAATGTGCAACCCAGAACAACAAGAACAATATCGCCAACGCCATCGGGAACTGGTCGATCTACTGGCAAAACAGGAAAACCCGATCCGTGTTGCCAAAACGTGGGAGCCGGCCGCAGTGGAAAGTTTGCAATGGTTTCAGCAATGGCTGGTGACGATCCTGAAAATGAAAATGGTCGGTTCTGATCCAAACCTTGATAATCGCGACAATCACAACAATTCCGCCGCTCGCAAAAACCCGGGGGAAATTCTCTCCAACCGCCTGCAAAATCCGGATGCGCAAGACCTGTTCGAATTTTATGACCAGCTCGCCGAGGCAATCCATCTCGCAAAAACCACGGCGATCAATGTGCGGTTATTACTGGAGCAAATTTTGATGAAATGGAGTAGCTTCGCATGATTGATTCCCATTGCCACCTCGACCGTCTCAAATCGCCGCTCGACAGTACACTAGCACAAGCACGGGAGGCCGGAGTACAGCAGTTTTTGAATGTCTGCATCAACCTCGAAAATTTCGGAATCGTGTTGCAAATTGCTAAAAACGATGACGATATTTTCGCTTCGGTTGGTGTCCATCCGAATGAAATGGAACTGCCGGAACCAACAGTCGATGACCTCATTTCACGCGCTGACCATCCAAAAATCGTGGCGATTGGTGAAACCGGGTTAGATTACCACTACATCACCGAGCCGGAACAAATTGAGCGGCAACAGGCGCGTTTCCGCACCCACATTGCAGCGGCAAAACAGTGCAAAAAACCGCTGATCATTCATACTCGCGAAGCGCAAGCCGATACGCTGCAAATTATGCGAGAAGAGAACGTGCAAGAAGTCGGCGGTGTTATGCATTGCTTCACTGAAAACTGGGAAATGGCGCAACAGGCGTTAGAACTTGGCTTTTACATCTCGTTTTCCGGCATCGTCACCTTTAAAAATGCGGAACAAATTCGCGAAGTGGTGCGCAATGTTCCTGAAGACAAAATGCTGATTGAGACTGATTCGCCCTACCTTGCGCCGATTCCTTATCGTGGAAAATCGAACCAACCATTATTTGTCGTTGAGGTGGCGAAAAAAGTAGCAGAATTGCGGGGGTTATCGTTAGAAGAGATAGACCAGATCACTACAGAAAATTTTCAGCATTTGTTCAAAATTTGAGTTCAACCATGAATCGCTCCGATGCACTCACGCTACTGTCCAAAAGCAAATCTGCTTTGGAAAACCAATATGGTGTGACCCATTTGGCCTTGTTTGGCTCTACGGTGCGCAATACAGCAACTAATCGTAGTGATCTGGATATTCTGGTTGCTTTTGATGATCCAGCTACGTCGGAACGTTATTTTGGCGTGCAATTTTATCTGGAAGACTTGTTCAAACAACCCATTGATCTGGTGACAGAAAAGGCGTTACGCATAGAATTGCGCCCTTTCATTGAGCAGGAAGCGGTTGATGTCTGACGATTTGAATCACAAAAAACCGGCAAACAAATTAATTTATTTTCTCTATGGAATTCTATTGATTCTGTTTGCAGGAATTGCATTTTTTGCCGTACAACAATTCAATCAAACAGGCCAAAACCCAGAATCCAAAATTACTCGCCTACCAACCATCACAGCTTGCGCACTACATGAACAAGCTTGTTCTGTAACATTACCAAATAGAGAAATCGTTTCGCTGGAGTTTTCCCCGCGCCCAATTCCGCAGTTAAAACCGTTTCAAATTACACTGAAAACTCAAAATACCGCTTCACAGCCGGAAAATATCCAGATTCGCTTTGAAGGGGAAGAAATGTATATGGGATTTCTCCAGTTTCCGCTCAAACCGAAAAAAACGACGCAATTAGAAAATAGGGAATATCAATTTTCTGGAACCGGTGTTTTATCAATCTGTACGTTAAAGAAAATGGTCTGGATTGCATTTCTGGAAATGGAAATGAATGGAATTCGCTATGAAATTCCATTCCGGTTTGAAACCATCAAAAACTGAATTTCTTTCAAAAGTAGAAAACTAAAAAAGATCGGAAAATCACATTCCCAAATAAGCTTTCTGTACATCCGGGTTGCTGAGCAAAACAGAAGCTTCATCGTCCATCGTAATTTTTCCGTTTTCAATCACGTAACCACGATCCGCAACTTGCAATGCTTGATTCGCATTCTGCTCAACCAAGAAAATCGTGGTATTTTGTTCCTGATTAATCTTTTTGATGATGCTGAACACTTGCTGAATCATCAATGGAGATAGCCCCATCGATGGCTCATCCAGCAACAACAATTTTGGACGCGCCATTAGCGCACGTGAAATTGCCAGCATTTGCTGCTCACCGCCGCTCAGATTGCCCCCCGGCTGGTTACGGCGTTCTTCCAGAATCGGGAACAACTCAAATACATACGCAAGATCATCAGCAATTGACTGTTTATCTTTACGCAGGAACGCACCCATATCCAGATTTTCCTTCACTGTCAGATGCGGAAAAATATGCCGTCCTTCCGGAACCTGGCACAGTCCCATCGCCACAATATTTTCGCTGTGTTCGCGGTGGATCAGCTTGCCTTCAAACAGAATTTCACCGTGTCGCGGGGGCACAATGCCGGAAATCGACATCAGCGTGGTGCTTTTTCCTGCACCGTTTGCGCCAATCAGCGTGATAATTTCTCCATCACGGATTTGCAGGCTGATTCCTTTCAGTGCCTGAATATTGCCGTAATAGGTTTGGACGTTTTTTAGTTCCAGCATTTCAACACTTATCCTTTTGTGTTGTCCTGTTTTGTTGTTGTGAAATGTACATACACGGCAATGGCGAGACCAAAACCAACAACAATAAGAGACCCCAATACAATTCCATCCATATCTATGCCCCTTTATTTGTAAGATAAATACCAATAGCAATAGAAAGCATGGCAAGCACAACAACAATTATCTGAAACTCACCATCTTTAACCAAAGGCGTAACAATTGCTACCGCGAAAATTATTTTTGCCAAATCAAGAAACAACTTACCAATTTCTTTTATTGTTTCTTTATTCATAGACATTCCACTTAATTAAGTTGGCAGAAAATTTTATTTCTTAGTCTCATAGAAAAATAATATCTAAAACCAATACTAGTGCGACATCTTTACCTACACCTAAAAATAATTACTAGATCTCATGAAAATAACTTTTTAATTTCTTTATTAAATTCTTCTTCTACTTGATTTTTAACAAGCTTTATCCCTTCTTCTTTAGCCACTTCAAATACACTATCAAAATCATTGAATTCACCACACGATACGCACTTTATCATATCTCCTGATTCGTACTCAGTATCTTTATCTACTTGCAATGGCATCTGACAAAACAAACACAATACTTTAACTTCAAAATTATAATCCATGATCATTGTTTCCAAAACATGTTAAGAAACAAACCAACCAATGCAATAAAAAAACCAAAAAGAACAAATAATCCCTTATGATCAACAATAATATCTGATATTTTTTTAATAAAATTTCTACTATTTAGAACCTCTCTTTGCTTTTGTTTTGATTTTACAACTCCAAAACCTGTCATTGTTAATTGCAAATTCCCATACTGTCCGGAACCTAAAAATTTATGTTCAATCCAATTATTTGCTAGACATATATCTGCTAGTTTATTTAATCTCTCCTCAGTCACTGAAACAGAAAATTCATCACAAACATCATCAACCATATTTGAATTTATAGATAATCTAATAAAATTATATGTTTTCCCTTTAGATAACATTTCCTGATAAAATAGATTTAAAAAATCAAACTCATCAAATTTATTTGAATTTTCCATAAAATATTCTCTATAAAAAATTACATATAATAAAAAACACACATACAACTTCACACATAAAAATTATTTATAAATTATATTCTATTTTTTTAAAATTAATGCTTCAAAATATTATTCTCCACAATATTCACACTGCTTACAAGAAACATCATCAGCAATGATATACTTCCCATCCTGTTTATATGTATATTGCACTGAATTTTTTCGGAAATTCTTGTTCCCGCAAAAATGACAGATTTCCACAGAAATTACTCTCTCCCAAATACACCTTGATCACATCTGGACTAAAGCAAATTATCTAACCACGATTATCAATCGATTGGAGGACAGCCCGCAACGCACCCTGATCATTCAGAAGCCTGAAGGTCTCTTGTCTCTTGGTACGCCTCCCAATCTTCCATAGAAATCATGACCATATTTCCGTTTTTATGCGTGACAATCACATGCTCATGGTCGTTGACAACCTGATCATGAAGCTCAAAAAGCTGTGTCTGTGCTTCTGCAATACTCATTGCCTGCATATCACCTCTCCTTGATACTTACATCTATCACGAATCACTCCTCACCCAAATACGCCTTAATCACATCCGGATTGGTGGAAATCTCCTGCGGCGTACCCTGTGCAATCCCTTTGCCATGATCCATCACATAAATGCGGTCAGAAACGCGCATCACCAATTTCATATCGTGTTCAATCAGCAAGATTGAATAGCCATCCGAACAAATATCGCGGATCAATTGCACCAGCTCCTGCGTCTCGTTCGGGTTCATCCCTGCTGCTGGCTCATCAAGGAACAGTAACACTGGATCAGTTGCCAACGCACGGGCAATCTCCAACCGTCGTTGTGCCCCGTACGACAGATTACAGGCTAACTCGTTAACCGCATTCTCCAGTCCTACTTTCTCCAACATCGCATAGCTATGCTCAACGATCTCCTTCTCTTCCAACCGGTTAAACGGCGTACGCAACATCGCTCCTAAAATGAACGAACGAGTGCGGCAATGGCGACCAATCATCACATTCTCCAGCACCGTCATCTTCTGGAACAGGCGAATATTCTGGAAGGTACGGGCAATCCCACGCTCCGTCACATGATTCGGCTTCAAACCGTTCAGCAACATCTGCTTCTGGTTCGGCGGATTGAGCCATACTTCTCCGGCGACTGGCTTGTAAATTCCGGTGACACAGTTGAAAAAGGTGGTTTTACCTGCGCCATTCGGACCAATCAGCGCGACAATCTCGCCCGGATGGATTTGCAAATCCATCTGCTCCATCGCACGGATACCACCAAAACGCATCGTCAGGTCGCGGACATCCAGAATCGGCTGTGTAGCTGAGTCGGTCATGACTGCCCTCCCCCGCTCTGCTCATTACTCCCGCCGCCACGCAGACGCGACTTCTCCAACGACTCCCGATCCAGATGGTATCGCCGCCGCACATTGGCAATTAGCCCCTGCGGACGGTAGACCATCATCAGCACCATAATCGCGCCGAAAATCAGCATTCGGTAATCGGAGAACGCACGCAAATATTCTGGCAATAAAATTAGAATCAACGCGCCGAGCATCACACCAAAAATGGAACCCATACCACCCAACACCACAATCGACAAAATGATCGCCGATTCGAGAAAGGTGAAGCTCGCCGGGTTAATAAACGTCGTTTTCG
Source organism: uncultured Piscirickettsiaceae bacterium (assembly GCA_964344325.1). Taxonomy (GTDB): domain Bacteria; phylum Pseudomonadota; class Gammaproteobacteria; genus CAYFMX01. The sequence goes on from CAYFMX010000020.1 coordinate 8,237, forward strand.
CCGCAAAAATGACACCGACCATCCCTGCCCACGTTGCACCCAATGCAAACGCGGTCAATTTGGTTTTGGTCTTGTCGATCCCCATCGCCTGACAGGCAATTTCATCCTCGCGCAACGCCACCCACGCCCGTCCTAACCGCGAATCCTGCATCCGGTTGACGAAAAAAATGGTGATGACCACCAGCAGCACCACCAGATAATAGGTATAGAGAATTGCCTGATTCAGCGACAATTCAATGCCGAAGAAACCAGGGCGGTCAATGTTGGAAATCCCGCTCGGCCCCATCGAAAACCAATTCCAGTTTTCCAGTACCAAACGAATAATTTCGCCGAAACCGAGCGTCACAATCGCCAGATAATCGCCGCGCAATCGCAATACCGGAAATCCAAGCAAAATTCCGAACAACCCTGCCAGCAACGCGCCAATCGGCAACACTGCCCAGAAGCCCAAGCCAAAATGCATATTGAGCAACGCGTAGCTGTATGCGCCGACTGCGTAGAATGCGACAAAGCCCAAATCAAGCAACCCCGCCACACCGACCACAATGTTCAGCCCCAAACCCAGCACCACATACATCAATGCAGTGGTCATGATGTTGGTCTGATAACTGTCAAACAACCACGGAAACGCCGTCGCAAATAGCAGTAGCACGCCAGAAAGCGGATACAAATAGCGCGGTTCGCGCAACATCCGCTGGATAAACGGCTCTGACTGTTGCTGCTCTTTGGAGAGGCTCGCCTGCCACTCCTTACGCCGTTCCCGGTAGCGGATCAACACTCTTGCCAGCAGCGACAGCACAAAACTGCCGATTGCAACGTAGAACAGGTTTTCCCACCGCCACGCAATTGTCCGCTCAATCGGATCAACCTTAACCACCATGATCGGAAATGTTAGGAACATAAACCAGAGCGCAACCCCGGCGGAACGTTTGATTTCTGCAAATGAAAGCATCTCTCTTCCCCGTGGTTCCGTTTACACCTTTTGAATTTCATCCTTGCCCAACAAACCGGACGGCTTGAAGATCAGGATCAACACCAGCAGGGAGAATGCGAAAACATCTTCATAGTCACTGGAGATGTAGCCTGTAGCGAAACTTTCCGTCAATCCCAGCACAAACCCACCCAGTACCGCGCCAGGCACCGAACCAATGCCACCCAATACAGCTGCTGTGAATGCCTTCAATCCAGCGATAAACCCGATGAAGAAATTGATTTGCCCGATGTGCGACGCAATCAGCAAGCCGCCAATAGCTGCTAATCCGGAGCCAATAATGAAGGTGGTAGAAATGACGCGATCCACATTGATACCCACCAGTCGCGCCATAGTTTTGTCCTGCGAAGTTGCCCGCATTGCCTTGCCAATCTGCGTGAATTTGATCAGTAAGGTTAGCAACACCATCGACACCGCAGTGGTCAAAATAATTGTAATTTCGGAAGAGCCGACAATATGTGCAAATGGCTCCATCCAGTCAAATTCAGGGATCAGCTCTGGAAATGGGGTGAATTCGGAAGTTTGCGCCAGCAACACGTAATTCTGCAAAAAGATCGACATGCCAATCGCGCTGATCAGCGGCGAAAGGCGTGGCGCATTGCGTAATGGACGATATGCGACTTTCTCAATCGTATAACCGTAGGAACTGGCCCAGATCGCCGCTGCCAATCCTGCCAATACAATAATCGCGATCAAAGGGAACCCATAAATCGACAACACCGTTGAGACAATGAAGGCGGTAAACGCACCAATCATGTAAATCTCGCCGTGCGAAAAATTGATCAAACCGATGATGCCGTAGACCATCGTATACCCCAACGCAATCATCGCGTAGATGGAACCGCGCGTCAGGCCACTAAATAAAAGTTCTACAAAATATTCCATAGGATCATCCGCATGGAAACCAAACGTAAAAATTGCGCAAAAAATCACGCAAGAAACCGCGTAAAAAAATGCCGGGAGAAAGTATTTCCATCTTCCTACCCGGCATTTTTCAAGTTACATCGCTACACCTGCACTACTTCACCTCTACGTATTTGCCATTTTTGACCTGATACATGGAGAAGCCTGTGCCGACAGAATCACCATAGTGATCAAAGTACACTTTGCCCACTGGCGTATTGGTTGCGTGACTGGAGTTCCGCAATGCTGTACGAATCGCTTCGTAGTCGGTGGAATTTGCTTTATCGATTGCGTTTAACAATGCCTGACCCGCTGCATATGCCTCTTCAAAGAATGCGCCGGCATCTTCGCCGAATTTTTTCTTATGCGCAGCTTTCGCTTTGATGGAAACCTTGTTCTTGGAATTGTCTTTCGGACCGGTCGCGTAAACGCCTTCGGCATACTTGCCTGCAACCTTGATAAAGGTATCGTCTTTCACGCCATCGTCAGAGATGAACGGAATCTTGATGCGTTTTTTGCGCATCTGAGTAATGATTTTGGATGCTTCTGGATGGTAACCACCAAAAATTACGCCGTCCGCACCAGAACGTTTGATCTTCTGCACAATTGCAGAGTAATCAACCGCGCCTGGAGTCACACCTTCATACAACGCAACTTTTGCCTTGCCTTCAGTTTCGATGAATTTCTTCGCAAATTCCGCTAAACCTTTACCGTAATCGCCCTTGTCATGGATGACTGCAATGTTCTTCAGACCCAATGTGTCAATCGCAAAATCAACTTCCAAACGCGCCTGCGCGTCATCGGATGCGATGGTACGGAAGAAGTTCGGATAATCACCACTCTGCGTCAATGCAGGGTTAGTGGATGCCGGAGACATCACAACCACTTTTGCGTCACCATAGATTGGCAAAGCGGCTTTGGTCGCACCGGAACAGATATGACCGAGCACAACATGTACTTTTTGGGAAACCAGTTTGGTTGCCGTATTGGTGGAGACTTCCGGCTTACAAACATCATCTTCGATGTACAACTCAACCATTTTGCCGTCGATGCCGCCTTTTGCATTCACTTCTTCAACAACCAACTGCGCAGCACGCATACTTGGAATACCGTAGGAAGCCAAGTCACCACTATGCGGACCTGCAACACCCATGCGAATCTTGCCGCCAGTATCCGGCGCACCAAAAGAAGCCGGCAAATTGCTTGCCCATGCAGCAGAGGCTACGACAGTACCCAGCGCAATCGCCAATGCGCTCTTTTTGATCATTGATTTCACTTTACATCTCTCCTTTTTTTAATAAACAACAAATACAAACCATTCAGATACAAAAAAAACGGGCGTGCAATCAATTCATTGCAACCCATCTTTCAGAAAAAAATCTTTTGCAAACGATGAAAGCCGTTGCAGAATTTTCAATCATTCGCATAAGATAAAACTGAGGGAATTGAAAATACGGAATAACCATCTGTTTCAATAATGATTTTTTATTCTTTATTTTATTGTAAAAATCCGTATCTATTTTTAGATCAGTTGTTGTTTTCCTTCAAAACCCACTGAATTTCAACCGATTATAAAAATATAGAATTTTGTCTTTATATCACTTTTTTCGATCTTACTGCAAGCTTTTCAATATCAATATTTAAATATTTCAATAATTTAACCACTGCTAATCATTCCTAAACTGCAGCATCCACGCAATCGTCTGCAAATCTTGCTTTGTGCCGCGCTGTTGCAAATATGCGATCACTTGCTCAAACCGTTCTACTTTCAGGTTTTGTCCAAACTTAAATTTTGCGCTCTGTTTTTCCACGTTGATTTTGACTAACGCTACTACTGCCAGCATCTTTTCATACGTAGCATCGGTGAACGGCTTGTACTGCCCTTCCGGTTGCAATTTCTGCATCATCGCTTCAAATGCGACAATGGTTTCCTGCTGATCTGTCACAATTTCCGCCGTGCCGTCCACAATCACTGATTTGAAAAACGCCGAAGCCGGACATGCCAGCCCGTCATCACTGCTAAAAAACGAAGGGATAATGGTGTCACCGACGGTCGCGTTGAAAGAGACTCGCAAATTTTTTGCCAAAATTTCCATCTTTTTCCCTTTTTTCGAGCTATGGAAATAGATGGCTTGATCCAGATAGACAAAATTGACCGGCACAGCATAAGGCTTACCATCATCACACAACGCCAGCACGCCATATTCAGCCTGATGGAGCATTTCAGCGATCAGTTTTTCTTCAGTGATTTCAAACGCTTTTTTCACTTGCGTTGATTCGCCCCGTTTTCTTGTTGAAGCTGTAACAATTCTCGATAACGGCTTAACCGTTCTGCATCAATTTCCTCACTTTCTGCCGCCTGTTCGACCATACAACCCGGTTCATCAAGATGTTTGCAGTTGTGGAATTTGCATTGCCCGACAAACTGGTTCATTTCCCGAAATCCTTGCTGGACCACCGATTCGTCCAGATCCCACAGGCCAAATTCGCGGATGCCCGGCGAATCAATCAGTTCACCGCCATTCGGCAGTTGGTAAAGCGTGGAAACGCTCGTCGTATGTTTGCCCACACCGGAACTTTTCAGCTTGCCGACTGCAATCTCTTCATTTGGCAGCAATTGCTGGATAATCGACGATTTTCCCACGCCGGACGCGCCGACCAACACGTTACTGCGCTGCGCCATTTGTTGTTGCAACGCATCCAGCCCATCGCCCGTTTTTACACTGATCCACAACAGCGGATAGTCCATTTTTGTGTAACAGGCGAGCTGTTTTTCCAACATTTCTCGTGCTTCTGTAGTAAGCAAATCGGATTTGTTGATCACAATTACTGCTGGAATTTCAATCGCTTCAGCGGCAATCAAAATCCGGTCGAGTTGCAACAGGTCAATGCCCGGCGGATCGGCAAGCACGACCAAAATCTGATCAATATTGGCGGCAATCGGCTTTTTGCGTTTGCTGAACGGATCGGGACGCGCCAGCAAGGATCGGCGTGGTTCGAGCGTGTGGATGACTCCTTCCTGTTCGCCGGTCAACTCCCATTCGACCCAATCGCCAACTGCCAGCGGCGGCAGTTTTTTGCGCACGGCACAGGGAACCAATGCCCTGTTCCTATCGGCAACCAGTACCCGGTCACCCTTGCGGGTTTCAACCCGACCGCGCATCAGACAATCCTGCGCTTACTTCTTCTTTTTCTCATACTCATAAAATTCGGTGTTGAGATAATCGACAACATCCTGCTGGTCTTCCGGGAACCAGTCTTCGCCTTTGTTCGTACGCTCTTTACAACCGCTCACCCAGCTTGAAACCTCGACATAGGATTTCGCTTTGCGATTCTCACGCATATAGTGCCCGTCGCCGTGACAGCCGGAACACTCTGCTTCGAGTTGTGTTTGACCGTTTTCCAAATCAGCAGCTTGTGCAAACGGGGCGATTGCGAATCCGCTAATTGCAATTAGTGTGAATATACTTTTTTTCAGGTTTTTCATTCCAAATTTTCCTTTTCTAATTCTATTGTATTGCTTGCCCGTGATTCCAAAGCTCATATTCACTGAGATCAATATCTTCATTCCAAGTGATAGCATACCCGCCTTTTTCAATATTGAATGATTTAAAGAACACTGGATTCTTTAGCGGCTCAAACATATTTTTCGACAAGAGCGGTAAAATATCATATTTTCGTTTTTCATTATTATCAAACACTACAATCAACGTATGATCATCAATTGATTTCGCAGTTTTTATTCTTGGTATTTTCATAATCAATCCAGTGGTGCCAGCTTGTAAAATTCCTGCTTATCCCACATTTCTTTCAATTCATTTTTATGAATTTTAGCCCATTCTATAACCAGTTTTTTTGCTCTTGCTGGCAAGTCGCCCTCAATCATTTCGAGGGTTTCAATGTCAAACAAACCAACATATTCTCCATAAACAGCATGAAAATGGGGGGGCGGATGATCTCCGAAGAATAGTTTGATGATGATTCCGTAAAATCTTGCTATTTCGGGCATGTGAGATTCTCTGGTTTTTTTGATTACTCTAATTTTTTAAACTAAACGTGACTTGTATTGCAACAATTTTTTATGAATTATTTAACCAACCTATCACTGTATCAGAGGTTGCCTGCCCTTTCTCAATTAATCCAACATAAGCACTTGCAATTCGATCAGTTTCAACAAATTCATTTCCCGCTTCCTTCATAGAATTCCATATTTTAGCAATTTTAGAAGCTGTACTTTTATCTGTTTCATTAGTACTAGAGATGCTCTCAGCATTTTCAACCAAATCAGCGAATCCCTCAGAAAAGGCTTTTTTAATGGCAACACCACCTATAACTGGATAACTTTGTATAGCATTTTCGATAATTGTAATTTGACTTATCAAGATTTTATACATCCCTCTTGATAAATTACCATTTGCAATCTCTTGTTTTAGATCATTAATAGCAGAAAGAATTCTTTCAAACTCCTTTTGATCAACGCTTGGCTCAGAAGGAATGATTTCTGCACAATATTTTAAAGCTAAAACAGTATCACTTGTTAAGTTGTGTTTATAATTACTCCAACTCGCCGCTAAATTATTTACAGAAATTGTATTTCGTACTCTTTGAATATATGGTTCGTACAAAGAATTACTAAACTCTGTTTCCTGCATTCGTTCTTCAAATAAATCTAATTCACTTCGGAGAAATCGCAATTTTTCATATACTTGGTGCGGATCTTCTTTTACCAACTCAATTTTAAGACCAAACACCTTACCCCATGCTTCAGACATGGGCTGTTGGTCTGACTGAGATTTTACTTGCTGAACTAGATTTAAAACCCGTTTTGCCGGATTAGTTAGATCTTGCACAAAATATTCCCATCACTCATGTATCACGCCCGCATTTTTTCCACCATCGACGTAGTGGAATGCCCATCCAGAAACTGCAAAATCTCAACGCGCCCGCCATTTCCGACAACACAATCCCGCCCAACGACCGCTTCCGGTTTGTAATCGCCGCCTTTCACCAACACATCCGGCAATAACTTGCAGTAAAGCCGCTCCGGGGTCTCCTCGCTGAACGGAACCACCCAATCGACACACCCCAACGCTGCCAGTACCGCCATGCGCGATTCCAGACCATTGAGCGGACGGTTTTCGCCCTTCAACTGCCGCACCGATTCATCCGCATTGACCGCCACCACCAGCCGGTCGCCCAACTGCTTCGCAGTCTCCAGATAAGAGACATGCCCGGCGTGGAGCAGGTCAAAACAACCATTCGTCATCACCACCGTCTCGCCAATCGACTGCGCATGACGCATCCGCTGCAACAAAATCTCCTCATCCACCACACCAAACGGGCTTTCCGGCGACCCATCAAAACTATGCATCGCATGGCGCAATTCCGCGACCGAAGCGGTCGCTGTACCCAATTTTCCGACCACAATTCCCGCCGCGAGATTCGCCTCCGTGACCGCCTCCTCCATCTTCGCACCTGCTGCCAACGCCGCGCCGAGCGTCGCAATCACCGTATCGCCCGCACCGGTGACATCAAACACCTCTCGCGCACAAGTCGGATGATGGAACGGCGGCTGATCTGCGCACAACAACGTCATCCCATGCTCGCCCCGCGTCACTAACAACGCTTCAAGCTGCAACGCCTGACGCAATTTTTCGCCCTTTTCGACCAAATCTTCATCATTTTCACAATGACCGACGACCGCTTCAAACTCTGGCAAATTGGGCGTGATCAGCGTTGCACCGCGATATTTGGAAAAATCCGTCCCTTTCGGATCAATCAAAACCGGCTTCCCCGCTTTTCGCGCCGCCTGAATCAAACTCTGAACCTGCGCCAACGTCCCTTTACCATAATCGGAAAGAATCACTGCACCGCAATTTTCGATCTGTGCTGCAAAAAGCTGGTGCAACGGTTCCAGCGAAAACGCATCAAACCGCTCTTCAAAATCAAGCCGAATCAATTGCTGATGGCGGCTCATCACCCGCAGTTTTGTAGAAGTGGGAACCGCTTTTTCCTGCTGAAAATGACATTCCACGCCACGATTTTCCAGCAACGTACGGAGCGTTTCGCCTGCCTCATCCTGACCGACCACACCCAACAATGTTGATTTTCCGCCCAATGCAGCAATATTGAGCGCAACATTGCCTGCGCCGCCAGGGCGTTCTTCGACATCATTGACATGCACCACTGGAACCGGCGCTTCCGGGGAAATCCGCCCAGTCGCCCCGCTCCAGTAGCGGTCGAGCATCAAGTCGCCAATCACCAACGTGCGGGATTGGGAAAAATCGGTGGGTTGCATCATGGAAAAATCTCAAATCTGATTCAAAGCTTGGTGAAACGAAGGATGCTACAGTGGTAACGGCTTTTGTTGCGGGAAACGATAGAGAAAGTGCTTTCGGAATGCTTCACAATGATCTGTGAAGACATCATGTAATAATTTCCCTTTTAGCTTCTCCAAACCAAATTCTACATTCCGCTCTGTTTCTGATAGATCGAATAGAAGTTGATCCTCAAAGCTTCTCTCTTTTGGGTAAACAACAAAATAATATTTCTTAAAATCATAATACTTCTGAAATATTTCATAAAAAGAAATCAAACCATTTAATATTTTTCTTTCCAGATTGATTTTCTTTCTATTTAAACTCTTAAAACTAGAAGACTTAAACTCAACAAACCAAATTTCTTTTTCATGGTTGCAAATGAATAGCATATCAGGGGATTTAGGAAGATTTTCCATACCCTCTCGAACACAAGTCTCTTTTACCCCATCAAAATCAAGAAACTGATTCTCCTTGTCACACACTTTAATGTTCCTGGTATCATCCAAGCTCAATTCATGTAACGGCTTCAGATATTTTTCCAGCGTTACCCATGCAATTGCTGCCATTTTAACTCCTTCAACGCTTGCATCGGTTCCGCCAGTGTTTTGAAAATCGGCTCCAGATTATCACTCACATCTTTCATTGTGCGATCTTCCGCTAGATAAAAATGCGGCTTAATTTCATCGCGATCTGCGTATCGCTTTAATGCTTCAATCATGTAAGGGCTATGGGAAGTAACCAGCACTTTTACACCATGTTGAACCAATTTCACAATAATTTCAGCATATTTTAGTTGCCATTCCGGATGCAAATGCACTTCCGGTTCATCCAAAATCAGAACCGAATCTTTCCAAATCGTTCCATTGCGTAACAAAATCTGCAAATAACCAAACATTTTGATACCATTTGCCGTGTCTTTCATTTCAAATGTGCCGACATTCTTTTTTTTATAAAAAATATCATCTTTTTCTTGATTGTAAAGAATATCCCCACAAATAATAGAATTAATTTCATTACATAATTCTATTTCTTTTTGTTCTGCATTTTGTGATAAAAGAATAATCAAATCTGAATGATATTTATCTAAATTCCCTTGAACTTTTCTCTCTAACAATAAAATCGCAGCCATCTTAAGATAAGAAAACATATCTAAAATAACAGGAGAGTCAATAAAAACAATTTGAACTATTTCTTCCTTGCCACCAAAAACCAAGCCATCAACAATATTATCTTTTTTTCTTTTAAGTTTTTTAGAAACCATTCTTTTAAGTCTGTCCGAATCAAATCCAGAAAAACTTTCCACAGCATCTTCAAAATTCCCATAAATTTCTTCTAATTGAAGAAATTTATCCAAATATTTTTCTTTATTTTCTTTTTTAAGATTTGTTATTTTTTGAAATAGTTCTAATATTTGAATTTCAGTAGAAGAAATGCTACTTAATACACGATCATATAAACACTTTCCAATCGTTGTCTTTCCCGTATCATTTTTCCCAGCAATTATCGTCAAACCAGAAATTTCCACTTCTGCTTTTCCGATAATCCCTACATCTTCGATCTGTAATTTCATCAGTTTTCTGCCTGTTCTTCACTGATTACACGATTTTCGACCCATTCACACCAGAAATGACCGATCAAAATATGCGCTTCCTGAATCCGCGCTGTCACCTCAGAAGGAATGCAAATCGTCTGATCGGCAATTTCTGCCACTTGTGCGCCATTTTTTCCAGTGAGACCGATCGTCTGGATTTGCTGCGATTTCGCCTGCCGTAACCCTTCCACCACATTTTCGCTGGTTCCGGAAGTGGAAATACCGATCACCAAATCGCCGGGATGCGCCAACGCCTCAATCTGGCGACTAAAGAGCGTTTTGAAGCCAAAATCATTGCTAGCCGCAGTCAAAATGGAAGTATCGGTCGTCAACGCAATTGCAGGCAAAGCCGCACGGCCTTTCTGGTAGCGCACCACAAATTCGGTCGCAAGGTGCTGTGCATCTGCCGCACTACCACCATTGCCCATCAGCAAAACCTTGCCACCATTTTGAAACGTGGCATCAATTATTTTAGCGCATTGGACAATTTCCGCTTCCAAATCATGGAGTTGGGAGAAAATTTCGAGGTGTTGCTCAAGAACTGTAGAAAAATTCATAAACAGTGCATTATAGGCATATTAACGTGTATGCGGAAACGGAAAATCACCGGATTTCCTTTCATATTTCTAAAATTGGCTTTGCTATAATTTATTGCTAATTTTTATTGCAAAACAAAATCTTGGAAAGATTCTGATGGAAATTGATATTTCAAACATTCAAACTGGCACAATGGGTTCTCTGCTCAATGCCGTGATCGCTCCAAGACCGATTGCGTGGGTCAGTACACTCTCTGCATCCGGTATTCCGAATCTTGCACCTTTCAGCTATTTCAATACTGTATCGACAGAACCGCCGCTATTCATGTTAGGCATCAACCAAAAACCGGATGGAACACTGAAAGATACAGCAACAAATCTCAAAGAAACTAGCGAAGCAGTGATCCATCTTTGTACAGTTCCACAAGTTGAAGCGATGGTAAAAACCTCAGACCCTGTATCTTATGATACTGATGAGTTTGAATACACTGGATTATTAAAACTTCCGTCAAAAACGGTAAAACCGGCTCGAATTAAAAATACAGAATTTGCGTTGGAGTGCACACTGTTTAAAGAAGTTGATTTATCCCCTTCAACATTTACTGCATTTATATTACAAGCGCAACATATCTATATTGATGACCATCATTTCAATACGGACCAATCACTCAACGAAAATAGATTGAATCTTGTCGGTCGTCTCGGCGGCAGCAATTACATTACGACAGACGATCCATTTTCGTTTGTTCGTTCTGAATAGTTTGATCTCAAAATTTATTCAATCCAGCCGCACACGTGGATCAACCAGCGTATAAGACAAATCCGTCAACAACAATCCAATGATATAAAGCACTGCTCCCAAAAAAACCATTGCACGGACAATCGCAAAATCTTGCGAATGAATCGCCTCAATCGTATAACTGCCCAATCCCGGAATACCAAAAAATGCCTCCATAATCAGGCTACCCATAAACAGCAGCGGTAAAATCACTACTGCGCCGGTCAAAATCGGGATCATCGTATTGCGTAACACATGCCCGAACAGCACGCGTAGTTCCGACAACCCTTTCGCCCGCGCCGTACGCACATAATCTTGTCCCAACTCCTCCAGAAAGAGCGTGCGATACCAGCGCACCCCGGAGCCAATCCCGGCAACTACACCAATCACCACCGGCAAAATGACAAACTTGAACGCATCCAATCCACCCACATAGCCGGAGATCGGAACTAGATTCATCATTTTACCGACTAGAAACTGTCCTCCGATGATATAAAACAGCCCGGAAATCGACATCAAAACCACTGACAACACCAATGCAGATAACTCCAGATAGGTGGCTCGGAAAAAAACCACCAGCAGTGCAAAGGTAATATTCACCAGCATTCCAATCACAAACGTCGGCACCGCAATCGCCAGGCTCGGCCCCATCCGCTGGCGAATATCTGCACTGATCTGCCGTCCGTCATCTGCCGTGCCAAAATCAAACGTAAACAATTTCGCTGACTCTCGAAAAAAAAGCGTCTCTGTTGCTTGCTGGATCAATTCGCGTTGTTCGCTATTCCAGAAAAGCGGCAAATTGTAACCACGTTCCGCTTTCCAATTTTCAATTGCTTCTGCCTTGACATGTTTATCGCCGAGATGCATCCGTGCCATATCGTCTGGCGAATTGACCATAAAAAAGAGCGCGAATGTAATGACATTCACACCGATTAAAATCGGAATCGCATAAAAAATACGGCGGAGAATGTAAATCAGCATATTATTCTAGACAATTAAAATTCAGAATTTCATTTTTGCAGTGAATGAACCATGATCAGAACGGTATCCCTGTTTACGGTGATGATTATAGTCTGCACGCAGTTCAAGATCATTGGTAAACCGATAGCCCGCACCGATGCCTAAATGGATTGTATCGTCGGGAGTCTCCATGCCGGTTACACTAACCGCCGTGGCAGGATCATACACAAAAGCAGCATGGGAATTCGTACGCCGATCAAGTAGTTCGCGTGATGTGCCCAAACGCAACTCTACCAAGGCTTCCGCGCCGGAACCTGTCTGGACTGTACTCGCAAAATTACTGGATAAATTGAGTTCCAACGTGTCGATAGCTTCTTGCGCTACATGCAATGCCAAATCACCGCCTGATTCAGCATAAGGCTCAATTTCCAAATGTGAGAAATATAAACCTGTTTTTGGCTCTATATTAAGGGCATGTCTTTTAGAATTGCCAAACTGATAATTTTTGCCGATGGCTCCACTTAATGAATAAAGATGACTGTTGTAGTTCGCATTCAATGTTTCACCAGCTGATTCACGCTGCTGGTCATTTTGGTTCAATGTATAAGCGATAACACCTTCCACATAAAAGGGATCAAATTCGTGCGTGCCGTATGCTGAAACCTGCCAACTGTCCGTTGTAACATCAGTTGAGTAGATCCCTGATTCATCCACATTACTGTGTGTATATCCGACAGCGCCGCCCAGCTGGGTTCGTCCATTTTCTAACCATCGGTCAGTCCCCATCATTAAACCTTGACCTGTCGATAAATAGGCGTCATAGCTCCCTGCTTCCTGAATCGCTCCATCCTGTTGATTAGAAATATAGAACGTTTTTCCCCACATATTTTTACGGAATGCTTCTCCCGCAGAAAGACCTGCAACTTGAATTCCATTCGCACGTTTTGCTGCCATACGTGTAGCCACTTGTCCACCTGTCGAACGCGCCACATCAATAGCACCTGCGGCAACACTGTCTCCTGAACTTGGCGTTGTCGCTTTTGCAAATAGTTTCTTATTCTCCAAATTATTGACTGAAGACTCCATCAATGCTTTTAACGCCGGATTTTTTCCGGAAACAATTATATCTGCAATATAATTGGAACGTTTCACAATATAATAATTGCGTTTTTTGTCATCGACATAATAGTTTGGTGTTTTGTCGAAAACACAAAAATGATGTTTTCCGTCATCCGACTTTTGGCAACTGGAAAATTCATCTGAATCAAATTGAAATGTATTGTCATTCGTGATTGAACCATTCTCACCAACATCAATTACAACAAGATAATCAATTTCACTTTCCTTGATCGGATCTATGCTGCCCAGTGTGGATACACGGGATGTTCCTGACAATGTTACTGTGCTGTTTTCTGCAGTAATGGCTTCCAATGCATCGTGGTCATTGTTCAGATTCAGATCGGAAACATCAATGAGCAGTGCTGTGTTTTCTCCCAAAGTAATGTTCGGCGCACCATGAATTGTCAAAGAGTTCAGCATTCTTAATTCACTACCGCGATTAAGATCAAATTGATTCAATGTCAATACTTGATCCGTACCCGAAATTTCTAAAGAAGCATCTTCACCAATAGAAAGTTGATTGGCAGAAATTGCATGGTTTACGGTTAGTTTTTTCTGATTCTCAACGAGGATTGAATCCAAGGCAGTATTTTTACCAATCGTTTCTTTCGTGCTGAAATTTCCTTGAATGCGTAATGTGCCATTGCCATCAATCGTACTATCAATGGGAAGATCATTTTGATTGAGTACGAGAACTGCGCCAGAGTCTTCCATGAAGATTGAACCAGCGTTGATATTATGATTTACGGTGAATTGCTTATTGCCTGCCAATGTAATAGCGTGAAGTGCAGTATTCGCCCCAATAGCACTGGTGGTAGAAAAATTCCCGTCAATATCCAATGTTCCATTTCCATCAATCGTACCGATTATGGAAAGATCGTCATTGGCAATTTGAAAAATACTTCCTGTACCGAGTGTAAATGTTGCAGCAGTAACATTGTGTTGTGCAGTCAGTTGTTTGCTGTCTGCCAACGTAATTGTATTTAGCGCAGTATCGCCGCCAATAACACCAGTCGTTGTGAAATTCTCTTCCAATGCCAACGAACCTGGCCCATCAATCATTGTAATACTGGAGTTGCCTTCTAATGTCAGTGTTTGCCCGTCAGCAATGTCTGCAGAACCGGCGGAAACTATGCCTGTGAAGGTAGTACTACCATCAATATCCAATGTGCCATTGCCAGTTACATTTCCATCAACAATCTTGTTTGAGCCAGTCATTTGCAAAGTGCCACTCTCATTCAAGGCAATCGTATCCGCATAGATATTGCTGTTCGTCGAGAATTGACGATCATCATCAACATTGAGATTTTCCAGCGCACTCGCGTTGCTGCCAATATCCCCGTCCATTGTCGTATTGTGTTGGATTGCCAACGTGCCCGAGCCAGCGGAAATCGCACCTGTGATCGTACCTTCCGCTCCTGTGGTGAGGACTCCTGTCAACTGGATGCCATTACTGGCATTGACGTCGCCACCAGTCGTCAGATTTCCATCGCTTTGGATCTCCAATGTCCCTACATGGATGGTTTTCCCGACACCCATCTGTGCATTTGCGCTGACCTGCAACTTGCCAGTACCAGTGATATTCGTGTTCAGTGTGGCATCAGAAGCGACTAATGCTATTGATCCACTACCCGCCAGCGACAGCGTGCTAGCGTTGACATCGTGGTTGATGGTGAGCTGTTTGCCGTCTGCCAGCGTGATTGTGTCCAACGTAGCATTACCGCCAATTGCACCAGTCGTTGTGAAATTGCTTTCCAATGCTAACGAGCCGGAACCGTCAATAGTTGTGATGTTGGCATCGCCCTGCAGGGTAAGCATTTGCCCGGAGGCAATGTCTGCAGCACTGGCAGCCACCGTGCCGGTGAAGGTGGTATTGCCATCGATGTCCAGCGTGCCGCCACCGGTCACATTCCCTTTAACCACCTTGCCTG
>CAYFMX010000020.1:23465-43962 GCA_964344325.1 uncultured Piscirickettsiaceae bacterium
CCATCGATGTCCAGCGTGCCGCCACCGGTCACATTCCCTTTAACCACCTTGCCTGTGCCAGTCAGCTGCAGGATACCGCTGGTGTTCAATGCCACTGTATCTGAATAAACATTGCCATTCGTGGAAAGCTGCGTGCCATCAGCAATATCAGTTCTGCCCAGCGCAGTCGTGGTGTCCCCAATATCGCCTTCCATAGTGGTGTTGCCATCGATGTCCAGCGTGCCGCCACCGGTCACATTCCCTTTAACCACCTTGCCTGCGCCCGTCAGCTGCAGGGTGCCGTTGTTGTCAATGGTCGCTGCATAGAGACTCCCGCCGGTGGAGAGCGTAAAGCTGTCCGCAACCCCCACCCCGGCCAATGCCGCACTGCTGTTGCCGATGTCCCCGCCGATGGCTGTATTGTTGGCCACCGCCAGCGAACCGGTTCCGGTGACAGTGCCGGTGAGGTTGGATTCGCCCTGCAGGGTGAGTGTCTGCCCGGAGGCAATGTCTGCAGAACCGGCGGAAACTATGCCTGTGAAGGTAGTACTACCATCAATATCCAATGCGCCACTACCACTGACAGCTCCTGCAACTGTTTTATTTGTGGTGCCCGTCATCTGCAATATGCCGCTGGTATTCAGCGCAACTGTATCTGCATAAATGTTACTGTCAGTAACAAGCCGATAACTATCGGCAATATTAATTGTACCTAGCGTACTGCCGCTTTCCCCAATATCACCACCAGTTATGGTTGTGTTGTGCTTAATATTCATGCCACTAGACCCAGACCCATCGCTTCTGATCCAGCCTGTGATTGTGCCATCCACACCTGTAGTAAATTGCCCAAGTATTCGAACAGTGTCTACAGTAACGTCTCCCCCCGTTGTGAGGCTACCTGATTCGCTGACTTCTAATGTACCTACACCACCAGAAATATCCCCGGTAACATTTACATCTGTACCGCTAACCTGAAAAGTGGAATTGCCTTGGAGTTCAATGCCATTTGCAGTGCTGGAGAGCGTCAGGTTGTCTCCCGCAAGATGCATGGTTGTAGTATCAGAAATATAAACTGAACCGGTTGCATTAATACTTGTACTATTTCCAGAAAAAGAGAGTGTGCTCCCCGCACCACTTGTATTTAGGTCATTGGATACATTGATAGTTGTATTATCACCAGAAAAAGAGAGCGTACTATTTGCTCCGCCTGTATAAAGATCAACCGTGTTGATTACTGCACTTGATGCATTAATCTCGAAATTGCTGTCAGCAGCATTTGTATAAATACTGGTTACATTAACATCGCCATTACTATTCCAGTCACCAATATTTCCTGCATCAGCTTCCGTAATATTCATTGCGTGTGCATAATTTGCCAAGGCAGCAATCACTGAAGAAATGAATATATTTTTTATGGTGTTTTTCTTATTCATCAGTCTTTATATGATCAAAAAATCAGCGAACACCATTCATCTATGATCTTTTCAGTATTGCTGAAAAACCACTCACAAGCATTTTTAAATTCACGACAGCTTTTGATTCAATCCGTTGCCATAAATTTGGCTTGCGCCAAAACCACAACCCGTTCACGATCATCCATCCTTTCGCCTCACGTGCTTGATTGAGCGGTGAAAGATGACACGCCATCTGTACTTCATTAATCAACTGCTTCCACTGGTTCTCTGCCTCCCCTGCCGGCATATGATCATAAAGATTCGCACCAACCGCCTTTTCCAATGGAGAAAATTTCACCTGAATCGGTATTTCCGATTCCACCCACCAGCGCGTCGGCGTTTCATAGCCCAGTTTTAAATCGTAATCCAAAAAAAGAGGCGAAAGCTCTTTCACAAAAGCCTCCGCCTCCTCTTCTGTCATTTGATCAGGCGCAATCTCGAACAACCGCAAACAATCCCGATCCGCAACAAAATGAACCGGGGCAACGAGAATGCGTTCCACCATGACTGCTACCGATTACATATTGCCCAGAATCGCCCCTTTCACCTCATCCAGCGTTGCGTTGACAGTAATCAACGGGCGCGTGCTCTGCTTGATCGCCGTATCCGGATCTTTCAGGCCGTGACCAGTCAATGTGCACGTCAACACACTACCTGCCGGGATTTTGCCACTCTTCAAATCACGTAATGCGCCTGCAACAGAAACTGCGGAAGCAGGTTCACAGAAAACACCCTCTTTTTCCGCCAGCAATTTTTGCGTAGCCAGAATTTCCTCATCGCTGAATTCATCGAACCAGCCACCAGACTCCTTCTGTGCATTCCACGCCTTATCCCAGCTCTGTGGATTACCGATACGGATTGCGGTTGCAACGGTTTCCGGATGTTCCACTGGTTCACCGCGTAAGAATGGCGCAGCCCCAGCCGCCTGATAACCACACATTACCGGGCGTTTATCAACAATTTTATCGTCGAAATATTCAGTATAGCCCTTCCAGTACGCGGTGATATTCCCCGCATTACCAACCGGCAAACAGTGATAGTCAGGCGCACGACCCAGCTCTTCAATAATCTCGAATGCGGCCGTTTTTTGCCCCTCAATGCGGAACGGATTAATGGAATTTACAATCGTAACTGGTGCTTCTTCACCAACCTCTTTGACCAGACGCATTCCATCATCAAAGTTGCCATGAATCTGAATAACCACCGCACCATGCATCATTGCTTGCGCTAGCTTGCCAAGCGCAATTTTACCGTCTGGAATCAACACAAATGCGGTGATTCCTGCACGCGCTGCATAGGCCGCTGCCGCTGCGGAAGTATTGCCAGTGGAGGCACAGATAATCGCCTTACTCCCCTCTTCCACTGCTTTTGTAACCGCCATGCACATCCCGCGATCTTTAAACGAACCGGTTGGGTTCAAGCCCTCATATTTCACATACATTTCCGCATCCACGCCCTGATCCGCTGGAATATTTTCCAGTTTGATCAATGGCGTGTTGCCTTCGCCAATACTGATCAGACGGCTATTTTCGCCAATCGGCAGACGGTCACGGTAACGTTCCAGCAATCCAGTGTATCTAGGACGGAATGGCATAATGATTTTTCCTCTCAAAATAAAATGTTCAGAATTCTGTCTCTAAAGCAATCAGCTCAACGGCTCCATACGGATACGCATCACTTTACTGTGGACACTACCCAATGCCTCAATCTTCTCAATGGCACGATTCATCTTCCCTTCCTGTGTCTGATGCGTCAGTACAATCACTGGCACGCGATTATGATCTGCCACTTCCGCAGTATCCTTCTGCATGAAGGCCTCAATACTGATCTGCTCTTCATTCAGGATGCGGGTAATATCTGCCAGCACGCCGGAACGATCTTCCACTTCAACCCGCAAGTAATAAGCAGTTTCGACCTCTTCAATTGGCAGGATCGGCAAATCATGTAACTCATCCGGCTGGAACGCCAAATGCGGCACGCGATTTTCCGGATCAGAAGTCAACGCACGCACGACATCCACTGCATCCGCAACCACAGCAGATGCGGTCGGTTCATCACCAGCACCGGCACCGTAATAGAGTGTTGGCCCAACTGCATCGCCCTGTACCAGCACAGCATTCATCACGCCATCCACATTTGCAATCAAACGACGTTCTGGAATCAAGGTTGGATGAACACGCAATTCCACGCCTTTCTCTGTTTTCCGCGCAATACCGAGATGTTTGATTCGGTAGCCCAGTTCTTCTGCATAGACAACATCTTCCGCAGTAACTTTAGTGATCCCTTCGGTCATCGCCTTGTCAAACTGCAACGGAATACCAAATGCAATGGAAGCCAAAATCGTCAGTTTGTGCGCCGCATCAATCCCCTCCACATCGAAGGTCGGATCAGCCTCCGCATAGCCCAATTCCTGCGCCTCTTTCAGCACATCTTCAAACGCACGTCCTTTATCACGCATTTCAGTGAGGATAAAGTTACCGGTGCCGTTGATAATCCCCGCCAACCATTGAATGCGGTTTGCAGAAAGCCCTTCACGGATCGCCTTGATAATCGGGATACCACCTGCAACAGCGGCCTCAAACGCAATCATTACCCCTTTTTTCTGTGCCAGTTCAAACAGTTCATTGCCATGTGTCGCGATCAACGCCTTGTTTGCAGTGACTACATGCTTGCCATTTTCAACCGCTTTCGCGACAACATCTTTCGCAAGACCAGTGCCGCCCATCAATTCGAGCACAATTTCAATTTCAGAATTATTGACCACCTCCATCGGATCGGTCGTCAACGCAATACCGGTAGTTTCACAAATGCGCGGACGATCCAGATCGCGCACCGCAGCCATCGCCACTTCAATCTGACGGCCTGCACGCCGTGCAATTTCCTCCGCATTGCGAGTCAATACATTGACGCTTCCGCAACCGACAGTCCCCAATCCCAAAACACCAATCTTCACCGGCTTCATAAATTCCTCTTCCTTTATTTTTTATCAAAAATAGTTTTTTTATTATTCTTATCAAATTTCTCGAATTTCAAATTGTTTGTTATCAAACAATTTATCTTGAAAATCAACTTAAAAATCAATTCAGTTGCATGATTCGTTCAGTAGAACAAAATTATTCGTTCTTCAGCATGCCATCTTTTTTGAACATCTCGCGCAGACCACGAATTGCCTGCTTGGTACGGTGCTCATTTTCGATCAACCCAAAACGGACAAATCCATCACCATATTCACCAAATCCGATGCCCGGCGAAACAGCTACCTTCGCCTCTTTTAATACTTTCTTACTGAATTCAAGCGAACCCATCTCGCGATACGCGTCCGGAATGGGTGCCCAGACAAACATCGTCGCTTTGGGCGGTGTCACTTCCCAACCGATCGAATTCAAACCATTACATAAAGAATCGCGGCGTTTGCGATAAAGCTCACAAACCTCCTGCACGCACTCCTGCGGTCCTTCCAGCGCAGCAATGGATGCGACCTGAATCGGTGTAAACATGCCGTAATCCAGATAGGATTTCATCCGCTGCAACGCACCGACCAGCGTTTTGTTGCCGACCATAAAGCCCATACGCCAACCTGGCATATTGTAACTTTTCGACAAAGTGAAAAACTCGACGGCAATATCTCGCGCCCCATCTACCTGCAAAATGGACGGTGCCTGATAGCCATCGAAAACAATATCTGCATAGGCAAGATCGTGGATGACCCAAATTTTGTGTTCTTTTGCCAACGCCACGATTTTCTCGAAAAAATCCAACTCGACGCAATCCGCAGTCGGATTGCCGGGAAAATTGAGCACCAACATTTTTGGACGTGGCCAACTATTGCGGATTGCCCCTTCCACCTCGGCCAAAAAATCACCGCCTGGAACCAGAGGCACGTGACGAATATCTGCACCAGCAATAATAAAACCGTATGGATGGATCGGATACGCCGGATTGGGTACCAGTACCGTGTCACCCGGCCCTACGGTCGCCAATGCCAAATGAGCCAGCCCTTCTTTGGAGCCAATCGTTGCAATGGCCTCACTATTTGGGTCAAGCTCGACATTATACCGTTCACGGTACCAGTTGCAGATCGCCTTGCGCAGACGCGGAATTCCTCGCGAAACAGAATAGCGATGCGTGTCCGCCCGTTGCGCGGTCTCCACCATTTTGTCAACAATGTGCTGCGGGGTTGGCTGATCCGGATTGCCCATCCCGAAATCAATGATGTCCTCACCCCGCTGCCGCGCCTGCGCCTTCAACTCGTTGACGATGTTGAAAACATAAGGCGGCAAACGCCGGATTCTTGGAAAATCCTCCATGACGACACCCTTTTGGCTAAAAATTGCTAGAAATAGACCGGTTCAGAAACCAGAGAGAAATACAGAAAAATAGCGAGAGAGTATAAGATACCTGCATAAAAAAACCTACACCCGAAACGGGACTGGAGTCCATCATGATGAAAATGCAGGAGGAGCGCACCAACGGTTACACCGTGCATAGCTATACGGACGAGGAAATCCGCATTGCCGGTAAAAATTACCGCCAAAGTTTGATCCTCGCACCTGACCAAATTGTTGAAAACTGGTCAGTGACCGATGCCGATTTGCTGGAAGAAGAACAGCTGCAACAAATTCTGGAACTGAAACCGGAAATTGTCCTGCTTGGCACAGGAAAACAACGCGTGATGTTCAATACCACCGAAAAAATGCAATTGTTGATGCTTTTTCCCGGCATGGAAATGATGGAAACAGCCGCTGCATGCCGAACCTATAATTTGCTCGCTGCAGAGGGGCGACGCGTGGTGGCGGGATTAATCATTCAGCCGAAATGATGATGGTTCGAAAATTGGGTTTTTAAGATGGAAGAGTTTTTGCAGTTTCTTGAGAAACACAATTTGCTGACTGAAGGCTGGTTGATTTTCTATACTGGATTAGCAATCAGTTTTCTGATTTTTCTACTTGGAATATTAACAATTTGGCTTTGGAAATATTTCAAAATCAGTCGTTTTTCTCCAGATTCTGTTTTCAGTGGTGAGTTAGTTGGTCGGGATGAAGTGCTGAAACAGTTAGATAAAGCATGGAAAGATTCCAATATCCATATTTTTATGTTGTATGGCTGGGCGGGAACTGGAAAAACAGCAATTGTTGATTTTTGGCGAAGAAAACTGGCGAAAATAGAAAACTCGCCGCCAGAAACGTCTATTTTTCGCTATTCATTTCAAAATTGCGGTAAATATACGGGTTCTCGTGATTTTTTCGAGAAAGCATTCCAAAAATTCAGCGCGTTTGATTCAGAAGCCAATGCAAATTCAGCAGAATCAGAAAATTCCGGGACTGTTATTCCCAAAAAGTTCGATACAGAACGCGAAAAAGGTCAATTTCTTGCAGAATTGATCGAAAATCATCATGTTTTGTTGATTTTGGATGGTTTGGAAGAGTTTTTGCCGCAAGGCGAATTACGCATGAAGCATGAATCGGATTACCGGATTCAGGATGATGCGATTTTTACGCTGTTGAAATCATTGGCAAAACATAATACCGGGCTTTGTTTATTGACCAGCCGCGAACCGTTGGATGAACGCATTGCACAATATGAAAACGTACAAAGCCAACAACTGAAAAACCTGAAAATTTCCGAAGCTGTTCAGTTATTGCGCAACGCCAAGGTGAAAGGAAAAGAGGAAGAGTTACGCAATCTTGCCGAAACCTATCACGGACATCCGCATAGTTTGGCGTTGATTGCCGGATATTTAGAACATCAGTGTGATCGTGATATTCGCCGTTTGGATAATTTGACCCATTTGACCGACATGCACCACGACACCCAGTTCGATCCAGAGCGCGATGGCAAGGATTGGCGGGAACGGGTCACGGCAGAACAAACCTATTGGGTAATGGAGGGATATAAAAAATCGCTGGGTGAGTCGCCAAAACTGGGGTTGCTCTATCTACTTTCACTGTTTGACGAGGCAGTGGAGCGTGAATTACTGATGATGCTCATTGATGCAATTTTGAAACGCCGCCCGTATCCGCTGGAAGAGATGTTATTTGAACCGTTTCGGGATTCAGGAACGTGGAAACAAGTTTGCCGTGATTTGCGTGAACGTGGTTTGCTGATTGCAGAAGGAGAAACGCTCAATTTACCGCCGCTGGTGCGGGATTTTTTCCGTCATGATTGCAAACAACATGCATGGGCAATTTGGCAACAAGCGCATTTGGAATTGTACGATTACTACAAAAATTTACCTGAAAAAGAATTTCCCGACACACGGGAAGCAATGCAACCACTCTTCCATGCCGTGGCGCATGGTTGTGCGGCAGAGTTGCATCAGCAAGCATTGGATGAAGTCTATTGGCAGCGTATTAAGCGTGAAAATGAGCACTATCTGACCAAAAAATTAGGCGCATTTAGTGACGATTTGGCAGTGGTTTCGCATTTTTTCGAAAAACCGTGGCGAGTTCCTGCACAAAATTTGGAACCGATGTGGCAAGCAGGTGTATTGAACTGGGCTGGTTTTGACTTACGCGCCCTCGGGCGGCTGCGCGAGGCGGTTGAGCCGATTCGTGCTGGTATGGAAAACTCTGCACAACAGAAAGACTGGAAAGGTGCAGCGCAAGGCGCTAGCAACCTCAGCGAACTGCAACTGACGGTTGGCGATGTGGCGGATGCGGTCGAAACTGCGCGTCAAAGTGTGGACTATGCGGATCAGTCGGAAGATTTGTTCATGCGTATGTACAATCACACCACCCATGCTGAGGCGTTGCATCAAGCTAGACAACATGACGAAGCACTTGCGTTGTTTCAGGAAGCGGAGCAAATCCAACAAGATCGACAACCAGAATATCCGCACCTTTATTCACTGCAAGGTTTTCGATACTGCGATCTACTGCTAGCGCAAGGCAAAACAGCGAAAGTGCTAGAACGTGCTACGCAAACGTTAGAATGGGCACAACAGCAAGGGACATTACTGCTGGATATCGCATTGGATCAACTCACGCTCGGACGCGCCCATCTGCAACTCGCTTTTCTCCTTTCTCCCGCTGGGAGAAGGACTGGGGATGAGAGGCATCTTCAACAAGCAAAAAATTGGCTAAATCAAGCCGTGGATGGTTTGCGCGAATCCGGCAACCAAGATGATTTACCACGCGGTTTGCTTGCCCGCGCTGCTTATTATCGCCAAACAGATAATTTCACCGCTGCCCACAAAGATTTGCAGGAGGTGTTTGAGATTGCCGAGCGGAGCGGCATGCGGCTGTTTTTGACCGATTACCATCTGGAAATGGTGCGTTTGTTGCGGGCGGAAAACAAACCGGAAAATGACGCGCAAACGCATATCGAAAAAGCAGCCAAGCTGATTGAAGAGACCGGCTACCATCGCCGGGATGGGGCGTTGGCAGAATTGCAAAAAGGTATAATCTCCTGAGTTCTATTTTGTTGGTTAGAGATTTCTCCTCGTTCCTCGTCGAAATGACAGCGATGATTAATTTGCATAGACAGAACAGCAGATATGCACGATCAAGCAAATTCTATGCGTAGATTTTTCCCGACTGCACAGGCAACCCGCTCCAATGATTCAATTGTGATCGCCGCGTTGTCCGGATCAAGAATCCTGTCCAACTGAGACCTGCTTGTTTTCAGTCTTGTCGCAAGATTGGTTTTTGTAATATTTTGTTGTTGCATAATATCTTCCAATTGAAGCGCGAGGAGACGCTTATGCGCTTTTGCTGAAACTTTCTCAAGAATTCCTTCTTCCTCAAGAAAATCATCGAAATTGCTGCCTGTAAATTGATTCATCGCTTATTCCTCATTCAACCATTGGTTTTTTCGTTTTCGCGCTAGTTCCAGCTCTTTTGCGGGTGTTTTTTGGGATTTTTTGATAAATCCATGTAACAAAATCATTTGCTGACCTTAAATGGTGAAGAAAACCCGTGAAATGTTTCCGCCTGCAAGTTTGCTACGGATTTCCCATAAATCCGGTTCCATCTTTCTGACCCAAGGCATCCCCAAAGGCCAGCGGAACTGGACAAGTTTGATTTCCTCCCCAATTATTTTCCGGTTATCCCGTCCCATGCTTTGCAGCCATTCCCGTACAGGCTCTTTGCCTGCGCTGGAAAGGAAGAAATTCACGGACAGAATCGGTTTGGTGCTCATCTGTCCAAATGTACCTTATATGGTACTTCTGTCAACTTCTGATCCTTGGATTTCTCCTCGTTCCTCGTCGAAATGACAGATATTTTCAAATTTGTCGGCTTTACGCCCAACATTTCCCTAGAAGATGTAAGGGATTGTCACAAAACCAACGCGGTTTTATAGACCGATCTTTTCTTTTTATCTCCAAAAAATAACTTATTTTACAGATTGTTAAGTATTTAAAAACAATTTGGCACGGCGGTTGCTTTCTAATCAGGTGAGTGTCTGGACAACAAGGCACAAACAAGATTTTTCTTTTTCAGTTTTTTCATTTCATTTTGATTTTGTTTTGTTGGAACAAACAAAAATCCTGAGTGATTTTAAATAGAGAGCAAGGAGAGACGATATGTCATTACGTCAATGTGCGATTTACGGAAAAGGTGGTATTGGTAAATCCACCACGACACAAAACCTGGTTGCCGGTCTGGCTGAGCTGGGTAAAAAGGTGATGATTGTAGGGTGTGACCCGAAAGCGGACTCCACCCGCCTGATTCTTCACTCCAAAGCGCAGAACACCATTATGGAAATGGCTGCGGAAGCGGGCACGGTTGAGGATCTGGAGCTGGAAGATGTACTGAAAACGGGTTACGGCGACATCAAATGCGTTGAGTCCGGTGGCCCGGAGCCAGGTGTTGGTTGTGCAGGCCGCGGCGTAATTACTGCGATTAACTTCCTCGAAGAGGAAGGTGCATATGAAGATGATCTGGACTTCGTTTTTTACGACGTATTGGGCGACGTTGTATGCGGTGGTTTCGCAATGCCAATTCGTGAGAACAAGGCACAGGAAATTTACATTGTTGTTTCCGGCGAAATGATGGCGATGTACGCAGCGAACAACATTTCCAAGGGTATTGTGAAATACGCAAACTCTGGCGGTGTGCGTTTGGCGGGTTTGATTTGTAACTCCCGTAACACAGACCGCGAAGACGAGTTGATTGAAGCGTTGGCTGCGAAATTGGGTACGCAGATGATCCATTTTGTACCGCGTGACAATGTGGTACAGCGTGCAGAAATTCGCCGTATGACAGTCATTGAATACGATCCGAAAGCGAAACAGGCAGACGAATACCGCACTTTGGCGCAAAAAGTGATCGACAACACCAAACTGGTGATCCCGGAGCCTTGCACCATGGATGAACTGGAAGACCTGTTGATGGAATTCGGCATCATGGAAGAGGAAGACGAGAGCATCATCGGCCAGACTGCGGCATCAGAGTAGTTTCAGAATAGTTTCATACGGTTCTGTATTGATTGGCTGGTTCTTTGTGCCAGCCAATATTTTTTTCAAACCCTGCGTATCCACAGATTAGTGGTATGGGGGAAGGAGACCTTTTATGTCAAATTTGACACGTGAAGAGACCGAAGCGCTGATTCAGGAAGTGCTGGAAGTCTATCCGGAAAGCGCGAAAAAAGATCGCGAAAAGCATCTGACAGTCAATGATCAGTCAGTTGAGCAGTCCAAAAAATGCATTACTTCTAACCGCAAATCCTTGCCAGGTGTGATGACCATTCGTGGTTGTGCCTATGCAGGTTCCAAGGGTGTGGTTTGGGGGCCGATCAAGGACATGATCCATATTTCCCACGGCCCGGTGGGTTGTGGTCAGTACTCCCGCGCTGGTCGTCGTAACTACTATGTGGGTACGACAGGGATCAACACCTTCGGCACCATGAACTTCACTTCTGATTTCCAGGAGAAGGACATTGTATTTGGCGGCGACAAAAAGCTGTCCAAAATCATGGAAGAGATTGAGACATTGTTCCCGCTCAACAAGGGCATCACCGTACAGTCTGAATGTCCGATTGGTCTGATTGGCGACGATATTGAAGCGGTCTCCAAAAAGACGGCAAAAGATATTGAAAAGCCGGTTGTGCCAGTACGTTGTGAAGGTTTCCGTGGCGTTTCCCAGTCGCTGGGTCACCACATTGCAAATGATGCTGTGCGTGACTGGGTGTTGGATAACCGTGAGGGTGATACCAGTTTTGAGTCCACAGATTATGACGTAACCATTATCGGTGACTACAACATTGGTGGTGATGCTTGGGCTTCCCGTACATTGTTGGAAGAGATGGGCTTGCGCGTGATTGCACAGTGGTCGGGTGACGGCACCATCGCAGAGATGGAAAACACGCCAAAAGCGAAGCTGAATCTGCTGCACTGTTACCGTTCCATGAACTACGTCTCGCGTCACATGGAGGAGAAATACGGTATTCCATGGATGGAATACAACTTCTTTGGTCCAACCAAGATTGCGGAATCTCTGCGTGCAATTGCCGAGAAATTCGACGACAAGATCAAGGAAGGCGCGGAACGTGTCATCGAAAAATACAAGGCTGAATATGACGCAGTAATCGCCAAGTACCGTCCACGTCTCGAAGGTAAAAAAGTGATGTTGTATGTCGGCGGTTTGCGTCCACGTCACATCATCGGCGCATACGAAGATTTGGGTATGGAAGTGGTCGGCACTGGCTACGAGTTCGCGCATAACGATGACTATGACCGCACGATTAAAGAGATGGGCAACGCAACGCTGATCTACGACGACGTAACTGGTTACGAATTCGAAGAGTTCGTGAAAAAAGTAAAACCGGACCTGATCGGCTCTGGTATTAAAGAGAAGTACATCTTCCAGAAAATGGGCATTCCATTCCGGCAGATGCACTCCTGGGATTATTCCGGTCCGTACCACGGTTATGACGGCTTCGCCATCTTTGCGCGTGATATGGACATGACCATCAACAACCCGTGCTGGAACAAGATGAAAGCGCCGTGGTTGGAAGGTGCTGCGGAATCCTCCGAGGCCATGGCTGCGTAATTAAAAAACCTCACTACTGAAATAGATACATTTTTTCAGTCCCTCTCCAGTTGGGAGAGGGATGAGGGATAAGATTTTTCTAAATTTGCTGCCCGTAGTCCGCAGATTAGCGGCACGGGGGGAGAGATAAAAATGAGTCAAGCTGTCGAAAGTATTAAGCCCAGTTATCCGTTGTTCCGTCAGACCGAGTACACGGATACCCTGAAGAACAAGCAGGATAATTTTGAAGAAAAGCATCCGCAGGAAAAGATTGAACAGATTTTTCAGTGGAGTACTACGGAAGAGTACAAGGAAAAGAACTTCGCGCGTGAAGCGTTGACAGTCAACCCGGCGAAAGCGTGTCAGCCATTAGGTGCAGTCTTGTGTGCACTTGGTTTTGAGAAAACCTTGCCTTACGTGCACGGCTCTCAGGGGTGTACTGCTTACTTCCGTACTTACTTCAACCGTCATTTTAAAGAGCCAGTTGCCTGTGTTTCTGACTCCATGACAGAAGATGCGGCGGTATTTGGTGGCCAGAAGAATATGTTCGCAGGTCTTGAGAATGCGAAAGCACTCTACAAGCCAGAGATGATTGCTGTTTCTACAACCTGTATGGCGGAGGTTATTGGTGATGACCTGAATGCATTCATCGGCAATGCAAAAAAAGAGGGACACATCGAGGAAGATTTCCCGACCCCATTTGCTCATACGCCAAGCTTCGTTGGTTCCCATACCACCGGCTGGGACAACATGTTTGAAGGAATTCAGCGTTACTTCACGCTGAACTACATGGATGATAAGGAAGTCGGTTCTAACGGTAAGATCAACATTGTGCCGGGTTTTGAGACCTACCTTGGCAACTATCGTGTAATGAAGCGCATGATGGATGAGATGGGTGTAGGTTATAGCCTGCTCTCTGATCCGACCGAAGTGCTCGATACGCCAGCGGATGGTGAATATCGCATGTATGACGGCGGCACTTCTATTGATGAAATCAAAGATGCGCCGAATGCGATTGATACGTTGTTCTTGCAGCCTTGGCAGTCTGTGAAGAGCCGTAAGTTCACCAAGAACACGTGGCAGCAGCCTGCGAATGACGTCAAGATTCCGATGGGTTTGGAAGCAACGGACGAGTTCTTGATGAAAGTCTCCGAGCTGACGGGTAAACCAATTCCGGAATCACTGACCAAAGAGCGCGGTATTCTGGTCGATATGATGATGGATAGCCATGCCTGGTTGCATGGTAAGAAGTTTGGTCTCTATGGTGATGCGGACTTCGTAATGGGCATGACCCGTTTCTTGATGGAGTTGGGCGCAGAGCCAACCCAGGTGCTTTGTAACCATGCGAACAAGCGTTGGAAGAAAGCAATGGAGAAGATGTTGTCTGAATCGCCGTATGGTCAGAACACCGAAGTGCATATCGGTAAGGACTTGTGGCATTTCCGTTCGTTGATGTTTGTCAACAAGCCGGACTTCATGATCGGCAACAGCTACGGCAAATTCATCCAGCGCGATACGCTGCACAAGGGCAAAGAGCATGAAGTGCCGCTGATCCGTTTGGGATTCCCGATTTTTGACCGCCATCACATGCATCGTGATACCACGTTGGGTTACGAAGGCGCGATGCACGTATTAAAGACGCTGGTCAATGCAGTGCTGGAACGCCTCGACGAAGAGACCCGTGGTATGGGCACAACAGACTACAACTACGATCTCGTTCGTTAGTGTCAACTGGGTGGTGGGTGATCTCCTGTTTTCTCTCCAGTTTTCAGGAAAATCCACCGCTCGTAAAAGGAGGGAAAAACCATGCCTAATGTAATGATCCGCGTAAAGGACAATGGCAATTTGTTGTTTTACATTGCGAAGAAGGATCAGGAAGACGAGATTGCCTCGGCAGAGTTTGACACCGAGGATCAATGGGGCGGGGAGATTACACTGACCGATGGCTCAAAATACTACATTGACCCGATCAGCCCGCGACCCTTTTTTCCGACTACGTTGCGGTTTAAGCGTGCGTAATAAGTTTGAACGTTTTGTAAGTTGTTAAAAAGTTATTAAGTTTTTAGGAGAAGCATCATGGCTTTGGCAATTGTGAAGGATATTTGTACGGCATGTGGCGATTGTGAACCGGTTTGTCCGACGGAATCCATCAAGCCGTTCAAGGGTGTTTACATGATTGAGGCAGACGGCTGCACAGAGTGTGAAGGGGAATACGATGTGCCGCAGTGTCTGGATGTTTGTATGGAAGACGACTGCATTATTTCTGCTTAATGTTGTTTGCTGATTAACGACTGATTAACCAGCTTGGAGGAATGGTTCCGCGCTGTAAGCTCCTCTGTATCATCTGTTACCGGAGCCATTCTCTCCATTTTTACTTCACGGCTATTTCGTTGAGTTTCACAGGTTGTCATTTCGACGAGGAACGAGGAGAAATCTTCAGACTATCAAAATAGATTTCTCGCGATGCTCGAAATGACAAATCCTTTCATAGAATAGCACTGAATCTTTTATTTGCTTTGTATTTGATTTGAAAAGAATTTGATTTCAAGTCCAAATTTGGAGAGATGCTATGGGGAGCACACCGATTTCTGAAGAGATGGCATTACGGATTGGTCTGGCCGCGCGTCTGCTACCGGACACAGACACAGCACAATTGCTCAATGTACTGAACGATGCCATCGGCTTGCCGCCAACGAAAAAGAAACTGGCGGCATTGACACTCAAACAACTCCAGGATGCGGCAGAAGGTGCATTGGAAAAAACCGATTCTACGCTTGTTCAGCAAGTATTGGATTGTTTGCAGCAAGAGGCTCTCGTTGAAAAAGAGCCATTACCACCCATCGAAAATTATGCTGAAGGCGAAATGTCAGATAGCATCCGCGTCGCATGTGCTTCGAATCGCGGGGAAAAACTGGACGGCCATTTTGGTTCCTGTAAACGTTTTTTAATCTACCAGGTCTCTAGTGCAGAAAACCGGTTGGTTGATATCCGTGAGATTGATGCCGAAGAAGAGTCTAATGCTGATGAGAAAAACGGCTATCGTGCTTCATTGTTGACTGATTGCCAGTTGCTGTTTGTCGGTTCGATTGGTGGTCCAGCGGCGGCGAAAGTGGTGCGTGTTGGGGTTCATCCGGTCAAAAAACCGAAAGCAGATGGTGCACGCGAAGAGATCATTGCACTGCAAGAGGCAATTGGTAAAGATGCATCGCCGTGGTTGGCGAAAGTGATGGGGCAATCGCCGGAAGAGCGCACGCGGTTTGCGTTCGGAGAGATGGAAAAAATCGAAGCGGAGATGCAGGCGTGATTACTCAGGAACAGATTGATTTGATTGGTCTAGCAGTTGATAACGAAATAGACGATCAAAAAATGTTGTCCGATGCGATTGTCGAGCAGTTGCGGGCGAAATTTGAAGATTTTCACTTTACATACTGCATGGATGATGATGTGGTTGCTACGAATCCGGTTTATGAAGGAACGAGTTTCAATCTCTATCTAGTGGATGGTGGCGGTCACTGCCTCTGCTTTACGCCCGATCTGGAACGCGCAACGGGTGTGGTTGTTGCGGAGTTTGGTGAGGATGATGCGTATTAGGGTGATTCATGTCTGAAGAAGCCGACCAAACGCCCAAAGCGAACTGTATGGAGTGTCCGCATCGCGGAGACCGACTGCGTGCAGGACGGTGCAAGCCGGGGGATATTTGCGTCCGTGCACCTAGTGGACGACAAATTGCACGTTTCTTCAAAATCAATCCTGATCTCGCCGATTATTACGCCGGAGATGAATTTTGGGAACGCCGTGCGATTGCAGCACGGTACATCTCCCAGCAACGTCTGGTGCAGATGCTGGAAGATCCGGACGAAGTGGTTCGCCGTGTGTTGGCTTATCGGTTGCCAGTCGAGGCATTGACACCACTCATTAATGATCCAGATCGGGAGGTGCGCGTCACCGTGGCAGATCGGCTGCCGCAAGAGCAATTGGAACTACTCGCCGAAGATGAAGATTATCTGGTGCGTCAGTATGTAGCGCGGAGGCTCAAACCGGGACGGTTGTTCCGGATGATTGGTGATGCAGATCGCGAAGTGCGCAAAACAGTCGCTACTCGTCTGCCAGAAGAGAGTTTGGGATTGATGCTGGATGATCCGTCAGTCGAAGTGCGTCGTGAGGTGGCGGAACGGATTGATGAAGAGTCGCTCGGCTATTTGCTGGAAGATGAAGATTGGCGGGTACGTTTTATTGCCTGCGAACGTGCGCCGCTGGAAATGATCCAGCCATTGCTCGACGACGAAGATGAGGATGTCAGGGCAATTGCTACAGAGCGTTTGACGGCGGACGAAAAGTAACGGTTTGAAGCGGGGAGGAGGAATACAACGTGACAGAAACTAACGTAACAGCACCGCAACTGCCAAAGGAAGAGATTCAGTCGCTTTGCGCGTCGATAGATGCTGCGCAAGGGATAGATGCGTTTGTTGAACAATTGAATACATTGCAGCTGAAATCGGATGAAACTGCGCTGAATTTTCAGGCGGTTTTCACTAGCGGTCACTGGTATCGGCTCGGCGGGGTAATTGACCGAAATTATCAACCCATCGCGGAGAATATTGCACAGTGGGCAGAGGAAGAGTCCGCAGGTGATGTCGATACGCTGATGGCAAACTATATGGATTCCGGTTATTTCGCGACCAAATTGTCCGGAAAAACGCACTATCTGACTGCGCAATATGGTGGGCAGCCGGAAGAATTTATCCAACTTGAAATTGAGGAAATTCAGGCAGTTTTGGACAGACCATTGACTGATCCGGACTGGATACCAGATGACTTGGAGGAGTTTCTGGAGCCACTTGATTGTCCGCGTCTGGAGCCGGAGCCGATTGGAAAGCCAAAGTTTCGTTTTCGCCAGATCGTAGCAATTGCGCCATTGGTGTATGGGCATATTTTACGTTATCCATTGCGAGAGCCGATGCAACGTCTATTTGCCGACTGGTCAGCGAGTAGTGCCGGAATTGAAGAAATGGTTTTTTGCGAACACTGGATTTTGGCATTGCGTGAATATTTGGATAGTGATGGTGAAAAACGGTTCAGCGCAAAACCGTTGCCGATTTTTTCTGGAGAATTGCCCAGTTTGCCTTCTGGGGAGTTATTGCATGGTTCTGAGTTGGCGCGTGCGATCCACGATTATGACCGCGAATTGGGCTATCCATTTGCATGGTATTTCATGATGTTGTCGCACAGTTCATCCAATGATGCGCTCGCTGAAGCAGTGTTGCGAGACCAAATGGAAGCGTATGGCTACCTTCCGGCGCGAGATTTGAAGATTTTGCGGGCGTGGGCGGAAAAACCGTACGGGCTGTAAACGCGATAAAGCAAGCAAGAACTTGTCATGCCCGAATGCTTTTATCGGGAATCTATCATTTTTTTAGACTCCCGCTTTCGCGGAAGTGACAGAAGCTAAATTGCATTGATGCATTGAGACAGACACGGATACAAATCGTAATGGACAAGACAATGTTAAAAACGACGCTACAACCCATTCTGAGTGGGATTCAGAATGGTGATATCGTGCCGTATCTCGGTTCCGGCGCATTGACCGGATCGACCAATCTGGAAACTGACGATCCAATTCCTGCCGACAGCGACAGCCTGATTTTGGCAATGAACAACGGCAAACCAATGGCGCCACGTTTGATGTATGAATTTCCCCGTGCCGCGATGGATGTCGAATTGAAACGCGGACGCAATGCACTACAGCGTTTTTTGCATGCCACCTACGCAGAAACCGAATGGAGCCGTGCACCATTACATGATTGGTTGAAAACGATCCGTCCAAATTATGTGATCGACATCAATCGTGATCTGCAATTACAGGAAAGTTATGCAGATGTACCACATACGTTGATTCGTGGCATCGCTCGCGTTGGCGGCACCGATTATCGTTTTCAGATTCATTCGTATGATGGAAACAACTATTCGGAAAAAGAGATTGATCAGCATGATATCAATCCGAATTTGCCGATTCTATTCAAGCCAATGGGCAGTCCATTGCCAGAACCAGCGACCTATATCGCTTCCGATGCTGATTATGTCGATTACATCACCGAGCTGATGGGCGGCTTTGCGATTCCGGATTTTCTGAAAGAGTATCGCAAAAGCAAACAATATCTCTTTCTCGGTGTGCCGATGACGCGTGATACCGAGCGCATGGTACTTTCTGACATGATTTATGCGGCGGGCGAACCAGCGGGTTGGGCATTGATTGCCGAGCCGAACGACAAGGAACGCCGTTTCTGCAAAAAGATGAATCTGGGGCTGATTGAAGCAAGCATTGAAGATTTTCTCGCCGTTGCAACAACGTTGGGATAGGCGCAAAAATAGATTCGACGAACATGGCGAAATTCACACCTTGCCAAGGCAAAACTGCTTGCCGGGATGATGGCGTCAAATGTCTCACCTGCGGGCGTTCGCTGGAAGAAATTGTGGAACTACGCACTCTGATGGATCAGCTTGCTGCGCTGGCGGTTCGGTATGACTACGAAAATGTCGAAGAGTTTGGGGCGTATGTGGCGCGGAAGTTGGTGAAAAAAGTGAATCATTAAGCTGAAGGTACGCCAGAACGTTCAGCTGGCAGGGTCAGTTGCAAAACCTATGCGAAGGAACGTAACGTCATTTGACCGCATGTTTTTTTAGGACATGAAACATTACCGCCGGGTTTTCTCCTGAAATTGAGAGAAAACCCATCAATTTCAGGAGCTTTTTGTATTTTGTGACAGTCTTGACCTGGATGCGCTAGTCAAATGTGAACAAAATCTGCTCTTCCAAACAAATGCTTTATATTTCAATTTCTTATATTGATACCCATTTTTTCAAACAGCTTCTAACACACTTCTCGCCAATCTAACCCTCGCTCCTGATCCGCAACTGCCAACCAACCTGTTTTACAACCCAACGTATTGGAAAGCACTGCCGTTGCACATTCTTGAGAATTGTTCTTTTCACTAAGATGCATCAACGCAAGATGCTGGAAGCGGGAAAAATCAAGCTGCTGCACCAACTGCGCCGCCTGCAAATTGCTGAGATGTCCCAATCGCCCACCGACCCGTGCCTGTAACGCAGGCGGATACGATCCATTCGCCAACATCACTGCATCGTGGTTGCACTCCAGCATCAGCGCATCACAATTCTGCAGATGGTCAATAATATGCGGCGTAACTACGCCCGTATCCGTCAAATGACCAACTTTGTGATTGCCGTCAGAAAAAGTAAATTGCACCGCCTCCTGCGCATCGTGCGGCACATGAAACGGCGTAATTTCCAGATCGCCGACCGCAAACGGCTCATGTCCACCCAGAATTTTCAGATTGGGAAACTCGTGAATTTCACACTTTGCACGTTGCGCCGCAATTCGCGCTGTTCCCATCGTCATCCATACTGAACAACCCGTTTTCGCTGCCAACCGCTGCACGCCATTGAGATGATCACCATGCTCATGCGTCACCAGAATCGCGCTGAGATCAGAAATTTCCTTGCCCAGTCGTTGCAGCCGGAACTCCGTTTGCTTTAACGAAAAACCACAGTCAACAAGGACTGTGGTTTTTTCCGATTCGAGCAAAGAGCCATTGCCTTTGCTACCACTGCCCAAGGAAGAAAAACGCATAACACATATTCGAGAACATTAACATTCGCTTAAACAAGTACAGCTACTCCATGTATGTTGAAGAACACAATTAGAAAAACACTTTGCACAATTCCAAGAGGGAAAAGTAAGTTTTCCATCTACCCATTCTGTTAATATCTGCTGAGCATGTTCTTGTTCTGATTCTGGAACTTCCAAAGCTTTAATCATAAATGGAACTATTTGCTCTGTTGTTGGTTTAGGAACTTTTACTGCAGTATCTTCTGTTTTATTCATAAATTACTCTTAACCTACTTTTATATGATCTTTCAAGGTAGATCAGAGTATACTATCTATATATATATTTATAATATTCACATTCCCTATCTATATATTTAAAAGATAAATATTTCTACAGAAACACTATATTTTTCAATAGAGTTGTTTCGACAGTTTAATTTTAAAATGTTCTAATTCGATATTTTTAC
>CAYFMX010000021.1:0-38662 GCA_964344325.1 uncultured Piscirickettsiaceae bacterium
CTGATAGTGTGGTGTTCAGCTTGTGTGGGCGGTGGCTATAGTCTCCGGTACTGTCCCGGCCCTGCCATTTTCGGATGGTGGGGCGGGTCACGTTATATTAAAAATAATAACCACGTCCTAAGGACGTGGGAAGGTTCAAGGCTATAGCCTTAAGAAGGCTGTCGATTATGTATCCTAGCAGAATTACTGTTGCAGCCTTTCGAAATATTATGATTGTAAGTTGTAGAGAAGGATTGTGTATAAGCTTGGAAAACAATAGGAGTGCATAGTGAATGTTTGGGGTTCTGGTTGGTTGAATTGAGTGTTCAGCTGGGTCACATTGGTCAAGTTGTTACTAAAAATTTGATCTTAAAGAGTTCGTCTTATACGCCCTTCTAGGGCGAAACTAAAACCACGTTCTAAGAACGTGGATTTTTACTTTCCGCCAGTTTCCGCTGCGACAGGTTGGAAGATTGGATTTCAGCACGGATTGCCGGGGTGGTCCTGGCTTTTGGATGGATGTTCATCGTTTCTGGCCTTGTTGTAGATCGGTGACAAGCTGTTCCATGATCCCCCAAGCGCGGAAGAGTGGGTAGCTTTTTTCTGGAATATTATCTTCCGAGACCTGACAATTACCTCTTTAATCGACAAAATTCCAGATTCTCACTAATCTCGGGAATTTCCAAACAGCTTCTAAGGCACAATCTTTCGGCTGCGTAACATCAGTTAATCTAATGTCAGTCCCATATTGAATGCTGATGATGTTGTAAATCTTTCAGTTACTACGCGCCAGAGGAAGGTTTCCGATACGTCAATCCGATCAATACCATCCCCAATACCACCATCGGCAACGAAAGCAGATGCCCCATCGTGAGCCAATCAAACGCCAAATAGCCGAGATACGTATCTGGTACACGCACAAATTCCACCAGCGAACGGAACAGCCCATAACCCAACGCAAACATCCCGGAAACCGCCATCAGCGGACGTGGACGTTTTGAGTAAAACCAGAGAATCAAAAACAACAGCACCCCTTCCAGCAGCATTTCGTAGAGCATTGATGGATGTCGCGACAGCAATTGCGGATCGGTGCGGAAAATCATCCCCCACGGCAAATCGGTTGGTTTGCCCCACAATTCACCGTTGATGAAATTACCAAATCGTCCCGCACCCAATCCAATCGGAACCAGCGGCGCAACAAAATCAGTTACTGCGAAAAAATTTCGTTTGGTCTTCCGCGCAAACCAGAGTAGCGTAACGAGCACGCCCAGCAAACCGCCGTGGAATGACATCCCGCCTTGCCACACTTTGAAAATCTCCAACGGATTGGCGAGAAACCCGGACAAATCGTAAAAGAGCACATAGCCCATGCGGCCGCCGATCACTACACCAATCGCCGCATAAAAAATCAGGTCGCCGATTTCCTCTTTTTTCCAACCGGAATCGGGCTGCTTCGCCCGTACTGTGCCGAGCCACCACGCTGCCAGAAAACCGATCAGGTACATCACACCGTACCAGTGGATGCGGAGTGGGCCAATTTCAAAAAAAGGCTGGATATCGACAACCATTATGACTTCCTTCTTTGAGATTTTCTTGTCTGTTTTCGCCTAGCGCGTTGGCAGCACACGCGAAATGAAATTCTTGATGTAGCCCGTCTCCGGAATTGCCGGATGGATCGGATGGTCGGGTGACTGGTGGCCTTCTTCCAGAATCATCAAATCGCGGTCGATGTGGCGGCTGGCGGCGAGTAGTTGATCTTGTAGTTGTCCGCGCTGCAAATGATGTGAACAGGAAGCTGAAATCAGAATTCCATCTCGATTTAACAAGCGCATTGCCAATTCGTTGATGCGCCGATAGGCTTGGATTCCCGCTTTCAAATCCTTCTTGCGCTTGATGAAGGCAGGCGGATCAACAATCACTACATCAAATTGTTCTTTTGTATCGCGTAATCCACGTAATGCTTCAAATGCGTCGCCTTCCACAGTCGCCACTTTTTCCGCAAAACCGTTACGCGTTGCATTACGATCTACAAAATCCAGCACGGTTGATGAACTGTCCACGCAAAAAACTTCACTCGCGTCCGCTGCTAACGCTTGAATGCCCCATCCACCCACATAGCTGAAAACATCCAGCACTCGTTTTCCAGCCACATAGCACGCCATCCGCTGGCGATTCATGCGATGGTCGTAAAACCAGCCTGTTTTTTGCCCCGTTGCGAGTGGAGCTTCAAAAATTACGCTATTTTCTTCCAGTTCCACGATTTCCGGCACGGCTACGGAATTTCCACCTGAAATTGCTCCGATCGTTAGTGATAATCCTTCGGTTTCGCGTGCACGCGTGTCGTTTTTGAAGACGATGGTTTTCGGCTTCAGCACTTTCTCTAACGCGATGATAATTTCTTTTTTTGCGCGTTCCATCCCGACCGTGGTGATTTGCACCACCAGCAGATCACCAAAACGGTCAATGACCAGCCCCGGCAATGCGTCCGCTTCGCCATAAACGAGCCGGTAAAACGGTTTGTCGAACAAGCGTTCCCGCAACGATAGCGCAATTTGTAAACGATGATTGATGAGCGGATGGTCAAACTGCCGGGAAACATCACGCCCAACCAGACGCGTACAGATCAGCGTATTCGGGTTCACGTAGCCGATTCCGAGCGGTTTGCCGCTCGCAGCTTGAATTTCTGCAACTTGTCCCGGCTCAAAATCACGCAATGGCGTGGCTTTGGTATCCACTTCGTTGCTGTAGACCCAGAGATGCCCAGCACGTAGGCGGCGATCTTCATTTTTTTTGAGCTTGAGAGGCGGATAGGGCATCAGTTTGTCCAACAGTGAAAAGCAAAAGGAAAAGGGAAAGGAAATAAAAAAGCGCCTGATTCAGGCGCTTTTCGGTTCCCCGCAGGGAAAATTCAGATTCTAAGATTCTATCTGAGACTAGAAATTTACAGATACAGCGTCATTGTTGAACTACTGTCAGACTCATCAAAGAACGTAGTCGCACCAACAAACTCAACACCATCAACGAAATCGCTCTCTTTGAAACCAAACAGCTCAACGGTCATCTGGCATGCGAGGAATTTCACTTCCATCTCCTGACAGATGTCGCGCAATTCAGCAATTGTTGCGACGCCATGTTTCTTCGTAGTTTTCAACATCATGTTGGTTGCGAAAGTTTCCATCCCTGGAATGTTATTCATCAACAGGTTCGGAATTTTTGGCGCCCAGTCGATGTCCTGGAACCAACCTGGCCCCATCGGCATTTTCATTGGCATTGCCGGGTTCCCTGCCGGAGAGACTTTTAGCTTGCTGGTATCTTTCAGCAGCAGATTCAGCCCGTAGAATGTGAAGAACATGGAGACGTCCTTCCCCAACGCCACTGCAGTACTGCCCAGAATGAACGGTGGGAATGCCCAGTCCAGCGTCCCTTTGGTGCAAATCATGGAAACCTTGTCAATTCCAGCCATTTTTCAGTCCTCTACTTGCTGATCGTGCTTTCAACGATTTCTTAAAAAAATATTCTTGAAACAATATCTTTAAAAAATGTTTCTTAGAAACATAATTATATATATGAAAAACAAAAAAACGGCCTGAAAAGAAGCGATTTCCTTTCAGGCCATTACAACTCACTGACAATCCTTCTACAGCTTACGCTTTCTTGATCATGAAGACGAACTTGCCACCTTCCTCGCCGGAAGAGAGCAACTCGTTCCCGGTCTGGTTACAGAACGCTTCAATGTCTTTCACGGAACCTGGGTCAGTTGCGATAACGCGCAAAGTCTGACCAGCATCCATTGTATTGATTGTCTTTTTCGTGCGCAAAATTGGCAGCGGGCAATTCAAACCGGATGCGTCCAATTCTTGATCAAAGTCAGCCATTCTTTCTCTCCATTTGCTGTTAAAATTTCTGCCGGAAGCGTTCTCTTTTTTGCACGCGACAGGCAGTAAAGAATATGCGCTGCTACTTATATTACATTCAAGATCGGATGGCAAGAATGATCGTTCGCACGCAGTGGTACAAATTGTCCGTTTTTCTTGTCCTGACAACGTTTCTGACGTTTGCACAAGCGGGCAATATTCGTCTCCCTTCACTCGGTGGTGATGCCTCCACGACACTGGTTTCCCCGGAAGAAGAACGGCGCATCGGCATCCAGTTCATGCGTGCATTGCGCGAAGAGGCACAACTGGTCGATCATCCGGAAATCAACTACTACCTCGAAACACTAGGGCAGAAGCTTGCAGCACAGGGAACCGGACGTTCATTCGAGTTTTTTGCCATCTACAATCCCAGCATCAATGCGTTTGCTGGTCCGGCCGGGAAAATCGGCATCCACTCCGGACTGATCTCCAAAGCAAAAAGCGAAGGCGAATTGGCAGCAGTGCTGGCGCACGAAATCGCCCACGTCACCCAGCATCATCTATTGCGGATGCTGGCGGATCAGCAACAACTGACACTGCCGTCTATTGCAGCGGCGTTCGCGACGATTGCAGCGGCAGCCTATAACCCGCAAGCAGGACAAGCAGTGGCAGCGACAACGACAGGATTGGCTCTGCAACACCGGCTCAATTTTAGTCGTCACCACGAGCAGGAGGCCGACCGTATCGGCATGCAGTTTTTGACCGATGCAGGCTACGAACCGAAACAGATGCTGCACTTTTTTGAGCGTCTGCAGCAGGAGACACGCAGCTACGGAACCAAAATTCCAGAATATCTCCGCACACACCCCTTAACAATGTCGCGAATTTCGGATATTGCCAACCGTGTGGAGCAGAAAAATGCGGAGGTTAAACGGTCGTCGCGCACATTTGAGACGGACAACCGAGAGTTTCGACGTATCCAGCAAATGTTGACTGTTCAATATACCGCCAATCCACAAGAATTATTGCGCTCTTATCAGGCTGCATTAAAAATCAATCCCAAAAATTCCGCGTTGCGGTTTGGCTACGGTTTAGCATTATTGAAAGCAGAAAAGCCGCAACAGGCATTGAAACAACTGGAACTGTTGCTGGAAAAAGATCCGTATCAAACAACACTGAGCATTGCGGTTGCACGCGCAGAATTTGCCAGCCAGCAGCCGGATACGGCGTTGGAGCGATTGCAGGAGTTGCACGAGCTTTATCCGGGGCATACGGCGTTAACTTTGCGGCTCGCAGAATTGTTGATCCAGGATCGGAAAGCAGAAAAGGCGGCCAAGTTGCTGGAAAAAGCGACGGAACGTAACAGTTCTGTGCCTGCGCTATTCCAGAAATTGTCAGATGCCAGTGTCCGTGCCGACCAACGTACTGCAGCCCATTTGGCGCAGGCGGAATATCTCTTCCTGATGGGGGAAACAGAAGCAGCAATTCGTCAACTGGATTATGCAGAACGCACAGCGCGTCGTGAACAGCCGGGATTTTTCATATTGTCCAAAATTGATGGGCGGCGTAAGGTATTCGATCGTCAGTTGATGTTGGAAAAAGAAGACTGATTGGTTTTCTGTTATTGAAATTATTACTGAAATCATTGCTAACATTTCAGCAAAAAAGAGTAATTTCACCGGGATGTCACGTTTTTCTCACTCCCGATTCACAAAACAGGCGTACCTTATTATGAGCATTCTTTCGTGTGTTCACGTTCACAAGCGATTCTGCCATGCGCCTTCCTACGACAATCCAATATATCCAATATTTTGACCATTTGACGTTTGACTGGTTTTCGCGTCGTCGTCACTACAAATGGCTAGCTGCGGCTAGCCGGATACTTTCCCAGAGCGCAAACGGGCAGTTGTATCTGGTTTTTTGTTTGCTGATGCTTCTGATGGGAGAATCGGTAATTGCGTGGATGCTGTTGACCGGATTTACGTTAGAGCGTTTGAGCTATTCAATTTTGAAGAGATTCTTCCGTCGCAGTCGTCCTACGCAATTGATTTCCCGTTTCCGTAGTGCAACAGAATCGGCTGAAGAGTTCAGTTTTCCTTCTGGCCATACTTCTGCGGCATTCTTTTTTGCGGGTGCGCTCAGCTTTGTGTTTCCAGTATTTTCCTGGTTGCTCCATTTGTGGGCAATTTTAGTTGGAAGTTCGCGAGTGATGCTCGGCGTCCATTTCCCAACCGATGTGCTGGTGGGGGCATTCTTGGGACATTTTTTCAGTTTGGTGGCGATTCAATTTTTCATGTAAATCGAAGTGGCTGGTATTTCGCGCCCCAATTGCCCGGCTCACCTTCAAACACACCGGCACAGATCATGTCGCATTTTGGACATTTCCCATTTTCGTCCAGATTTCAGCGTTTCAGTTCGTGCCAGTCGCGTGCAATGAGCGATTTTCCAAGCACGACTTAAAGATGATGTACGCGGGACATCGCGCATTTTCCAATCCTGATGGAAGGCGATGAAGAGAGTTCTATAGACCGAATATAATCAAGAAAATGGTTGTCATGTGTGGGAAATAAAACGTGTTTTCAAACATGAAAAAACCTCATTTGAAGATTTACCCCTATTTTGCAGTTTGCCTCCAGTTTGCAGATTACGATGAATTACGCTTTTGAGTTGAATTCACGAAATCAATCAATACTCATCCTGAAACTGGGGATGCACCCACAAAAATTCCCGGCGTTTGTTTTGTACACGCACCAAACTGCCAAAATGCGGGTCTTTCTCTTTCAGGAAAGCATGTAATTCTCGCAATACAGAACCTTGTGCACGAATTGCTTGGCGTGTTTGATCAAGTCCAGATTTTTCATCGACAATCAGCCAATCACCGACTTCTTCGCTGCCTTTGATGAGCGCATCCGAAGTTTTCGCACCAAACTCCAGCTGATCTTTAATCGCCGTATATTCATCGTCATCAGTAGCCAATTTGGTACCGGGAATGGCGATCGGTAATGCCAGCCGCAATGTTTTGGAGATAATTCTCAAAACAGGTGAGGCCTTTTGCACCCATTCGCGGGTGAGTTCAATTTCATAAACGCCACTGTTATCGCCGGGTTCATTGAGCGCAGTCAGTGGCAAACGACGATGTTCGCACCACAAGGTGAGTTTGAATGTTTCACATGTCCATGTTTTTGGATTGAATTGATTGCGGTTGATTGGTTCAAAACTGAACAAACGTGGCCCTTCTTTTGCGGGATCAGTGAGTGTGGTTAATAACGCTTCATATTGCTCATCCGCCTGACTCATCAACGTGCGAAGTTGTGTATCGACAGAATCAAATCCGCTTTCCAATGTGCCGAGGATTTTCTCTTGCCCCACGGTGAGCTGTTCAAGCGCATCCTGATAATGTGGTTTGGGCTGCATCGTCGCTAGCAACGTATCAATTTCGTAAAACTCTTGGCATACAGAGCATACAGCCTCTGAAATACCTCTTTGCTTTGTCTTGATGAGCAGCTGTACATCATGCAGCCCTTTGCATTTCTCGGTTGGACAAGGAACATACAATCTGGCATCCAACCCTTTCCAGAAATGCTCCACCAGCCACTGGATTTCTGAGCAGAGGTGATGCAAAAACCGCTCTGGATAAGCCGCCCGCACAGTGACGTAAAGATCGCCGCCGATTTCTTCGATGAAACCACGTCCATTGTAGCCATCGTCGAGGATCATCCCGGTTTTCCAATGACGACTGAGATCGTAGTTATTTCGCCCCAGAGAGTAGCGATGCAAACGCACAATTAGCCGATACATCAAGCCTTCCGCTTCGGTGGTGCGCCCGGTTTCCGCATCCAGCACACGGCAAACTTGCGTGCGTTCCACATCGCCGGATTTGAGTTCCCAATCTTTTTCCCATCCTTCAGGACGCGGACCGGGAACCAATTGCGCTAACAAACTCGTTTTTGGCGCATCGGCTTGCGGCATCACTACCTCGTAGGAGAGGTCAAACTTGTTCATCAAGCGGCGAAAAATCACGTGCAACTCTTCTGGATAACGATCTTTCGCCGATTTGTTGGGGTTATCCCAGATTTCGCTTAATCGACTGTGTTCAATCAGCCCATTCGCCTCTTTGGTGGTTTTGTCTTCCAGCACAAAACCGACGGCTTTACTGAGATATTCCGGGTTGAGAATGACGGTATCTTTCAGCGTTTCGTCATCGCGGTAGTAGATGAGATGCCCTAGCTCGTTGAGGATCACGGCGTAGGTGGCGATCAGTTCTTTGTCGGCAACGCCTTGTTCTTCGCACAGTGTTTCGAAATCAGCGTAATGGATATAGGGTTCTTTTTCGCTGCGTTCGCGCAGAGCATCCAGCACTTTTTTCCAACTGAGCGGAACCGTCCGCCCCACGCTGGGAATCGCCGCCGCTTCGCGTCCGATGGCGATTTTGAGATCGTCGAGTTGGTAACAAATGCCATCTTCGCCGGGTTTGCTATCAACATGGTGAAAACCAACGATCAAATCGCCAAATTCGTCGCGCAATGCCTGTTCGTCGATATGATCCAGCCGCTCGGTAGGGCCGCCGTGGGTGGCGACGACCAAAATACGCGGGTATTCGTCCGGGCGGGATTCGTCGTAGGCGCGGTGTTTGATCATTTTGATCCACTCTTCCACGCGGGATTGCTCCGGCCCTCGGCGCGGTTCCCACACTGCCAGATAGACAGCGGGTGCGGTGAAGAAAAGTTGATGTGTATGACGGTAGATATTTTGTCCACCGAAATCCCAGCCGTTGAGGGTGATTTCTGCACTATCGTCGGGTACGCTTACTATCAACGATTTGATATCCACTTCCACACCATGGGTAGTTTCGCGGTTT
The DNA here is from genome assembly GCA_964344325.1 of uncultured Piscirickettsiaceae bacterium. Taxonomy (GTDB): domain Bacteria; phylum Pseudomonadota; class Gammaproteobacteria; genus CAYFMX01. Next base: position 8,692 of record CAYFMX010000021.1, read on the forward strand.
TCGATAAATTCTTCGTCGCGTAATGCTGCCAGTAGACTAGTTTTTCCAACGCCACCTTCGCCCACCAAAATCAATTTGGCTTCGTTGAGAATGATTTGATCTTCTGCTTTTGCGCGCAAATAAGTTTTAACAGCATCAAGCCCTTGTTCATAAGCGGCTGCCAGTTCGGGGTTGAGAGGATTATCCTCTAAGTAGATTTCTCCCAATTGCTTCAATTGATCAATATTTTCCGGTAGTGCTATTAACTGGTTTACGGAAATATTTAATACTTCTAACGCTGTAAGTTGACCAATAGTCTCCGGCAATATCGTCAATCTGTTGTCAGAAAGATGTAGCGATTGTAATTGTGTAAGTTTCCATAGTGAATTGGGTAGTTCGGTGAGACCCATATTGCTCAGAATAAGCTCTGCTGCACCAGAATTTCGCGCTTTTTCAATTTTCCATTCTGCTAAATAATATGCTGCATCTTTTGCCATTGTCAGTCTCTTTCTACATTTTTATATGAAATCATTCGCGCATTGATTCAAATGAATGAATATCAATTCCGCACTTTTTTATTCTTTTTTGTATTTGTAGGCGTTTACAGTAAAAAAGCCAACGAATATTTCTATTTTTTGATCCAGCAGTTCATTTTTACGGATTGAATTCAGAAAATGCGCCCCAAGATGACAGAAACACAGCACAATTTTCCCTCCACGCTTCCCTTTTGAGCCATCGCCGATAAAATGTCTCCCTTTCACAGCCCATTCCGACCCGCCACCCACGATTCAGGATTGCATTTTCATGGAGTTTGACACTTACCAGCAGTTGGCGCAGCAAGGTTACAGCCGCATCCCCGTGCGCCGGGAGATTCTGGCGGATCTGGACACCCCGCTCTCCGCCTACATGAAGGTGGCGCACGGCCAGCAATATTCCTACCTGTTTGAATCGGTCGAAGGCGGCGAAAAATGGGGACGCTACTCCATCATCGGCCTGCCCTCCAAAAAAGTGATCGAAGTGCGCGGCAACCAGATCACTATCAAGGAAGCGGGCGAAGTGGTCGATTCATTCGCCAGCGATGATCCGCTTGGCTGGATTGAAGAATTCCGCGTCCAATACAACGTCGCAGAACTACCCGGATTGCCGCGCTTCACTGGCGGGCTGGTCGGCTGTTTCGGCTACGACACCGTGCGTCTGATCGAAAAAAAGCTGGATCATCCGCCGACTTCTGATCCTATCTGCAATCCGGACATTGTGTTGATGGTCTCTGAAGAGGTGCTCGTTTTCGATAATCTGAGCGGTAAACTCTACATCGTAATCCACGTTGACCCATCGCTGGAAAATGCGTGGGAAAACGGTCAATTACGGTTGGATCAAATCACCGATCAACTGTGCCAACCTGTGCCAATCCCGGTCTCACAGCAGGCACGGAATGTGAAGGAAGAGGATTTTGAATCCAACTTCCCGCAGGAAGAATTTGAAGCGGCAGTTGAGAAAATCAAGCAATACATTGTCGATGGTGATGTGATGCAGGTGGTGCTGTCGCAACGGCTTTCCGCACCCTACTCCGCGCCGCCGATTGATCTGTACCGCGCCTTGCGGATGCTCAATCCATCGCCGTACCTCTTTTATATGCAACTGGACGATTTTCAGGTCATCGGCTCCTCGCCGGAAATTTTGACTCGAGTCGAAGATGGCATGGTAACGGTGCGCCCGATTGCTGGAACGCGCCGCCGCGGTCATACACCAGAAGAAGATCAAGCGCTGGAAGAAGAGTTGCTCGCCGATCCAAAAGAGCTGGCGGAACATTTGATGCTGATTGATCTGGGGCGCAATGATGTCGGGCGCGTCGCCGAAAAAGGCACTGTCGAACTGACTGAAAAAATGGTTGTGGAACGATATTCGCATGTGATGCACATCGTCTCCAACGTAAACGGCAAATTGCGCAAGGATTTGGGCGTGATGGATGCGTTGCAGGCCACTTTCCCAGCGGGAACCGTCAGCGGCGCACCAAAAATTCGCTCGATGGAAATCATCGATGAACTAGAGCCAGTCAAACGCGGTATTTATTCAGGCGCGGTCGGCTACATCAGTTGGAACGGCAATATGGACACCGCCATCGCGATCCGCACTGCAGTGGTGAAACAGGGCACGGTCTACGTGCAGGCGGGTGCGGGCATTGTGTACGATTCCATTCCGCGTCTGGAGTGGAAAGAGACCATGAATAAGGGGCGTGCGATTTTCCGCGCGGTAGAAGCGGCAGAGGCGGGGCTTGATCCGTCACGTCGGTCGATACATAAATAGTTTTGACCTTGTAAAAAATACCACCCCGACGCTACGCATCACCCCTCCGAAGGAGGGGAATTCCCCTTCTTTGAAGGGGTGGCAGGCGAAGCCTGACGGGGTAGTCTTTGTCAAGAAACTGAAATTCAAGTTAAAACTTGAAACGACGAAGAAAAAATAATCAGATCAATCAAAAAAATAAACTAAAAAATAAATCAGAAAAGTTGGGACATTTTATGAAACACACAATACAAAAACACAGCCAAAAAACCGGCAACCGTGCCGTTTGGCTGGTTGGACTCATCACCCTATTCATGATGCTGCAAAGCTGCGGCTTCCATCTGCGCAATTCCGTCGAATTACCGACCGAAATGAAATACGTCTGGATCGACGACAGCGGCGTTTCCAGCGAATTGATGCGCGAGTTGAAAAACCAACTCCAGAACCGCGACATCACCATCGTAAATCGTGAACGCGATGCATCCGCAACCTTGCAAGTCCGCAATGAAAAACGCACTAGTAGAACCGTTGCCGTCAATCCATCAGGTAAAGTCGGCCGTTATCGCGTCACCTATGAGTTCGGCTGGACGATGAAAGGCACAGGCGACCACACATTGAAACAAGGCACAGCGAAACGCGTTGAACACTACCAGTACAGCAGTTCCGAAGCCGCCGCCAAAGATGTGTTTGCGAAACAACTGGAACAGGAAATGATCGAAGGCGCAGTGCAGGATTTACTACGCGCATTGCGCTAGTTTCGTCGCGAAGTAGCGCATAAGTAGCGAAACGGAATGCCAAAACTGAATGTCAACGCGTTACCAAAAACGCTGGAATCGAAACCGCTCGCACCGCTCTACTTTTTGAGTGGTGATGAGCCGCTGCAATTACAGGAAGCAGCAGATCAAATTCGTGTAAAAGCACGAGAAACCGGATTTGAAGAGCGTGTTGTTTTCCACGTCGAAAGTGGATTTGACTGGTCTGCACTGACAGCAGAACAAAATGCCTTGTCGCTCTTCTCCAGCAAAAAACTGGTCGAATTACGGCTGCCGAACGGAAAACCGGGAAAAGAGGGCGCGAAAGTGCTCTCCGCATGGGCAGAATCACCGCCATCGGATCAATTGTTGCTGGTGATTGCGGGAAAGCTGGAGGGTAGCACCCTGCGCACCAAATGGTTCCAAACGATTGAAAAACACGGTGTCACTGTGCAAATCTGGCCGATTGAGGCGAACCGTTTTCCAGCGTGGGTGCAACAACGAATGAAACAGGCTGGATTGCAAGCAACACTGGAAGCCGCAGAAATGTTGGCAGCACGAACGGAAGGCAATTTGCTGGCCACTGCACAAGAAATTGAAAAACTGAAGTTGTTGTCTGATCCCGGAGAAAAAATCGACGGCGAAACAGTGACGCAATTGGTTGGCGATAGCGCACGGTTTAATGTCTTCCAGTTGGCGAATGCGATGTTGGTCGGAAATGCGGCACGTGCGGTGCGGATGATCCGCGAATTCCGCGAAGAAGGGGTCGCGGTGCAAGTGGTGTTGTGGGCAGTGTTACGCGATTTGCGCGAGCTGGCGGCGATGGGCGTTGCGCAACAGCAAACGCGTGCTGCACCGGAGCCGATTTTTGCGGTACACAAACCAATTGAATCCGTTTCCCCAGCATTGTGGAAACGCCGTCGCCCCAATTTTGTTGCTGCATTGCAGCGGATCAAACCGCAGCAGTGGACGCAATTGTTGAATTTAGCGGGTGAAATTGATTGTTCTGGAAAAGGTATTCGACATGATGATCCTTGGGATAGTTTGGAACGTTTGGTGATACAGGCGGTCTGATCAAAAATCGAAACCAGTACAGATGATCGGAAAATCTGTCACTTTGTAAATCAAACTGCTGCTGTTACATTTCGCCGGTGGTTAAAACCACCGGCTTTACGCACTTTCCCCGCTAGGGAAAACAGCAATTTAATCAAAACAGAATTACAGAACGACCATAACGATCCTGTCGGGATCGGAGAATCTAGCCAGTGGTTTCAACCACTGGCAAACATGAACGGGAAACATCGAAATGGACATTCAAAATTACATGAAGGAAGTGGGCAAAAAAGCCCGCAATGCAGCGCGGGAGATGTCCCGAGCGAATACCGGCAAAAAAAATCACGCACTGGAAGCCATTGCCGATCATCTGGAAAACTCCATGGGTCATCTGCTTGCAGAAAATGAGAAGGATATGAAAGCGGGCGCAGAACGCGGCTTAGACGCTGCGTTGCTGGATCGCCTGGAATTGAATGAAGAGCGCGTCCGCGCGATGGCGGAAGGATTGCGCCAGATTGCTGGCTTGCCCGATCCGGTCGGCGAAATTACTGATCTCAATTACCGTCCATCCGGGATTCAGGTGGGTCGGATGCGTGTTCCGCTTGGCGTGATCGGCATCATTTATGAATCGCGCCCGAATGTGACAGCCGATGCCGCTGCATTGTGTCTCAAATCCGGCAACGCAGCGATTTTGCGTGGCGGTTCCGAAGCGTTTCACTCCAATCAGGCGATTGCGCAGTCAATTCATAAAGGGTTGGCAGCGGCGGGGCTCTCTGCCGATGTCGTGCAAGTGCTGGAAACCGCAGACCGCATTGCAGTGGGCGAACTCATCACCATGAAAGGCGTGGTTGATGTCATCATCCCGCGTGGTGGCAAGGGGCTGATTGAGCGTATTTCCGCTGATGCGCGGGTTCCGGTGATCAAGCATCTACACGGCATTTGCCATACGTACATTGACGACCGTGCTGATTTGCAAAAAGCAGTTGATGTCGCGTTCAATGCGAAAACACGCCGCTATGGGGTTTGTAATGCGACCGAAACCTTGCTGGTTGCCGCAGGCATTGCGCGGGATGTGTTGCCGCAGTTGGGCAAAAAATATCAGGAGAAGGGTGTCGAGTTGCGCGGCTGCACGGAAACGCAAAAAATTCTCGAAGGAACGAATGCGGCGACCGAAGAGGATTGGGATACCGAATATCTCTCGGCGATCCTCTCGGTGCGCATAGTAGCCGATATGGATGAGGCAATGGATCACATCCACGAGCACAGCTCCGGACACACCGAGGCGATCATCACTGAAGATTACACCCGAGCGCGGCGTTTTCTGGCAGAGGTCGATTCCAGCTCAGTGATGGTCAATGCTTCTACCGGTTTCGCCGACGGGTTCGAATACGGTTTGGGCGCGGAAATTGGCATCAGCACGGACAAAATCCACGTACGTGGTCCGGTTGGACTGGAAGGGCTGACTTCACAGAAATTCATTGTGCTAGGCGACGGTCATACTCGTCCATAACCGTTTTGCATTCAAAAAACCGGTGATTTTGAAAACAGAATCGCCGGTTTTTTGCCCCCGATAATTGCACATGTATAAACGCCCAATCGGAATTTTCGGCGGGACATTCGACCCGATCCATTTTGGCCATTTACGTCCCGCGTTGGAAGTTTGCGAAACGCTGGATTTAGAAATTGTCCATTTTGTGCCGAGCAAAATTCCAGTGCATCGTACCCCTACCGCAGAAACACTGGAAAATCGATTGCAATTATTGCGTTTGGCGATTGATCCAGTACCGCAATTCAAACTGGATTTGCGCGAGGTAGAACGCGAAGAACCATCATGGATGGTTTTGACGTTGAAGTCGCTCCGGGAAGAATTTCCACAGCATCCGCTTTGCCTGATCATTGGTATGGATGCGTTTCTGCAACTCCATACGTGGTATCAGTGGGAACAATTATTTGATTTTGCACATGTGGTAGTGATGCACCGTCCTGGTTTTCAGTTACAGTTAAATCAATTGGAAAAACTACCGAAACCATTTATCCCGGTTTTTCAGCAACGAAAAATCGAAGAAATTCAAGAGTTGCATCAAAATTTGGCGGGGAAAATTATTTTTCAACCAGTTACACAACTTGATATTTCTGCAACACAGATTCGAGAATTACGAAAAAAAGATAAATCGTTGCAGTTTTTGATGCCGAATGAAGTATGGAAAACTATTATCCAAGACAAACTATATGACAGTTCTTCACGGTATTGCTTTCCAGCGTGTCACCGCTGATGCGCCAGCGCCAGAGATTTCCATCACCCGTGTGTTGTTGTAGTTTTCTTCAACCATCAATTTGGCGTAATCACGCCGCTGTTCCGGGGTGAAGGAAACCCGTTCTTTTCTTGTCGCCATTTGTGTTTTCCAGATCGTTTGAAGGGGAATAGCGGAGAAGTCATGAAAAAGCAGCCATTCCCGCAGCAGTCGTGCCGAGAAAACTACGCCGGCTCATCGCTGCATCGACCAAACGGGTGAAGTCGGAATCCTGCGCATCATCAAGATTCGCGCATCGGTCGTGTTCGTTATCGTAATTCATCTCTAGAATTGCCTTTGGTTGTGAGAAAAACAGAAAAAGTAGCAATTAGAATGTTTGAGCGTTACAAAAATCTTACGCGATTGAGACACTTCTTTTACGAATCTATTTTACCTGTTTTCAAAAACATCATTCATGCAGGGAGCGGCAATTTTTACTACCCGGTGCATGTAATTGTTATGTTGTCTCTTGAGTTATTTGAATTAATTTATCAAATAATGGCGTGAAATTATCAAACATATCTTTATTAAAATCCTTGACCTGGTTTGCAAAATCTCTTTTCTTTCCTTTAAATAACACAATCTCTCCACCGCCAAGTATAGTTTCTTTTACAAAAAACTGATTGACTAAACTATTCCCGTAAAAAAGCAATTCGATTGATAGCACTGATTTATTTAAAAAAGTTTCATTTCCTTGCTTTATTACCTGACTGGAAATTTCTTGATTTGTTGGCACGGGAAGCAATATTGCAAAGCCATTTCCTTCATTATTTTTTTTCATCAATCCTTTATAAGGGTCTGTTTCTACAGATATTGATAACTTAGATAGGCTATTCCAAGCATTGTATCCTTCTGCATCAAAATTGAACAATGCTATAAGCGTTTTATCTGAGTGGGTTATGAATATTCCATCTTGGCCGTCGTAAGCTCTTCTGAAAAGATTTGCCAGAAATGAGGCATCAAAGCAATCTTGTATATAGAATGGCATCGTTTCATTTGGATACAATTTACCCCAAGCGGTTTCGATAATGATTTTGTCAGTAATTCCTTCTGTAAAAAGTACTGGAAGGTCAGTTTTTGAAATATTGTATTCAACACTCAAATTGGGCTCAATATCATTAAGAGTGGCAAAACCTTCTGTAAGTATGGCAAGAGCACTTCTATTGCTCTTTTTCTCAATTCTATTTACTCCTGACTTATTCATGACATATACAGAGTCTTCTGGAGCCAATGCAATGGTTGTAGGAGAATGAGATACTAAAATAATTTTAATTCCATTATTTAGAAATATATCTTGGATCACCTCAAGCATATTCTTCATCATTGATGGATGTAATGATGCATCTACTTCGTCCAGTAACAGCACATCTGGAAAGTGATTGTCCGACGTTGATTTATATATTGATGCGACCAATGCCATCAAAATCCGTTCTCCAGAAGATAGACTGTTAAAATCTAAAGAAAGATTGGGCTTCTTTGTATGAACTAGCTTCAATTGGAATTGACCAAAGTAATCCATTCCTTCTGGAGTATTTACTTTGTAATCAAGCGTGTCGAACTTTTCCATTATTCTGTTTATCAAATCCCATGGTTTTTCCCCATGCGTTTCGATAAACTCACGATCTGTAAGCACTTTATAGCTGGAATTATTCTTCTCGTTCTTATACTGATAGTATTGATTCTTTTCGTACTTAGCGTAGTAATCCCAAATAACTTTACCAAGCTGCATCGGCAAGAAGTCATTCTTGAAAACATATGGTTTGTATTGTGATGTGAAGTCATCATGATCAATTTCATCAATACTATATGGTAGTTTTTTTATTAATGAAAAAACTCCTTGAGCTTGCTGCTGGTTCTTCATATTATTATCATTGAAGAAATTCTTTACGTTAGTTCTGTATGCCTTAAATCGTTCCTTGCCAGCACTCCAAAAACTTTTTTTAGTTGATACACACTTGTCCTTAATCGCTGCGTATTCATCTTGATCTACATTAGCTCTCCAATTCGATGTGCTAGGCCTTATTTTTTGCTGATAAAACTGCCAAGCCGACTCAGTTTCTGAAGTAATTTGTTGCGCATTGAATGCTGGCTCATTATCAAGACGGAATGTTTCATAGTTAAAATGAACTATACTAGCCTGCTCCATTCCTGATATTGCAACTTTCCTCTGTTCGATAGCTCCCAGCAAGTGACTTTTCCCCGAACCATTTACACCAGTTAATATCGTAAAGTCCGCAATTTCGATTGGTTCAAACTGCGTAATTGAAATGTGGTTTTGTTTGAAAATTAGCTTCAAGCTAGACTTCCTTTTTCGATTAGAATTTAAAAAAATAATATTATCAATATGCGGACTAGCTAGTCCGCATAATTTTCTTTTTTTATATAGACAATATAATCTGAACATCCTTAAAATCGATAAAAAACAGACAACCCAAAACTACTTCATTGATCCCACCTGACTCATCTTATCCAACAGCTTCTCATGATTCTTCCGCATAATTTCCAAATTTTTATGCCCTTCCGGATATTCAATCTCCAAAATCAAAATCGCCTCGCGGTATAACAAATCCGCATCATCGTAACGCGCCTGCGCCTTGAACAATAACGCCAGATTATTCATCGACTGCGCCACATCTGGATGTTGCCGCCCCAACACACCTTTGCGGATACCCAATGCACGACGGTAGAGCGGCTCCGCCTCCTTATATTTCCCCTGCTTGCGGTATGCCTCCGCCAGATTATTCAACGCTGTCGCGGTTTCCGGATGATTTTTACCATGTTTTTCCATCACGCCAGTCAATACTTCGCGCAAATATGGCTCAGCCTCTGCATAACTTTTACTTTCGATATACATTTTGGCCAAATAGTCCGCATCTTGGACATCCATCGCCTGCACGGCTGAAATCCCAGAGAATGCAAAAACTGCCAACGCGGAGAAAAAAAGAGGACGGAAAAGAGGGCGTTTCATCACGATGCTCCTTCAAGAAAAAATTTCGGGAAATATTCAAGAAAAATGGAAAGAACGAAATATAGCACGGCTAGCGCGGAAACATGACAGACCATCCACGAGATCGGTAAAATTGGCTGATGAATGAAAAGATCACCGCATTGATCCTCTCCGGCGGACGCGGCAGCCGCATGGATGGCGTGGATAAAGGGCTTGTCCAACTGAACGGCACTCCGCTGATTGAACACGTTTTTGCGCGGCTCCGACCACAAGTGGATCATTTTCTGATCAGCGCAAACCGCAATCTCGACGAATACCAAAAATTCGGTGTCCCCGTTTTACCCGATGACGATGATTCATTTGCTGGACCACTCGCCGGAATCGCGCAAGGGATGCGTACAGCACAAACTGAACGGCTGCTCGTTGTGCCATGCGATATGCCGTTTCTACCGACAACGCTTGTCGCCCGACTCACTGAAACGCTGGAACAAAACGAAGCCGATCTTGCTGTAGTAGAAGACCCAAACCATTTTCAAGCACTCTGTTTTCTCACTAACTGTTCGCTGCTCCATTCTGTTGAAGAGGCACTCAAACGCGGTGAACCAAAAGTACGTGTTTGGCAAAAATCACAAAAAATGGCGCGTTGTTTTTTTGACGATCCCGCAGCTTTCGCCAACCTCAACACACCAGAAGAATTGGAAACTTCGTTAAAAAATACGGAAATTTCCAAAATTTCAGAGACACAAAACAGATGATTCAATCTGCAATCCCATTTGAGACGCCACTGCTCGGGTTTGCCGCCTGGAGCGGAACCGGAAAAACCACGCTATTACGCAACCTGATTCCACTATTGAAAAATGCCAGCGTGCGCGTCGCTGCAATCAAACACACCCATCATAATTTCGACATCGACCAACCGGGCAAAGACAGTTATGAACTGCGCAAATCCGGCGCAGGACAGGTTTTGGTCGCCTCTGCAAAACGATGGGCGTTGGTCAATGAAAATGAAAATCCGACCGATGAACCGAATCTCGCGGAATTGTTGCCGCAACTGGATCACAAAAATCTGGATTTGGTTTTGGTCGAAGGCTTCAAACACGAACCGATCCCACGCATTGAACTGTACCGCCCTGAAATTGCGCAGAAAAAACAGCGAAAAGAAGGAAAAGAACTACTTTTTACGGACGATTCACACATTATTGCGGTAGCGACGCCATTTCCTACGCAAATTCCGACTCAAACCACATTGCCGATTTTGAATCTGGACGATCCACAGCAGATTTTTGCGTTTATCATGTCTAAAATCATCGCCAGTGGTTAAAACCACTGGCTACCCCCCCTGGCTCCGATGGAGCTGCTTTTTCCCCAGCGGGGAAATGGCGTAAAGACGGTGGTTTTAACCACCGGCGAAAAACCACAATTCAGTTACATTCAAAACAGCAACAACAATTCGTTCAAGAAATTCCTGCCCTGTTCGGTGGGAACAATTTTGCTCTCCACCTCACTTTCAGTTTGATCCAACAAACCCCGCGCCTTCGCTTCTACAATTTGCTCTTCAACCATTGTAAATGGCAAACCCGTACGCTCCTCAAACAACCACACTGGAAAACCATCTTTCAAACGTAGCGCATTCATCATAAATTCTAACGGCAACTCTGCTGGCCGAAGGATTCGTGTTTGGCTGATTACCGCCTCAGAACCTGCCGTTTCCAAATACCTTTTTGGATCACGCTGACGACTGGTGCGGACAATTTGCCCCGCCGCAACATCCGTGATTTTACCGTGCGCCCCTGCACCCAACCCCAAATAATCACCAAATTTCCAATAGTTTAAATTGTGATGACACTGCGCATCTGCCTGATCAGAAAGCGCATAGGCAGAAATTTCATACTGCGCAAAACCAGCTTCGCGCAACAAATTTTGCCCTGCCTCCTGCATTTCCCACAAAACTTCATCGCTGGGAACCGGTGGTGGCGAATGACCAAATTGCGTGTTCGGCTCCAGCGTCATCTGGTACCAGGAGAGATGCTCAGTTTCCAACGCAACGGCTTGCTGCAAATCTGCCAACGCATTTTCGATAGACTGTTCCGGCAACCCAAACATCAAATCCAAATTAATCCGCGAAAAACCGGCCTGTTTTGCCATTTCTACGGCACGAATCGCTTCTTCCGCGCTATGAATACGCCCGATTTTTTGCAGAAATTGATCGTCAAAACTTTGTGCGCCAATCGAAATGCGATTCACACCCGCTTGTCGGTAGCCGGAAAACCGGGATTGCTCCGCTGTGCCGGGGTTCGCTTCCAACGTCACTTCCAAGCTGGGCTGTAAGGGCAATCGGGCACGAATACCGGAAAGCAACGCATCCATCGCTTCGGCTGGAAAAAGGGACGGCGTGCCCCCACCAATGAAAATGGAACGGATCGACCGTCCCCAAATTTGAGGTAAAACCGATTCCAGATCACGGAGCAGAACATCTACATAGGCTGTATACGGCGTTTCATCCCGATCAGGAATCGCATGGGAATTGAAGTCACAATAAGGACATTTGCGGACGCACCACGGCAGATGGATGTAGAGCGCAAGCGGGATTGCGGCGGAAAACGTCAAATTTTCTAGATCACTTACCATCATCATCGGCTTGCCATTTTTGGATCGTCGTTCCAGTCACGTTATACTCTCTATGCCAGCATAAAAATAAAAATCGTACACATCAGCAGGAGAAGAAAACCGAATGGGTATTCTCAGAAAATTCATTGGCGCAAAATCCAAATACATCAAAGAATTACCCTACACGTACGAAGCGCGGGTACAGTATCTGGATGGCGCGGAGGATTATAATTCCTATGTCGGCGATACAATTTGCAGTGTAATCAAACACCTCAAGGAACTGGAGATTCCGCCTGCAGAAGCGCGGATTTTTGAAGTCTACTCCGGCAAAGATGAAGAGAGTGAAGAGCTGGATGTTGCGAAATACACCATTGATGGTCGTTGGATGACGCATGATGAATTGTGCATTCAATTCTGCAAGGAAGAGTACGAAGGGCATGTTGTTAAAATTGATGATTGCTCCTTCTCTGACCGCGACAAAATCTGCAAATAACGAAATCTGTCAATAACAGAACACTGCAATTCCCGTAGATAGGGGCGTAAAGCATTACGCCCCTACAAAATTCAGACTACAACCAACCTGCCGCCTGCTTGGCAAAATAGGTCAAAATTCCGTCCGCACCCGCACGTTTGAACGCCAGTAAAGATTCCATCACCACTGCTTTCTCATCTAGCCAACCATTCTGCGCCGCCGCTTTCAGCATCGCATATTCGCCACTCACCTGATACGCAAACGTTGGCACACCAAACTGGTCTTTCACCCGGCGCACAATATCCAGATACGGCATCCCCGGTTTGACCATCACCATATCTGCCCCCTCCTGCAAATCAAGCGCAACTTCGCGGAGTGCCTCATTGCTATTGACCGGATCCATCTGATAGGTACGCTTGTCGCCAGCCCCCAAATTCGCCGCTGAACCCACTGCATCGCGGAACGGGCCATAAAAACTGGATGCATATTTCGCAGAATAGGCCATGATCCGCGTATGGATATGGCGTTTGGTCTCCAGCACATGACGAACTGCGCCAATGCGTCCATCCATCATGTCGGAAGGTGCAACAATATCCGCACCTGCCTCGGCATGGGAGAGTGCTTGCCGTACCAACACTTCGACCGTCTCTTCATTCAAAACATAGCCATTCTCATCAATGATGCCATCCTGTCCATGCGTGGTGAACGGGTCGAGTGCTACATCGGTCATCACGCCCAGCTCAGAAAATTTCTCTTTCAATGCTCGCACTGCACGTTGCGTCAGACCATCTGCATTGTAAGCTTCTTCTGCCTGCAATGATTTTTTCTCCTGCGGCACAACGGGAAACAACGCAACCACAGGAATCTCCAATTTCACGATTTCTTCTGCCTCCACCAGCAACTGGTCGATAGAAACACGCTCAATTCCCGGCATGGATGCCACCGCCTCACGCTGGTTTTCGCCCTCAATCAAAAACATCGGATAGATCAGATCATCCGCCGTCAGCACATTTTCGCGCATCAAACGGCGGGAGAAATCATCGCGGCGCATCCGGCGCGGACGGCTCATTGGGTAGGATTCGTGGGCGAGTTGCATTGTTCATTCCTTACAAACAGTGACAGAAATTCAAAAAACGGGAGATCGTACCGTAAAAAACCAAATTCACCCAAAATCATTGGATTGAGCAAATCACGAAAATCGCAGAAATCGCTCATGTAAAATAGCCAGAATTTTTTATTTCTGACTTGCACTGCAAAAAGACAACTGGACGAAGACCAAACCACTATGCCACTACGAATTGCCCTTGCACAAATCAACCCGCATGTCGGCGCGCTGGAGAAAAACAGCGAAAAAATCCGCGATTTCACCCGCCAAGCCGCCGAGAAAAAAGCTGATTTGGTGCTGTTTCCGGAACTGTCGCTCACTGGCTATCCACCCGAAGATTTACTACTACGTCATGGCTTTGTGGACCGTTGCGAAACGCTATTGCAGCAAATCGCAGCACAAGCAGAAATTCCAATTGTGGTTGGACATCCACATTTCGATGCAGAAACCCAACAACTGTTTAACGCCGCATCGTTGTTGCGCGATGGAAAAATTGAATTAACCTATCGCAAGCAAGAGTTGCCCAATTACGGTGTTTTTGATGAAAAACGCTACTTCACCGCCGGAAACCAGCCTGCAATTTTTCCGCTCGGCGAAGAGCAGGTTGCAATCACACTCTGCGAAGATTTATGGCATCCAAGCGTCATCGCGCAAGCCAAGCGTGCAGGCGCAACGCTAGTCTTAAATCTAAATGCCTCACCGTTTCATCTCGGAAAACCGACAGAACGGCGGGAGACGATTCGTGCCCGCATTGCAGAGACGCAATTGCCGATTCTCTATGCCAACCAAGTTGGTGGGCAAGATGAATTGGTTTTTGATGGGGATTCTTTTATGATGCGTGCGAATGGTACGGAAATTCCTATTATTTGCACATCTAACAGTAAAGACGTATCGACAATTGATGATGACGCACACCGTAGGGGCGTATTGCAATACGCCCCTACAAACCCGCACGCCCCCACAAACCAATTTAACGAAGCCTTGTTTCTCTACGAACATAGTGGAAACGAACAAAACGCACAAAATCTTATAGCTCAACCATCTAACCAGTCATCCGAAGAGCAACAAGTTTACGAAGCTTTAACACTCGGCATCCGCGATTATGTGGAGAAAAACGGCTTTCCCGGCGTGGTGATCGGACTATCGGGCGGAATCGACTCTGCACTGACACTTGCACTGGCGGTCGATGCACTCGGCGCAGAACGGGTCGAAGGCGTTGCAATGCCCTCACGCTACACCGCAGAAATGAGCAACAACGATGCGCAGGAAGAGGCAGAACAGCTCGGCATTACGTTCCAAACCATCTCCATTGAGCCGATGTTTGAAACATTCCGCGACAACCTTACCAGCGCATTTTCCGGTATTGCACCCAACCCCGGCGATGTAACCGAACAAAACATTCAGGCGCGTTGCCGTGGCATCATCTTGATGGCGATTGCCAACAAAAAGAATCATATGGTGCTTACCACTGGCAATAAAAGCGAAATGTCGGTCGGCTATGCAACCCTCTATGGTGACATGGCAGGCGGTTTTGCTCCGTTGAAAGATGTGCCGAAATTGCTCGTTTACCGACTGGCAGAGTGGCGTAACCAGCAGGCAATCCAGCACGGCGAATTGCCAATCATCCCGCAACGCGTCATTGACCGTCCCCCCTCTGCAGAACTTGCGCCGGATCAGAAAGACGAAGATTCATTACCGCCATATGACATTCTGGATGCGATTCTGGAACGTTACGTGGAGCAACATCAATGCACGCAGGAAATCATTGATGCCGGTTTTGAGCTGGAAACGGTGAAATGGGTCATCCGTCTCGTCAACATCAACGAATACAAACGCCGCCAAGCTCCGCCAGGGGTAAAAATCACCAAACGCGCCTTTGGGAGGGAACGTCGTTATCCAATCACTTCTGGATTCCGTCCTTAATTCGTCAATTTGTCTTAGCAATCAACTGCACCACAACAGTGCGAACTGTAACCAAAATGAAATAAAATAGTGCATAAATGTTTTCTAATATTATGTTTTTAAACAAAAAAATAAGAAACATGTCATGTAATCTTCAAAAAAGTTCGGGTATACTTCGCGCCATATTTGATGCTGAATATCAAATTTTCAGCATTGATCCATCCAAAGAAGAACAAGAAAAAAGCACAAGAAAGTAGATCAAAGGCAAAATTTATTATGGACAGCGAGTGTCAGGGGAAACTTTTTGGTATTTCAATTGGTGGTAAAAAATCGGGCGTAATCAATAGCAGGGCGCGTGAACTGCTCAACCGCAAGGATGCGATCTGGACCTATCCACGCGAAAATCACGCAAAAACTGAAAAGAAAGAGAACGCTGTATTTGAAATGACCCAAGAAGCTGGTCTTGAGCCACCTGAAGCGCACACTTGCCTGCTCCTGCCCAAGACGGAAGAAGAGATTCAACGCCGGGAAAAAGCGCAATACCGCGCAGCAGATTTGGTGCTGAAGATGTTGAAAAACGGTCGGGATGTCCTCTTTTTGATGGATGAAGACAACACCTGCCAAACCGCATTTAAAAGCCTTGCCGGCACGCTTGAACAGCTGGATCACTCTGTACAAGTGGAAGTAATTCCACAGGCAACTGCTGCCTGAATGCTACTTCGCACAACTGCTAGCATAACAAAAAATCAATAAATGCTAATTTTCTGATATTTATTTCCTCCACTGTCTTGAAGTCGTGCAACTGCTGCGAAATAATCCCGCCGCGTTTGACTTCTCACTCAAAACAGGAAATTGATATTTATATGTTACGTAAAACAGCCTTCTTCGCAGCTTCTGCATTCCTATTCAACATTAGTGTTGCAGCGGAGAGCACCACACCGACTCCCGAAGAGCACGCAAAACTGGTCAACGAAGCCTTTTCGATCGTACAAAAATTTAGCGGCACTTTAAAACCACAACTGAAACAGGCAATCAAAACCAAAGACGCAGCTTACGCTGTGGAAATTTGCTCCAAGATGGCATCACAAATCGCTGAAAATCTGAGCCAAGAATCTGGCTGGGATATTTCTCGTGTTAGCCTCAAGCCACGCAGTCCAAATGCAAAACCAGATGCATGGGAAGAAAAAGCATTGATAGGATTTGATGATCTCGTGGCTCAAGGTAAGAAACCTGAATACATAGGCTTTGCAGAAATAGTAGACGGAAAATTCCGCTTTATGAAGGCACAAGGCACAGAACAAGTCTGCATGAATTGCCACGGAAAAACTGTCAAGTCAAAAGTGGAAAAAGCTCTCAAGGAACATTATCCAGAAGACCAAGCACGTGGCTACATAGTTGGTCAGGTTCGCGGCGCATTCAGCTTATCTAAAGATTTAAAATAAGTAATTTACGCTAATTTGTAACCATCTATAAGATCATTATAAATACCTTCAAAACGCAGGAAAAAATAATCGTCCTGCGTTTGTTGGTTGCTAATTTTCTATGATCCCGCTGAAATACGTTAGCCAACAACATGGACTAACTCTACTTGAGGCACTCATCTCTCTATTCTTGCTAACCACAGCACTGTTGGGATTAGCATTTCTACAAGCCACTGTAGTGCAATCTACACAAACTGCACTCCAGCATGACTTTGCAACTCTACAAGCAATAGATTTAGCAGAACGACTCTATGCCAATCCACAAGGTATCACGAACAGCAATTATCTGAATCAACCTTCATTTCCAGATAGCCCGGATTGTATAGCCGTTTCCTGCGCCACAGCAGAATTGGCGAAATTCGATTTACACCAATGGAATAGCCAAAACAGCGCATTACTTCCAGAAGGAACCGGAACAGTTCAAAATTCAGGTTCCACTGATCAAACCTATCTAATCACCGTGAACTGGAATGCAGGAGAAGAGCAAAAAAATTACACGTTACCGATTTTTCCACCGCAATAGCCAGCAACGATTACCAATGGGTACGCATTCCCGTGGATTTACGCTGGTCGAATTGCTGATTGCATTAGCACTCGGTTTCACTGTTCTCACCGCTACCATGGTCATTTTTGTGGAAAGCCGGGAAACATTCCGTTTCATCCAAAATAGCCGCGAATTGCATGAACAAGGGCGTCATGCTTTGCTCTTTCTGGCGGATGAAATTCGCAAAGCAGAAACGATTTCTGGCACAGAAGGCGATGGAGAAAACGGTAGTGACTCCATTACTATTGCTTACGATGGGATCAAAGATTGCCAAGATTCTGCAAAAAGCTCCGTTCAGTATCTAATCAAAGATGAAAGCTTGAAATGCCCATCGCAAGGCATGATTGACAACGTAGAAGGGCTACAATTTTTGTACGGAATTGATGAAGATGGCGACCAATCTGTCAACCGTTACCAAAATGCTGCGCAAGTGACAGACTGGACTCAGGTTCGTAGTGTGCAAATTGCGTTGCTAATCAGAAGTGAAGAGCCAATCCGTCAAACACCGGACACCACTAGGTATACACTACTGAGCGCAGATTATGAACCGTACAATGATCTGTATTTGCGGCGTGTTTATCAACTTACGGTTGCGTTGCGCAATCGCCCGTAACGGTTTCAATAAAATTCCAGATTTGAATCCGTAGGGGCAGACCCACGTGTCTGCCCTGTACAAATATAACAACACAATGAAAAAGGACGCACACGCAGGTACATATCCAGGCACAAAAAAAAACCCGCCACAAGGACGGGTTTTCTGCTATTCAGCAAAGTGGAAAACGAACCTTAGCTCTAGCTCACTTTCTGATCCAACTCACCTTTGCCGTATTTCTCAAACATCACTTCCAGAGAAAGTGGTTTGATCTTCTCAGCGTGGCCTTCACAACCAAAGGACTGGAAGCGTGCTTTACAAACGTCCTTCATCGCCGCAGTCGCAACTTTGAGGAACTTACGTGGGTCGAAGTTCGCTGGATTTTCAGCCAGATGTTGACGAATCGAACCTGTAGAAGCCATACGCAGATCCGTATCAATGTTGACCTTACGTACGCCAGATTTGATGCCTTCCACGATCTCTTCAACTGGAACGCCGTAAGTCTGTGGCATTTCACCACCGAACTCATTGATGATCTTCAGCCATTCCTGCGGTACAGAAGAAGAACCGTGCATGACCAAATGGACATTCGGGATGCGCTCGTGGATTTCCTTGATACGGTCAATACGCAGCACTTTGCCCGTTGGCTCCTGCGTGAACTTGTATGCACCGTGAGATGTACCGATTGCAATCGCCAACGCATCAACGTTAGTCTGCTTGACGAATTCAGCCGCTTCATTCGGGTCAGTCAGCAACTGATCCATATCCAGCTTGCCTTCTGCGCCATGGCCGTCTTCTTCGCCCATTTCACCCGTTTCCAAAGAACCCAAGCAACCCAGCTCGCCTTCTACAGATGCACCACCAGCATGTGCCATCTTGACCACTTCTTTGGTCACTTCAACATTATATTCAAATGAGGATGGTGTCTTCATGTCTGCCATCAGGGAACCGTCCATCATTACGGAAGTGAAACCGGACTGGATCGAACGCAAGCAAACCGCTGGCTCGGAACCGTGATCCTGATGCATAACAATCGGGATATGTGGATACATTTCAACCGCCGCAGTAACCAGATGACGCAGGAATGGTTCACCCGCGTAGGAACGCGCGCCTGCAGAACCCTGCAGAATGACCGGGCTTTTCACTTCGTCCGCCGCCTGCATGATCGCGTGGATCTGCTCCATATTGTTGACATTAAACGCAGGCATACCAAAATCATGTTCTGCTGCGTAATCCAGAAGTTGACGCATGGAAATTAACATTTACTTCTCTCCTTCAAAGCTGTTGGCTTTCGCCGTTTTTTATAGATTTAACGCTTTAAAAACTATCAAAAAAACAATTCAAAACTGACTAAAAACTAATTCTAAAGTTGATCTGAAATCTCGTTCAGAAAATCACCGAACATAACGGATTTTCATCGTATTCGTGCCGCCTTTCTGACCGCTGTGATCCCCTTTGGTCAGGACAATCATATCGCCTTTACGTACCGCACCGCGACGCAGCAATTCGTCGATCACTTCTGCTTCGACTTCACTGTCTTCACGCTTGGTTGGATCAAAATTGACCGGATAAACCCCACGATACAACGTCACCTGCCGACGCGTCTGCAAATTCCTCGTCATTGCAAAAATAGGAATCGCTGTACTGATCCGCGACATCCACAACACTGTCGAACCCGATTCGGTCAATGATGCAATCGCTTTTACGCCCAGATGATTGGCGGTATACATCGTCGCCATTGCAATGGCTTCATCGCGACGCGAAAAACGGGTATTGATACGATGATCAGAAATGCTGACCACACGCTGTTTTTCCGCTTCACGACAAACAGTCGCTACTGTCTTAATCACCTTGTCTGGATATTTTCCGACGGCTGTTTCACCGGACAGCATCACCGCATCAGTACCATCCAACACTGCGTTGGCAACATCAGACACTTCCGCACGCGTTGGAACTGGATTGGAAATCATACTCTCCATCATCTGCGTTGCTGTGATGACAACCCGATCCATCGAACGCGCTAGCTTGATTAAGCGCTTCTGCACCGGAGGGACGGTCGCATCACCGATTTCCACACCCAAATCACCACGCGCAATCATGACCGCATCAGATTCAATGATGATTTCATCAGCAACTTTCACCGCTTCCGCACGTTCCAGCTTGGCGATGATTTTGCAATCAGGCCAGCCCGCCTCTTCCAACAACGCACGCGCCTCGCGGATATCATCCGCATTGCGCACAAAAGAGACTGCAATGTAGTCGGCACGCATCTCTGCGGCTACTTTGAGATCTGCCTTATCCTTTTCTGTCAGCGCAGCAGCAGACAAGCCGCCGCCCTGCATGTTGATGCCTTTGTTATTGGAAAGCACACCACCATGAATTACACGGCATTTAATCCGGTTCTCTTCGACATCTTCAACCCAAAGGGAAATACGGCCATCATCCAGAATCAGCGTCGAACCACGATGCACATCTTGATGCAAGGTTGGGAAGGTTGTGCCCACTGCTTTTGTGGTTCCAGCATTGACATCCATTGCGGTATCAATGGTGAAATGCGCCCCCTCTTCCAGCTCAATCTTGCCCTCAGTAAACAGCCCGGTACGGATTTTTGGCCCTTGCAAATCAACAATCACACCCACCTGGCGACCAAAAGAACGTGCCCGGTTGCGGATCGTATCTGCCCGACGCAAATGTTCTTCTGCTGAACCATGGGAGAAATTGAGACGCACGACATCAACGCCCGCGCTGATGATCGCATCCAACGCTTCTTTCGTGTCGGTTGCGGGTCCTAACGTTGCGATGATTTTCGTACGTCTCGGCATAACAACACCTGTTTACAATAATTCGAGGAAGATTCAGGTTAAATTTTTAAGTTTGGCTCAAACCGAATTTCGGTCAAAAACCAGATCCGATTTCAACCAAACTCTGCAAACACCATCTATCTTCATACATGCATCATGAACATAATAAATGATGATGAGCCTAAATAATTAACCTTTTGCAGCACACTCTTCCAACATCACCACGGCTGGCAGTTTCTTGCCTTCCAGATATTCCAAGAATGCGCCGCCTGCGGTAGAAATATAGGAAACCTTGTCATAGATATCGTACTTCTGGATTGCCGCGATGGTATCGCCGCCGCCTGCCAGTGAGAAGCAATCCGAGTTGGCAATTGCCATAGAAACGACTTTGGTGCCTTCGCCAAACTGGTCAAACTCGAATACACCAACCGGGCCATTCCAAACCACTGTGCCTGCGTTTTTGATGATCTCTGCCAATTCGTTTGCAGAATCCGGGCCGATGTCGAAGATCATGTCATCGTCAGCAACGTCACCCGCAGCCTTCAGAGTCGCTTTTGCAGTTTCAGAGAATTCTTTACCGCAAACCACATCAGTAGCAATCGGAATGTTTGCACCGCGCGCTTTCATCTTCTCAACCAATACTTTGGCTGTATCAACCAAATCATCTTCGCAGAGAGATTTACCAACGTTGTTGCCCATTGCTTTCAGGAAGGTATTCGCAATGCCGCCACCGACAACCAACTGGTCAACTTTCTCAGAAAGTGACTCAAGAACGGTCAATTTGGTAGAAACCTTGGAACCGCCTACAATTGCAACCATTGGACGTGCTGGTTCAGCCAATGCTTTTGCCAAATTGTCCAGTTCATCTGCCAGCAACAAACCTGCACATGCAGTTGGTGCAAATTTACCTGCGCCATGCGTAGAAGCCTGCGCACGGTGCGCTGTACCGAATGCATCCATGACGAATACATCACACAGAGATGCATATTTCTTCGCCAACTCTTCGTTGTCTTTCTTCTCGCCAGTGTTGAAGCGGACATTTTCCAGCAGAACCACTTCGCCTTCTGCAACTTCTGGTGCTTTCTCCAGATAATCTTTAATCAGACGAATTTTCTTGCTCAATTTGCTAGACAGATCGTCTGCAATTGGCTGCATGGAGTTCTCTTCATCCACCTTGCCCTCTTCCGGACGGCCACGGTGAGAGAAGACCATAACTTTTGCGCCTGCCTTGATGCAATGCTCAATTGTTGGCATGGACGCGGTAATTCGCGCATCGGAAGTAACCTTCCCATCTTTTACAGGTACGTTAAGGTCGGCGCGGATTAGAACGCGCTTGCCAGCCAGATCAAGATCAGTCAGCTTGATAAAGGACATGAAGGTTCTCCTTACTGTAATTTACGATTGAATAAAACAAATAAATCTAAAAATCTAAAAACAACATTAAAATCAATATTTTTGAATAAAATTTCTACCCAAAAAATCTTGGACAGTTTTTATGCAATTTTTATACAGCTTTTATTAAAACGATTCGGTGAAAATAAAAAACAAAATAAAAAACAATTACTCAGTTTTCAATGCTCAACGAATCCTTCTAATATTTCTAAATCCAATCACACATATACCTTCAAACACACGCCTTATAAGTAATAGAATGCAGGCTGTGCCCGAAAGCACAACCTGCATCAATCACTACATCATGACTACGTCTATAATCACGCTACAACCTTAGTTGTTTGCAACGTGCTCAACGAAGCGCAACATGTTGCAAGTGTAGCCGTACTCATTGTCATACCATGCAACCAGCTTGACAAAAGTGTCGTCCAACGCAATACCTGCGCCTGCATCAAATACAGAAGATTTGCCTTCACCACGGAAATCTGTGGAAACAACTTTCTCGTCTGTGTAGCCCAAAGTGTCACCGAGACCTTTCGTTTCGGATGCTTTCTTCATTGCTGCACAGATGTCGTCGTAGCTTGCGCCTTTTTCCAGCTCAACCGTCAGGTCAACAACAGAAACGTCGGAAGTTGGTACGCGGAATGCCATACCCGTCAACTTGCCGTTCAGCTCAGGCAGAACCTTACCAACCGCCTTCGCAGCACCTGTGGAAGAAGGAATGATATTCTCCAGAATGCCGCGGCCACCGCGCCAGTCTTTCATAGAAGGACCGTCAACCGTTTTCTGTGTTGCAGTCGCTGCGTGAACGGTAGACATCAAACCACGCTTGATGCCCCAGTTGTCATTCAGGACTTTTGCCATTGGCGCCAAGCAGTTTGTTGTACAGGAAGCTGCAGAAACGATGGTCTGACCTGCATACGCTTCATGGTTTACGCCGTAAACAAACATTGGCGTGTCGTCTTTAGAAGGTGCAGACTGAACAACCTTCTTCGCGCCAGCGTCGATGTGCTTCTGGCAAGTTTCGCCAGTCAGGAAGAAACCAGTACAATCGATGACGATTTCCGCGCCAACGTCGCCCCATTTCAGGTCTGCTGGATCACGCTCTGCAGTCAAACGGATTTCCTTGCCGTTTACGATCATTGCGCCGTCTTTGGAAGAAACATCACCGTTGAAACGACCGTGTACGGAATCGTACTTCAGCATGTACGCGAGGTAATCTGGATCCAGCAGGTCGTTAATACCAACGATTTCCATATTCGGGAAATCACGTGCAATTGCACGGAATACCATACGACCAATACGACCAAAACCGTTAATGCCAACTTTAAGTGCCATATTTTTCTCTCCTTTTCGTTATCGTTAACTCAAAAACTCAAACTAAATTTTTATCTTTTCAATGCTTTGTTGAATCCTTTTTGGATTCTTCGGAATTCCCAGAAATTTCTACACTCCCAGAAATTCCAAATGCTCTAGAACACTCTAAAAATTCTAGAGAATCGCATTCACGCGATTGACAACATTCTCAACCGTGAAGCCGAACTGCTTGAACAATTCGCCTGCTGGCGCAGATTCACCGAATGAAGTCATACCGACCACGTCACCGTCGAGACCAACATACTTGTACCAAGTATCGGTTATGCCTGCTTCAATCGCGACGCGTTTCACGCCCGGAGTCAGGACAGAATCCTTGTATGCCTGATCCTGCTCGTCGAACTTGTCGGTAGATGGCATGGAAACAACACGTACTTTCTTGCCCAGTTTCTCTGCCGCATTCACTGCCAATTCCACTTCAGAACCGGTTGCGATCAGGATTACGTCTGCGTTGCCGTCGCAATCTTTCAGTACGTAGCCACCCTTCTCGATGTTCTTCAACTGCTCTGGTGTACGCTCCATTGGAGTCAAATTCTGACGTGAGAAGACCAATGCAGTCGGCGCATCGCCACGCAACATTGCCATCTTCCAGGAAACCGCAGACTCAATTGCGTCACAAGCACGCCATGTGTGGAAGTTCGGGATTGCACGCATGGTTGCCATCTGCTCAACTGGCTGGTGCGTTGGTCCATCTTCACCCAGACCGATGGAATCGTGCGTGTAAACATAGATGGTGCCGATCTTCATCAATGCAGACATACGCAATGCGTTGCGCATGAACTCCATGAACATGAAGAAGGTTGCGCCGTAGACCTTGAAGCCGCCATGCAACACCATGCCGTTCATCATGTGCGCCATACCGAACTCGCGCACACCCCAAGAGATGTAGTTACCCTTCGCATTGCTTGGAGTGACTTTAACTGTGCCGGACCAGTTAGTCAGGTTAGAACCGGTCAAGTCGGCAGAACCGCCGAACAGTTCTGGAACGACAGGTCCCATCGCTTCAATCGCATTCTGCGATGCCTTACGAGACGCAATATTTGGCATATCCTTCTGCGTCTGCACGATGTATTTATCCATCTCCGCTTCAAAGTTTGAAGGCAGGTCGCCTTTCATCCGGCGCTCAAACTCTGCCGCTTCCGCTGGGTACTCGGACTTGTATGCATCAAATTTCGCCTGCCAAGCCGCTTCGTCTGCCTTGCCTTGCTCTTTATGATCCCAGCCTGCATAGATGTCAGCTGGAATTTCAAATGGCGCATGATCCCAACCCAATTCTTTACGCGCATGACCGATCTCTTCATCGCCGAGCGGCGCGCCGTGGCAATCGTGCGTGCCGCAGAGGTTTGGAGAACCGAAACCAATTACTGTCTTACAGCAGATCAGCGTTGGCTTATTAACTTCCAGCTTCGCTTCCTTGATCGCTTTATCAATCGCTTCTGCATCGTGACCGTCTTCAACACGGATCACCTGCCAGCCGTAGGCTTTAAAACGACCTTCAACATCTTTTTCCATCCAGTCAGAAATATGACCATCAATGGAGATGTCGTTGTCATCCCAGAATGCAATCAATTTGCCCAAGCCCAATGTACCTGCCATTGCGCATGCTTCGTGGGACAAACCTTCCATCAAACAACCGTCACCCATGAACACGTAGGTGTGATGGTCAACAATTTCACGATCTGGTTTGTTGAATTCTGCCGCCAAGGTGCGTTCCGCAATCGCCATACCAACTGCGTTGGTGATGCCCTGACCGAGCGGACCTGTTGTTGTTTCAATGCCGTCTGCGTAGCCATACTCTGGATGGCCTGCTGTTTTCGCATGCAACTGACGGAAATCCTTGATGTCATCCATGCTCAGGTTGAAACCGGACAAATGCAACAGGGAGTAAATCAGCATCGAACCATGGCCATTAGACAGGATAAACCGGTCACGGTCTGCCCATTTGGCGTTGGTCGGGTTGAACTTCATGTGGCCATTCCACAGCACTTCGGCGATGTCCGCCATCCCCATTGGTGCGCCCGGATGCCCGGAGTTTGCTTTCTGGACAGCATCCATGCTCAAAACACGGATCGCATTCGCCAGCTCTCTTCTCGATGCCATAACGTACTTCTCCCTTTCCTGCGAGGAATTTAAAAGGTCATTAAAGTTAACTCTTTATAAAGTTACCAAAAAATTTTCGGGTAGCGCATTCTTACGCACTTCCACCCTGCGGGCAACCGGAAAACCACGGTCTCCAAAGGGAATCGGCGAATTCTGCTGTCCAAACTTCCCCATCTTCACGGAAACGCCGCTTCCCGGCAACCCGAATTTCCACTGATTTTATTGATTGCGCAATAAAGTAAACCGCACAGTCTAAATCACAAGGACAGAACGAGTTGCCCCATCAAGCCTCCTCTTTCCATTTGATAGAACAGCCCATACTCGGAATCTGATCTTCCGGGCCACGGCCTGTCTCTGCCACCTGCTTCATCGACTCGAACAAATCACGGCGCACGCTATCTGGCGCAGTCTCTTTGCGGCTCTCGTCCAGACGACCGCGGTACTGCAATTTCAGATCGCCGTTGTAGCCGAAGAAATCAGGCGTACAAACCGCACCAAACGTTTTCGCCACTTCCTGTGTTTCGTCAAACAAGTATGGGAACGAAAAACCAAACTGCTCTGCCACTTTCTTCATATTTTCCGGCGAATCTTCTTCATTCTGCGCCGGATCGTTCGACATGATCGCCACACTGTTGACGCCAAGTACTTTCAGATCACGCGTATCACGCACAATGCGCTCCAGAATTGCTTTCACATACGGGCAGTGGTTGCAGATGAACATCACCAGCAACCCTTTCTCCCCTTGCAAATCCTGCGGTGTCCAGATTTTCCCGTCCGGGTCAGGCAATGAAAAAGACGGTAATGGTAGATCAAATTCGCAAACGGGGGTCTCAGTCCTGACCATAAAGGCACTCCATCAATTTCTTATTCATTTCTTATCAATTTTTTCTATATGTCATTGCGTAATGCTTATATCGCGCCATTTTATGACCGCACTATACATATAAGGCAATTCTCACAATGTGAATTTTTCGATTCTACAGAAAAACTTGACAAAAAAAATGGTCAAACGGGAGAATAAGCACAGAAACTTTTGGGCGTGATCCACAAGCGGTCACATCGTGCAAAAACAACAGAGGATTTGGCACAAAACACCAGAGAGTTAAAAATTCTCCCGTATGGCGGGGAGCGCTGCAACGGATCACTCCTGTCTCCTTCCCGGAAACAGCGATTCGCCAGGCCCGACCTTGTGGGACAACCAAAACGACAACTGCGCTCTCCATTTCTGTTCAAAAAACAAAGATAGGAGAAACGCAGATGAGCAAAGACTACGTCATTGCAGACCTCGGCCTGAAAGATTGGGGCCACAAAGAACTTCGCATCGCCGAAGTGGAAATGCCAGGCTTGATGGCACTTCGCGAGAAGTACGGCGAAGAGAAACCACTCAAGGGCGCACGCATCGCTGGCTCCCTCCACATGACCATCCAGACCGGCGCGTTGATCGAAACGCTGACTGCGTTGGGTGCAGAAGTACGTTGGGCATCGTGCAACATCTACTCCACACAGGATCACGCTGCGGCTGCGATTGCCGATCAAGGCATCCCAGTTTTCGCGTATAAAGGCGAATCACTCGACGAGTACTGGCAGTACACCCACAAAATCATGGAATGGCACGACGGCGGCACGCCCAACATGATTCTGGACGATGGCGGCGACGCAACCATGTTGCTGATCCTCGGTACAAAAGCGGAAAAAGACCAGTCTGTTCTGGACAACCCAGGCAGCGAGGAAGAAGTTGCGCTGTTCAATGCCATCCGCAACAAGCTGAAAGAGTCCCCGAACTGGTACTCTAACATCCTGAAAAACATCAAGGGTGTAACGGAAGAGACGACAACGGGCGTACACCGCCTCTACCAGATGGAAGAGAGCGGCGAATTGCCATTCCCGGCAATCAACGTCAACGATTCTGTGACCAAATCCAAATTCGACAATCTCTATGGCTGCCGTGAATCTTTGGTCGATGGTATCAAACGCGCAACAGACGTAATGATTGCAGGCAAGATCGCATTGGTACTGGGCTATGGCGATGTCGGCAAAGGCTGCGCACAATCCCTGAAAGGCTTGGGCGCAACCGTCTGGGTTACAGAAATCGACCCGATCTGTGCACTGCAGGCGGCGATGGAAGGCTACCGTGTCGTGACAATGGACGAAGCCGCTTCACAGGCAGACATCTTCGTCACTGCGACAGGTAACTTCAATGTCATCACTCATGACCACATGGTGCAGATGAAGAACGAATCTATCGTTTGTAACATCGGTCATTTCGACAACGAAATCGACGTTGCGGGTATGCGCAAGTATGAGTGGGAAAACATCAAACCGCAGGTTGACCATATCACCTTGCCAAGCGGCAACAAGATCATCCTGTTGGCAGAGGGCCGTTTGGTGAATTTGGGTTGTGCGACCGGTCATCCAAGTTTTGTAATGTCTAACTCCTTCACCAACCAGACGTTGGCGCAGATTGAACTCTTCAACCAGAAGGGCGAGTATGAAAACAAAGTGTATACTTTGCCGAAGAAACTGGACGAAGAAGTGGCGCGGCTTCACTTGGATAAGATCGGTGCTAATCTGACTCAACTGTCCCAGTTGCAGGCCGATTACATCAGCGTACCACAGGACGGCCCATACAAGCCTGAACATTACCGCTACTAAGTTTTTCTTCGTTTAGTCGGTGAAGTGTACAAACTCCCGCTTCTGCGGGAGTTGCTGTTTCTGGCAAACAAAAAGAATAACAACAGAAAATATCTGAAAAGAAGGTCATCATGAACGATACAAATCTCCAATTCAGTATTGAATTTTTCCCGCCTAAAACGGATGAGGGAAAAGAGAAGTTACGCAAGACGCGCAAAATATTATTTGACGCAATCAAACCGCACTATGCTTCTGTAACTTTTGGCGCAGGCGGCAGCACCCAGTCGGGCACGTATGAAACCGTGGCTGAAATCCAGCAGCAAGAAAATATGGATGCCGCGCCACATTTATCATGCATTGGCGCAAGTCGCGACGACATTCGTGAAATTTTGCAACGTTATAAAGAGGCAGGGATTCGCCGCATCGTTGCATTACGTGGCGATATGCCTTCCGGCATGCAGGATATTGGCGAGTTCCATTATGCGAATGAGCTGGTTGAATTTATCCGTGCAGAAACGGGCGACCATTTCCATCTGGAAGTGGCGGCCTATCCAGAATTCCACCCGCAAGCGAAAAGCGCGCAGGATGATTTGCAAAACTTCAAGTGCAAAGTGGAAGCAGGTGCGGATGCGGCGATCACACAGTATTTTTACAATCCGGATGCCTATTTCTATTTTGTCGATGAGTGCGACAGTATGGGAATTGATATTCCAATTGTACCGGGCATTATGCCGATCACCAATTACACCAATCTGGCACGTTTTTCAGAAATGTGCGGCGCAGAAATTCCACGCTGGATTCGTGAGCGTTTGATTGGTTTTGGCGATGATACCGATTCACTGAAGAAATTCGGTTTGGAAATCACTACACAGCTGTGTCAAACATTGCTGGATGTCGGTGCGCCAGGATTGCATTTCTACAGCATGAATACGTCTGTATCAACGTTGGAAATTTGGAACAATCTTGATCTTCCAAAATAACCCAAAATGCATTTAAACCGGAAATAAAAAATGGGCACGCTCTACGACCGGCTTGAACCCAAGCATATTGAATTCATCGCAAAACAGCCGATGTTTTTCGTCGCGACTGCGCCAAAAGAGGGACGCATGAATCTCTCGCCGAAAGGATTGGACAGTTTGCGGGTGATTTCTCCGGAGCGTGTCCAATGGCTGAACTTCATAGGCAGCAGCAATGAAACAGCTGCTCATTTGCTGGAAGATCACCGAATTACACTGATGTTTTGTTCGTTTGGCGAAAAGCCGCTCATTTTACGCATTTACGGCACAGCAAAAACAATCCATCCAGATGATCCAGAATGGGAAACCGTTGCTGTGCAATTTCCGCCCAGCATTGGCGCAAGGCAAGTTGTTGATGTAAATGTGGAAACGGTACATATTTCTTGCGGGTTTGGCGTGCCAGTAATGGAATTAATTGGACAGCGTGACACGCTAACCAACTGGATTGAGAAGAAAGGGGAAGAAGGTCTCGTCCAATATTATCAGGACAATAATTGCATCAGCATGGACGGAAAACCAACCCGTTAAATCTTTCAGAAGCTGTTTGGAAATTCCCGAGATTAGTGCGAATCTGGGGTTTTGCCGACTAAAGAAGTAACTGTCAGGTCTCGTGTGTTCATAAACCTTTTTCGTAAACAATTTCTGCTTC
>CAYFMX010000022.1:0-36176 GCA_964344325.1 uncultured Piscirickettsiaceae bacterium
TCTTACCATGGTCAACGTGACCAATTGTGCCCACGTTTACGTGGGGTTTCGTACGCTCAAATTTTTCCTTTGACATCTCAGCACCCTCTAGAATCAAATATTTAAATATTATAGTAAAGACAAAAACTGGAGCTCATAACCGGATTTGAACCGGTGACCTCTTCCTTACCAAGGAAGTGCTCTACCTACTGAGCTATATGAGCCAAACTCTTCATCTAAACAGGGCTTTCCATTCCCTGTTCGGCCATTCAGCCCCTAAAACTGGAGCGGGTGATGGGAATCGAACCCACATAGTCAGCTTGGAAGGCTGAAGTTCTACCATTGAACTACACCCGCTGAATAACCTCTCATAGCAGTCAGAGGCCGGGAACCTCTTCTGCATCATGAACCTGAAGGCTCAAAATATGGTGGAGGGGGGTGGATTCGAACCACCGAAGGCGGAGCCAGCAGATTTACAGTCTGCCCCCTTTGGCCACTCGGGAACCCCTCCAATCTCAAGGAAAGCGCATATTGTCCACACCTATCGCTCACCCGTCAACTTAAAATACAGAATTTCTTAGAATTACTTTTAAAATCCATTAAAAATCAATCAATAAACACCACGCACTATACCCCCCCAATACATTACTCTTCCACAGAAGCTTTCATCTCATAATCGTATGTAATATCAATCGCTTTCCGCAGCATCTGCGAAACTGAACAATATTTTTCAGCGGAAAGTTCCACTGCACGTTGCACTTGACCTTCATCTAAATCTTTACCGACCACCACATAATGCAGATGCGCCTTGGTGAAGACTTTCGGAACCGTCTCTGCACGATCCGCAACCACTTCAATCGTGCAATCTTCAACGGGCTGGCGTGCGCGGCGCAGAATGAAAACCACATCCATCGCCGTACAACCACCCAACCCCAACAACACCATCTCCATCGGGCGCATACCAGTATTTTCACCACCCACTTCCGGCGCACCATCCATCACTAATGAATGCCCACTACCTGTTTGACCGACAAATTGCATCCCTCGGTTCCACTTCACCACCGACTTCATCTCTGCCATGACTTTTACCGTTTCTCTCTTAAATCTTTGCCAATAAATCTTTACCAAATCCTTCAAACTGGACTTTACGCATCAAAAAGTGCTTTCAACTGCCTACCTGGATCTTCCGCACGCATAAATGCCTCACCCACTAAAAATGCATGAATTCCGCGGGAACGCATCCTTTTAACATCCACATGATTCATAATCCCGCTTTCCGTCACAATCACCGTCTCTTGCGGAATTTTCTCCATCAACTGGAATGTAGTTTCCAGCGAAATATCGAACGTGCGCAAATTGCGATTATTGATCCCGATCATCGGCAAATCCAGCTTCAATGCACGCTCCAGCTCAGGTAAATCATGCACTTCAACCAACACATCCATGCCCAGCTGCCGCGCCAATTCTGATAATTCCGCCAACTGCTGATCATTCAGCGCAGCAACAATCAGCAAAATACAATCCGCACCCATCGCCCGCGCTTCGTAGACCTGATACGGATCAACGGTAAAATCCTTACGCAATACTGGCAAACCACACGCATTTCGCGCTTGTTGCAGATACTCTGGTTCACCTTGAAAAAAATCGCGGTCTGTCAGCACAGAAAGACAGGTTGCGCCGCCTACTTCATAGCTAATAGCAATTTCAGCCGGAACAAAACTTTCGCGTAATACACCTTTACTCGGCGATGCTTTTTTAATCTCAGCAATCACTGCCGATTGACCACTTTGCATACGATTTTGCATCGCCGCAACAAAACCACGCACTTCCGGCGCATCTGCTGCACGACCCTTGATCTCTTCCAATGGAATTTGACAGATACTTTCCGCCAACTCCTCCTGTTTACGCACCAGAATTTTTTTCAGAATATCCGGTGTATCGTTTGCAAAATTAGAAACATTATCAGCCATTGGAGCAACTCACCAACTCATCCAGTTTCTGACGTGCTGCGCCACTAGAGATCACGTCCGATGCATTTTCAACCCCTATCTTCAACGAATCCGCCAAACCTGCCGCATAAACCGCCGCGCCTGCATTCAGTGCCACAATATCCCGCGCCGCACCTGCCTGACCATCTAGTACTGATTTCACCATTTGCAGACTTTGCGCCGCATCGGAAACTGCTAATTGACCAATATCCGCACGTGCTATGCCAAAATCTTCTGGAGTAATCGTGTATGTTTTTACTTCACCATCTTTTAATTCCGCAACCTGCGTTGGCGCACCAATGGAAATCTCATCCAATCCATCCTCCCCATGCACTACCAACACATGACGGCTGCCTAATTTTTTCAGCACCCGAGCCATCGGCTCAACCCAATCTGCGCTAAACACACCAATGACCTGATTGGGCGCACTGGCTGGGTTCGTCAATGGCCCCAGCAGATTAAAAATCGTGCGAACACCCATTTCCTTACGCGGACCAATCGCATGTTTCATCGCGCTATGATGCAACGGCGCAAACATAAACCCAACACCCACATCACGGATGCACTGCGCTACTTTTTCCGCCGAAATATCTAGCTTTACACCCGCCGCCTCCAGCAAATCTGCACTGCCGGTACTACTGGAGACTGAACGATTACCATGTTTCGCAACTTGTCCACCTGCTGCTGCAATCACAAAGGTCGCTGCGGTAGAGATATTGAATGTCTTCAAGCCATCACCACCTGTTCCGGCAGTATCAACCACATAGTCCCCTGAAATTTCAACAGGCATGGATAAATCCCGCATTACGGATGCCGCCGCTGCAATCTCCTCAACCGTCTCGCCTTTGGCACGCAAACCAATCAGAAAACCGCCAATCTGCGCCGGTGTTGCCTCGCCAGTCATGATTGTCCGCATCACGGAGACCATCTCTTCACCGGACAAATCCCGCTGATCTAGCACCGCCTGAATTGCCACCTGCATTTCCATCGTACTTACCCCTCCAAAAAGTTCTTCAGCAACGCATGCCCTTGCGTCGTCAAAATTGACTCCGGATGGAACTGCACGCCCTCCACATCCAGTTCCCGATGCCGAATGCCCATAATCTCATCCAGATTGCCGGATTCATCCTGCGTCCATGCAGTAATTTCAAAACAATCCGGTAATGTCTCTTTGTTCACCACCAATGAATGGTAACGGGTCGCCTCCAGCGGATTTTCCAGTTTCTGAAACACACCGCCGTTTTGATGATGAATCATCGACGTTTTGCCATGCATGATCTGTTGCGCATGGACAATCTCACCGCCAAATGCTTGCCCAATCGACTGATGTCCTAAACAAACGCCAAAAATCGGCATTTTTCCAGAAAATTCCCGGATCACATCTAATGAAATTCCCGCCTCGTTGGGTGTGCACGGCCCCGGAGACAATACAATCTTTTCTGGCCGCATCGACTTGATCTGCGCCAGTGAAATCTGGTCATTCCGATGCACAGCGACTTCCGCGCCCAATTCCCCCAGATATTGCACCAGGTTGTAGGTGAACGAATCGTAATTGTCGATCATCAGGATCATAAAAGCGGATGCCCCGAAACGTTGAATGGATCACCGGAAAAGCAAGAACCGGAAAATTGACGGATGTTACCAAACAACGCGCCATGGCACATCAGGAAATCGTAGTGTGCTCCTGTTGGTCTTGTGCCAATGCTCGCAACAATTGTTGCATATCGTCTGGCAACGGCGCTTCCCACTCGACCAACGCGCCAGTTTCCGGATGTTCCAACCCCAATTTAGCCGCATGAAGCGCTTGCCGTTTGAAATTGCGCAACACTGCAATGAAATCTTCTGAACTGTTTTTCGGAATCCGCAACCGTGTACCGTAAACCGGATCACCGACTAGCGGGAAACGAATTTTCTCCATATGGACACGAATTTGATGCGTACGCCCAGTTTCCAACGATAATCGAATATCGGTGTGGGCACGAAATTTTTGCACAATGCGATAGTGGGTCACCGCCGGTTTTCCAGTCTCCACAATCGCCATCTTCTTGCGTTCACGCGGATGCCGTCCAATTGGCGCATCGACATTACCACCTGCGGTCATCACACCATAAACAACCGCACGATATTCCCGTTTCATCGTCCGCGCCTGCAATTGCCGGACAAGCGAGGTGTGCGCTTCCAGCGTTTTGGCAACAACAAGCAATCCACTCGTCTCCTTGTCCAAACGATGGACAATCCCGGCACGAGGCAACTCTGCCAATTTTGGTTCATGATGGAGCAGCGCGTTGACCAGCGTTCCGCTCCAGTTTCCCGCCGCCGGATGAACAACCATCCCAGCCGACTTGTTTACCACCAAAATTGCATCATCTTCATGCGCGATTTGTAGCGGGATATTTTCTGCCTCCCAGACCACTTCCTCTTCCGCGACCGGAGAAAACCGGATTTCATCTTCTTCGGAAACCGGATCACGCGGACGCGCTGTTTTCCCGTTCAGCGTCGCATTGCCCTCCTTGATCCATTGCTGAAGGCGACTACGGGAAAATTCGGGAAACAACGTGGAAAGCGCGACATCAAACCGCTTGCCAGAGAATTCCGACGGAACAAGAACGACTCTCTCCGCCCTCTCTATAGAATCAATAGAATCACTCATGTATGCTTAGAATATTACTCAAATACAAACGGATAACTGTACGCCAATGTTGAACTCACTGCCCCGTTTTTTTGCCACTCTACTAGTCATTTCCGCCACTACACTCTCTTTTAGTGGATGCTCACTGCTTCCAGAACAGATTGATATGACCAAAGACTGGTCTGCTAGCCGCCTCTACTCCGAAGCACATGAAGAGATGATGGGCGGCGACTATGCACAAGCCATTGACTACTTTGAAAAACTGCAAGCGCGTTATCCATATGATAAACACGCCTCACAGGCAGAACTGGAAATCGTCTACGCTTACTACAAGATGGACGAACCGGAATCCGCCATCGCTGCAGCCGACCGCTTTGCGCGGATGCATCCCCGACATCCGAAACTGGATTATGTCTACTACCTACGCGGGTTAGTGCACTACAACTCTGGGCAAACTTTGCTGAGCAAAATTGTGCCGATGGATGCTTCCCAGCGCGACCCGGAAGCACTGCAAAAAGCGTTCACCGAATTTTCCAAGCTGGTCGAAAAATTCCCGGAAAGTGAATACACCAAAGACGCCCGCCAACGCATGGTCTACACCCGCAATATGCTGGCTGAACATGAAGTCCACGTCGCCCGTTTCTATCAGGAACGCGGTGCATTGGTCGCTGCTTCCAAACGGGCAAGCTATGTTGTGGAAAATTTCCAGCGCACGCCTGCCGTCCCCGATGCACTGCAGATTCTGGTGAAAGTCTATACCGAAATGGGGATGAACGATTTGGCAGCCGATGCGCAGAAAGTCTATGACCTCAACTACAGCAACCAACGCAAAAAGTAAAAAACAAGCGCAAAAAATAGCAGTCTAAGACAGCGATTAGAAAACTGCCTCTGCATCAAAAACGGGTCCGTCCACACAGACCCGTTTCATCGCTTTCCCCTCTGGCGTTTTCACCTCCACCACACACCCAGCACATCCACCAACGCCACAGGCCATAAATTCTTCTAGTGAAACTTGACAAGGCAACTCGTGCTCTTTCGCTAACTTTGCCACAGCTTCCAGCATTGGATGGGGCCCACAACTGAAAATCTCGACTTCATTTCGTATATCGTCATCCAACGCATCCAGCCAATGACGCGCCAAATCGGTCACATAGCCCTCAAACGTTCCGGCATAGCCTTGCAAACTGGCGAGGCGATTTGGAACTCCCCAATCCTCCAGCAATGGCATCATCCCGGCCACTTGCGCAGGCACCCCCGGCACAACCAGTTTGGACGGCGTCACCGAAAATGGGAACGGTACTTCCGAGCCTAAAATCACAAAGGGTGAAAATTCTTTCTGGTTCTGATCTTTTTGATTGTGAATCGACTGCGCAATGAACACCATCGGCGGCATCCCGACCCCGCCGCCAATCAGCAACGGGCGCGGACGTTCGGGGTGCAGCACGAATGGATTTCCGATTGGCCCCAGCAGATCCAATGTTTTATCTTTCTGCTTTTCCGCCAGCGCAGCTGTCCCTGCGCCCACCTGCTTGTACAACAGGTCAATTGTCCCTTGAGACGCATCAGCCAGCATGATTGAGATCGGGCGTCGCAGCTGAAAATTCTCCCCGCAATCAATATGGACAAAACTGCCAGGTTGCGCTTTCTCCGCAATCTGCGGCGCGTGAAGCCGCAAAATATGCTGTTCACCTGCCAGATGATCGTGCTGGAGAATCCGCGTCGTTTCCTGAAAAATCGTGCCCCGATGACTCATATTTTTATCCATTTTCTGCCACTTTTCCGCCCTTTACATCTCGATCCCGTTGACCGCAACCTCACTACAGCCTAGCTAATCCTGCCGGAAAACCGTTCTCCCGGAAAGTAGCGTCCGTACCACTTTCCCTTTCATCTCCCAGCCAATAAATGGACTGTTTTTCCCAGCACTTTGCAATGCCTCCGCCTGCACCGTCCACCACACATCTGGATCGAAAATACAGACATCGGCTGCTTTGCCCACAGAGAGCGTCCCCGCATCAATCCCCAGAATTTTCGCGGGCGCAACGGTCAGCCGCTCCAACGCATCAGAGAGGGAAAAGAGCAAATCATTTTCCATCAACCGCAACGTCAGTGGCAGCAATGTTTCCACACTGCTGATTCCCGGCTCAGTCTGCTCAAATGGCGCATTTTTTGCGTCTTCTTCATGCGGCTGATGATCTGAACAGACCGCCTGAACTGCGCCGGAAACCACCCCTTGCCGCAATCCCTGCATATCCCGCTCGGTGCGGAGCGGTGGAATCACATGACACTGGCTGTTGAAATGACCGATATCCATTTCTGTCAAATGCAACTGGTGCGCCGCTACATCGGCAGTTACTGGCAGCCCTTCCTGACGCGCTTGTTCGACCATTTGCAGGCCGTGCAAACTGGATAACCCGCAAAAATGAGCGCTAACCCCAGTCTCCCGAATCAACACCAAATCACGTGCAATGCCAGCGGTTTCTGCTGATTCCGGAATCCCCGGCAAACCTAAACGGGTGCTGACCGTCCCTTCATGTGCACAACCATTATTCACCAGCCACGGATCTTGCGGCCGAAGGAAAACTGGCATGTCGTAATTGGCCGCATACTCCATCGCATGACGCATCAGCAACGAGCTTTCCACCGGCACATCCGCATTGCTGAAACCAACACATCCCGCCTGTTTCAACGTACCCATCTTGCTCAACTGCTCACACCGCAAACGGTGGGTCAACGCACCGAGGATCGCAATATGCGCATTCCCTTCATGTTCTTCCTTATGCCGCACCAATTTGATCGCTGCGGAACTGTCCAAAATTGGCTTGGTATCGGGCGGCAAACAAACCGTTGTGACGCCACCTGCCGCTGCCGCGCAGGTTTCGCTCTGGAATGTTCCTTTATGATCATGCCCTGGATCGCGCAACCGCATCCTCAAATCGACCAGTCCTGGACAAACCACTTTACCGGTTGCATCAATCTCTTCATCAAAAGGCAGATCGCGGAAATTCTCAGCAGTTTCGGTTGGTGTGCCGACAATTTTCCCATCGACAATCGTGAGATCACCGATTTCATCAATGCCGTTGGCAGGATCAATCACCCGTCCATTCTTGATTCGGATACATTGCGCATTTGCCTGACCTGCTGTCTGATTCATCGCTTGATCGTTCTGACTCATGCCACATCCTCCTGCGCAAAGCTGCCTTGCGCCCCTTGCACCACCATCGACAACACCGCCATTCGAATCGCAATGCCGTTCGTCACCTGCTCCAGAATCACCGATTGGTCACTTTCCGCAACCGCTGTGTTGATCTCCACCCCCCGGTTCATCGGCCCCGGATGCATCACAATCGCATCGGGCGCAGCACGCCTGACCCGCGCTTCATTCAGGCCGTAATAACGAAAATACTCCTCCTTGGTTGGCAGATAGCTTCCACTCATCCGCTCATTTTGCAAACGCAACATAATAATGACATCGACACCCTCAATCCCTTCATCAATATCATTGTAGACATGTACACCTAAATCGCTGACATGTGCTGGTTGCAGCGTGCGCGGAGAAACAACGCGGATTTCCGGGCAACCCAACACGTTCAGCGCATAAATTTGCGAACGTGCCACCCGCGAGTGAAGCACATCGCCGACAATCGCGACCCGCAGCCGGGAAAAATCCTGCTTGTGCCGACGAATCGTAAACATATCCAGCATCGCTTGCGTTGGATGCGCATGCCGTCCATCGCCTGCATTCACCACACTGACATGATCCGGCACATTCTGCGCAATGAAATGGGTCGCGCCGCTGGCTGGATGACGTACCACAAAAAGATCGACCTGCATCGCCACCAGATTTTGCAGCGTGTCGATCAGGCTCTCGCCTTTGGTCGTCGCCGAAGTTTTAAGGTCAATATTCAAAATATCGGCAGAAAGACGCGTCTCCGCCAATTCAAAGGTATTGCGGGTACGTGTGCTTGGCTCGAAAAAGAGATTGGCGACAGTGACGCCCCGCAACAACGGCACTTTTTTGATCCGCCGCTCGCCAACCTGCAGAAAACTGTCCGCCGTATCCAAAATCTGTTCCAGCAGCGGACGTTTCAGCCCTGCAATCGACAGGAAGTGGCGCAGGTTCCCGTTCTGGTTCAACTGGAGATTGCTTGCCATAATATCTTATTGATTCTCCTATTGGTTTTATGACTCTTCAATTTATTCCCTGAAAACTGATTTTAATTTCAGGGTTCAGATTTTGGCAAACAAGGTTCTTGATTGACCAATCAACCGCACAACAAATCAGGCAATAAAATTGTTTTTCCACATTTCTATTGCGTTATTTTTTATCGCTTTTCTCTATTTTTCAGGATTCAACCGGCTGGACAATTTCTAACGCCAATGCTTCCTCACTCCGTAACCGCACCCGCCCATCGGGTTGTGCATGGGTATGCACGCCGCAAATATCGGCGCAGATCGGCAACTCCCGCGTATGCTGATCGACCAGCACCGCCAGCATGATTTTCGCCGGACGGCCAAAATCAAAAATCTCGTTCATCGCCGAACGGATTGTCCGCCCCGTGTTGAGGATGTCATCCACCAGCAAAATCAATTGGTCATTCACCTCAAACGGCAATTCAGAAGGCCCTACTTCTGGATGCAGCCCCCGACGCGAAAAATCATCACGGTAAAACGCAATATTCAAAACGCCCAATGGATTGGTATTGCCAAGACGTTGGCGCAGCCCCTCCGCCACCCGATCCCCCCCTTCGCGGATACCAACCAGATGGAGCTGATCCAGATCATCCCCCAATCGCTCCCGGATTTGCCCCGCCATCTGATCCAGCAATGTCTCCACATAAACTGCGGGAATTTGCTCCATCGTTGTGTATTCAGATTCAGTATTTTTCATCAGTCTTATTCAGTTCTATTCATCACTTCTATTCGTTTCAAAATCACTGCTTGTCAGTGAAAAAATTTGTCATTTCGAGCATAGCGAGAAATCTATTCCCTAATATTGCAAGATTTCTCCTCGTTCCTCGCCGAAATGACAATTATTCCTGTGCGATTTATTGATCATCTGCTCGATTATTGGCACGCAGCCAGCTTTCCAGAATCTCTACCGCCGCGACCGCATCCACTCCCAGTGACCCTTTTTTCGCGCCTTGGCTACGGCGTTCGCGAATCGCCATTTCTGCCGCAATAGAGCTGAAGCGCTCTTCTGCTTCGTAGACTTCCAAATTAAACCGCCCGCGCAATTGGTTGCAGAATTTCCGCGCCAGCCGGGTCATCTTCTGTTCCGAATCATCTTCTTGCACCGGAACTCCGACCACCAACGCCTGCGGTTGCCATTCGTCGATCTGCGTTCCAATCGCTTGCCAATCGGCCTGTTTATTTTTGCGCACAATTGTGGTTAACGGACGCGCAGCTTGCAGCAGTTCCTGTCCCAATGCAACGCCGATCCGTTTGGTGCCAAAGTCAAAACCGAGCAAAACACGATCAGACACAATAGAAATGACCGTTCAGCGTAAAACTCAACTGTGCCCTGCCATCATCGCCAATTGCTCCGGTGAGATGCCCAGTTTTTGCACCGCCCGCCGCCAAATCGTCGAAGCTTGTTTCGAGAAAACCAATCCCAAATTCGCCTCCACCGTCAGCCAACTGTTTTCCGACAACTCTTTTTCCAATTGCCCGGCACTCCAACCTGAATAACCGAGAAAAATCTGAAATTGTCGCGGCCCCTGATGCTGCCCAATCGACTCCAGAATATCGCGCGAAGCCGTAATCGAGAGTGCGTCAGTCAACCTGGAAGTCGACTCCCACTCTTTCTCTTCCGAAGTATGGAGCACAAAGCCACGTTCTGGCTGCACCGGCCCACCGTCCAGAATTGGATAAACCGCCGCTCGTGCAGTCGGTGCTCTGCCGCCCGTCTCCTTCATGATGTCGCCCAACTTGAGATTAACCGGACGGTTGATGATGAACCCCATCGCCCCTTCCGAGGTATGGTGATAGAGATAAATGACGGATTTGGCAAACGGTGCTTCTTGAACCCCCGGCATCGCAATTAGAAAATGGTTATCAAAATATTTGTGTGAGTCGATCAAAACAGCACCACCTTTTTTATCGTGCCTTGCTTCTCTGATTCCGTAAAACGGACACGCTCCTCCATCGCCCGGGTCAAATAAATCTCCCCTTCCTCGCCGACCATCAAAAATTGTTCGACCCCCATCTGCTTCGCAATTCGCGCTGCTTTAACTTTTCCAGCCACCAGCAATGCGGTCGCCGCCGCATCGGCCACCGTTGCATCTGGATGGATCACGGTCACGGAACGGATACCTGTTGCAGGCCAGCCGGTGCGCGGATCAATAATGTGATGGTAGCGTTTCCCTTCGTGTAGGAACATCCGCTCATAATCGCCAGATGTAAAAACACTCTCTTCCCCTTCTGGCTCCACCGTAGCGAAAGCATAATTTATGCCATTCTCATCTTTTCCATCCGGCGAACGGATGCCAATGCGCCATGCGCGGTCGCCATGCCGACCAATCGCTTTCAAATCCCCGCCGGTATTGACAATCGCATGCTCAATGCCGAGTTGCTGCAACTGCGCAACGGCACGATCCACTGCTACCCCTTTGGCGATGCCGCCTAAATCAATTTTTACATCGGCGTTTTTGCTGGAGAGATGATTTTCCTGCGAGAAAAGCAGATCAGACATGGTCGGCGCACTTTGCACCAAAGACTTCAATTGTGCAGAAAGTGGTGGCTTCCCGTCCCACGACTCACTGTGAAACCCCCACAATGCCACCAATTTTCCAATCGTCGGATTGAACAGATGTTCGCTTTTTTCCGAAAGCTCGGCTGTTCGTCGTAACAATTCCATTGCTTCCTGCGAAATTTCAATCGATTTTTTCTCCGCAATCGCAACGTTGATTTTCGCCAGCAAACCGCCTGGTTCCCATGCATGCCATATCCGATGCATTGCTGCAAAATCATCCCGAATTTGTCGGCTCGCCTGTTGCGCCAACTCCGGCGAAACATCCCACAACGTCAAATTAACGACCGTGCCAAACGCAATAAACTGGTCTTTGTACGGTGGATATGCCGACGAGCGAAAAATGGTGGAAAACAACGCAATCAAAATCACCAACACCACGATTGCCAACGCCGCATGCCATCGCTTAATCTGGCTGCGCAAATCTTGAATCCGTTCCCCTAACGATACACGCATATGCAATTGTTGCTGCTGGCGCGTCTGATGAGACTGATGCGGTTGCATCAACACAGTTCGCCCCGTGTTTTTTGCGTGGTCTCTTGTTTTCGAGAAACTTGTGGTTGCTGCGCGACCTGC
Source organism: uncultured Piscirickettsiaceae bacterium (assembly GCA_964344325.1). GTDB lineage: Bacteria > Pseudomonadota > Gammaproteobacteria > CAYFMX01. Next base: position 11,921 of record CAYFMX010000022.1, read on the forward strand.
TGGTCAATCACTTCCATCAAATCACCCGCAATATCCAAACCGAATTGCTCATCCAGTTCGCGGATGCAGGTCGGACTGGTGACATTAATTTCAGTAATCCAATCGCCGATCACATCCAGCCCAACAAACAGCAATCCTTTCTCCCGCAAAACTGGCCCAATAGCTTTGGCAATTTCCCAATCCCGCACCGATAGCGGAACACCTTCTCCACGTCCGCCAGCAGCCAAATTGCCGCGATGCTCGTTTCCAACCGGAACCCGCGCCAACGCGTAGGGAACCGCTTCGCCATTGACCATCAAAATACGCTTATCACCGTCGCGGATTTCCGGCAAAAACTTTTGCGCCATCGCGTAACGGGTCTGATGCCACGTTAATGTCTCAAACACCACATGGGTATTTGGATCGCCCTGATGCACCCGGAAAATCGAATTGCCGCCCATGCTGTCGAGTGGCTTGAGGATAATCTCCCCATGCGCCTCTAGAAAATCGCGAAACTGGTTATGGTTGCGGGTCACCAACGTTGGCGGACACAACTCTGGAAACCAGACGGTTGATAATTTCTCATTGTAATCGCGCAACGCCTGCGCCCGATTCACCACCAACGCACCTGCCGCTTCTGCTTGCTCCAAAATCAGCGTCGCATAAAGATATTCACGATCAAACGGTGGATCCTTGCGCATCAAAATCACATCCAGATCAGCCAGTAGAATGGTCTGCTCTTGCTGAAAAGAGAAACAATTACTTGCATCCTCTGCAGCGTCTTCTACACGCATGGTGCGCGTTCGCGCCTTGGCAACACTCCCCTCCAGAAACAGATCGCCCATCTCCATATAGTGCAATTCCCAACCGCGTTGTTGCGCGGCGAGTAGCATTGCCAAACTGCTATCTTTTTTCGGGATGATATGTTGGATCGGATCCATCACCATGCCGAGTTTCATGCAACTGCTTCCTCGGCCTTTCTTTTCCGTGTGCTCTTCTGCACACTCTTCTGTGCATTGCGCACCTTACGGAGATTCACTACTTCCGCACGCTTTTGCGTCGCTTTTATTTTATCGGCTTGATCTTGATTCTGATACAACACCTCGTGGATTTCCCGCGCCGCTGCCAACATCGCCAACCGCGCAATCACGCCATAGGCATAAAAGCGATTCGGCCCTGCATCGGGTGCTTGTGATGGGTCAGGCTGATTCAATGAATTGGCAAACGCGAGCGGCTCAAAATGCATGCCCGGTGCATTGAGGTTTTCATTTGCGCCTCGTGCTGTGTGCACCCGATAAAACCCACCAACCACCGCACGATCCATCATATAAACCACTGGCTCGGCGACTGCCTGCTCATCCCCCCACGTCTCAAAGGTGTAGACCCCTTCCTGAATGATGACATCAGAAACGGCCTGCCCGCCTTTCACTTTCGCCATCTTGTTACGCTGCTTGCGATTCAGACCACGAATTTCACTCGCATCGTGGACGGTCATGATCCCCATGCCGTAAGTTCCTGAATCCGCTTTCACCAGCACAAACGGCTTTTGATCGACCCTGTACTCTTTATATTTCGCGCCAATTTCGCCCAGCAGATGGTCAATATGCCCGGCGAGACACTTTTCCCCTTCCTCGGATTGCTGCCGGAAATCAATCCGCCCGCACTGTTCAAATAGCGGATCAATCAACCACGGATCAATTTCGATCTGCTGCGCGAATTCTTTCGCCACTCGCGCATAATGACGGAAATGGTCTGATTTACGGCGACGATTCCAGCCCAACTCCAGAGGTGGAACAATCGGCTGATCTAGATTAGAAAGCACCGTAGGCACACCATCAGAAAGATCATGGTTGATCCAGATCACACAGGGCACAAAATCACCAATATGGAGTGAATCGCCTGTGCGTTGCACCGGCTCCAACCGCACGGTTTTCCCGGACGGCAACAGAATCGACTCCACCTGCGAAACTTCCATCCCTACGGCACCAATCCGCACCACAAACCCCGCACTTTGCAGAATTTGCTGCAACGTCGCCAAACTCTCCAGATAAAAGGTGTTGCGAGTATGATTTTCCGGGATCAGCAAAACATTGCAGGCCGTTGGACAAATGCGCTCGACCGCAGATTGCACCGCCTGAATACAGAGCGGATAAAAAGCAGGATTGAGATTATTGAAACCGGCGGGAAAAAGATTGGTATCGACCGGCGCAAGCTTGAAACCGGCGTTGCGCAAATCAACCGAAGTATAAAATGGCGGCGGTGTCTCCTGCCACATCGTACGAAACCACGTTTCAATCTGTGCTTGCCGATTGAGCAGATGGGATTCCATTGCCAGTAGCGGACCGGTCAGTGCGGTGGTGAGATGGGGGACAGGAGAAGAGTGCTGCATCGACGGCTCCATGAGTGTCCAAGTGGGCATTCAATTTTGAAAAAAGCGATCTATTTTACGGATTTTGCTGACCAAATGTGATTTTTTTGATCTTTACCGATTGCCCAAAAGGGACGAAGTAGCTATTATGGACACTATGTCCAGTATAAATGATTTCAATCTGGCAATTAATATAATCCATTTTGCGCATCCAACGGCACAGCAAACCCATCAATGAAAACGATTACTGCAAAAGAGGCGAAAAATTCCTTCGGCAAATTTCTGGATATGACGCAACGCGCCCCGGTGGTCGTGACCAAACGGAGCCGCCCGGTCGGCATCTTTTTCGCGATTGAAGATGTGGAAGCGTTGCTGGGGATGGGGGGTTCAGAAAACCACACCAATACCAAAAATAGCGCTGAATATATGAAGAAATTGAAGAAAAAACTGGAAGCCAAGCTCTCGTAAGGAAAACCATCCTGATGTCCAACCCACTGACCAAACACCTGCTGTCTGACCAAAAACAGGACAGCTACATCAAGTTTTTCACCCATTTCACCATTGTTATAGCGGTTGTGATTACGCTGACGATGTCTGCAGTTGCACTGTTGGGACTACTCAATCCAGCGGCAGGTTGGCTGGATGCGGAATCAATTCTGATTTTAGGTTTTTCACTGAAATTGCTGGGCGCAATTACCGGTGGCTATTTGTTGATGATGCTAGTGGAATATTGGTTCCCGGGACGTGGTCATGCACTGCTGCTGAAAAGCTTCCCGGCTTTGGCATTTACGCTCGTCCTTGCGACGATGGCAGCGATTTTGACCTACGACTTATCGGCAAAAATCGTGGTGACTGCACTGTTGATGCTGCTGTTTGCAGGAATTGGTCTGCTGCTGGTTCGGCGTTAATTACTTCGAGAATTTACGCTTTGACATCCACCAATTCCAGCCAATGGACGACCGGGCGATCCAGCCCTTCGCGCAAATGGTGGATACAGCCAACATTGGAGGTCGCGATCCAGACCGGATCGTCCGCCAGTAAATTTTTCTGTTTACTATCCCGTAATTTCTCGGAAAGCTCCGGCTGTAAAACCGCATAACTGCCCGCCGAACCACAACATAGATGCGAATCCTGAACCAACGTCAGTTCAAATCCGAGTTTGGTCAGTAACGCCTCTACACGCCCCTTGATTTTCAAACCATGCTGCAAGGAGCAAGGCGGATGGAACGCAATTCGCGTAGGCGCAGCTTTGTGACGGATCAAACGATCCTGATATTTCTCTAAAAACTCAATTGGATCAATGCAGTTTTCAGATAATTTTTGCGCCCTTTCTGCGTAATTTAAATCATTTTTTGGTTCATTTTTGAGAATTTTCCCATACTCCTCAATCATCGAACCGCAACCGCTATCAGCCACAATCAAACCCTGAATCGGTTTTTCTGACGATTCTAACAATGGCGACCATGCATCCAGATTTTGACGAATTTGCTGTTTCGTCGGCTCGCGCTTGCCTAAATGGTGTACCAATGCACCACAACAACCAGCTTCTTTAATCTCAACCAACTTAATTTGTAACTGGCTCGCAATACGATACAAAGCAGCATGCGTGTTTGGGGTCAAGCTCTCCTGCGCACATCCCTTGTGCAACAACCAACGTTCCTGCACCGGTTGTTTTGACTGTTTTGCTTTGGAACGGGCTTGTTGATCCTGCTTCACTTCCACACGCGCCGGAACTTTTTCCCGCAAGCTTTTCGGCAAAAACGGACGGAAAAATTGCCCAGTTTTCAGCATCAGCGCAAACCGTTTGCGATACGGCACAATCGCCAGCAGCAATTTATGGATGATTTTTTCCCGCCACGGACGCGGTTGCTTTTCATCCAGAAATTCCCGTGCCGCCGCAACCAAATCGCGATAAATAATGCCAGAAGGGCACGTCGTTTCGCAATTGTAACAACTCAAACAACGGTCGAGATGGACTTGAATGGAACGCGTTGCTTTGCCTGTCTCAAACAACGTTTTGATCTGGTAAACGCGTCCACGTGGGCTATCTAATTCATTGCCGGTTTTCAAATAGGTTGGGCACGTCGCAGTGCAAAATCCACAATGGACACAATTGCGCAAAATTGCTTCCATCTGGTCGCGCAGTACCGGGTCGAGCAAATTGTCAGCGAGATGCGTCTGCATAAATTCACCCGTCCTTTACAAATCTGGATAGAGCCGACCGGGATTCAAAATCCCAGCTGGATCAAACTGTTGTTTCAATTTTTGATGCACCGAGAAAATTTGTTCTGGAAGCGGCTGGAACACATTTTGTCGATTCTTTTCCAACTCATCCGGAACTCGAAACAGCGTCGCAAAACCGCCGGATTGTTTCGCAAATGCACGGATTTCTGCCGCCGGACGATCCGTTTTCCACCACAATTGCGATCCGCCCCAATCCAGCAACAAATTGTCCGAAACATCTTCTGGCAACTGCGTATTGGCGGGCAACGACAGCCGCCACAATGGGATTTTTTGCTGTATTGCAGCCTGGAAAAAACCGAGCTGGTGATCCCGCAGCTGTTCCCAGCGATTCAGCGTTGCAGAAACCTCGCTCATCTTCTGGATTTCATCCTGCTTCAGGCCAAAATCGTGAGACAAACCATCTGCCAGTTTTTCCAGCACCACTTCACGCCCACTCAACCGCAAATTGAGCTTGTTTTGATGATAGAACAACCCGGTAATCGGTAGCGGTGTGCGACTGAGTTTGTTCATCATCTCAATCGCTGCTTTGGAAGATTCAGTCTCTAGCGAAAATGTGTACCGTGTTTCTGGACGAGCGCGAAGCCGCAAACTCACCTCCAGCAAAACCCCCATTGTGCCCAATGCGCCAGACATCAACCGAAACAGATCATAACCGGCGACATTTTTGACCACCTGCCCGCCAAATTCGAGGATTTGCCCGGCTCCATCTAGTAACTTCACATAGAGCAAATGATCGCGCAACGAACCACGCCACGGGCGTGCAACACCACTCAAACCGCTCGCTACCATGCCGCCAATCGTCGAATCTTCGCCAAAACGAGGCGGATCAAATGGTACTTGCTGATTTTGTTCTGCGAGAATTTGCTCCAGTTCAGAGAACTTTGTTCCGGCACGCACCGTAATGATCAATTCATCCGGATAATACTCAACGACACCGCTATGTTCCGAGACAGATAATGACGTTCCGGTTGGTTGTTCGCCGTAGAAACGTTTGGTTCCACCACCAACGATTTCCAGCGCGGTTTTTTCTGCGTGAGCCGTTTTGACTGCTTCTTGTAACTGATTTTCGATATTCATCAAAACCGCTCCAATTCTGGATGAGGCAAATGACCATGATGGACATGCATTGCACCCAATTCTGCACATCGATGCAACGTCGGAATCGCTTTCCCAGGGTTCAACATTCCGGTCGGATCAAACACTGCTTTGATCGCATGAAAACGCTTCAATTCTGGCGAATCAAACTGATGACACATCGCATCCAGCTTTTCGACACCCACACCATGTTCGCCGGTCACCACCCCGCCCGCATCAATGCACAATTTCAGGATTTCCGTGCCGAACTGCTCCGCTTTTTCCAACTCGCCCGCATTGGCATCGTAGAGCACCAATGGATGCAAATTGCCATCGCCTGCATGGAAAACATTGGCAACCGTTAGCCCAAAATGTTGTGACAACGCTTCAATTTGCTCCAGTACTTCGCCCAGTTTGCGGCGAGGAATCGTGCCATCCATTACATAATAGTCTGGACTCACGCGCCCAATTGCTGGAAACGCATTTTTGCGTCCGGCCCAAAACTTGGCGTTTTCTTCCTCACTTTGCGAAACGCGAATATCTGTCGCGCCTGCTTCGCGCAAAATCGCCTCGACATTTTGCAATTCGAGATTCACCTCGGTTTCGGAACCGTCAATTTCGCACAACAAAATCGCCGTTGCATCCGTTGGATAACCGGCATTGGCAAATGCTTCTGCTGCCTCAATTGTCCGCTTGTCCATCATCTCCAGACCACCTGGCAAAATCCCGGCAGAGAGAATTTTCCCAACGGCATCTCCGGCGACACGGACTTGATCAAACGCAGCAAGAATCACGCGGGTCAAATCGGGTTTTGGCAGCAAACGCACTGTCACTTCGGTAATCACACCGAGCATTCCCTCGGAGCCATTCATCAGCGCAAGCAGATCGTAACCAAGCATATCGAGCGTTTCGCCGCTCAGCGTGATCTCCTCGCCATCCGCCAATACGATTTTCAGGCCGATAACATTGTGAACCGTCAATCCATATTTGAGGCAATGCACGCCGCCAGAATTTTCCGCCACATTGCCGCCAATGGTGCAAGCCAGCTGCGAGGAGGGATCAGGCGCATAATAGAGGCCATACGGCATGGCAGCGTGGCTGATTGCCAGATTAGTGATACCTGGCTGAACACGTGCGGTGCGACGTTCCGGATCAACCGACAAAATGCGGCTGAAGCGCGACATGCCCAACAACAATGCATCTTCGGAAGGCCGCGCACCACCGGCAAGCCCGGTTCCTGCGCCACGGGTAACGACCGGCGTATTATGCTTCGCACATAATTTGAGGATTTGCGGAATTTGCTCCAGTTTGTCTGGCAATGCCACTGCGAGTGGGCGTTCCCGCAACGCAGTAAGACCATCACATTCAAACGGAATCAGCTCTTCCGGCTTGGTGAGCAATGCATCATCGGAAAGGAATTTTCCGAGTGCGGTAAGTAAAGAATTTGTATTCGCATCCATGAAGACAAATCATACGGGAAGGCGAAACATGAATCCAACTAAAACAGTTGGTCTTTATGTCATTACGCCACATCGATGGTGCAATCATGACGCATAACAATCATTATAATGATCTATAAAATTTCCTTATGATCCCTTCATTCTTTTCCATTTCTTTCCATCGCTTTTTTAGCATGACACAAAAACCACCATTCAAGTGAAACATTGTGAGACAGAAAAAAACACGTAACACACAACGACAACTCCGCATCATCGGCGGCCAATGGCGTGGCCGAAAATTCTCATTTCCCGACCACCCCGGCATTCGTCCCACGCCGGATCGCGTGCGTGAGACACTCTTCAACTGGCTACAACATGCTGTGCATGGGGCACGCTGTCTCGACCTGTTTTCCGGCAGCGGCGCATTAGGACTAGAAGCGTTGTCACGCGGGGCAAAAACAGTTGATTTTGTAGAGCAAGACCACGCAAGCGCATCTGCAATTCGCAACCATTTAGAAACCTTGCAGGCAACCGAAAATGAGACAGTGCAGATCACTGACGCGTTACAGTTTCTTTCCCATAAACCTGAGAAACCGTACGACCTGATTTTCCTTGACCCACCCTTTTCAGTCGGCTTACTGGAAACCGTTCTGACACAACTTTGCACAGGATATTTTCTCACCAATGAGACACTGATTTACTTGGAAGCAGAAAAGGAATTGTCGCTGGATTTTTTGCATGCTGACGAATCCAGAAAATCAAGCGACCAGGAAGAACAAAGCGTAGCGCCAAACACGCCCCCCAATTGCAATTGGCAAATCCTGAAACAGAAAGAAGCGGGACAAGTGCAGTTCCTTTTGGTTCAATTGCGCTCCCAATAACCAGACAATGAAGGAACCACATAAGGAACATTATGGAAGCCATCTATCCCGGAACATTCGACCCGATCACCAAAGGGCATATTGATCTGGTAGAACGGGGATCGCGGATTTTCGATCGGATCATCGTCGCCGTTGCGGAAAGCAGCCCGAAAAAAACGCTCTTTTCACTCGAAGAACGGATTGCGCTTTCCAAAGATGCACTCTCTGGCATTCAAGGTGTTGAAGTGATGGCCTTCAGCGGCCTACTGATGCAATTTGCACAACAGCAAAAGATTCCTGTGGTTGTGCGTGGTTTGCGGGCAGTTTCTGATTTTGAGTATGAATTCCAACTTGCGGCGATGAACCGCTCTTTAGCACCTGATGTGGAAACAATGTTCCTCACTCCATCTGAACAATTTTCGTTTATCTCCTCCAGTCTAGTGCGCGAAGTGGCCGCGCTGGGCGGCAACCTCTCCGCATTTGTCAGCACTGATGTGCAGCGTGCATTGGAGCAAAAATTCCGTCCAGATTCAGATATGACGTGACGTAGTGTAGAATAAGCCGGTTTTTTTACTATGAGACCATTGAAGAGGAACAAAACCGATGGCCCTTTATATTACCGATGAGTGCATCAACTGTGATGTTTGCGAACCGGAATGCCCCAACTCCGCCATTTTTCAGGGCGATGAAATTTATGAGATCAACCACGAACTCTGTACCGAGTGCGTTGGTCACTATGACGAGCCGCAGTGCATTGAAGTCTGTCCAGTCGATTGCATCCTGACCGACCCGGATCATGAAGAGAGCCAGGAACAATTGATGGCGAAATATGAGGCGTTGAGCGAAGCGGATTAAAATCTAGCGAATTACGTTTCTTCAGACACAAAAAAAGCCCCACATTCGGGGCTTTTTTATGCAAATCCTCAAATAACTGCCGTCAGTCCTGAATCCTATAATCAGAAATCTGGCGAAAAAACATGTTGAACATGAACCCTTCTGGCAGATTCCCGCTTTCGCGGGAACGACGCAACTACTATACCTCCAAATAATCCAGAATGCCTTCCGCTGCCTTGCGCCCATCCCAAATCGCTGTAACGACTAAATTGGAACCACGCACCATATCGCCACCCGCAAAAACTTTCGCATTGCTGGTTTGCTTCATGTAAGTCTGCTCCTCAACAGCCTGTACACGCTTACGCTCATCCAAAACGATACCGTTTTCGGCAACCCACTCTGGCGGATTCGGCTGGAAGCCAAACGCAACAATCACTGCATCGGCAGGAATGACTTCTTCACTTCCGGCAATCGGTTCCGGGCGACGACGACCACGTTCATCTGGCTCGCCGAGTTGTGTGGTCACAACCTTGATCCCTTCTACCTTGTCGGTACCAACAATTTCGACCGGTTGACGATTGAAGAGAAACTGTACCCCCTCTTCTTTTGCGTTCACCACCTCTTTTTTAGAACCTGGCATGTTTGCCTCGTCACGACGATAGGCACAAGTCACGCTCGCCGCACCTTGGCGGATCGATGTGCGGTTGCAATCCATCGCAGTATCACCACCACCAAGCACTACCACTTTTTTACCGTTCATATCGATGAAATCGGCTGGGTCTTTTTCATAGCCGTTACAACGATTAACGTTCGCAATTAAGAAATCCAACGCAGCATAAACGCCCGACAAATCTTCGCCCGGCAAACCACCCGTCATATATTTGTACGTACCCATACCGAGGAAAATCGCATCAAAACTCTGATCCAGTTCCTCAAACGAAACATCTTTGCCCACTTCCGTATCCAGCTTGAAGGTAATACCCATCCCTTCAAACACCTTACGGCGATTACGCATCACCTCTTTTTCCAACTTGAACTCTGGAATCCCGAAAGTCAACAACCCGCCAATTTCTGGATGACGGTCATACACCGTGCACTCCACACCATTACGCGTCAACACATCGGCACACGCTAAACCGGCCGGCCCCGCACCAACAATCGCTACTTTTTTACCGGTTGGTTTGACCGCAGATAAATCCGGCTTCCAGCCTTGTGCAAAAGCCGTATCAGAAATGTATTTTTCAATCGAACCAATCGTCACCGCGCCAAAATCATCACTCAGCGTACACGCTTGTTCGCAGAGGCGATCTTGTGGACAAACACGCCCACACACTTCTGGCAACGAGTTGGTCTGATGGGACAATTCCACCGCATCCTGAATCCGCCCTTTTACGACCAACCGCAACCAATGCGGAATGCGGTTATGCACCGGACACTGCCACGAGCAGTACGGATTGCCGCATGCCAAACAACGGTCAGCCTGTTGCGCCGCCAGTTGTGAATCAAACAGTTGATAAATTTCCTTGTATTCCTGCTTGCGCTTCTCCGCAGGAACCTTTTCCGGATCGGTTCTGGAAACCTCAATAAATTGGAACACGTTGCTCATCAGGAGGCCTCCTTCTGCATCTCAAGTAGTGAATCAAGCTCCAGCGATTTCGGCGTGATCAGCCAGAATTGCGCCAGATAATCTTCAAAGCGGTCAAGGATCGTCTGCCCCCAACTGCTGCCCGTCTCAGCGACAAAGGTGGCGACTGTCTCACGCAGATATTCACGATATCCACCCATTGTTTCTGGCAACAAGCGATGGAGCTCGATGAATTCATGATTGCAACGGTCAACAAAGCCGTTGTCTTCATCCAGTACAAAGGCAAAACCGCCAGTCATCGCTGCGCCAAAGTTGAGTCCAGTCTGCCCCAGTACGGTAACAACACCACCTGTCATATATTCACAGCCATGATCACCGACCCCTTCAACCACTGCGACTGCGCCGGAGTTGCGCACACCAAAACGTTCGCCTGCCAAACCGGATGCATAAATCCGTCCGCCGGTCGCACCATACAAACAGGTATTGCCCATAATTGGCGTTTCGCGGCTTTCAAAGGTGCTGATCTTCGGTGGATAGAGCACCAGCTTACCGCCAGCCATACCCTTACCAACATAATCGTTCGCATCACCTTCCAATGTCATGTGCAGGCCGCCTGCATTCCAGACCCCAAAACTCTGCCCGGTTGTACCGCTCAATTTCAATTCAACTGGCGCGTCATTCATGCCGTGATTGCCATAGCGTTTCGCAATCTCGCCAGAGAGCCGTGCGCCAATAGAACGATCCGTATTTTGTACGGTAAATTCAAACGATCCGCCGGATTTCGCCTCCACTGCCGCTTTGGTCTCTGCAACAATTTTCTCTGCCAATTCACCTTGGTCAAATGGCTCATTCTTTGCAGAAGTACAGAACTGTCCATGGCTCGTTTCCAGCGTATGGTTGGTGAGCAATGGCAACAGCTCCAAATGGTTCTGCTTCTCGGTCTTGCCATCCAGCATTGCCAGCAAATCGGAACGCCCAACCAGCTCGTTCAGTGAGCGGATACCCAGTTTCGCCATCCAAACGCGGGTCTCTTCGGCAATAAAGCGGAATAAGTTCATCACCATTTCTGGCGCGCCGTGATAGTGCTTGGAGCGCAACTCTGCATTTTGCGTCGCAATCCCGGTTGCACAGTTGTTGAGATGGCAAATCCGCAGATATTTACAACCGACCGCGACCATCGGCAAAGTGCCAAATCCGAAGCTTTCCGCACCCAGCATCGCCGCTTTTACCACATCCAAGCCGGTCTTCAATCCGCCATCTGTTTGCAGACGAATCTTTTCGCGCAAATCATTCATACGCAAAATCTGATGCGTTTCGGACAGACCCAACTCCCATGGACTCCCGGCATATTTGATTGATGTCAATGGGCTCGCTGCCGTACCTCCATCATAGCCAGAAATGGTGATCAAATCCGCGTATGCCTTGGCAACACCAGCTGCAATCGTGCCAACACCTGCTTCTGCCACCAGCTTCACTGAAACCAGCGCATCCGGATTAACCTGCTTTAGGTCATAGATCAATTGCGCCAAATCCTCAATGGAGTAAATATCATGATGCGGCGGCGGTGAAATCAACGTCGTGCCCGGATTACAGTTACGCAACCGTGCAATCATTTCGTTCACTTTCTTGCCGGGCAACTGACCACCTTCGCCCGGCTTCGCGCCCTGCGCAATCTTGATCTGCAACACTTCGGCATTGACTAGATAGTGTGGCGTCACGCCAAATCGACCCGATGCAATCTGCTTGATCTTGGAAACTTTATTGGTACCAAAACGCGCTGGATCTTCACCACCCTCACCCGAGTTGGAACGCCCACCCAAGGTATTCATCGCAATCGCTAAAGATTCATGCGCCTCTGGTGACAATGCGCCAAGCGACATCGCTGCAGTATCAAACCGCTTGGTAATCGCCTCAATCGGCTCGACCTCATCCAGCGGAATCGACTGCACATCCTCACGCAATTTCAGCAAATCGCGCAACGCTGCTGCCGGACGCTCATTTACCAAACCGGCATAGACTTCGTAATCTTTCTGCTCGCCACTGCGAACCGCCTGCTGTACCGCTTTCACCACATCCGGATTGAACGCGTGGTATTCGCCGCCGTGCATGTAGCGCAGTGAACTCCCCTGATCGACCGCTTTCCGGGTATTCCACGCTAGCCGTGCCAGTTCTTTCTGATCCGCCTCAATATCCGCAAAACGGGTTCCGGCGATGCGGCAAGTCGTATCACGGAAACAGAGATCAACTACTTCTGGATGCAGACCGACCGCTTCAAATAACTGCGCGCCGCGATAACTGGTGATTGTCGAAATTCCCATCTTGGAGAGAATTTTGAATAGCCCTTTGTCAATCCCTTTACGGTAGTTACTGGTAACCACATGCAGATCGTTCGAATCAAATACTTGTTCACCCATCATCTGCTGCAAGGTTTCATACGCCAACCATGGATAAATCGCCGATGCACCATAGCCAATCAATGTCGCAAAATGGTGCGGATTTCGTGCGGTACCAGTCTCTACTACAACATTGGCATCGCAACGCAAGCCAGTCTGCACCAAACGATGATGCACCGCGCCGGTTGCCAGCAACGCATGAATCATCAACTGGCCTTCATGAATTTGGCGATCAGAAAGTATGACCAACACCTTGCCATCACGCACCGCAGATTCTGCCTGGTCGCACACCACCTCAATCGCGCTACGTAAATCGCTTTCAGGCGAATATTCGAGCGAAATTTGCACCGCAGCAATTGCTGGATCGCTATTCGCCAACAACTGGTTATATTTGCTGAATGACAACACGGGTGAGCTGACAGTCACGCGCTTCGCATGCGCCTCGCTCTCCTCAAACAGGTTCATCTCGCGCCCGAAACAGGTCTCTAGCGACATTACAATCTGCTCACGGAGCGGATCAATCGGCGGATTGGTTACCTGCGCAAACTGCTGGCGGAAATAGTCGTACGGCGAACGGATTTTCGTCGACAGCACTGCTACAGGCGTATCATCGCCCATTGAGCCAACCGCTTCCTGTCCTGTTTGCGCTAATACTGTGAGAATTTCTGTCTTCTCTTCCGATGTAACCTGGAACAGCTTCTGCGCTGTATCCAGTAACGCACACTCTACACCCTCACAAGCGGCTTCAGTTGGCACACCACTATCATCAATCTTATCGACCAGCTCTTCCGTCTGGTTATGCAACCACTGTTTATACGGTTGACGCGATTTCAGATCTTCATCAATTTCTTCGGAAAGCAGCAATTTGCCGGTTTCAGTATCGACTGCCAGCATTTGACCTGGCTTCAGACGACCTTTGCGTACTACCTCTTCCGGCTTGTAATCGTAAACGCCAATTTCGGAAGCCAATGTAATGTGGCGGTCTTCCGTCATCACCCAACGCGCCGGACGCAAACCGTTGCGATCCATCGTACAGGCCGCAAAACGCCCATCGGTCAACACAATACCTGCCGGGCCATCCCATGGCTCCATATGCATAGAGTTGTAATCGTGGAATGCCCGCAGATCAGGATCCATCTGCTCGACGTTTTGCCACGCTGGTGGAATCAACATTCGCATCGAACGGAAAATATCAATGCCGCCCATCAACAGCGCTTCCAGCATATTGTCGAGGCTGTTGGAATCCGAACCGGACATCGACACCAGTGGACGCACCGCATCCATATCTGGAATCAGTGGTGTTTTGAATTTCATCGCCCGCGCGACCGACCAATTGCGATTACCCTGCACCGTGTTGATTTCACCATTGTGCGCCAAATGACGGAACGGCTGCGCCAACCGCCACTGTGGCAAGGTATTGGTCGCAAAACGCTGATGGTAGACACAAAGCGAAGATTCAAACCGCTCATCCTTCAAATCGGGATAGAAAACTGGCAAATATTCCGGCATTACCAGCCCTTTATAAGAGAGCACCCGCGCCGAAAGGCTAGAGATATAGAACATCTCATCTTCTGGCTCAACCACCTTCTCTGTTTGGCGACGCGCAATATAAAGGCTGCGCTCGAAATGGGTCTCATCCAACCCTTCCGGCGCATTGACAAAAATCTGCTTGATTTGCGGCTGAATTGCACGCGCATGTTCGCCGCACGCCTCTTCCGCATTGGTTGGGACGGTACGCCAACCCGCGACTTCCACGCCCTGCTCCTGCAGATATTTTTCCAGCGTCTTTTGCGCGACTTCTGCTTTCCCTGTATCGGTATTGAGGAACACCATTCCAACCGCAAAATCATCTTTCAGCGGAAAACCCTGTTCCTGCGCAATGGTACGCAAAAAGCCTTCCGGCTTTTTCATCAACAGGCCACAACCGTCGCCACTTTTTCCATCGGCAGCAATTGCGCCACGGTGGGTCATACGGTTAAGGGAAGAGATGGCCGTACGCACCAACCAGTTGCTGGCCTTGTTGTCCATCTGCGCGATCAAGCCGAAGCCACAGTTATCGCGCTCAAATTTGGGATTATAAAGCGCACCAAAATCGTGCGAGGGGTATCGTTGTGCAGTCATACTTTATTTCTTATTCTGGATTTTTACGTCTCGAAGAACAGTCAAATGCGAACGCGACCATATCGGCCGGAACAAACTTCCAAGGTTATCGAAAAGCGCGCTGGATAGCCAGACAAACCCTTTCAAAAATTTGCGATTTCACATCATTTTACATTGCATTCCACAAGCAAGTCGCTAAAATCCGACGCTTTTTCAGTAAAATTATTCCTAAGAATTCATTTATTTCCAAGTTCCAAACTACTAACGTAATCATTTCAGTTTGGCTCGCTTGAACAAATATCCAACGATTCAATAAAGATTCAGACATATAGATAGATTCAAACAATCTCCAGCTTGGAATGCTGAGAATAGAAATAAGCAATTTTTTTGCCAATCTATTCGAAATGAATCTCACAACAAATCATTCCTCCCTTTTTAAACCTTAAAAAATAATCAAAGGACAATCCTCATGATAAAAAAAGTCATGCTATTAGGCGCAACTGCACTTGTATTGACAGGCTGCGGCGGCGCGAACGATTTCGCGCCTTCTGCTGGAATGAACGGCGCAGAAATTTACCACGAAGCCTGCGCAAGTTGCCATGGCGACCGCGGACAAGGCAAATTCCTCGGCTTGCTGAAAGTAGCCGGAAGCGATCATCCACTTTCAGAGACCGCAGACAAAATTCGTGATGGCGGTCCGGTAATGCCAAGCTTCCCGAACATTGGCGACGCTGATCGCATGGCGGTTGCGGAATATCTGAAAGCGCAATAGTTCTAAAAACTGTAACGCCAAGTTTTCAATCGTTTAAGATAACGATTGAATAATTGCACTGGAATGAAAAATTTTGGCATTTTACGCACCTTTTGAGCGCATGACAAAACAGAAAGACTTTTCACCCCATTAAACGCATTGTTTTGAAAGCATTTTTCTACCCCGCTACAATGTCCGCCGTTTTACGGAATAACGTGCGTATTCGGAATCAGCTGTCGGTTGTGTTAGGTTGGATAGACAGTTCGGATGCGCAGGACAAAACAAGGGAAAACAGATGTCATTTATCCTTTCTAAAAAGGAGCGTTTGAAACAGGCCATGACCGAATGGATCATGCCTGTTGATCTGTTCTGAAGAAAGGCAAAAAGCAAGGATGACTAACTTTAGTTGGTCATCCTTTCTTTTTGCCCTTTTTCAGCCCTTACGCACTTTTTGGATACCTGTCCTGCCCATCCGTTCCGATGCGTTCTGTTTTCTGTAAAACGAAACTACAGGACTGACAACAATTGAAAAAAGAGGTAACGCGTGGAGTCAGAAAACTCGAAAAACAAAACACAGCAATTTGGCGATGACCCAATCGCCATGCGCAACACAGACCACTATAAAGACGAATATGTAACCAGCTTCGTCGAAAAGTGGGATGAGCTGATTGATTGGGAACAACGCTGGGATAGTGAAGGGGATTTTTTCATTGAGCTGTTGCGGAAACGCGGCGTAAAGCGGGTACTGGATGTGGCGACCGGAACCGGTTTCCACTCCGTACGCTTGCTGAAAGCCGGGTTTGATGTCGTGAGTGCAGATGGCAGCACTGAAATGTTGACCCGTGCGTTCAATAACGCCCGTGAATACGGCTACATCTTGCGCACCGTGCAAGCAGACTGGCGCTGGATCAACCGCACCATCCATGAGCAATTTGACGCAGTAATTTGCCTCGGAAACTCCTTCACACATCTGTTTGAGGAGCATGACCGTCGCAAAGCGTTGGCAGAGTTTTACGCCACATTGAATCACGATGGCATGCTAATCCTCGACCAGCGCAATTATGATTCGATCCTCGACAACGGGTTCAGCACCAAACACAAATATTATTACTGTGGCAAAGATGTCGTCGCGGAGCCAGAACATGTCGATGATGGATTGGCGCGTTTCCGCTACTCCTTCCCGGACAATTCTGTCTATCACCTCAACATGTTCCCGTTGCGCCGGAAATATACCCGACGCCTGATGCATGAGGTCGGGTTCCAGCACATAGAAACCTACGGGGATTTCCAGGAAACATTCGCGGAAAACGACTCCGATTTTCTGGTGCATGTTGCGGAAAAAACCTATCAGGAAAAGGATGAGGAGGATTGATTAATGTCTGACGACATCACCACAAACTACTCGCAAGCGGTTCATACAGCGCGCGACTACTACAACAGCGAAGATGCGGATCATTTCTATTCTGCGATCTGGGGCGGCGAAGATATTCATATCGGCCTCTACCAGTCAGAAAGTGAAGATATCCCGACCGCTAGCCAGCGCACTGTGCAGACGATGGCAGAACAACTGGGCACTCTGAATGCGCTCAATGCAAATTCCAGCATTCTGGATATTGGTTCCGGCTACTGCGGTTCAGCACGCTATCTGGCGAAACATTTCGATTGTCCGGTCACTGCGCTCAACCTCTCCGAAAAAGAGAATGAACGCGCCCGCATACTGAATAACGATTGCGGACTGGGCAACAGCATCACGGTGATCGACGGCAGTTTTGAGGATATTCCTGCCGAAAATAATAGCTTTGATGTGGTCTGGTCGCAAGATGCGATTCTCCACAGCGGTCATCGCGATACCGTGCTGAAAGAGGTAGCGCGCGTGATGAAACCTGGCGGTCATTTCATCTTCACTGATCCAATGCAGGCCGATAATTGCCCGGATGGTGTACTGAAGCCAATCCTCAACCGCATCCATCTCGACACGCTTGGTTCACCGAAATATTACCGCGAAACCGCAAGCCAGTTCGGACTGGAAATTGTGCAGTTTGAAGATCGCACGGATCAACTCGTCCGCCACTACAGCCGCGTGCTGGAGGAAACCGAAAAACGCCAGCAAGAGATTACCCAAACCATCAGCGCAGACTATGTCGAGCGGATGAAGGCGGGGCTGAAACACTGGATCAATGGCGGCAAAAACGGTCATTTGGCCTGGGGGATTTTCCTGTTCAGAAAGCAGTAAAAAAGCAGCAAAAAACTGAGCAGAAAAAACACTGGGAAAACTCAACAAAAAACAGAGCGGAAAGTGGCACAAAAACAGTCAAAAATGGAATAAAAGCGTTGCTTCATGACCACTTTCCCACTATTTTCTTTCATCAAAACGTAACGAATTTATACGTAAACAAAATAGGAGCTTTTATGTCACGTTCTTATCTCGTCTCTTCCGAATCTGTAGGTGAAGGCCATCCGGACAAGGTTGCCGACAATTGTTCTGATGCAATCCTCGACGCCATTTTGGCGCAAGACCCGAAGGCGCGTGTTGCCTGTGAGACGATGGTCAACACCGGCATGGCGGTCATTTCTGGCGAAATCACTACCTCCGCAATCGTTGACTACACCAAAGTGGTGCGCGACACCATCCTCGACATTGGCTACAACAGTGGCGACAAAATGGGCTACGACGGCGAAAGCTGTGCTGTGCTGATCGCCCTCGATAAACAGTCCCCGGATATCGCACAAGGCGTTAATGAAGGCACAGGCGTTGATCTGGAACAAGGTGCAGGCGATCAGGGTTTGATGTACGGCTACGCGACCAACGAAACGGATACGTTGATGCCAATGCCAATCAAGCTGGCGCATGAGTTGACTGCAAAACAGACGGAAGTGCGCAAGAGCGGCAAACTGAATTGGCTGCGCCCAGACTGTAAATCGCAGGTCTCCATCCGCTATGAAGATCACAAACCGGTTGCGATTGAGGCCGTTGTCCTCTCCACACAACATGCGGACGATATCTCTTATGAAGATCTGAAAGCAGGTGTCATGGAAGAGATCATCAAACCGGTTCTGCCCGCAGAGATGATTTCCGACAAAACGGAATACTTCATCAACCCAACCGGCCGTTTCGTGATCGGTGGCCCAGTGGGTGACTGCGGCTTGACGGGCCGTAAAATCATTGTGGACACCTACGGTGGCGTTGGCCGTCACGGCGGTGGCGCATTCTCTGGCAAAGACCCAAGCAAGGTCGACCGCTCCGCAGCCTATGCAGCGCGTTATGTTGCGAAAAACATCGTTGCTGCTGGCTTGGCAGACCGTTGTGAAGTGCAGTTGGCATATGCGATTGGTATTGCACACCCGGTTTCTATCTACGTGGACACCTTCGGCACGGGCAAAATCGACGAATCGAAGATTGAAGAGTTGGTCAGCAAACATTTTGACCTGCGTCCAAAAGGCATTGTGCAGATGCTCGACCTGTTGCGTCCGATCTACCGTAAGACTGCGGCAAATGGTCACTTCGGTCGTAATGATCCTGACTTCACTTGGGAACGCACTGATAAAGCAGATGCGCTTCGTGCGGATGCAGGGCTGTAAGCTGTAGATTGTAAATAGGCTGTAAAATTGAGCCGGTGGTTGAAACCACCGGCTTTACGCCATTTCCCCGCTGGGGAAAGAAAAATTCAGATTTTCAAAACTAGCAATTCACTCTCTGGCTGATCCCAATCCGCCAACACAATCCGTTCTCGTTTTTTACCACCAATTTCCAGCGCATAACGAGCTGGCTGGTGAATATGGCCGTGAATCAGCACATCCACATCCCATTTTTTAATCTGCCGAATCACCTCATCCAGATTCACATCCATATCTGCATATTCGCGTTGCCCCTTGACCCGTTCGCTATTACCACGAATCAGTTTGCCAATTTTTCTCCGCGTTGCTTTCGGCAAATGAAAATAGATCCAATGCGCAAACGAATTGTGCTCAATTTTCCGTAATTGCTGATAATTTCTGTCATCAATACAGAGCAAATCGCCATGCATCAATAAAATGCGTTTTTCATTCTGTTCTAGCAAATAGAAATCAGGAATCAGTTTTGCGCCGGTTGCTTGTTCAAATTGTTTACCGAGCAAAAAATCGCGGTTGCCGTGCTGGATGAAAATTTGCACATTGGATTTTGTCGTTTCGCGTAACGCAGCAATAATTTCATCATGCTCACTCAACGAAAGATCATCGCCGAGCCAAACTTCAAACAGGTCGCCGAGAATATAAAGTTGTCGGATTGTGGATTCTTCTAAACGAAGAGAGTGGAGAAAAGAGAGAAATTGTTCTGTCATCTCCGGATGATGTTTGGAGAGATGAAGATCGGAGATAAATGCGGAAGTGTGCACTGTTTTTTCAGCACAAATGGGAAGTTCGTGATTTCTCCAAAAAGGAGCCCAGAGAAAGCTTTCCCTTATGAACCCCGACTTTGGAGAAACGCGAACGAATCAGAAATAAACCAAAGTAATTCTTACTCTTCAATCACTTCCGCTTTTTCAATCACAACATCTTCTTTCGGCACATCATCATGGAAACCTCGACTGCCTGTCTCGACCTGCTCAATTTTCTGCACGGTTTCCAGCCCGTCCGTCACCTTGCCAAAGACACAATAACCCCAGCCATCCTGCCCCGGATAATCCAAAAAGCTGTTGTTCTGTACATTAATAAAGAATTGCGAAGTTGCAGAGTGCGGATCATTGGTACGCGCCATCGCAATCGCGCCAACTTCATTTTTCAGGCCATTTTTCGCTTCATTTTCAATCGGTGCGTTAGTCTTTTTCTCCGCCATGCCCGGCTCCATACCACCACCCTGAATCATGAAACGCTTGATCACACGATGGAAAATTGTGCCGTCATAGTGACCGCTTTTGCAGTAGGCGACAAAATTTTCGACGGTTTTCGGAGCTTTTTCGGCATCCAGTTCCAACGTGATGTCGCCGAGGGAAGTCGTCATTTTTACTTTCATAGTTAAATCTCTTTTATCTGTTTTGAATTTATTTAAATGATGAATTGATTATTCAACAATCTTCGCCGATTCAATCACTACCTCAAATTCTGGCACATCGCTTCGGAACGGCCCGGCTGCGCCCGTAGGGATACGCTCAATATTGTGCACAATATCCATTCCTTCAATCACGTGCCCAAACACCGTATAGCCCCAACCGTTGCGTGTCTTGCGTGTAAAATCCAGCGACTGGTTGTTTCTGACATTGATAAAGAATTGCGCAGTCGCAGAATCTGGATCAGTCGTGCGTGCCATTGCAATCGTGCCGCGCAAGTTTTTCAGACCATTGTCTGCTTCATTTTTAATTGGCGCATGTGTCTTTTTCTTTTCGTATTCTTTGGTGAAACCGCCGCCCTGAATCATGAACCGCTTGATCACACGATGAAAAATCGTGCCATCGTAGTGCCCTTCGTTCACATAGCGGAGAAAATTCTCGACCGTTTTCGGCGCACGTTCTTTATACAACTGCAGCAAAATTTCACCGCGGTTGGTGACCAGTTTCACTTTCGGTGAATCTGCCGCTGGTTCTGGATTCGGTTTTGCGACGGTCAGCGCAGAGAAGAGAATTGTGGAAAATAACAGGCCAACCAAGCTGGCGGAAAACCACCATCGTTTCATTCGATTCATGGAATCTCTCTTTTGGGGTTCAGCGTAAAAAAGCGGGTGATCATACCATTTCAGCGTATCAGCGCATACTGTACTTCCTATTTGGCACACAAATCCCTAGAATGCGCCCCCTTTTACCCCGTTTCAGAGCCTCCTCGTAAAAAATCAACAACAAGTGGAGAGGAATACTCTGCGCATGATTTTTTGATCGCATTAACCTCAATGTTGATCTCCACGATTTACGAGAAAGGATTTTTTAATGTCTGAAACCCCAGCAGCGCAATCTGCAATCAATTTCCGCGACCTTGCCCTCTCCAAACCCGTGCTCGCGGCAGTCGAATCGCTCGGTTACGAGACCCCTTCGCCCATTCAGTCAGAGATGATTCCACATTTGCAATCAGGTGCAGATGTAATTGGTCAGGCGCAAACTGGCACGGGCAAAACCGCCGCATTTGCATTGCCGCTGCTCTCCAATATTGATCTCTCCCAAAAAGAGCCTCAGGTGCTGGTACTTGCGCCAACACGTGAATTAGCGATTCAGGTTGCGGAAGCATTCCAACGCTATGCACATAAAATCAAAGGCTTTCATGTCCTGCCGATTTACGGTGGGCAAGATTATGGTATCCAGTTGCGTCATCTCAAACGCAATCCGCAAGTGATTGTCGGCACGCCGGGGCGTGTGATGGATCACATGCGCAAAAAGACGCTAAAGCTTTCCCAATTGCGCACACTGGTACTGGATGAAGCTGATGAAATGTTACGCATGGGCTTTGTCGAAGATGTCGAATGGATTTTGGAACAAACGCACGAAGATCGGCAAATTGCGCTCTTTTCGGCGACGATGCCGCATGCAATTCGCAAAATTGCGGAACAACATCTGCAAGAGCCGATTACTGTCACGATTAAAGAGAAAACAGCAACCGCAAAAACCATTCGCCAGCGGTTCTGGATGACCAATTTTCAGCATAAAATGGAGACGCTGACCCGCGTACTGGAAGTGGAACAAACTGACGGCGTAATTGTCTTCGTGCGCACAAAAACGTTGACGATTGATCTGGCAGAACGGCTCGAAGCGCGAGGCTATGGCGCAGCAGCACTGAATGGTGATATTGCACAAAAAAGCCGCGAAAAAATCGTCGAAAAATTCAAAAAAGGCAAAATTGATATTCTGGTCGCCACCGATGTCGCAGCGCGTGGGCTGGATGTGGAGCGTGTCAGCCATGTCGTCAACTACGATATCCCACACGACACCGAATCCTACATTCATCGCATCGGACGCACCGGACGCGCCGGACGTACTGGTGAGGCAATTTTATTCATCACACCGCGTGAAAAACGCATGTTACAGTCGATTGAACGTGCAACAAAACAGAAGATCGAGCATTTTAAAATGCCATCGATTTCTGAACTCAACGACCAGCGCATTCAACAATTCAAAGAGAAAATTCTGGAAACCGTCGCTGCGGAACGTAGATTGGAATTTTACCGTCAATTGCTCTCCGAAATTGCAGAAGAGAATGATTTACCAGAAGTTGATCTTGGCGCAGCATTGGCGGTGATGCGCGAAGAGAAAAATCCGTTGTTGCTGCAAGAACTGCAATCTTCACAAAAACGCGGACGTGCAGACCGAAATAGCAGAAATGATCGCCGCGATGCAAAAGATAAAAACCGCCGCGAAGGCCAAAATGAGCGTCGTCGAGATCGTAATGATCATGATCAGCGTGGAGGCGGTGAAGAGATCGAAAAAGAGACCTTTCGCCTTGAGGTGGGCAAAGAACACGGCGTGGAAGTACGTAACATTGTCGGCGCGATTGCCAACGAGGCCGGTTTGGACAATGCACACATCGGGCGCGTCCGCATTTTTGACGAGCACAGTACCATTGATCTGCCGGTCGGGATGCCGAATTGGCTCCTCAAAGACCTGAAAAAAGTGTGGCTCTGTGACCACCAACTGGAAATTAGCCGGATTGAAAAAAGTGAAGGAAAAAGCGGCGGTTATCGGAAAGATCGCAAGCCAAAACGTTTTGCAGATCAGCGTAATTCAGAACGGCGTGATGATCGTAAAAATAATGCGTCAAAAAAATCGGGGAAATCCAAGAAATTTGGCGGACAAAATAAGGGAAAATCCGATGGTAAAAAACGGTTTGGAAAACAATAAACCCTGTTGAACATAATCAGAAAAATAGTATTAAGTACCTGAGCAAAAATTACCTATAAAAGGTACAGTCCCTGATTTTCCGATGAAATTTGTATCTTCCCTGACACCCGCAGAGAAAATAACGCTGCAGGAAGCAGCAAAAAAGCACCCAAGCTACCGCACCCGGCAACGTTGTGAAGCATTATTGCTGAGCCATAAAGGCAGCACCATTGTCCAGTTATGTGAGGTTTTCGGCATAAGCCGCAATACAGCAGGCATCTGGATCAACAATTGGGAAACAAAAGGGTTCGTAGGGTTGCTGGATGGAAAAAGGGATGGCCGCCCACGAATCCTGTCAGAAAGTGAAGAAAAAAGCCTGATTGGGTATGTATCAGAGAATCCCCACCAATTGAAGGCGGCAGCAGCAAAACTGGAACGGGAAACCGGCAAAAAAGCGAGTTATGACACCTACAAACGGGCCTTAAAAAGGGGGGGCTGGTGTGGAAAAGGTGCAGGAGGTCGTTGAAGGTGAAAAGGGACCGTGAGGAATTCGACCATACACACAAGCTACTGGAAAACTTACAAGAAAAGGAAGATGCGGGTGAAATCGGCCTGTACTATTTCGATGAATCCGGATTCAGCCAGATCCCTTGTGTCCCCTATGGTTGGCAACCAGTTGGGGTCACACAGGAGATTCCCAGTTTTCACAGCAAGCGGTTGAATGTTTTGGGGTTCCTAAGCCGGAAAGGGGAGCTGTTCCACCATGCTGTTGAAGGCAGGGTGACGACGGATACGGTGGTAGGTGTCAGGTCTCGTGTGTTCATAAACCTTTTTCGTAAACAATTTCTGCTTCTTTT